>NZ_JAYGQQ010000002.1:0-550635 GCF_035012785.1 Xanthomonas sp. WHRI 8932A
GGCTCATGTCGCTCGGATAGGTCTTTTGGCGCATCCGCATAGTCTGCACTGATCAGGAAAGATCGTGAACAGGTTCTAACAAAACGTAGCGAGCAGTCGTCAATGTGCGAGTAGCACATGCCGATTCCAAGCACTGGCCGCGCGCACTCGGCGGCTGCACAGTCCTTTTGTTCGCCGCTCTAAACATGCGTGATCCATTGCCGAATGATCGCAAGCAATGCGTCATGCTTGAGCGCCAGATCCGCGGCCCCGGAAAAACTGAGCGAGGCGCGGTCTGTCCCGTGCCACGTCAATAGCCCTTCCGGATCAGCGATAGCCTCTGCTGGAACCTTCCGTCCGGGTTTGGCACCCAGATGAAAAATAAGCTGCACCGCGGTTGTTGTGCGCAAATGCATGGTGGCAAAGTGCTCGGTGGTGCGAAAGCTGGGTGCGTTCCATTTGATCTCCTCCGAGATTGTCGGATCCGCACCCAGCAAGACTTGCCTGATCGCAACAATCTCGCGCTTGAGCGGATGGTCGAGTGCATCAATGAAGGACTGCACAGACATTGCGGGCTTGCGCTTCTTGTCCGTCACCGTGCGCTCTCCCTTGAATCGCTCCAAGTGGATATTCGAAGCGGACTCGGCTTGAATACGTTGTTAGACCTCTGCATCACTCGCGTCGATGCTTGTTGGGGAAGCCAACAAGGGACTCAATAGCATGTTCTCGAACCACCTGCAGCCCCTCGTTCAAAGCAGCCTGATCTGTAGCGAACCGGTCCCAGGTGGCAGCGTTGTTGAATGGGTTACCAGCGTCAGGCATCCAATCCTTATCTTGTCTACGATAGATCGCGAAGCGAGCCGTCCGCGCGTTGTCCGGACCGATTGATCAAGCGAGGACATTACCTCTGGAGTTCATCCTCCATCATCATCTCAGTCCGGGCTACTTTTCACTCAGTTGCCGAACTTCTGAATAAGGCTGACTTGCGACGCTGATTCGGCTTGACCGACTGGTGGACGCTCATGTCGTTCGCCTTCCTTCACGTTGATCCAGCCATAGCTGACGTTCTGCGGGCACCGATCCGGCTCGGTATCAAGCGCATCGGCAGCATGCACCAGGCCGGCAGTGTTCGACCTGCATCTCGGGCACACCAGCAGCCAACCGCAGATCATCTGGTGTGATCTGAAACACGTAATCGGCAGCGCTCACAACGGGACTGTGCGCAGCATCAATGCCCGATGCGGAGGCGCGTTGATAGCGTAGGCCCGTACTCCACCGGCCACCCAGCGTTCGCTGAGAAAGTGCGTCACCGGTGTGCGTGTCAGGCAACCGACACGTCATGGCCCCGTGCAGGGGTCAAACAGGCGGTCCTGTGCCGCAAGCCCGCCGGCAACACTGCGTGAGCGATTGGAACCGCCCAAGCGCGTTGGGCCTGCCACTGCATGTTGATCGGTCGATCAAACGCGGACGGGTGGTTTAGAGCAGTTACCAAAACCACCGTACAGCCGCCAGGCGGACGCGGCCGGTGCTCGGTGCGGCATGGACACCTAACTGACAACTGCTGGCTAGCCTTCGTCAGCCATTCCTAGCCGGACGCGGCGTCGTTGTTCGAGGGTCGCTTACGTAACTCCCGTAGCTTGCCAATGAACCATGACTGGCTCGATACCGGCGCGGCGTTCCCGCAACGCACCTGATACGGCTTGCCCGACATGCTGCTCTTGGTCGCGGCGAGTTCGATGAAAGACTCGGTAGACGTCACCAATGCCTTTTTTTGCAGGTACTCGTACTTGCGCTGCAGGTGTTCGCTGGCTTTCGGCGCTGCATACCACGACCCGTTGCGTGAAAATTCGCAGTTGGATTGCTCAAGTGCTTTGAAAAGCTGGCCCACCTCACGTGTGGTGGTCGGCGAAACACCTTGTGCAGAAGCAGAGGCACACAGCAGTAGTGCAACAAGAAGAAATTTAGTGTTCATGACCACATGGTAGCGCAGGACGCCACCCTGTTCGCCAGTAGAACAGCCGATGCAGGCGAGCGTTGTCCACCGTCAATCAAGAGCTCGGCCCACTTCATGGTGCAAAACGATCGGAAGCATCGGTCTTGCGAGATAGCGCGGATATCGGCATGGCATGCACTGTGCGCAAGCATCACTGCGCGCCACTGCATCGCGTCCGGCTAACGGCATCAATCCAGCCCTGTGCGCATCAAGGGCAAATGCTAGGCATCCGCCGGTACGTAGCGCAGCAATGTTGAATCATCAAAATAATTTCCGTAGTACTCGCTCTCCCGCAAGCCGGGGTTCGCTCTGAAATCGATGTATGGCATGGAGCAATGCGGGCAGCGGAAGGGGTTGAGGTAGCTATAGCTCGACCCGTCCGGCGCCAGAGGCAATGAGCTTTCCAGTGCGGCAAGTGCGTCAGTATCGGGCTCGGATAGCGCTGCTGGGCTGCCAGGCAGATGGCTGTCGACCGTCATGGTGTACGCGCCAGATGCCGAGTAGAAGTAGCCCGCGTTGCTAAACCCTGCGTGATAGGAGCGGATCAGGAATGAACGCTGGCAGTGGTCGCACACACAGGACAGCACCACATTGCCACTGGTGACCGTGCCGCCATAGTGCAGCCCGCGCGCAAACAGCCCCTTGCCTGCAAGCGCGGAGTTGCTGACCTCTGCGCCCGGCAAAAAGAACGGCTGAAACCTGATCCCGGATGCCTTGCCGGTCGCAAACGCATCCGCAGCGAGCTGCTGGTCCTCAGAAATGACGCAATCCACCTGGCATCCCAGATTGGCATGGACACGCACGGAGAAGTGGAACCATCCAGATGCACTACCGAGCTCATACGTGCGCACGTCCCCTGCCGAATCCACACATTCCAGCACGCTGCCAGGCTTCAACTGCACTGAAGGCGTCATTTCGCAAGGGAGATCTTGTTCTGTCACGCGACACAACTCTTTTCCATCTGCTCGAACGATCAACAACGGTGTGGCTTTCTTCTTGAAGATGGAGAACATGCGGTCCTTGGCAATAACGTGTGGATGGCAGGGCAGGGCGTCGAGTGCAAGCGTGATGGAGCGGCGCGCAGACACAGGGCACTAACCATGCCTGACGCGGCATCGTCTTGCCAACCTGTCACGGAGCAGGTGACGCGCTCGTGGTCGCCGTCCATTCGCGTCGGAGTGGATGCTTGTTGTTGGACTTCGGCGCAAAGATGCAGGTAACGAAGCGCGCAGGCGTGCGCCGGGCTGGCAGAAAGCGCCTGGCGAGGCATGCCGCAGGAGCCGAGACCGTTGGGTTGCGCACTGCGGAGTCTGTGAGCCACGCGCACAAGAGCGGCGCCTCGATGAAAGCAACTGCAGTTCCGCCACAGCCAGTTGTCTTCTCGATGGCATCGCCACGCATCGTGCAAACTCAACCTGTGTGCAACGTCGATGTGCAGGCGACCCGAAGATGGCACCACACCGATCTGCCCAACAGGCTGGCTAGACGAATCCTCAGGCATCCTCTGCATGCAGAGGCCTGTGCATGACATAGACATCCACGAGCCCCAGTCGGCGATGGTGAAACGCCTGTGGCAAAGTACCGACGATGGCGAACCCCAGTTTCTTGTAGAGCTCCACAGCTGGCGCATTGCTGCTCACCACATAGTTGAATTGCATGGCTAAATAGCCGGCATCTTTTGCCTGCGTCAGACTGTGTTGGACAAGCGCACGTCCAACCCCCCGGCCTTGCGCCTCTGGATCCACCAGATAGGTGGCAGTGGCCACATGAGACCCAGGCCCTGGGTAATTGGCCCCAAACTTATACATGCCCAACACAGCGGCATCAGTGATAGCGACGTAAGACCTCTGCGATGTGAACCAATGCGACTGAAACGTGGAAAGATCGAAGTCAGCAGCGAATGGCAGTGCATCACCCGCTGAAATAACTGCCTTGAAGATGCTCCACATCGAAGCGAGATCGGACGCGTTTGCTTGTCGAATGCGCATGATGAATCGCGGATCCTACTGATTGAGTGAAGCTGGCCGGCGAAGTGGCATTGCTAACCCACAGCCAGCATCTCGTCGGGAAGTGGCGGTCGTGCATGAAGGAGGTCTTTCTTTCAGCAAGCACCGAACTCTCTGTAGTTCAATTGTCCCTCGCTAAGGCTGATGTGCCTATTTTGGCCAACCCGGACCTCATCAGCATCTTCGTCATCCTGGCCATCGTCCTTCCAGAGACACGCAGCGCAGTTGTCAAAACCACCACGCTCGATAAATTGTTTACCCGCAGCAGGGACGCCGAAGGGGAAGATCTGCCATCTCTACCATCTGACCTAATGCTGGAGTGAGTTCGCACCGCAAAGAACTGTTGGCTTCGATAAACTCTTAGAGATCGCGCTGGGCCTTGTGGTAGGCCACAAGGGCATTCGCATGGCCGTGGCCAATCTTATGTTCGGTCTTGAGAAAAGCCACCTGCTCCATATGCTTTTTGTCTTTTACGGAGTCAAGCAAATTGAACCAATGCGCAACCGGCTTCCCGTAGCTCTTCTCGATGGAGGGGAAGTACGAAGCTGGTCCCTTGACCTTCGTTTCCGTAGTCACAAACGGTTCTCGCTATTGAAGAAGTAGGGTGGTCAGGATAACTGGCTTGGCTTGCACCTGCTTGTCCAGCAACACGACGTCGGACAAGTGGCGATCAGAGCATCGCCTATAGGTCAAAAAGATATAAGTGCCTCATCAAGCGGGCCTAGCTAGGAGGATTTCAGGCGCGCTAAGGTGCGCTTCGATCCATCACTAGGTTGCTCCCGCCCGTGCTGCGGACGACAAGAAACACAACAGCCAACAGCACCGCTAGTACCAGTAGGTAAGTAAGCCTGTATCGGGTGACTCGAGACATTGCCTGTGAGGCTTAAAGCATTAATTAAGCCGCGCCGCGAAGTGGTGTCGGCTTGAATGAATAGTTAGCCGCCTGGCCGCATCACCGGGCAAGCCCCCACTAGCGCGTTCGACACGAGAACATTCATGGGGTCTTTCCAGACATCTTTATTGGTCAGCAGATACTTATCAACAACGTCTCGCAATGCCTCGCTGCTCATTTCAGAAGTACATGCATGAACCTTCTGCACCTCTTCCTTAGAGGCTCCGTAGAATCCAGAGCTCAGCAGCCCGTCTACAACGCCCATTACATAGGCTGATCGAGTGGCAGGTGACTGTGTCACATACGTCTCGCCTTTCAAGTACCCATCATAGACGTGCACCGACTGCGCAGAACTAGTCGAGGCAGCTAACAACAGACCAGCAAATAATCCAAATCGCATAACCAAATCTCCTAGGGGCTAACGCCTGAATTAAGCCGACTGGCGAAGCCAGTTCGGCTTGAATGAATTGTTATCCGACAAGCTCGCATGGCAAGGTCAGCGGCACCAGGAACGAAACTTTGCTGCTGCCGGACTGCTCGCTGCTTGACTGTCCGCTGCTACCAAGTGAAGGGTGCGACGAACACACCCGCGCCACCTTTTGTGCCCGAAACGTCCTTAGTTGTGATCGACACCTCAAACTCAACGAACTGCACCGCATCACCGCCCGCAAGCGTGAAACCATGTCTGGCGAGCTGGTCAGCCATTGGGTCAAGGAACGGATTGACGCGTGCCCCGGCATTGAGCGCATCGACCTTGGCACGAGCATCAACAACTCCGCCCACAATCTGGACCAAGGTCTCGGAAATGAAATCTTTCAGCTCCACGTGATGCTCCATTGCCGGCTAACGCCTGAGTTAAGCCGAGTTGCGAAGCAACTTCGGCTTGAATGAGTTGTTAGGCCGCATTAGTGCATGACTCCCCAGGACTCACAGATGCCGCCAAATGGCTGCATTGTTGAGTTGGTGCGGCGCTGAACGGAAATGACTCCTGCGTAGGTGACGGGTCCAATGACTTGGAAGAGAACATACCCATCTCCGTCCTCATCTGGCTCGATCACCTCAATGCCGCCGTACTGAGAACGAAGTACCTCAAGTGCCAATGGAGCAGGAGGCCAAGACCCAAAGTCCACGTTGTAATCAACTGCATAGGGTTTGGAGAAATCGAAGCCATCGGCTTCAAGGCGCCGAAAAACATCCCCATCTGCATCATCTGGCCAGCTCATTGAAATCTCCATACGGCTTAACGCCTGAATTAAGCCGACCCGCGAAGCGGGTTCGGCTGGAATGAATTGTTAGGAATCACTAGCGGATTTGCGCCAGAAGCGCTTTTCAATCTTTCTGACATTTGATGCCTTCGCGAGTGTGGGCAAGTACTCGCCTAGCCGGAACAGTTCCTGGTCCGCTAGATCACCAAAAAACGGCTTCACCCTGACGAGGTTTCCGTAGTGTTTGGCCAGTTTGGCGGGAGTGTCATCTACCATCAGCACCTGTTCAAGCCGACAACCCCGGCGCTTTATCTTGCCAAGATTCTTTGTCCACTCATAGTCTTGATGCTCTGGATCAAAGCGCATCGTGCAGCGCTCGCGGGACCATATGAACTTGAGGTCGATGTCAGGTGGGAAGATTGCCGCGACAACCGGCACCGCATAAAGACGAGTAGAAGAAGTCCAAACCGCTAGGTCAAAGTGCGAACTTACCGTAGACAGGAACGAGTTAAGGCCCGGTCGCCTGTACACAGCGTACGGTCCAACCTCAAAGTCGGGATCACGATCCAGGCAACCTTCGGTTGCATGGATGAGTGTCTCGTCGAGATCTAGAATCAAGAGTGTCATGCAGTGCTGGGTGCGGGCCATAACGTTTGACTTAAGCGGCGCCGTCAGGCGTCCGCTTGAAGGAAGGGTGAGGCGTTCAGGCGCCTCAGCCGGTATGCCATTTCTTCCGCTACTTCAGGCTTGCCTGATGTGGCGATTTCTTTGATGAGCGCGATGGACTCGGGCGTGTTGATGTCTGCGAGAGCATGGCTGAACCACTTGGCAATAACGCCTGGTTCGGAACACGTGTACTCAAGCATTTGAAAGTCACCTTCGAGAACCTGACGAATGTAGCGAACGCTCGACGGACTACGAAGGAGTTGGATTTCCCTGGTTACCTCTTGATGAAGCTCGTGCCCTGGCATCACAAGCAGCTCATTGAGGATGTCTGATCGATTTTCTGGCTCGCCGATGGTTAGGGTAAGGCTCAGTAGATCACATGAGGCCTGCCAGTTATTCTGGGAAATTGCGATGGACATTTCACGCAGAACTTGCTGTTTGATCGTCTCAGGCTGCTGGTTCATGTTGGAATGCCTAACGCCTGAACTAACCCGACTGGCGGATCCAGTTCGGCTTGAATGAATTGTTAGGTGCCAGACGACAGCACCCGAGAGGCAACGAGTGTCACAAACAATACTGGAGGGAGCAACAGTACGCCAAGCTCGAGCTTGCGGTGCAAAGGGCGTGGTGCTGGAAGGGCACGAAACCTGGTTTGACCGTAGTAGATGGCGAACCCAGATAGAAGGGTGGAGACACCTAGACTTGCAGCGACGAGGAGCAGCCACATCATTGCGTGGTTTTGCTGCTCCGGCGTGGGGCGAAGTACATAGCTGACGCCAACCGGGAGAACTATAGAGACGAAGCTGGCAATAACCGCAAGAACCCTTCGCATGGCACCTAACGCCTGAATTAGGCCGCGCCGCGACGCGGCGTCGGCTTGAATGAATTGTTAGCGATGAGCGCTATTTGCACTTGTAGGGGCTCTCGGCCGAGTGCTCCTTCTTAGTCTCGTTGTTAACTATTGTCACGACTGCACCTGGGTGCGCAAGGCAGAATGCATTTCTTGCGGTGTAAATTCCAGACCCTTGGGCCACGATGGAATTGGACATGGCTGTTCCGTCGGCCCGTGCTGCGGTGACCGTGTAGCTTCCGGACGTCGTAATGCAACCAGACAAAAGCACTGCTGATACTAGAAATAGGTACTTCATCTGCTCTCCTTTGTGCTAACGCCTGAGTTAAGTCGCGCCGCGAAGCGGCGTCGGCTTGGACGAATTGTTAGCTGCGCTGCGATTGCTTGCGGCGATGAGCGAAAACGACATAGGGCCAGAAGCCGGCTATGGCCAAGCCCAGCACTGAAGCGAACAGTTTGCCGAAGGCGCTCCCATTGGGGCTGGTCCAAGCCATGAACACCAGTCCGATCCAGAAGATCATCAAGGGGCCACCAAGAAGCACAAGCGCGAACGTCGTTACGCCCTTGCCCGTACGGGGATCTTGAAGCTTGCCGACGATGTCCGCAGTGGCGAAGTTGATTTGAAAGGGATCCACAGTCGATCGAACTGGCTCGCTTTTTGGCGGGGGGCGCCGTCTCAACAGGTTGGTTTAGGTCAATCTAAGGATTTGTGGGCTGAAGTAGATCCCCGAGATTGGTGCGGGCGACGAGCTCTTTGAGCTTTGGGTCCATGCGTGCTCCCCCTGAGCAGCTAACGCCTGAATTAAGCCGACCCGCGAAGCGGGTTCGGCTTGAATGAATTGTTAGGGAAGCTCTGAACAACTCTTTCATAGGTTTCCCATCGATACCTTGGACAGACTAAATCACGCGCAAGTGCTTGATTTTAAGTGCCGGCGATTGTCGTGATTAGCCTGGATTGCAAATCTCTCTCACTGGGCCATGAATTATTCAGAGGTTCCTTAGGTTGCGGCCAGCAGAGAATGCGATGAAGCAGCAGCGACTGCACTCGCGAACACAGAGAAAACTGACGCAACCTGCAAGTTACGGAGGCGGCTAGTGAGGGGCAATCTGCGGAGTCTGGCCATGGCAACTAACGTCGCCATACCGAAATACGCCGCGAGAAGCCACCAAACAGGGGCGTGATAGAAGAAGCCTGCCAAAACAATAGCTGCGATTGCTAAAAGATGCAGGAACCTCAGCAGCGTGAAGGCTGAAAGGAGTTGGCCTTTGGTCTCCGCTGCGACTCCACGAAGCGACAGCTCTGAAATGATGGCGCCGCCAACAAATCCTGCTATGACGAGAGTAAGTGGTATGAGCTGCAAGGTGGACATTGTTGAATTAGCGGCCTAACGCTTGAATTAAGCTGCGCTGCGAAGCAGTGTCGGCTTGAATGAGTTGTTAGGCAATGAGTGGCCGCAGAGGTTGATTGGTACAACCCTGCTCCCCAGCACTGCCGCATGGACCGAGTGTGCCACAGCTTGCGGGATGGAGCTTGCCCAGTGATGCAGCGGCGCCTGATACCGCCGATGCCAACTGCACCAAGCGCAGCGCGGGAACGACTCGCCAAGGCGAAGCACCGTACTTAACGCAACCAGAAACGGTCATGACTGCTGTCCGGAGCCAACCGCAAGCACGCCTGCGAACTCACCGAAGCGGCAACCACCAACGCATTTGCTCTACCACGGCCTAACGCTTGAATTAAGCCGAGCGGCGAAGCGGCTTCGGCTTGAATGAGTTGTTAGGCCTGGACTGTCCGTCCATCTTCACCTTCAAACCAATCTGTGTTCTTGTAAAGCGTCTACCCAGATTGACTCGCCACACGCGACGAAGTACGACCTGAGGAGGCTGGAAACAACTGGCTGAGTCAGCTCACCGGCCTCTATAAGCCAAACTAACTTCTGAGAATCATCGATAGGCATTTTCACCGCCCGGTTGCTCCAACTAGGGTAGCAGCAGCCGTAGCCATCAAAAGAAATCCTGACCAGAAATAACCGGCCTTTCTCGTCCACATTAAAGTCTGCGAACACGCTGTCATCTTGCAGCGCAAAGCAGAATCTGCATGGACGAGTGGGCATGACCAGAAAGGTGCGAACGAGCATTGTGGTGCCTGGGCCTAACAACCGAGTTAAGCCGAGCCGCAAAGCGGCGTCGGCTTGAATGAATTGTTAGCCCATCTAGTCATAGATGGTGTGAGGGTTCATCTGCTTTGGCGAGAACCACACAATATTGTGGCACTCAAGCAAGATTCTAGCCTGCTCACGCCAGATAAAATGACAGCTCCCTCTGCCGATGTGACCGGCATGTTGAGCCAACTCCCTGGCCTCCTCCGCTGAAGCGGAAACTAGAGGGCCGGCATGTGGATCCTCCTGTATGGGATCCACCAAACCGCGCTGCCGCTTGGGTCGTTGGATCGCTATCAGTACGCGCTCCCTAAGGAGTGGCTCCATTGCGCGAAGCGTGTTTTGGGCGAGCCTAATTGGGCAGCCAGTAGCCTTGTGATAGGCAAACACTTGTTCCGTAGTTGGATCAGTCATGCTCGGTAGGCCTAACGCCTGAATTAAGTCGGCCCGCGAAGCGGGTTCGGCTTGAATGAATTCTTAGCACTCAGCTATGGACGGCGGACGCTGTAGCGCGCAAAGTGCTTCCATGTGCCATCCGGTTGTGATGCTTCAAGGACGAATAGCCAAGTATTTGTCTCAGGGCTATAAGTGAAGGTGTCCCGGAAGGCGCCATCCTCGTAGGGGATTGTGAACTGAATCGAGGTTTCCGTGACGTTTCCCGTTCCATGCGGAACTGAATACTTGGCGCCAAAGCTGTCCATCCAGTGCGTAATGACAGTGTTGCTTTCCGCGTCGTACCCAATTAATACACGCGCCTCATACTCAGAAGGCACTTGGACATCATTCATGTGGATTTCGGTGAAGGCACCCTGGAGCGTAGGCCCGGCGACCATCCGATAGGTGACCGGCTTACCCATTACATCGCCGGACATGAGCCAATCACCATCCAGCGCCCTTAGGGCTGCTGGTCGTTCGGGGATCTTTGGGTGCTCTTGAGCACGCAGAGTGCCTGCTACAAGGATCATCAACAAACCAGCTATTGCTACAAGCCGCATCAAATCTTTCTCTGGGTGCTAACGCCTGAATTAAGCCACGCCGCGAGGCGGCGTCGGCTTGAATGAATTGTTAGGCGACATCTTCGCGCCGTTCACCCGCCGTAACTCGCTGAACGCTATAGGGCTCAATCTGGATCGGCCAGAGACCGTTTGGCCCGAAGCCGCCTTGCCCAAACCCAGCGAACGACGGTAACGATGCAATGGTGCGCACGAAGCCTTGGATGCGAACACGTTTACCCTCCCAGCGAGTTAGAGCAATTGAGTTCGGCTGAAGCGAGCCGCTGCCAAACCCGACCCATACTGCGGCTTGATAAGGCTCATTGTATCCATCGGCGGCCGTCAACCTCTCGGCCTTTGGGTAGTGGAGCAACTGATAGCCTTCTGGCTGCAATTGCAGAATGCCCTCGATGGACATCGCTCGCTCGTTAGCCTCAGCGAGCTGACCAAGAACCTGATTGACCGAGCAATATCTCCGCATGTCGCCTAACGCCTGAATTAAGCCGCGCCGCGAAGCGGCTTCGGCTTGAATGAATTGTTAGACCTCTCTGCTCGCATCACGTCCCGGCGCCCTCGCGCCATGCCAGACAGCATCCCCGTGAGTAGATAGAAGGCCTTTAAGAGCGTATTGCGATAGGTTTGCTTACGGTCTATCGATTTTGGCGTGTAGCCAACGACACCACAAGCCCAGCATTTCAGATCTGCATGCATGCCGGTGAAATCCAGTTGATGGGCAAGCTTGTTGCGGATCCTGTTTATCTCACGCAGATGGGCTATCTCCTCCTCGAATCCACTCGGTCTTCCCGATAGTGCCTCGAAGAGGTCCAGTTTTTTTGTGAACATGAGGTTGAGGCTACTGATAGCTTTTTCATCCTCGAAGTAACACAACAGCATCTGGTTCAAAGTTTGCTCGAGAATAAGGTGCCCTTTGAGTAAAAGCATCTCTATATCGTTCTTCGTTCGGAGATGGCGCTCAAGAGTGGTCAACAGGTCGCTGGAATCCATAAGGAGGCCTAACAACTATTCGAAGTTAAAAAAGTGCGTAGCACCGGGGTGTAGTACGTAATTTCTGACCTCCCCATCCAGTGCAATCCCAGTCTTATCAACGCGGTATCCCGATCGTGGTGCGTGACCACGATACATAAGTATGTCGGATCCCCTTGCGCGACTCATCTGAATGCGACCGTATCATTCCGACCGAACGGCTTCAATCTCCTGGTCTGCATCGGGCGCCAGGCAACCGTCTTCGGCAGCGCCTAGCGGGCGACGACCAGCTCGGTTTCTGGATCGCGTCTGCGATCGGTTGCGGCGGCAGGGCCGTGCCAAGCGCATCGAGGATGCCTATGTTGGTTGGATTCGGCGCTTCATCCTGGCCGACGGCAAACGCCATCCATAGGCGATGGGAGTGCGCGAAGTGGAAGCGTTGCTGACTCTGCTGGCGGCGCGCGATCATGTGGCGCCTTCGATGCAGAATCAGGTGCTGGCCGCTTTGCTGTTTCTCTATCGCGAGGTGCTGGAACGCGATTTACCATGGATGGACGAGATTCAGCGGGCCAAGCGGCCGCGGCGGTTATCTACGGTCTTGAGTGAGGCGGAGGTCATGGCGGTGCTGGCGCGGATGGAAGGGCGTCACGCACTAATGGCGGCACTGCTCTACGTCGGCGGCATGCGTTTGATGGAATGCGTGCGCCTACGCATCAAGAATGTGGATGTGGCACGCAACGAGATCGTGGTGCGCGACGGCGGGGGTGATAGCGACGGGCTGGTGCCACTGGCGCTCAGTCTGCGCGCGGCGATGATGCAGCAATGCGAGCGGATGCTGCTGCTCCGCGCGGGGGAGTGATGACCTGTGGCCGGTGGGTGGTGTTGTCGCATGCGGTAGCGCGCAAGTGTCCCCATGCCGATGCCGCGCCATGGTTGGCAATATCCGTTCGGTGTCCGCGCCAGTGGGTGGATCCACGCAACTGCCGGATTGGCCGGCGTCACCCTTACAGGGAAGTTCTGCAGGGTGCTTTGCAGTGGGCGCGGTTTAGGTTCGTCTGATTTGTCGCGTGATCGCGTGGCTGCCCCCATCCGCCCTTCGGGCACCTTCCCCCGCAGGCGGGGGAAGGGCGCAGGGTGGTTTTTCCGTAAGCCTTCGTAAGTCCTCGTAAGTCTAGGGAGTGCAGTTGGTCACGGCCGCGGCCGCGGCTGCGGACGGCATGGGCCTGGCTCGGAGCTATCTCAGCCGTCCAACAACGCCTTGTCCCGCACCGCGCCCTTGTCCGCGCTGGTCGCCAGTAACGCATACGCCTTCAACGCCGTGGTGACTTTGCGCGGGCGCACTTCCACCGGCTTCCAGCCCTTGGCGTCCTGCTCGGCGCGACGACTAGCAAGCTCTTCGTCGGACACCAGCAGATTGATCGAGCGATTGGGGATGTCGATCAGGACCTTGTCGCCATCGCGCACCAAACCGATCGCGCCGCCTGCGGCCGCTTCCGGCGAGGCGTGGCCGATCGACAGGCCCGAGGTGCCGCCGGAGAAGCGGCCGTCGGTGAGCAGGGCGCATTGCTTGCCCAGGCCCTTGGATTTGAGATAGCTGGTGGGGTACAGCATTTCCTGCATGCCGGGGCCGCCCTTGGGGCCTTCGTAGCGAATCACCACGATATCGCCGGCTTTGACTTCGTCGGCAAGAATGCCCTTGACCGCCGAATCCTGGCTTTCGTAGACGCGGGCGTTGCCTTCGAAGACATGGATGGATTCGTCCACGCCAGCGGTTTTCACCACGCAGCCATCGCGGGCGATATTGCCGTACAGCACGGCGAGGCCGCCTTCCTGCGAGAACGCGTGGGCGACATCGCGAATGCAGCCGTCGCTGCGGTCGGTATCCAGGCTGTCCCAGCGCGTGGCCTGGCTAAAGGCGATCTGCGTGGGGATGCCGCCCGGTCCGGCCTTGTAGAACGTATGCACCTTTTCATCGCCGGTCTGGGTGACATCCCATTGCGCGATGGCGTCGGCCAGGGTGCGTGCATGCACTGTGGCTGCGTTGGTGTGCAGCAGGCCGCCACGTGCGAGCTCGCCGAGAATGGCCATGATGCCGCCAGCGCGATGCACGTCTTCGATGTGGTACTTGGGCGTATTCGGCGCCACCTTGCACAGCTGCGGCACGCGCTTGGACAGGCGGTCGATGTCGCGCATGCCGAACGGTACTTCGCCTTCCTGCGCGGCGGCGAGCAGATGCAGGATGGTATTGGTCGAGCCGCCCATGGCGATGTCCAACGTCATCGCATTTTCAAACGCTTCGAAGGTGGCAATGCCGCGCGGCAGTGCGGTGGGATCTTCGCCGCCATACCAGCGGTGGCACAGTTCCACCGCCACGCGTCCCGCACGCAGGAACAACTGCTCGCGGTCGGCATGCGTGGCCACCACGGTGCCGTTGCCCGGCAGCGACAGGCCCAGCGCTTCGGTCAGACAGTTCATCGAGTTGGCGGTGAACATGCCCGAGCACGAGCCGCAGGTGGGGCAGGCGCTGCGTTCGAATTCGGCGACTTTCTCATCCGATGCGCTGTCGTCGGCAGCGATCACCATGGCGTCGATCAGATCGAGTTTATGTTCGGACAACTTGGTCTTGCCGGCTTCCATCGGGCCGCCGGAGACGAACACGGTCGGGATATTCAGCCGCAACGCGGCCATCAACATGCCCGGGGTGATCTTGTCGCAGTTGGAAATGCACACCAGCGCGTCGGCGCAATGCGCATTGACCATGTACTCGACCGAGTCGGCGATGATTTCGCGGCTGGGCAGCGAATACAGCATGCCGTCGTGGCCCATCGCGATGCCGTCGTCCACGGCGATGGTGTCGAACTCCTTGGCCACGCCGCCGACGCGCTCGATCTCGCGCGCGACCAGCTGACCAAGATCCTTCAGGTGCACGTGCCCGGGCACGAACTGGGTGAAGGAATTGGCGATGGCGATGATGGGCTTGTGGAAGTCCCCATCCTGCATGCCGGTGGCGCGCCAAAGTGCGCGCGCGCCGGCCATGTTGCGGCCGTGGGTGGAGGTCTTGGAGCGGTATTCGGGCATGGCGATGTCGACGACTGATCAGCGAGCGGTGGCTGGCAATTAGAGCGCGTCGCGACTGTTGCTGCTGCAACCGTCACGGCGCGTTCTGGCGATCGGTCACGGTAGCACGCAGCCGCCAGGCACGAGCGCGGCGGCAGGCGAGCACGGATGCGGCGAACGCGTGGCCGGGCAGGCATGTGCGGCTAGTCGAACGGTTCATCGATGCGGCGCGACACGCGCGTTTTCCAGGCTGCGCGCATGCGCGCCGGTTCAGGGGGAGCCACGACAACCACAGTGCTCACCGTCAGGCGGGCGCATTCGCGCCGCAGCGTCGTCGCCAACCATGCGAATCGCGGGGCTGCGTGCCTCGCCCGCACGCACCTGACGTTCGCTCGCTACGTTCTGCTGGCCGCTCTAAACTGCGCGCATGACCTCTGCCATGTCGTGCCGCGCCGGCTGTGCCGCGTGCTGCATCGCGCCCTCGATCAGTTCGCCAATCCCCGGCATGCCCAACGGCAAGCCGGCCGGGGTGGCGTGCGTGCAGCTGGACGCGCAGCTGGGCTGCCGGTTGTTCGGGTCGCCGCAGCGCCCGGCGGTGTGCGGCAGCCTGCGGCCGTCGCTGGAGATGTGCGGCACATCGCGCGAACAAGCGTTGACGATGCTGACGGCGTTAGAGCGCGCCACGCAGCCCTGAAAGACCAGCCCTGTGCTGCTGCGTCGACGCCAGTCAGGAGTGGGCCGTGCGGCTGCTCAGTCGCGGACAGGCGCGCTCAGATACTGATCCTTAAGCCGCACATAATGTTGCGCGGAGTAGTGCAGGCTTTCGATTTCCTTGTCGCTGAGCGTGCGCGCCAGCTGCGCCGGATTGCCCAGCCACAATTCCGCTTCGCCAACCACTTTGCCCGGCCCCACCACCGCACCGGCGCCAACAAAGCCGTAGCGTTTGATGGTGGCCCCATCCAGTACGCAGGCGCCCATGCCGATCAGGCAAAGGTCTTCGATGGTGCAGGCGTGCAGGATGGTGCCGTGGCCCACGGTCACGTCCTCGCCGATGATGGTTGGATAGCCGGCCTTGTTGAACGGGCTGTGGTGGCTGACGTGAATGATGGTGCCGTCCTGCACATTGGTGCGTGCGCCGATCTGCACGTGATTGACGTCGCCGCGGATCACCGTGCCTGGCCACACCGATACATCGTCGCCCAGGCTCACCTTGCCGATGATGGTGCAGGCCGGGTCGACATAGACGCGTTCACCCAGCTGTGGGGTGTGTTCCAGAAACGGGCGAATCGGGGTCACGGCACTCTCCGGTCAATCAACGTGCCGCCAACTGCGGACACGCCTGGATGATACCTGTGCGGTGCGGACTGCCGCGGCAGTGGTCGTGCTGTGCAATGGATGTCGCCAGATGCGCACGTGCGTTGTGGATGCTGTGGACGCGGCATGCCGCGATGTGTGTTGGGCCAGGCTGTGGTCAATCGCTGCAGACGAATAGCGCCCCTTTGAAGTCACACGCTGTGTTGCTGCCTGAGCATGCTGCACATCCGGCAATCCGACAGACACGCAGCGCGTCCGCTGCCCATGATGCATGCATGACAAGGAGCAGATAACAAACTACGGCGCGGCCACCGGCCGGGCAGGGCCGCTGCTCGGAATCGGTATTGCCGACTCGTACGCTCCGGTTATGCACGCGCTGTCCGCACCCACCTGACGGCTGTTTGAGCGGGTTTGTTAGGCGCTCCAAGCCGCATGGAGCGTTGTCGCCGTGATATTCGCCGACGAAGTGCATTGCGCAAGTTGTCGCAACGCTGCGTACAAGCACCGCACACGCTCGTCGAAGGCGATCTCGCACAGCTAACGAGATAACGCTGCGGAGGCGAACGCTGCGGCCGCGCCAGATCTGATCGCCAGGCGCGCGCCGTACCTGAAGGAGCAGCCGGCAACGCAGAGAGCACACCCGAACGCATCGCTGCGCAAGCGAAGTCCGGTTCGCCGGCCGTCCGATAAGCGCACAACACTGCGGTAATCGGTCTTGAACACCACCTGCAATCGGCCTAGCGTGCATGCGGTTGCCACGCGTTGATCGCGGTCTGCCACACGTACCCGTTTTTCCAGTTGGCGGCCACGTGGCGTAGCACGGCGCACAAGACACGCCGCGATACCGCACGTCCTGCAGCGACACTAGACCAGCACGCCTCATCTCACAGGACACGCCAATGCTCCAAAGCACCCCAACTTCCACGCACTTTGTCCTGGAGCGCATGACGCCGTTCCAGTGGAGGGCCGTGGCGGTGTGCGTGCTGCTGACGATGCTCGACGGCTTCGACGTGATGGCGATGGCATTCACCGCTCCGCACGTGTCGGCCGACTGGCAGCTGTCGGGCAAGCTGCTGGGGGCGCTGTTCAGTGCCGGGCTGGTCGGCATGGCGGTGGGCTCGCTATTGCTGGCGCCGTTGGCAGACCGCATCGGCCGCCGTGCGCTGATCCTGGTGTGTCTGGCCATCCTGACCGTCGGCATGGGCGCGTCTGCGCTGGCGGGCGATGTGTGGCAGCTGGGCGCGCTGAGGGCATTCACCGGGGTCGGGATCGGCGGCATGCTGGCCTGCGTGGCGGTGACCGCTGCCGAATATTCCACCGCACGCTGGCGCAGTACGGCGACGGTGCTGCAGGCCACCGGCTACCCGGTCGGGGCGACGATCGGGGGCGCGATCGCCGCGCTGCTGGTGCAGCACTGGTCCTGGCCATCGGTGTTCTGGCTCGGTGCGCTCGGCTCGCTGCTCTGCGTGCCGCTGGTGCTGGCCTTTTTGCCCGAATCGCTGGACTTTTTGATCGCCCGCCGGCCGCCCCACGCGCATGCACGCTTCAATGCGGTGCTGGCACGCATGGGGATGGCGCCGCATCCGCAGTTGCCGCTGCCACCTGCGCAGGCGGCAGGGCAGGCGCAGGGGTATGCGGCCTTGTTCGTGGGTAAGCTGCGGCGGCAATCGCTGCTGATCGCGCTGGCGTTCTTCCTGCTGATGTTCGCGTTCTACTTCGTGCTCAGCTGGACGCCCAAGCTGCTGGTGACCGCCGGCCTGTCGGCTGCCGAGGGCCTTACCGGCGGGGTGCTGCTGAACCTGGGTGGCATTGTGGGCGGCACGTTATTCAGTTGGCTGGCCCTGCGCGGGCGCTTGTCGCGGCTCACCGCCGGCGCACTGGTGCTGGTGGCGATCGGGATGGTCGCGTTCGGGTTGAGCAGCACGGTGCTGAGTTGGGCATTTGTCACCGCGTTGCTGACCGGTGCGGCCCTGACGGCGGCGATGGGTGGGCTGTATGCGGTGGCGCCGGTGGTCTTTACCGCGGCGGTGCGCTCCACCGGCATGGGCTGGTCGATCGGGATCGGGCGTCTGGGCGCCATTGCCTCGCCGCTGTGCGCCGGGGTGCTGCTGGATGCCGGTTGGTCGCCGGCCATGTTGTATCTGGCCTGTGGCGTGCCGTTGCTATTGGCCGCTGCTGCGGTGGTGGCGATGCGCTTGCCGGAGCGCTGAACTGCTCAGCTTGCGGTGCCCAATGCCGGCTGGTGTGGCGGCTGCGGTTACGTTCGTAGACCAAAGAAATCGCGACCGGTGCCGATAACTCCGGAGACCGCCAAGCCCGTGGCGGACTCTTCCGTGGATATTGTGCAGACCAGCGCCGGCATGCTCAGAACCATCGACTCCGACCAACTCCGTCCCGGCATGTATGTCTACAAGCTGCTGGGCGCGTGGGTGCACCATCCGTTCTGGAAAACGTCCTTTCTGGTCGATTCCGACGACGTGGACAAGATTCACGGCAGTCGGATCGAGCAACTGGTGATCGACACCGCCCGCGGCCTGGATGTGGACACCGGCGCGACGGTCGACGAGCAGGAGACGGGCCAGACGCCATCGCCGCCGCCCACGCCGGAACCGGAGCCAGAACCGCCGGAGCCGGCGTCCACCGCGCGCAGTGCACGGACCAACAGCGTCACCGCGCAGGTCGGGATCGAAGCCGAGGTGGTGCGGGCGCGGCGTATTTTTGAAGACGGCCGCGACATGGTGGAAGCGATGTTTCGCGACGTGCGGCTGGGGCGCACCGTCGACACCGAGGCGGCCATGCCGCTGGTGGAAGCCATCAACGATTCGGTACTGCGTCATCCGCAGGCCTTGATCAGCGTGGCGCGGCTCAAGACCGCCGACGACTACACCTATCTGCATTCGATGGCCGTGGCCGGGCTGATGAGCGGGCTGGCGCGGCAGCTCGGTCTGCCCGAGGCGCAGGTGGTGGAAGCGGCGATGGGCGGCCTGCTGCACGACATGGGCAAGGCGGTGACGCCGTTGGATATTCTCAACAAGCCCGGCCGGCTTACCAACGACGAGATGGAAGTGATGCGCCAGCATCCGCTGGATGGGCATCGCCTGCTGATGGCCGGCGGCGTGCAGAACGCGGTGGTGCTGGAAATTGCGCTGCATCATCACGAAAAGATGGATGGCAGCGGATACCCCAACTGCCTGGTCGGCGAAGACATCTCGCTGATGTCGCGGATGGGCGCGGTGTGCGATGTGTACGACGCCATCAGTTCCGACCGCCCCTATAAACGCGCCTGGGACCCGGCCGAATCGCTCAAGCAGATGGCGTCGTGGAAGGGTCACTTCGACCCGGCGATCTTTCAGGCGTTCGTGCGCCGGCTGGGCATTTATCCGGTCGGCTCGCTGGTGCGGCTGGAATCGCAAAAGTTGGCCGTGGTGATCGAACAGACCCCGGACGCGCTGCTCAAGCCCAAGGTGCGCGTGTTCTATTCGGCCAAGTTGCGCAGTCACGTGCTGGTGCAGGACATCGACCTGTCGCGGCCCGACTGCCAGGACCGCATTGCGCAGATGGAAAGCCCGACCGACTGGGGCTTCCGCGATCTCGAGAAACTCTGGCTGCCGTAAGCGCGCTGCGCAGCGCTGCCTTGCCGGGCGTTGCATGTGCCGCGTGGGCGGGCGCGGCCGTCGGTGATCTCGACAGTGGGCTGCGGCGATAACGCCGTGGCAGCCATCGCGGCTGGCTCGCCTGCGAGCGGTACTTGCCTTCCCGCCTTCCCGCCTTCCCAGCACCAAGCACCCAGCACCCAGCACCCAGCACCCGTCCGCGGACTAGCGAGCGCGACCATGCTGCGCTGCAGCTTGGCAATGTAGTTATGATCAATAACTATTCCGGAACGCAATCACTTGCCGACCGGATCTCATGTCCAAGCCGTGCCTGGATCACCGCCGTCCCCCGCACATCGCAGCGCTGCTGTACCGATGGCAGGCGCATGCGTGGAAGAGCGGTGCGGCAGACGCACGGACGCGTGCGCAGATATCGCACGTACCGGCAGCCTGCATGTCCACATCGGCAGGCCTGGCCGCGTCTACAATGCGCTGCACGCCGGGGATCGGCGTTGCGGACCGGGCGCATGGCGCGTACCGCTCCGCCCGCTGCCTTTGTCGCGAGAACCGTCATGCCCGCTACTGCCACTGCTGCACCGTTGCCCGATGCCATCACTGCGGTGGACCAGGCGCGTCTGCTGCGACTGCTGGGCTATCGCATCACCCGCACCGAACTGCTGGTGCGGCGGATGTTCCAGGAGTGCGTTGCCGCCTTCGATCTGAAGCCGGTCGATTTTTCCCTACTGATGCTGGTGGACGGCAATCCGGGCATCAATCAGCGCCAGATCGGCGACGTGTTGCATGTCTCGGCTCCGAATCTGGCCATCGTGGTGGCGCGCCTGGTCAAGCGCCGTCTGCTGCGTCAGGTGCGCGGGCGTCAGGACCGGCGCATGCAGCATCTGTCATTGACGCCGGCCGGCGTCACCCTGCTGACCGATGCCGAAGCCGAAGTGCTGCGCATGGAACAGCAGCTCAGTGCCGTACTCGGTACCAGCGAGGCGCCGCTGCTGCGCGCGCTCGATCGCCTGGATCGGCTCGACACGCTGTAAGTCTTCTGCGCCAGCCCGTTGCCGGGCGGCGTGATCTCACCAACGTCTTGATGGCACGTGCTGTGCGCAGCGCGGGGATCGCCCCTGCCTGACCGCGTGCCAGGTGGCACGCCCGCTGTTTTCTTCCAACGCTGGAGATGTGCGTCGTGATTCGACCCTCGGTGGTGCGTGGCGTGGCTGTAAAGGCAATGTGGCGGGTGCGTGCAGCGCTCGGCATCGTGGGGCTGTTTGCGAGCGGGGCGGCGCTGGCGCAGGGCGTGCCGCAGAGCATGGCGTTGACCAATGGCCTCAACACCGGCGGGACGAGTTTTCTAGATGGTTTTACCCGCACCACACCCGGCTGGGCGGTGATCACCTACCTGCGCCAGACCTCGCTGGATTCGGTGAAGGACGCGCGTGGCGACGATGTGCCGGTGTTCGACAACCCGCGCATCGACTCGACGCTGCTGCTGACGCAGATCGCGTACGTCACGCCTTACAAATTGTTCGGTGGCGTAGTGGGCTTCAACACGCTACTGCCGCTGGTGAATCTGGATGCCTCGTTCGGTCGCAACAGCATCGCCACCTTGCGCGACAACGGCGCCGGCGTGGGCGATCTGACCTTCGGCCCGTATGTGCAGATGCTGCCGGTAATGCGCGACGGGCGGCCGGTGTTCTCGCAGCGTTTCGAATTCAACGCGGTGGCACCGATCGGCAAGTTCGACCGCGACCGCGATCTCAACCAGGGCTCGGGCTATTGGTCGCTGATCCCCAATTACGCAGTGACGGTGCTGCCCACGCCCAAGTGGGAAATCAGCGCACGCTTCAACTACGTCTATAACTTTCGCAGCGAGCGCCGGCCCAACCTGCCCGACGGGTTTGCCTTCCGCAACGGCCAGGCTGGCGACGCGGGCTGGATCAATTTCGCCACCTCCTGGGAAGTGGTGCCGGATGTGCGATTCGGCATCAACGCGTATTACCTCACGCAATTTCGCGATAACCGCACCAATGGCCAGCGCGTGCCCGACAGCCGCCAGCGTGTGTTCTACGCCGGCCCGGGCGGTGTGTGGCGGTTCGATGCCGACAACATCCTGTTCGCCAATCTTTATCTGCCGGTGAAAGTCAGAAACGCGGCTTCCGGCAACAACGTCAACCTGCAGTACGTCCATGTGTTCTAGTGCCGGCGCAGCTGGCTCCTACGGAGGGTGGCAATGAATTTGCAAAACAAGACGATCGTGGTGACCGGTGTGGCGTCGGGTATCGGCGCAGAGGTCGCACGGCTTGCGCGGTTCCATGGCGCCACGGTGATCGGTGTCGATCGCACTCCGGTGCAGATGACCCTGCATGGCTTCCATCAGGCCGACCTGGGCGATACGGCCTCCATCGATGCGCTGGTGCGCGCGCTGCCGGAGAAGATCGATGCCCTGGCCAACGTGGCCGGCGTGCCGGGCACCGCACCGCTGGATGTGGTGGCACGCGTCAATTACCTGGGCCTGCGGCATCTGAGCCAGGCCCTGCTGCCGCGCATCGTGGCCGGCGGCAGCATCATCAATGTCGCGTCGATCCTGGGCGCAGAATGGCCGCAGCGGCTGGACCTGCACAAGCAACTGGCCGCTACCGACAGTTTCGACGCCGGCACCGCATGGCTGGCCGCGCATCCGGTGGCGCACGACACCTGCTATCAGTATTTCAAGGAAGCCCTGATCGTGTGGACCTTGCTGCAATCGCGGCCGTGGTTTGCCGAGCGCGGCGTGCGTGTCAACAACGTCTCGCCCGGGCCGGTGTTTACGCCGATCCTTGGCGATTTCGCCGCCATGCTGGGCGAAGAGCGCGTCAAGGAAGACGCCAAGCGCATGACACGCCCTGCGTATGCCGACGAAGTGGCCGAGGCCATCGTGTTTCTCGCATCCGATGCCGCGCGCTGGATCAACGGCATCACCCTGCCGGTCGATGGCGGCCTGGCATCCACCACGCTGTAATTCCCCCACTGTTTTAGCAGGAGCTAGACCATGAATGCTCTTCCCAGCGCAGCGGTCGCTGCGACCGCGACACCCGCTTGGCACGGCTGTATCTTCAATGGCGATTGGGTGCCCGGCCACGGCGGCGCGTTGCCGATCTATGAGCCGGCCACCGGCGGTTTGTTGCACGAGGTGAGCAAGGCCGATCTGGCCGATGTTGCCGCCGCTGTGGCACAGGCCAAACAGGCGCAGCGCGCCTGGGCCGCTACCGCGCCACGCGAGCGTGCTGCGATCTTCCATCGCGCTGCACAGGTGATGCAGGCACGCAGTGCCGAAGCCGCGTTGCTGATCGCACGCGAAACCGGCGGCATCCTGCCCAAGGCGCAGCGCGAAGTCGATGAAGCAGTGGTGTTCTACCAGCAGTCCGCCGGCCTGCCGTTGCAGGCGGTTGGGCAGGTGCTGCCGACCGGCGCGGGCCAGCTCAGCCTTGCCCGTCATCTGCCGTTGGGCGTGGTGGCGGTGATTTCCCCGTTCAACTTTCCGCTGATTCTGTCGCTGCGCTCGGTTGCACCGGCATTGGCGATGGGCAATGCGGTCATCCTCAAACCCGACCCGCGCACGCCGTACACCGGTGGTGTGATCATTGCGCAGGTACTGGAAGAAGCGGGCCTGCCGAAGGGCTTGCTGCATGTGCTGCACGGCGATGCGCAGATCGGTCAGGCGTTGGTGGAAGCGCCTGATGTTCCGATGATCGCCTTTACCGGCTCCACTGCCGCCGGCCGCCGCATCGGCGAAATTGCCGGGCGACATTTGAAAAAGGTGGCGCTGGAACTCGGCGGCAACAACGCAGTGATTGTGCTCGACGACGCGGATCTAGACCGCGCTGCATCGGCGATTGCCTTTGGTGCTTACCTGCATCAGGGCCAGATCTGCATGGCCACCGGACGGGTGCTGGTACAGCGCAGCGTGGCGGATGCGCTGACCCAGCGTCTGGCGGAAAAAGCGCGGCATCTGCCGGTGGGCGACCCGGTCAGCGGCACCGTGGCATTGGGCCCGATCATCGACCAGCGCCAGCTGCAACGCGTGATCGATATCGTCACCGACAGCGTCGCCGCCGGCGCCGTGGTGGAAGCCGGCGCGACCAACGAGGGGCTGTTCTACGCGGCCACCGTGCTGTCCAACGTGCGCCCCGGCATGCGCGTGTTCGACGAAGAGGTGTTCGGGCCGGTGATCAATATCACCGTGTTCGATACCGACGAAGAAGCCGCGGAAATGGCCAACCACAGCGAGTATGGTCTGGCCGCCGGCATCATGTCGGCGTCGGTGTCGCGTGCGCTGGCCCTGGGCGAACGCCTGCATACAGGGTTGCTGCATATCAACGACCAGACCGTGGTGGACGAGGTGATCAATCCATTCGGCGGCACCGGCGCATCCGGCAACGGCACCAGCGTCGGTGGCCCTGCCGATTGGGAGCAGTACACGCACTGGCAGTGGCTGACGATCAAGAACGAGGTGCCGCAGTACCCGTTCTGATGGCAGGCGCCGGGATCGGCTAGCTGGTCCCGGCGCAGCTCCAAGACATGGCGGGTTGTGTCGCTGTGTCAGTGCCGAGCTTGTCGCGACGTTTTCGTGCCGCCGGCTCGGCGGCGCTTCATCGACTCACTCGCCGGTGCGAAAACGCGTCGGCGAACAGCCTGCCTGCCGCGCGAAGTAGCGGCTGAAATACGCAGCGTCGAAAAATCCAAGCGCTGCGGCAATCTGCTGCACGCTCAGGCTGGTGTAGCGCAGGTTGCGACGTGCTTCGAGCATGATCCGGCGCTGCAAAAGTTCCAATGCGGACGCATTGGCCAGCCGTCTACACAACGCAGTGAGATGGCCTGGCGTCAGTCCCAGCTGATCCGCGTAGCGGGAGATCGGCCAGTGTGCGCGGTAGTGCTGGTCGATCAAGGTTTGATACGCACGCAGATGCCGCAGGGCCGGATCGGCTTGCGCGTTGGCCACGGCCGCGTCTTGCAGGCCCTGCAGCGCAGCGCGCGCGGTCCAGATCACCAGTTGCGTTGCTGCGGCCTGCAATGCGGCCTCGTGCCCGACGCGCTGATGCGCGTGGTCGTCGGCGATGCTGCCGAACAGCACGTCGAGCAGGCGTTGCGAGGTTTTGACCGGCAGTACTGCCGGCGTCGCCAGGCTGGATTGCAGTAGCGGTGCAGCGCTCAGGGCGTCGCGCACCAGCGGCATGCACAAGGTGATGATGTGCCCGCGCACCTGCGGGTCGAACGCGAAACCGTGCACGCACAGCGGCGGCAGCCATACCACGGTGGCACCCCGCAGACGCTGGGTGCGTCCATCCAGTTGCAGGGTTGCCGGCCCGCGCTGCACATACAGCAGCTGCGCCAGATCTTCATGCCGGTGCGGGGTGATGTGCCAGTCATGCAGCCGGCTGCGTGCGGCGATCGACTCCCAATGCAACAACTCCGGCGCATCGGCGTGCCGCTCGCCGTACAGGCCGAATGCAGGAACAGCAGCGACTGCAGCAGTGTGGTGCGTGCGAGTGGGCATCGTCGAAAAGTCCAAGTACTGCCTGCAATCATCCCTTCAATGGCAGCGGTTGGCTACCGACACTGCAGGTCTGATCATTAAAGGCAGGAGCGCCCCATGCGGACGCAGGTTGCAATCATCGGTGCCGGGCCATCCGGGCTGCTGCTGGGCGAGCTGTTGCTGCGCGCCGGCATCGACACCCTCATCGTCGAACGGCAGACCCCGGAACACGTGGTTGGGCGCATCCGCGCCGGTGTGCTGGAGCAGGGCAGTGTGGAGCTGCTGCAACGCGCCGGTGTCGGCGAGCGCGTGCAGCGCGAAGGGCTGCCGCATCACGGCTTCGAACTATCGCTCGATGGCCAGCGTGAGCGCATCGATCTGCTGCGCGGCTGCGGCCGCGGCGTCACGGTATATGGCCAGACCGAAGTCACCGCCGATCTGATGCAGGCGCGTCAGCGCAGCGGTGCGCCCACCTACTACGACGCACGCGACGTCACCCTGCACGCGCTTGACAGCACCGCACCCAGCGTCGAGTTCACGCATCACGGTGCCCGCCTGCGCGTTGCCTGCGATTACATCGTCGGCTGCGACGGCTTTCATGGGGTCAGCCGCGCCAGCATCCCGGCCGAGCGCATGCGCCTGTTCGAGCGCGTCTATCCGTTCGGCTGGTTAGGCGTGCTGGCCGATACGCCGCCGGTGCACGATGAGCTGATCTATGCGCGCCATCGGCTCGGCTTTGCGTTGTGCTCGATGCGCTCGCCCACCCGCACGCGCTACTACGTGCAGGTGCCGGCAGACGCCCGTGTGGAAGCCTGGAGCGATGCGGCGTTCTGGGATGCACTGCGCGCACGGCTGCCGGCAGCATTGGCCGAACAATTGGTCACCGGCCCATCCATCGAAAAGAGCATCGCGCCGCTGCGCAGCTTCGTCGCCGAACCGATGCAATACGGCCGCCTGTTTCTGGCCGGCGATGCCGCGCATATCGTGCCGCCCACCGGCGCCAAGGGGCTGAACCTGGCGTTGGCCGATGTCGGCCTGCTCGCGCAGTTGTTCGCGCGCTGGAAGGCATCCGGCGATGCCGATGTGTTGCAGCAGTACTCGTCCCTGGCGCTGCAGGGGGTGTGGAAGGCCGAGCGGTTTTCGTGGTGGATGACCACGCTGCTGCACACCTTCGACGACGAGGATGCCTTTACTGCACGCATCCGCCAGGCCGAGCTGGAGTATTTGCTGGGCAGCGACGCCGGCCGCGCGACCATCGCGGAGAACTATGCGGGGCTGCCGATGGCCGAATTGGCCGGGGCCTGACGCAGCCAATTCGAAGGTAATTCTTTTATCACCAGGCAGTTTTGAAATGTCCTGGTGCACTTCCGGGTGGCTAGCGCGGCAGCGGATGTGCTCGGTAGGGTGGCATGGACGCGTGGCGGTTGCTGTCCATGCAAGGACGCGTCATTCCCCCAATAGCGAGCCGTGCGCCAACTCCCCCGCGAGCGCATGACTCGTTTCCTCCCAGGAGAGCCCCATGAAAAAGATTGTTTCCCGCGCCTTGTTGCTGATCATGCTGGTCGCACCGATGGCGGCGTTCGCGCAGACCGCCGTCACTGAAAATACCAATCACCAGAAGATGCTGCTCGGTTCAAATTGGTACGAGACCGCCAACAAGCGCCTGGTCTACGACTTCTGGCGCATCGTGTTCGAAGCGGGGCAGGTGCAGTACGCGCCGATGTACATGGACAAGAACTACATCCAGCACAACCCGAATGTCGCCAACGGGCGCGATGCGTTCATTGCATTTCTGACCGCCTTCGTGAGGCCCACCCCGGTGCAGCCGCGCGTGCAGTTGCCGTTGGTGGCCATCACCGCCGATGGCGATCTGGTCACGCTGGTGTCGGTGCGCACGCTGCCGGACCCGCGTAACCCGGGCAAGACCTATACCACCACCTGGTTCGACATGTTCCGTATCGAAAAGGGTCTGATCAAGGAACATTGGGACCCGGACACCATTGCCGGCCGCGCAAACACCAGCGGCCAGTAATCGTGTGACGTATCGCCGGCCTGCACGATGCAGGCCGGCGATAGATGCGTTGTGTAACCAGCAAACACTGCGGCAGAACGCATGCCGGCAGCCACCATCAGGCGCAGCTGCTTAGCTGATCTTGAAGCCCATCGTCGCTTCCACCGCCTGCTGCCAACCGGCATACAGTTGCTCGCGTTTGTCCTCGGCCATGGCCGGTTCGAAGCGTCGATCCACCGCCCATTGCTTGGCGATTTCTTCGCGGCTGCTCCAGAAGCCGGTCGCAAGACCTGCCAGATAGGCCGCACCGAGCGCGGTGGTTTCGGCCACTTCCGGGCGCAGTACCGGCACGTTGAGAATGTCGCTCTGGAATTGCGCCATGAAATCGTTGGCGATCGCGCCGCCGTCGGCACGCAGCTCCTTCAACTCGATGCCCGAATCGCTCTGCATCGCGGTGAGTACGTCGCGGGTCTGATACGCCATGGATTCGACTGCCGCGCGCACGAAGTGTTCCTTGCTGGTGCCACGGGTCAGGCCGAACACCGCACCACGAATATCGCTGCGCCAATACGGCGCGCCCAGGCCGACGAAGGCTGGCACCAGGTAGACGCCATCGTTATCGCCAGCGCGTTCGGCATAGGCCTGCGAGTCGCTGGCCTTGCCCAGCATGCGCAAGCCATCGCGCAACCACTGCACCACTGAGCCGGCGACGAAGATCGCGCCTTCCAGCGCGTACTCGACCTTGCCATCGATGCCCCAGGCAATGGTGGTCAACAGGCCGGCCTTGGAGATCACCGCCTTGTCGCCTGTATTCATCAGCATGAAACAGCCGGTGCCATAGGTGTTTTTCGCCATGCCCGGCTCAAAACACGCCTGGCCGAACAACGCCGCCTGCTGGTCACCGGCGATGCCTGCGATGGGCACCTGCTCGCCGTAGAAATACTGGGTTTGGGTCATGCCATAGACCTCGCTGGAGGAGCGCACCTCCGGCAGCATCTGCGCCGGTACGTCCAGCATCTCCAGCAGCTCCGCATCCCATTCCAGGGTGTGGATGTTGAACATCATGGTGCGCGAGGCGTTGGTGTAATCGGTCACGTGCACCTTGCCGCCGGTGAGGTTCCAGATCAGCCAGCTGTCGATGGTGCCGAAAGCCAGTTCGCCGTTGCGCGCGCGCTCGCGTGCGCCTTCCACGTGATCGAGAATCCACTTGACCTTGGTGCCGGAAAAATACGCATCGATCAGCAGCCCGGTCTTGTCGCGCACCATCTGCTCATGGCCGGCTTCCTTGAGCTGGGTGCAGATGTCCTTGGTCTGCCGCGATTGCCACACGATGGCGTTGTAGATCGGCTGGCCGGTGGCCTTGTCCCACACCACCGCGGTTTCGCGCTGGTTGGTGATGCCGATGCCGGCGATCGAGCGCGCATCGATCTGCGCGTTGTTGAGCAGCTCGGTAATGGTGGTGTAGACGCTGGTCATGATTTCGCGCGGGTTGTGTTCTACCCAGCCCGGCTGCGGGAAGATCTGCCCGAATTCGCGCTGCGCCACACCGGCCACCTTGCCCTGGCGATCGAACAACATCGCGCGCGAGCTGGTGGTGCCCTGATCGATCGCAAGGACGTATTGCTTTTCCATCGAAGATTCCTCAAACAATGCCGGCATTGGCGCGCGGCGAGAGTGGTCGGTGCAGCCTGGGAGCGATGTGCGGGCTGCCGGTTAGCGGCGGCCCGCACATCGTCGTGGTGGTCGATTCACTGCGGCGGCGACTAGCGCGGATCCAGCGGCGCGGTGTCGCCCTGCAGATGGCGCACGCGCGCCGGCAGGAACGGCAGGATCAGCCACTGGTAGGCCAGTGCGCCGATCGGCCCACCGATCAACGGGCCGACGATCGGGATCCACCAGTAATTGTCCTTGGCCGGCAACGCCGCTTCGCCCCAGCCGGCGAAATACGCGAACAGACGCGGGCCGAAATCGCGCGCCGGGTTCATCGCCCATGCTTCCAGATAGCCCATCGACGCACCCAGCGTTGCCACCAGCAGGCCGATCATCAACGCGCCGGAATTGGCGCCTGGCGCAGCTTCGTTGAAGCGCTCGGTGATGGCGAAGATGCCGAAGATCAGGAACGCGGTGATGATGATCTGGTCGACCAGCGCATGCATCGGGGTGACCGCAAGACCGGGCGCGGTGAAGAACACACCGGCCGCGCCGCCTGCTTCGCGGGTGAGCTGCTGCACCTGGTTGAAATGGTCGATCACCGGCCCGTACAACTGATAGACGATGGCCGCGCCCAGGAAGGCGCCGATGACCTGCGCAATCCAGTACGGCACTACCTTTTTCCAAGAAAAATCGCGGAATAGCGCCAGCGCTAGCGTGACCGCCGGGTTGGCGTGCGTGCCCGACACCGAGCCGGTCACGTAGATCGCCAGCGTCACCGCCAGGCCCCAGGCGATACACACGCCCCAATATGCGTTTTGGTAAGGACTGGGGTCGTAGAGGATGTACATCGCCGCGACCGAATCGCCGAGCGCGATGATGATGAACATCGCGATCGCCTCGGAAATCAACTCACCCACGAGTTGACGGCTCATGCGCGCAGGCCCGCGAGCAGGTCATTGCAACGAACAGGGGATTGCGACGCGCGCGTTGGCGCGCAGGGGGAGTGGGTCGTGCTCATCGGGGGTGCCCTCCACAGGGTGATGCAGGCAGTGCGCCAGGATACGTTGCCGGACGACCCGTCCTCGCCGGCAACGCGGTGTGTTCAAACAGTTGCGGCATCGGCTGGTTGCGGCGCCTGCGTCTGCAGATAGTCTTCCAGCCGCGCACGTCCGGCTGCATCGATCCGCAGCCCGAGTTTGCTGCGACGCCACAGGATATCGTCGGCGGTCTGCGCCCATTCGTGTTGACGCAGGTAGTCCACCTCGGCCTGATACAGGTCTGCGCCGAAGTGCGTGCCCAGGCCGGCCACATTCTGCGCATCGCCCAACAGTTGCTCTGCACAGGTGCCGTAATTGCGCACCAGCCGCTGCGCGGTGGCGGCAGGCAACCAGGGGCGCGCGCTGCCCACACGTTCGAGCAGGCTGGCGATATCGCGTTGTTCACCGCCCGGCAGTGCGTCTCCACGCGCGGTCCATGCCGGCTTGCGGACGCCCAGCACATGGGTGAGCCGGTCGACCGCCTCTTCGGCGAGCTTGCGGTAGGTGGTCAACTTGCCGCCGAACACGTTGAGCAGCGGCGCGCCGTCGTTGATGACTTCCAGTTGATAGTCGCGGGTCACTTCGGCGGCGTTGTCTTCGGCATCGTCCAGCAGCGGGCGCACACCGCTGTAATTCCACACCACGTCCTGCGGGCTGATCTGCTTCTGGAAATACAGGTTCACCGCATCGCACAGGTACTGCACCTCGGCCGCGTCGATCTTGGGTGCGGCGGGGTCGGCCTCGTAGTCGACGTCGGTGGTGCCGATCAAGGTGAAGTCATGCTCGTACGGGATGGCGAACACGATGCGCCGGTCCGGTTGCTGGAAGATGTAGGCGTGATCGTGATCGAACAGCTTGGGCACCACGATATGGCTGCCCTTGACCAGGCGCAGCGCATGCTGATGCGGCACCGCCGCCACCTTGTCCAGGAACGACACCGCCCACGGCCCGGCCGCATTGGCCAGTGCGCGCGCCTGCACGGTGCGGCGGCGGCCGTCGCGGTCTTCGAGCTCGGCGTACCAGAACCCGGCATCTCGCCAGGCACCCACGCAGCGCGTGCGGGTGTGGATCTTGGCGCCGCGCTTGGCGGCATCCATCGCATTGAGCACCACCAAGCGCGCGTCCTGCACCCAGGCATCGGAATAGACGAAGCCGGTGCGCAGCGATTCCTGCAACGGCTGCCCGACCGGGTGTGTGCGCAGCGACAGCCGGCGCGAGCGCGGCAGGCTGCGCTTGCTGCCGCCAAGGTGGTCGTACAGGAACAAGCCGGCGCGGATCATCCAGGCCGGGCGCAAATGCGGTTGATGCGGCAACAGAAAGCGCAGCGGCCAGATGATGTGCGGGGCCAGGCGCAACAGCACTTCGCGCTCGGCCAGTGCCTTGCCGACCAGCGCGAATTCGTATTGCTCCAGATAGCGCAGCCCACCATGGATCAGCTTGGTGCTGGCGCTACTGGTATGCGAGGCAAGATCGTCCTGCTCGCAGAGACACACCGACAGACCGCGCCCGGCCGCATCGCGGGCGATGCCGACCCCGTTGATGCCGCCGCCTACCACCAGAAGATCGTACGTCTCGCCCATCGCTATCTCCGTCCAGGTGCGCTGAGGAGCGAACCTAAGTTTTCATGTTCGAACATATTCGAACATCCAACCTTTTCGGAACGTGAAGACATGGATTGCCTTTGAATGAAAGGCTTTTTAGGTTATGTGGCCCATCGAAAATTGAGAATTCATTGAGAAAATGAATCAATTGAGAGGGCAGGACGGCATCTGCGTATCGCAAACGTACTTAAACGAACAATCTCTCAGCCCGTGTCGGTCGCGCTCGCCAGGTGCACCCGGGTGCCGGCCTCGGCCAGCACGCTGGCCAGTTCCTGCGGCGGCGGTCGGTCGGTGAACCAGTCGTGCACCTGTGCGATGGCGCCCAGCCGCACCATGGCGTTGCGGCCGAACTTGCTGTGGTCGGCAGCAAGCACCACCTGGCGCGAGTGCTCGATGATGGCCTGGGCCACCCGCACTTCCTGGTAATCGAAATCCAGCAGGGTGCCGTCCAGATCGATCCCGGAAATGCCGATCACCCCGAAGTCCACCTTGAACTGACGGATCAGCTCCACCGTGGCCTCGCCGGTCACGCCCTGGTCGCGCCCGCGCACCACGCCGCCGGCCACGATCACCTCGAAACTGGGGTTGGCGCTGAGCATTACCGCCACGTTGAGGTTGTTGGTGATCACGCGCAGGCCGCGATGCTGCAGCAATGCGCGCGCGACTTCTTCGTTGGTGGTGCCGAGGTTGATGAACAGCGAGGCGTCGTCGGGAATGAAGCGCGCGACGTGCGTGGCGATGTGCTGCTTTTCGCGTGCCTGCAGCGCCTTGCGCGCGGTGTAGGCCAGGTTTTCCACGCTGGAGGGCATGCTGACGCCGCCGTGGTAGCGACGCAGCACGCCGGCATCGCACAGCAAGGTCAGATCGCGCCGAATAGTTTGCGGGGTGACCTCAAAGCGCGTGGCCAGGCCTTCGACATCGGCAAAGCCCTGCTGCCGCACCAGCGCCACCAATTGCTCCTGGCGCGGGTTCAATGCCGGCGCCGGGACAGTCCTGTAGTGAGTTGACTCCATGCGCAGATGATCGCGCATGCGCGTGAGGATGCAAGCACAGCGGTTGCAGGCCTTGGTCCGCCAAGCGGACCGATCGCTCTGCGCCGTCGCACGGCGCATGGCGAGTCAGCAGCACCGCGCCGGCGCAATGGCGGGCGCGGTCAGCATGACCGCTACGCTCAGCCCAGCCCGCCGCGGTAGCCGGTATCGATGCTGATGCTGCCACCCACCGCACGCGACACGCAGGCGCACAGTTTGCGATTTTCGCGGCGTTGCTCGTCGCTGAAGAACACATCGCGGTGATCGATATCGGCCGCGCTGTCGAGCACCTCCACCACGCACAACCCGCATTCGCCACGACGGCATTCGGCAATCAGCTCCACCCCGGCATCGGCCAGGGCATCGAGCATCGATTCGTTTTCGGCCACCGGCACTTCCAGGCCGAGCCCGGGCAGCTTGACCACGAACGCTTGCGCCGGTACCCGGCCACTATTGCCGAAGGTTTCAAAATGCAACCGCGCGCGCGGGCGACCGCCGGCATGCCAGTGTTGGCGCACCGCTTCCAGCATCCCCAACGGCCCGCACACATAGACCTCGGCATTGGGCGACAGCCGCGCTAGTTCGGCGGCAAGATCGGGCGGGCCGTCAGCGTCGTCGCAATGGAGCTGCAGACGCGCGCCGAGCAGCGCTTCCAACTGGTCCACGTAGGCCATCGCGCTGCGCGAGCGCCCGACATACAGCAGGCGAAACGCCTGATGCCGCTGCGCCAGCCGCTGCGCCATGCCCAGGATCGGTGTGATGCCAATACCGCCGGCGATCAACAGGATTTCTTCGCCGCGTTCGTCCAGCGCAAAGTTGTTGTTCGGGGGAGATATCTCCACTGCATCGCCGGGCTGCAGCGTCCACATATGCCGCGAGCCGCCACGGCTGTCCGGCATCTGCCGTACCGCGATCTGGTAATGCCCGTCCGCACGCGGCTCGCCCACCAGCGAGTAAGAGCGCACATCGCTGCGGCCATGCAATTGCACGCGAAAATCCAGGTGGCTGCCCACCTCGAAGGTGCGTGCTGCGGTGCCCGGATCGAGCACGATTTCGCGCACGCCGTCGCAGGCGTCGGCAATGCTGACGACATGGGCGCGATGCCATTGGGTGTCTTTACGCATAAGGAACTCCAGGCAGAAGAGCGTGCCGGGCACTGCCGGCGTTGAATGCATGGGCGCGGCCGATCAGTGCGCCGCCGCGCACCTGGGCGATGGCCGCGGGGGTTTGCAGGATGTGGCGCAAATTGCGGTGCGCCAGACGTGCGTGCTCGCGCATCAGCGCTTCGGCGCGGCTGCCATGGCGCTGCTCGATGGCGGCAATCACTTCGCGATGCTGGTCCTGTGCCAGGGTCAGGATCACATGCGCGTCGGCAGCACTGGTCTGTGCCATAACCAGGCTATTGGGCGAGGCGAAGGGCAGCTGCAGCACGCGGGTGAGTTCGCGGCCGAGCACGTCGCTGCCGGCCATCGCCACCAGCAAGGCGTGGAACAGCGCATTGGCCTGGACATAGGCGGCGAAGTCGATGGCCTGCGGTGGCGTGCCGACAATGGCATCGATCTCCGCCAGCAGCGCGTGCGCCTGGGCAAGCTGCGCGTGTGAGACACCGCGCTCGGCGGCCATGCGTGCGGCCAGCCCTTCGAGCGTGCCGCGCAGTTCGATGGCGTCGTGCACGTCGCGCTCGCTGAAGGCCTGCACCGCGTAGCCGCCACCCGGCAGCGCGCGGGCCAGGCCTTCTTCGCACAGGCGTTGCAGTGCCGCACGTACCGGCGTACGCGACATGCCCAGCCGTTGCACCACGGCCAACTCGGACAATCGCGCACCAGAGGGCAGGGTGCCGTCGAGGATCAGCTCACGCAGCGAGAGCAGCGCGCGGGTGGTTTGCGCGGCGCTGCTGTGGAACGGTGTGGTCGGTGGCATGGCGGTCTCCTGTGCGCTGCGCTCAGCCCACCATGCGCAGCGACAGATCCTGCGCGCGCTGTTCCTGGGCAATCAGACGATCGATCACCCGCCGTGCCCACATGCCGCCGGAATCGACGTTGAGGTTGTAGAAGGTGTGATCCGGGTGCGCATCGATGGCGCGTTGCTGCGCTTCCAGGATCGCCTCGTCCTCGCCGAACACACCGGTGACGCCGGCGCGGGTGAGCGTGGTCAACGACTGATCGTGCAGCGCGTAGTTGCGCATGAACGCCCAGAAATAGTGGCAGGTGGTGTCGGTCTCCGGCGTAATCGTATTGAGCACATAACCGTTGACGCCCTGACTGCGGTCGCCCTCCGGCGCGCCGGTGCCGGTGATGGCTACACCGACATCGATGGCGATGGTGCCGGGCGCTTCGAAGCGGATGATCTGCCAGCGGTCGACCTTGCCGTGGTAATCCAGGTGTTTCGCAATCTGGCTGGCCCAGAACGGCGGCGGGTCGATGTTGCGCATCCAGCGCGAGACCACCACCGAGCGGTCGCCATGCACAACATCGAACGGCGCTTCGGCGATCTCGTCCTGGCCGATGCTGGACCCGTGCACGAAGGTCTCGTGGGTCAGGTCCATCAGGTTATCCAGCACCAATCGGTAATCGCACTTGGCGTAAATGGTGCGGCCATCGCCGGCCCAGGCCGGGTCGTGCGCCCAATGCAGGTCGGGGATGAGCGCGGTGTCGGCCTGCGCAGGGTCGCCTGGCCAGATCCACACGTAGCGATGCTTCTCGGCCACCGGAAAACTGCGCACGCAGGCGGACGGGTTGATGGTCTCCTGCGAGGGCATGTGCACGCAGCGGCCCTGGGTGTTGTAGACCAGGCCGTGATAGCCGCACACCACATCGTCGCCGCGCAGCTTGCCCATCGACAGCGGCACCAGCCGGTGCCAGCAAGCGTCTTCCAGCGCGACCACTGCGCCGGCCGTGGTGCGGTAGACCACCACTTCCAGGTTGCAGACCTTGCGCGGCGTCAGGGCGTGCTTGATTTCGTGGTCCCAGGCGACGGCATACCACGCGTTGAGGGGAAACAGCGGCTTGGACTGGGACATGACCGTGACTCCTGGGGTTTTTGTATACAACCTGGGATACGAATCGACGCACTGCGTCGGCCGGCAACCAGTTAGCGCGCATTCCAGCGCTGGCGTCTGCTTGCGAGCGAAGTTATGTATACACCGGAGACAATGTCGGAGCGTTATTGCCAGATGGAAATTGTGCGATTATCGAATTCAATCGCCGATAATCGTATTGACCGCGCTGTTCGGCCGGCTCTACCGTGGCTGTACGTTCGCAGCGCGGGGTGGTGCCATGGTCGAAATCGTCTCCCTGAGAGATGCGGTGTCCCACCTGATCGCCGACGGCGATTGCGTGGCGATGGAGGGTTTCACCCATCTGATCCCGCATGCGGCCGGCCATGAAGTGATCCGCCAGCGCAAACGCGAGCTGCGTCTGGTGCGCATGACACCGGACCTGATCTACGACCAGCTGATCGGCGCCGGCTGCGCATCGGCGTTGCGGTTTTCGTGGGGCGGCAATCCGGGGGTCGGCTCGCTGCACCGGCTGCGCGATGCAGTCGAACACGCCTGGCCGCAGCCGCTGCAGATCCGCGAACATAGCCATGCCGACATGGCCAACGCCTACGTGGCCGGTGCGTCGGGCCTGCCATTCGCGGTGCTGCGCGGCTATGTCGGTTCGGACCTGCCGCGCGTCAACGACAGCATCAAGTTCCTGCAATGCCCGTACACCGGCGAAACGCTGGCCACCACGCCGGCGGTGAACCCCGATGTCACCGTCATCCACGCACAGCAGGCCGACCGACGCGGCAACGTCTTGCTGTGGGGGATTCTTGGGGTGCAGAAAGAGGCGGCACTGGCCGCGCGCAAGCTGATCGTGACGGTGGAAGAAATCGTCGACACGCTCGACGCGCCAGCCAACGCCTGCATCCTGCCGCGCTGGGTGGTCGATGCGGTGTGTCATGTGCCTGGCGGCGCGGCGCCGTCGTACGCGCATGGCTACTACGCCCGCGACAACCGGTTTTATCTGGCCTGGGACGCGATTGCGCGCGACCGCGCGCGCTTCCAGGCGTGGATCCAGACGCATATTCTGGACACCGACGACTTCGCCGCATTCATGCGCGTGTATGAGCACTCGCAGCAGCAGGAGGCCGCATGAGCGCGTACAGCACCAATGAAATGATGACTGTGGCCGCGGCGCGCCGCCTGCCCGATGAAGCGGTGTGTTTCGTCGGCATCGGTCTGCCGTCCACCGCGGCCAATCTGGCCCGGCTCACGCATGCGCCGGATGTCACCTTGATCTACGAATCCGGCCCGATCGGCGCACGCCCGGACGTACTGCCGCTCTCGATCGGCGACGGCGAGCTGGCCGAGACTGCCGACACCGTGGTCTCCACGCCGGAGATTTTTCGTTACTGGTTGCAGGGCGGTCGGGTAGATGTCGGCTTCCTGGGCGCGGCGCAGATCGATCGCCACGCCAACCTCAACACCACTGTGATCGGCGATTACGCCGCGCCGAAGACGCGGTTGCCCGGCGCCGGTGGCGCGCCGGAAATCGCGGCCAGCGCCAAGCAGGTGTTCATCATCATGCGGCAGTCCAAACGCAGCTTCGTGTCGGTGCTGGACTTCATCACCACGGTCGGGCATCTGGACGGTGGCGATGCGCGCACGCGTGCCGGCCTGCCAGGCGCCGGCCCCACCGTGGTGGTCACCGACCTGTGCGTGATGGAACCCGATGCGGTGACCCGCGAACTCACCGTGACTTCGCTGCACCCGGGGATCAGCCGCGAGCAGGTCAGCGCGGCGACTGGTTGGTCGATCCGCTTTGCCGACGACCTCGCCCAGACCGCACCGCCCAGCACGACGGAACTGCATGCATTGCGCGCGCTGCAGGCGCGTACCGACGCCGCACATGGCACCCACTCGGCAGGAGCGGAGGCATGAGCGAGGTCTATCTGATCGACGGCATCCGCACGCCCATCGGCCGTTACGGCGGCGTGCTGTCCAGCGTGCGTCCCGACGACCTGGGCGCGGTGCCGATTGCCGCGTTGCTGGCCCGTCATCCGCAGCTGGACCCGGCCGCCATCGACGATGTGTATCTGGGCTGCGCCAACCAGGCCGGCGAAGACAACCGCAATGTCGCGCGTATGAGCCTGTTGCTGGCGGGCCTGCCGAGTTCGGTGCCGGGCAGCACGCTCAATCGCCTGTGCGGTTCCGGGTTGGATGCGATCGGCACGGTGGCGCGCGGCATCCGCGCCGAGGAGCTGGGGCTGGCGATCGCCGGCGGTGTCGAATCGATGTCGCGCGCGCCCTGGGTGATGGGCAAGGCCGAAAGCGCCTTCGCCCGCACCCAGCAGCTCGAAGACACCACCATGGGCTGGCGCTTCATCAACCCGCGCCTGCAAGCCGCCTACGGCACCGAGTTGATGGGCGAAACCGCCGAGAACGTCGCGCAGCGCCATGCCATTTCGCGCGAGGATCAGGACGCTTTCGCATTGCGTAGCCAGCAGCGCGTGGCCGCCGCCCAGGCCGCCGGTTTCTTCGATGCGGAGATCACTTCGGTACCGGTGGCGGCGCGCAAGGGCGGCGATGCCGTCAGCGTCGAATACGACGAAGCGCCGCGCCCGAATACCACCGCCGAGATGCTGGCCAAGCTCAAACCAGTGTTCCGCCAGCCCGGCAGCGTGACGGCCGGCAATGCGTCCGGCATCAACGACGGTGCTGCCGCGTTGTTGTTGGCATCCGCGCAGGCCGTGCAGACGCATCGGTTGACCCCGCGCGCACGCGTGCTGGGTTTTGCGTCGGCAGGTGTCGAGCCGGCCTACATGGGCATGGGCCCGGTGCCGGCCACGCAGCGTCTGTTGGCGCGGCTGAACTTGCGCATCGAGCAGTTCGATGCGATCGAACTCAACGAAGCCTTCGCCGCGCAGGCGTTGGCCTGCACGCGCGCGTTCGGGTTCCCCGACGATGCTGCGCATGTCAACGCCAACGGCGGCGCCATTGCGCTCGGTCATCCGCTCGGCATGAGCGGCGCGCGGCTGGCGCTCACCTTGCTGCGGCAACTGGAAGCGTGCAACGGCCGGCTCGGGCTGGCCAGCATGTGCGTCGGTGTAGGGCAGGGTGTGGCACTGGCGATCGAGCGCCTGTGAGCCGGCCCACTGCAACCACTGCGCCGCCACCGCACACCTACACCGCTTGACCATGCCGCAGTGCGGCGCAGGGAGATCTCACGATGCGCGATGCCCCCGATGATTCGACACTTGCAGACCCGCTGCTCGGCTACCGCCGCACCCGGCCGGGCACGCAGCCGGCCTATCTGCATCCGGCCTACGCCTCCACCGCCTTGCGCGGCCCAACGCGGGCGCCCATCGATATCCCGGCCACGCTGTCGGAAGTCACCGGCCCGCGCTTGGATCGGCTCACCCTGGGCGAGCATGCAGCCGACCTCACCGCAGGATTCAGTGGCGAGCCGCTGGGCGAGCGCATCATCGTTTCCGGCCGCGTGCTCGACGAAAACGGCAAGCCGGTGCGCAACAGCGTGGTGGAAGTGTGGCAATGCAACGCGGCCGGCCGTTACCAGCATGCTGGCGATCGTCACGACGCACCGCTGGACCCCAACTTCCGCGGCACTGGCCAGGTGCTCACCGATGAGCATGGCCGCTACGTCTTCAAGACCATCAAGCCGGGCGCGTATCCGTGGCGCAATCACTACAACGCCTGGCGGCCGGCGCACATCCATTTTTCGCTGCACGGCGATGGCATCGGGCAACGGCTGATCACCCAGATGTATTTCCCGGGCGACCCGCTGCTGGCGCACGACCCCATCTACAACTGCGTCGACGATGCGCTGGCGCGCGAGCGCATGGTGTCCAGTTTCGACTGGGAAAACGCCATCAGCGAATATGCCCTGGCCTACCGCTTCGACATCGTGCTGCGCGGCCGCAAGCAAACGGTCTGGGAGTGAATCGATGAGCCTGCACGCAACCCCTTCGCAAACCGTCGGCCCGTATTACCGGCTTGGGCTGGAGCCGCTGTATCGCGACCAGCTCGCACCGGCGCAGGCCGCCGGCACGCACGTGCAGATCAGCGGCTGCGTCTTCGATGGTGCCGGCGTCCCGGTGGCCGACGCGGTGCTGGAACTGTGGCAAGCCGATGCCGCCGGTATCTATGCGCATGCCGCCGACAGCCGTTACCAGATGCACGACGCCAGCTTCGATGGCTGGGGCCGGGTGCCGACCGATGCGCAGGGGCGTTTTAGCTTCAGCACGGTCAAGCCGGGCGCCGTCGCCGGGCCGGAGGGCACGCTGCAGGCCGCGCATTTGAGCGTGCTGGTGTTCATGCGTGGGCTGTTGCGGGGCGCTTCGACGCGCCTGTACTTCGCCGATGACCCGCAGCTGGGCAGCGACCCGATCCTTGCGCTGGTGCCGGCCGCGCGCCGCGCCACCTTGCTGGCCCAGCCATCCGGCAATGGCGCCTATGCCTGGGATATCCATATGCAAGGCGACACAGAGACCGTGTTCTTCCGGTATTGATCCGCAGATCGGCGCACGTGCCGCACACGGCAGCCTGTGTCTGCACGTGCGCCGCTGGCCTGGCCAGGCGGCATGCAGCGCCGCGCACGGCAGCATGGCAGGCGCACAAGTGCACATCGGGGTGCCCAAGGCACGCATGCAAACCAGGGGTGCACGCTGTCACCTTCGCCCGCTGCGACCGCGCTGCGGGCGCTGCGCGTATTGCCCTAACGTCTAGTTGGCACCCCCGTGCTTCGGTGCCATGCTGCCGGCACGCCAAGAGATGCGATGCATGAGTGCGACGTCTTTGTTGTTGGGATCCTTGTTTGGCGAGCCTGCGTGCGACGCATTGTTCAACGATGCGGCGCGTGTGCAGGCCATGCTGCACTTCGAATCCGCGCTTGCCCGCGCGCAGGCGCAGTGCGATGTCATTCCTGCCGAAGCTGCCGCGTCCATCGCAGCGGCCTGCGATGTGCAGCACTACGACATGGCCGCCTTGGCGCAGGCCACCGCGCTCGCCGGCAACCCCGCCATTCCGCTGGTCAAGGCGCTGACCGCGCGCGTCGCTGCGCACGATGCTGCGGCCGCGCGCTGGGTGCACTGGGGGGCCACCAGCCAGGACGTCATCGATACCGGCAGCGTGTTGCAGCTGCGCGCCGCGCTCGATTTGCTGCTGCCGCGCCTGCAGCGTCTGTGCGACACGTTGGCCGCGTTGGCCGCACGCGAGCGCGACACTGGTCTGCCCGGGCGCACCTTGTTGCAGCAGGCCGTGCCGGTGACCTTCGGGCTCAAGGTGGCCGGCTGGCTGGATGCCTTGCAGCGCGCGCATCGGCGTCTGCACGCGTTGCGGCACGACGCGCTGGTGCTGCAATTCGGTGGCGCGGCCGGCACCTTGGCCTCATTGCAGGCGCGCGGCCTGGACGTGGCCCAGGCGCTTGCCGCCACCCTGGCGCTTCCTTTGCCTGCGTTGCCCTGGCACACCGCGCGCGACCGCATCGTCGAGGTTGGCTGCGCGTTCGGCCTGCTCGCCGGCACGCTGGGCAAGATCGGCGGTGATGTGGTGCTGCTGATGCAATCGGAGGTCGGCGAAGCCTTCGAGCCCGCGGCGGCCGGCAAGGGCGGCTCATCGGCGATGCCGCACAAGCGCAACCCCGTTTCCAGCGTGGCGGCGGTGGCCGCGGCCACCCGCGTGCCCGGGCTGATTTCTACCTTGTTCAGTGCGATGGCGCAGCCGCATGAGCGTGCCGCCGGGCAGTGGCATGCCGAATGGGACACCTTGCCGCAGATCGTCTGCCTGACTGCCGGCAGCCTGGCGCAGATGCAGGCCTGCCTGGCCGAGCTGGAACTGGACCGCACGCGCATGCGTCAGCACCTGGAAAGCCATGGCGGCGTGCTCTACGCCGAGGCGGTGGTGTTCGCGCTGGCCCCGCAGCTCGGCAAGCCGCAGGCGCACGCGCTGGTCGAACAGGCAGTGGCGATTGCGCAGGCGCAGCAGCGGCATCTGCGCGAGGTCTTGGCAGAGGACGCGCAGGTGAGTGCAGTACTCACGCACGCGCAACTGCACGCGGTGTTCGATAGCGACAGCTGGCGCGGCATGTCCTCGGTCTGGATCGATCGCGTACTGGCCGCTTCTTCCTCCCGTTGACGGTGCTTCGATGGCCTATCTGCAATTGCCCACGCATCGCCTGCATTACCGTCTGGACGGCACCGACGGGCGGCCCTGGCTGACCTTCTGCAATTCGCTCGGCACCGACATGCACATGTGGGACGTGCAGATCGAAGCCTTCGCCCCGCATTACCGCATCCTGCGTTACGACCGCCGCGGCCATGGCTATTCCGACTCTCCGCCAGGTCCCTACAGCGTGGCCGACCTGGGACAGGACGTGCTGGCGCTATGGGATGCCTTGCAGATCGAGCGCAGCGATTTCTGCGGGCTGTCGATCGGCGGGCTGACCGGGCAGTGGCTGGGACTGCATGCCGCGCAACGGCTGCGCCGGCTGGTGGTCTGCGCCACCGCGCAGAAGATCGGCAGCACCGCCACCTGGGAAACCCGCATCGAGCAGGTGCGCAGCGAAGGCCTGCCGATGCTGATCGATGCCACGCTGCAGCGCTGGTTTACCCCGGAATTTTCCATCAGCCACGCGCAGCGCCTGGACATGATCGCCGCCGCCTTCGTCTCCACCTCCCCGGACGGATACATCGCCTGCTGCCAGGCGGTGGCCGAGGCCGATTTCCGCGGCGCGCTGGATGGGCTGAACCTGCCGCTGCTGGCCCTGGCCGGCGACGACGACCCGGTGTGCCCGCCGCCGGACCTGCGCGAGATCGCCTACGCCGCGCCCGACGGACATTACGCCCAGGTACCGGGCCGCCATATCTGCAATCTGGAATCGCCGGCCGCGTTCAACGACGCGGTGCTGGGGTTCCTGCAAGCCGACTGATCTTTTCCGTATGACGAGGACGCACATGCACGAAGACGAACGCTATCAAGCCGGCCTGCGCGAACGCCGCCGTGTGCTGGGCGAAGCGCATGTCGAGCGCTCGCTGGCCGCACGCACCGAGCTCACCACCGAGTTTCAGGACCTGATCACCCGTTACGCCTGGGGCACCATCTGGACCCGCGACGGCCTGCCTGCGCATACCCGCTCGTTGATCACGTTGTCGATGATGGTCGCGTTGGGCCACGACGAAGAATTCAAGCTGCATGTGCGCGCCGCGCGCAACAACGGCGTCACCCCCGAGCAGATCAAGGAAGTGCTGCTGCAGGCGGCCATCTATTGCGGCGTCCCGGCGGCCAACCATGCCTTTGCGCTGGCCAAACCGATCCTGGAAGAACAGGCTGCCGAGACCTGACGCGGCCCGCATCATCGTTTTCGCGTCTGCCTGCCATGCCACGCAGCGTGCCCGGTCCACCGCGCCCATGACGAGATGCCGCATGACGTTCCGACCCGCCTACCTGCTCCTGCTGTTGCTGTTCTCGCTGGCCGCTGGGGCACAACCGCAGCCCGGGCCCGGCACCCAGCTGGCGCAGGTGCGCGCCGACGATGGCCAGGCACTGGCGGTGTGGTCGCGCGTGCCTGTGCAGCCGCGTGGCGCGGTACTGCTGGTGCATGGCCGCACCTGGAGTTCGCTGCCCAACTTCGACCTGCAGGTGCCGGGCGAAGCGGCCGATTCGCGCTCGGTGCTGGCGGCCTTCGCACAGGCCGGGCTCGCCGCCTACGCGGTGGACCTGCGCGGCTACGGCGGCAGTGCACGCGACCGCAGCGGATGGAACACGCCCGACCGCGCGGTGCGCGATGTCGCGCAGATGCTGGCCTGGGTTGCCCGGCAACACCCGGGTCTGCCGCCTCCCGCCTTGATCGGCTATTCCAACGGCGCGCGGGTCGCGCTGCTGGTCGGCCAGCAACACCCGCAGGCGGTGTCCGCGCTGGTGCTGTACGGCTTCCCCGACGATGTCGATGCGCCGCCCACCGACGCGCCAACACCGGCCCAGCCCTTACGCGCACGCACCACCGCCGCGGCGGCCGGCGAGGATTTCATCACTGCCGACGCGGCGCCCCCTGGCGTGCGTGCGGCCTACGTGGCGCAGTCGCTGGCGGCCGACCCGGTGCGCACGGACTGGCGCGCGATGGCGCAGTTCGCGTTCCAGCCCGAGCAGGTCACGACGTTGCCGGTGCTGCTGCTGCGCGGCGTCGACGATCCCATCGCCACACAAGCGGACAACGCGCATCTGTTCGCACGCCTGGGCAGCCAAGACCGTAGCTGGATTACCTTGCCGCACGCCGATCATGTGGCGCATGTGGAAGACACCCATGCGGCCTGGGTGGAGACGGTGGTGGGCTTCCTGCGTCGGCCGCGCTGAGCCCTGACGCGGGTGGCGGGTGCGTCGGGTGCGTGCAGGAGCACGCGACCAACGCGCTGCCTGCTGCATGCGAAGCAATGACATGCAGCTGTGCGCGAGGCGCACGTCACGCTTGTGTGCGGGACCCAGGCCACGCGCAGCCCGCAGCCCTCGGCCGCGTCACCCAGGATCGAGACTGCTACAGCGCTCAAGACGCGCCGCACGCGCTAACTCAACAACGCTCCCAGGCGCTGCGCCGCCAGCTTCAACGGCTCCAGCAACTGCGTCTGCATGGTCTGCAGGCTGACGCGCCCGGCCTGCGCGCCGATGTTGAGCGCGGCAATCACCTCGCCACGCAGGTTGCGCACCGGCACTGCGATCGAACGCAGGCCGATCTCCAGCTCCTGATCGGTCAGGCACATGCCTTCGCGGCGCGCACGCGCCAGGACCTCCAGCAGCGCCGAGGCCTGGGTCACCGTTCGGTCGGTGCGCGGGCGCAGCGTGGTGCGCTCCAGGTAGGCCTGCAAGGTATCGCCGGGCAGGGCCGCCAGCAGCACCCGGCCCATCGAGGTGCAATAGGCCGGCAACCGCGTGCCCGGGCGTAGCCCGATCGACATGATCCGCACCGTCTCCGCGCGCGCCACGTACAGCAGGTCGTCGCCGTCCAGGACGCCCAGCGAGCAGGACTCGTGCAGTTGGTCGCGCAACCCGTCCAGCACCGGCTGGGCCGCCGCGGTCATCGCCGAAGACGCCGCGTAGGCGCCGCCAATGCCCAGCACGCGCGGCAACAGCACATAGCCACGGCCCTGCTCGCCGACATAGCCCAGCTTGGCCAGCGTATGCAGCACCCGCCGCACCGCCGCTCGCGAGATGCCGGTTTCCAGGCTGATCTGCGACATGGTCACCTCGCGCGGGTGCTGGGCGAACACGCTCAGCACCACCAGCCCGCGCCCCAGCGAGGTCATGAAGTCCGGGTCGCCCTGGGCGGCGGCAATCTGCTGCATCAACTCGTATGGCAGGCCGCGCTCGCTCCCGGTCGCGGCGATTGCGGCGGGACGTTTGCGGCGGCTGGCGGTGGGCTCGGGCATCGGATCGCGCGTCAGGCAGGTCCACGCATGGTAAGCGCTCGCGCCAATGCCTGCTTCCGGTCGCACTGTGCGCCTCGCATGTAAGCACTTCATCCTGCTTGCCGCATAATCGCTGCTGACTTGTTTCGGATCGGTCCCCCTCGTCCATGAAAACCCCCAAGGGCCTGCAGCCGCTGATCGACGACGGTGTCATCGACGAAGTGTTGCGACCACTGAAGAGCGGCAAGGAAGCCTCCGTCTACGTGGTCAGCGCCGGCGCCGACATCCTGTGCGCCAAGGTCTACAAGGACATGGCGCAACGCAGCTTCCAGGCGCGCGTGCAATATCAGGAAGGCCGCAAGGTGCGCGGCAGCCGCCAGGCGCGCGCGATGGGCAAGGCCACCAAGTTCGGCCGCCGTGAAGCCGAGACCGCATGGAAGAACACCGAAGCCGACGCGCTCTACCAACTGGTGGATGCCGGCGTGCACGTGCCCAAGCCGCGCGGCTATTTCCATGGCGTGCTGCTGATGGATCTGGTCACCGATGCCGCCGGTCACAGCGCACCACGGTTGGGCGAAGTGGAGCTGGAGCCGGAGCAGGCGCACGCGTTCCATGTCAGCCTGATCGGCGATGTGGTCAAGATGCTGTCGCTGGGTCTGGTGCACGGCGATCTGTCCGAATACAACGTGCTGGTCTCGCCCGACGGCCCGGTGGTGATCGATTTCCCGCAGGTGGTCAGTGCCGCCGGCAACAATGCCGCGCGCGACATGCTGCTGCGCGATGTGCACAACTTGCGCGACTGCCTGGGCCGCTTCGCTCCGGAGCTGCTCGACACCCACTACGGCGAAGAAATGTGGGCGCTTTACGAAAAGGGTGAGTTGCGCCCGGACAGCGTGCTCACCGGCCGCTTCAAGTTCGACACCAAGCGCGCCGACGTGCGCGCCATCCGCGCCTCCATTGAAGACGCGCGGCAGGAAAACCTGATCCGCCAGCAAGGCCGTGAAGCCGCCGCCGAAGACGACGACTGATCGCTGCGTGCGCCACACGGCGGATTGCCTTGCTCGGCGGCCGCCGGCACGGGGCCTGCCGTGGCACGGGCGGCACCTGTCCAGACGCGACCCTGTTGCTTCCGAATTGATGGGATTGACGCGAACTGAGCCACGGTGCGTCTAAACGACGGCAACGACGGCACGGGGATGAGGCGCGTTGCCGCTTCATCCCGCACGGTCTGCGCTTGTAAGTCTGCGCACGCGGCATGCGGTTGCGCATCCACGCGATGCAACGCAGCAATCGGGGTTGCAGGTGGTCGTGTGCATGCCCGCAAGATGTAACGCGTTGCAGCTCAGAACCCTTCTGTATCAAGCCAGCACAGGCCTGCCCAAGCGATCGCGCGTCATCCGGCCAGGTAGTTATTTCATTTAATGGTTATTTAAAATAAGTATCAGGCAAACTCGGTAGTCCTCCACTGCCAACGAGACCGCCATGTTCGATCCCGATGTCGTTCGCCTGTTCGCTGTTCTCCAGCAGGCTGCCCAGCCGCCGATGGAAACGCTGCCCCTGGCAGACGCACGCGCAATGATGCGTGGGCTGGGAGCGCAGCTCGGCTTTCCGGTGCTGGAGATGGCGCAGGTGCGCGCCGTGCAGGCCGACACCGCTGTTGGCAACGTGCCGCTCCGGTTGTATCGGCCGCCGGGCCTGAGCGACGCGCCCGCGCCAACCTGCGTGTTTGTGCACGGTGGCGGCGGCGTGGTGGGCGATCTGGAGTCGCATGACGATGTGTGCCGACAGCTCGCGGCACGCGCTGGTTGCCAGGTGCTGGCCGTCGATTACCGGCTGGCTCCCGAGCACCCCGCGCCGGCCGGCGTGGAGGACGTCATCGCCACTGTGCAGTGGCTGGCCGCGCATCCCGAGCAGGCCGGCGCAGATCCACAGCGGTTGGCGGTGGCCGGCGACAGCATCGGCGGCGCGATGGCTGCCGCCGCTGCAGTGGCCGCACGCGATGCCGGCATTGCGCTGCGCTGTCAGCTGCTGCTGTACCCGCTCACAGACGCACGCGAAGACAGCGGCGAGTATCCGTCCCGCACGACCAATGCCGACATTCCACCGCTGACCCGGCAGGCCACGCAGTTTTTCAACCAGCATTTCATCAAGGATCCTGCCATCGCCCTGGATTGGCGCGTCTCGCCGCTGCTTGCTCCGGATCTGAGCGGCGTTGCGCCGGCGCTGATCGTGCTGGCCGAGCGCGACGTTCTGCACGACGAAGGCCTGCGCTATGCCGAGCGCCTGCGCGCAGCCGGTGTCGAGGTCAGCGTGCACACCTTTCCCGGCATGGTGCACGGCTTCATCCATATGGCCAGCATCATCCAGGCAGCCGACAAGACCGTGGACCTGTTTGCCGAAATGCTGCGACAGCGGCTGTTGCCGGCGTAATCCGGCGTATTGCCGAGGTGTCGGCACTACGCGCAGCATCGTGGCGGGTTGGCGCACGGTGCGGATGCAAACGCGCTGCCGCTTCGGTCCGCGCGAACAAACTCCGGCGCGATCCGGCACTCGGTGCCGGCGCGCTACCGCGGCGTTTAGAAGTTGAAGCGGAGCGTCGTCATCAATACGTGGTTTTCGCGGTCCACTGCGCGCGTATTGACGAACTGGTTGAGATAACCGACGTCCATATTGGAAATGGCGTTGAACTTCCAGTTGATGCCGACGAAGACGCGGTTCTGGTCGATACCGCGGCGTGCGCCCCATTGCGTCTGATCGAGATTGACGAACAGCTCGTTGAACAGCACCCAGGACAGTTGCGGACTGAATCCGCTCGGGCGGGTGGCGCGGATCATTTGCCGCACGCGGTAGCCCTCATCGCTGAAGTCTTCGCGGTGGCGCTGCTCCAGACGTGTGCGGCTGGTGATGCTGATCTCGGCGATCGGATCGAACTGATACTGAAACTGTCCCCACCAGCGATTTTCGCGGTTGGACGGCTGGCCGGCCGGATGGCTGATGATGGTGTCATACCCCATCCAGACGCTGGCCTTGGGGTTGAGCCGGTAAAACACCGCAGGGCGCAGGATCAATTGATCGAACTGCTCGCCTTCCTCGCGCCAGCGCGGATGAATATCCATGCTCCAGTAAAGGTTCTCGACCGGCAATTTGCCCTGGGCGTAGATACTCAGCCAATATCGGCCATCTTCTTCGGTATTGGCATGGGCGGTGGAGATACTTCCCAGCAGTAAAAACAGAACAGGACCGGCGATGCGAAACGTTGCGGTCCGTAGCGTGCCAAATGCGTTCATTTAGTGAAATGTGTCGGCGTTGGCAAATCATAGCAACATCTATCGCGTTTCCATCGACCGTCTGGTCCACCCGTAACGCCTCTGTTCGGCTGGGGCTTCGCTAATCGGGATACGCCATCGCTTCAGTGCATTCGCTGGCAAGGTGTGCAGGCCTGGAGCCAAGTGACATGTCTGTGTTTGCCTTCTGTGAGACCAGGCCGATACGCCGACATCGCCAGCCCTGCGCTGCGCTGCTGTGACCGGCGGTCGATCTCCAGACCGACAGCGCATCCCAATGCCTCAGGGCGATGCAGCGTCGTTGGAGAGCATCTGCCGAAACAAGGTGTCCAGGGCATCCGAACGCCCGCTGCCGGCCGGCAGCTGTGGCTGCGCCGTGCCCATGCGGTCGAGTTCTGCTTCGATAAAATCGCTGATCACCGCAATCCGTGGTCCATCTTCCACTTCTGTGGAGATGCGCTTGAGCGCCAGCAAACGCTCGATTTCCTCGCGCAGGTCTCCACTCGGCAGCAGTTCGTCCAGCAGCAATTCAAATGCCATCGGCGGCATGTCCTGGCGGCGCTCGATCCACTGACAGGCCAGAATCGGGCGCAAGACGTACAGATATTTCTTGGTACGAATCCGCTCACCGCGCAGGTAGCCGCGATAGTTGCTCTTGGCCATGTTGAAGTAATGCCACCAGGTGCCAAGCGGTGAATAGAAGTGCGCGGCGATCGTCCGCAACTGCTCGACAGCAACCGGATCTTGCCGATACACCACCGGCGAATGCAGCCATTCCAGCAGCGTCGGATTGGACTTGGAGACCAACCGCAATGCCTTGCGCAGGTCCCAGCCGCTGACATCCAGATCGTCGGAGATCGGCAGCTCGATCACGTCGCGCTGCGGCTCGCCGGGGCCGGTGCTTTCATTGACGCTCAGATACCAATCGCGCCGATGGACGTAGACAAAGCGTGCGTCGTAATCGCTGTCGGGCGACGAAAATCCCCAGCCGCGGCTGCCCGATTCGCACGCCAGCAGAATGCGGACCTCATGTTGCTGCTCGATCTCACGCAACGCCGCCAGCACTGCCTCGCGTTTGTCCGCTGCGATGGGATGGATGTCCATGGGGTCGCTGTCCTTGTGCATGACGTGCCCCAATCATAACCAGCTCACGCAGATGCAGCCCGGCTCACGGACAGATCATGCAACCTTGCTACGCCGCGCGCGTTCCAGATGCACCAGCAGCAGCGAGATCGCTGCCGGGGTCATGCCGGGAATGCGTTGTGCCTGACCGATGTGTTGCGGGCGCACGCGTTCGAGTTTCTGCTGTACTTCGATCGACAGACCGCGCACGCCGGCGTAGTCGAAGTCTTCCGGGATCGGCGTATTTTCCTGGCGTTGCTGGCGTGCGATATCGTCGCGCTGGCGATCCAGATAACCGGCGTACTTGACGCTGATTTCGACCTGTTCGGCCACCTGCGTATCGTCCACGCCCGGCCCCAGTGTCGGCACGCGCATCAGCGTGGCGTAGTTGAGTTCCGGGCGCTTGATCAGGTCCAGCACATTGGTTTCGCGGCTGAGCGACACGTTCAGCGTCTGCGCCACTTCGCGACCCAGCGCATTGCCCGGCGTCGCCCACAGCGCCGACAGGCGTGCGGTCTCGCGTTGCACCGCATCCTGCTTGGCCGAAAAGCGCGCCCAGCGCGCCTCATCGACCAGACCCATCGCGCGGCCCACCCCGGTCAGGCGTGTATCGGCATTGTCTTCGCGCAGCTGCAGCCGGTATTCGGCGCGGCTGGTGAACATGCGATACGGCTCGGTAGTGCCGTGGGTGATCAAATCGTCCACCAGCACGCCTAGGTAGGCTTCGTCGCGACGCGGCGACCAGGCCGGCAGCCCCTGCACATGGCGGGCGGCATTGAGGCCGGCCAGCAGGCCTTGCGCGGCGGCCTCTTCGTAACCGGTGGTGCCGTTGATCTGTCCGGCAAAGAACAGCCCGCCGACCGCCTTGGTTTCCAGCGAGGCCTTGAGCCCGCGCGGGTCGAAGAAGTCGTATTCGATCGCGTAGCCGGGGCGGGTGATATGCGCCTGCGCAAAACCGTGGATCGAGCGCACCAGCGCCAGCTGCACATCGAACGGCAGCGAGGTGGAAATGCCGTTGGGATAGATCTCGGTCACCTCCAGGCCTTCGGGTTCAACGAAGATCTGGTGGCTGGTCTTCTCGGCAAAGCGCACCACCTTGTCTTCGATCGACGGGCAGTAGCGCGGGCCGATGCCTTCGATCTGCCCCGAATACAGCGGCGAGCGGTGCAGTGCGCCGCGGATGATGTCGTGGGTCTGCTCGGTGGTGTGGGTGATCCAGCAGCTGACCTGGCGTGGGTGGTCGCTGACCTGGCCCATGAACGACATCACCGGCAGCGGGTCGTCGCCGGGTTGTTCGGCCATGACGCTGTAGTCGAGCGTGCGCCCGTCGATGCGCGGCGGGGTGCCGGTCTTGAGGCGGTCGATCGCGAACGGCCGCTCGCGCAGACGCGCGGCCAGCGTGGTGGCGGGCGGGTCGCCCATGCGCCCGGCCGCGTATTGGGTTTCGCCGACATGGATCTTGCCGGCCAGGAAGGTGCCGGCGGTCAGCACCACCGCCGGCGCCTCAAAGCGCAGCCCGGTCTGGGTGATGACTCCGCGCACGCTGTCGCCTTCGGCGGCGCCGTTGTTGATGATCAGATCGTCCACCGCCGCCTGGAACACGGTCAGGTTGGGCTGTGCCTCGACGATGCAACGGATGGCGTTGCGGTAGAGGTTGCGGTCGGCCTGGCAGCGGGTAGCACGCACCGCCGGCCCCTTGGAGGCATTGAGGGTGCGCCACTGGATGCCGGCCAGATCCGCCGCGTGCGCCATCGCCCCACCCAGCGCATCGATCTCTTTGACCAGATGGCCCTTGCCGATCCCGCCGATGGCCGGATTGCAGCTCATCGCGCCCACCGTCTCGATGTTGTGAGTCAGCAGCAAGGTGCGGGCACCTGCGCGCGCAGACGCCAACGCGGCCTCGGTGCCGGCATGGCCGCCGCCGATCACGATGACGTCGAAGCGATAGAAAGAGTCGGACATGGGCGTGGACTGATCAGCAGAGAGAAGGAAAACGGCCGCAGAAGTATCGACTGAAGCGCCGCGATGGTCACTAAAACGTTAAATATGTGACGTAATTCACATTTCAAGATAGTGACCCTCAAGTTGGCACGTTCCGTGCGGATATCCCTACTGCACCTATCGTGGCATTGCGACATGGGCGCAAAGGCTGGAATTGGAACAGGGGCCAGCCGCGCGTGCGATGGGGTAGCGTAAGGGTCGGTAGTCGGGGGACTGCCGACCCTTATTTTTTTGCGATTCCGGCAACACCTGCACGCTTTCTCGATCATTGCGCGGCTGCAGGCGCTGCGCGTCCTGATGCGCCTGCGATCCTCGATCTACAAATGCATAAAGCCCCGGCATGCCGGGGCTTTATGCATTGGAGGCGCCGATATCCGACAGGGCCGGAACAGGGGGGATCCAGATTTCCCTGTCGGACATCGACATAAGTCGGTCAGTGGGGCGGGCCGGGTCATAACATGACGTGGCGGGTCACACAGAGCACCTAGCTTGCGACCAAGTGCCGACTGAACGCAAGCCCCCAATGTCGCCATTTGTGGGGCACGTCGCAGTCAGCGTGTCATGGGATTTGCTGGCGGCTGTTGCGTGGCGCTGTCTGGCGCTGGATCTCGCGAATCACACGCGGCGGCGCGCCGATCCGTGCCGGTGGCCGCGCGGGCGGTGCACCCGTCGTCGGTGGCGAATTGGGACGCTGCGGACGCGGGCCATTCGGGCGCGGGCCGTTGTTGAACGATCCGTTCGGACGCGGCGGGCGGTACTGCGGGCGGCGATCGTTCTGCCGGTAGTAATAGCCACCACCACGGTAGACCGGATACACCGGGTAGTCGTACAGCCCGATCGCACCGGCACCATACGGAGCGCCGTAGAGGCCGCCGTAGTTATAGGGCGAGTATCCCGGCGGATAGCGATACTGCACAGCAGGCGCGCCACGGTAATAGCCGCCCGACCCGCCTCCGGTGTAGTCGTAAGTTGCGCAGCCGCCCAAGGCCAATAGCCCGGCGGCGAAGATCAGACGGAATTTCATGGATGGTGCCCTCCTGCAACCATGATCTCACTTTCGAACCGCTGCATTGAATCGGTCCTTAACTGTGCCGCAATGTGGCGCTTTTTCATCGATCCAGCATGCGCAGGCGGTGTGCGTGCGAGCCGTGAAGAGTGAGGCGATACGTTAATCTTGCAGGCATGATCGACACGGTCCCTCTTGCCCATTCAGATGTCCTGCAAGCCGCCGCGCGCATTGCGCCGCACTGCGCGACGACACCGTTGCTGACCTCGCACCGCCTGGACGCACTGTGCGGTGCGCAGCTGTTCTTCAAGGCCGAGCACCTGCAGCGCAGCGGCGCGTTCAAGTTCCGCGGCGCCTGCAATGCGGTGTGGTCGCTGCCTGACGACGTGGCACCGCACGGCGTGGTCACCCACTCGTCCGGTAATCATGGCGCGGCGTTGGCGCTGGCCGCTCGTACGCGCGGTATCGGCTGTCATGTCGTGGTGCCCGAAGGCGCGGTTGCCGCCAAGCTGGCCAATATTTCCCGGCATGGCGCCACGCTGTGGCGTTGCGCGCCGACCATCGCAGCACGCGAGCATCTGTGTGCCCAGGTCCAGGCCACCAGTGGCGCGACCCTGGTGCATCCGTACACCGATCCGGCCGTGATCGCCGGCCAGGGCACGGCCACCTTGGAGTTGCTGCATCAAAGCGGCGGGCTGGATGTGCTGCTGGCGCCGGTCGGCGGCGGCGGGTTGGCGGCCGGTGCGGCGTTGGCGCTGCGGTCTGCGCCGGGCTGTGCGCTGGTGCTGGCCGAGCCAAGCGGGGCGGCCGACACCGCGCGCTCGCTGGCCGCTGGGCAGCGCCTGGTCGACTTCGTGCCCGACACCGTCTGCGATGGTCTGCGCGGCACCCTGGGCGCGCCGAACTTTACGTTGCTGCAGGCGGCCGGCGCGCAGGTGATCACGGTGGACGATGAGGCCGTGGTGCAGGCGATGCGGCTGATCTGGCAGCTGCTCAAGCAGGTGGTGGAGCCGTCTTCGGCCATCACGCTGGCGGCGGTGCTGGCCGAGCCGGCGCGGTTTGCCGGGCGCAGGGTCGGGCTGATCCTGTCCGGCGGCAATGTCGATCTGGACGCACTGCCGTGGGCCGCGGCGTGAGCAGGCGTGCGCGCGGACTCGGCCTGTGGGGCTGGGGCTGGCGGTTATGCATGCTGGCGCTGATCTGGCTGGTGGCGGTGGCTGGCTGGATCGTCTGGGTGGGCGACCGCGATCAGGCGGCGCCGGCGGACGTGATCATCGTGCTGGGCGCGGCGGCTTATGACGCGCGCCCGTCGCCCGTCTTCGAAGAACGGATCCGGCATGCGCTGGATCTGTACGACCAGGGCTATGCGCCGCGGCTGTTGTTCACTGGCGGCTTCGGCAATGGCGCGCGGTTTTCCGAGTCGCAGGTGGCACGGCGCTACGCGCTGCGCCACGGGGTGCCGCCGGAAGCGATCGTGATCGAGACGGTCTCGCGGACCACCCGGCAAAACCTGGAGCAGGCGCGCATCTTGATGGCCCGTCATGGCATGCACCGGGCGATCATCGTCAGCGACCCGCTGCACATGGCGCGCGCGCTGCGGCTGAGCCAGGAGCTGGGAGTGGACGCGCTGGCCTCGTCTACGCCGAGTACGCGCTTTCGCAGTTTCCACACCAGCTGGCGCTTCCTGCTGCAGGAGGTTTACTTCTTCCACCGCGATCTGGTGGTGCAGGGCCCCTGAAACGGATGCGTGGCATCCGGCGGCATCCCCACTGGCGATTCAGCCAGTCGGGGCGATGGTGCGTCGCGGTTGCACCAGCGCCTCGCCGCGATGGATCGGCACCGGGCGTCAGCGGTGCATGGTGTGGTGGTGTGCGCTGCGCGTAACGGCGCGGCCGTCGAGGTAGGGGAACGCCTGCGATGCAGTCGGACGCTGACCGCGTCTCAGCGCGCACGCAAAACCCGCTCTATGATGCGGCTTTCCCAGCGGCAGGTTCGAGCATGAGCGAGAGCAATCGGCAACACGCCATCGGCCTGGTCCAGGCCTATTACGACGCCTTCAATCGCGGAGATTGGGACGCCATGCTGGCGTTCCTGGCCGAGGATGTGGCGCACGACCTCAATCAAGGTGCGCGCGAGATCGGCCGTGCGGAATTCGCGGCCTTCCTGCAGCGCATGAACGACAGCTACCGCGAGCAGTTGCGCGACATCGTGATCACCGCCAACGATGACGGCACGCGGGTGGGGGCCGAATACGTGGTGCACGGGGTCTACCACACCACCGACGAAGGCCTGCCCGATGCCAACGGCCAGACCTATGTGCTGCCGGGCGGTGCGTTCTTCGATGTGCAGGACGGCGCGATCACCCGCGTCACCAACTACTACAACCTGCAGGAATGGATTGCGCGGGTGTCGCGCTGAGAGCGTCGATCGGCATGCGCTAGACCTGTGTAGGGGCGCGCCCGGGCGCGATGAAGCGTTACCGGGAATGCCTCGTCGCGCCCAGGTGCGCTCCTACGCGGTTTGTCTTGCGTTACAGCACTGCTGCATGTTCGGTCGGCGGCGATGGCAGGAGCGGCTGGGCGGGTATTCGCGCCTGTCTGCGCGGGATGATGCGTTCTGGGGAATGCCTTCGCGCCCGGGTGCGCCCCTACGTGGGTGGTCGGGCGTTACAGCCGCACGATGCCGACCACCACCAGGATGAAGATGCTCCACTTGAGCACCTGGTACAGCGGGTTGTTGCGCTCTTTCAGCGCCTTGGCTTTCAGGCGCGCCGCGTAGAAATACCGGAACACGCGGTTGATGCCGCCGGTCTTGTCGCCGTCCTGATTGGGCGAGGCGCCGGCCGACAGCAGGCTGCGGCCGACGAAGCGATTCAGCGCCGCCGCCCAGCGCCAACGCATCGGGCGTTCGATATCGCAGAACAGGATGATGCGGTCCTGGTCGGTGTCATTGCGCGCGTGATGGATATAGGTCTCGTCGAACATGGTCCACTCGCCGTCGCGCCAACTGTGGCGCTGGCCATCGACGTCGATGAAGCAGCGGTCGTCGTTGGGCGTGGCCAGGCCCAGGTGCAGGCGCATCGAGCCGGCGAACGGGTCGCGGTGCGGGCGCAGCTCACTCCCCGGCGGCAGCTCGGCGAACATCGCCGCTTTCACCGTGGGGATGGACTTGAGCAACGCGGTGGTCTGCGGGCACAACTCGGCCGCCGACGGGTGCGCGGTGCCGTACCACTTCAGATAGAAGCGCTTCCAGCCGCGGCGGAAAAACGAGTTGAAGCCGATATCGGTATAGCCGTCGGCGGCGCGGATCTTCTGCATCTGCTGCAACGCCACCGCCTCATCGCGGATCACCGGCCAGTTGGCGCGCAGCGGCGCCAGCTCGGGGAATTCTTTGCCCGGGTCGATAAACGGTGTGGTCGGCACGCGCGAACACAGATACATCAGCGTGTTGATCGGCGCCATGAAGGTGGAATGGTCGAGCAGCTGCCGGCTGAGCCGGTGGCGCACGCGACCGCGGTAATGGATGTACAGCGCCGACGCGATGAACAGCGCGATGAGAAGCCACTTCAACATGGGGGAAACCGTTTGGGGGCGGGGGTCGCTTGGGGCGGGGACCAGAAGCGGGTAGGCCAGCACAGGATCGCGGCACTTTATTAATGAATTCTACCGGCAGTCACTACAAAGCCCGCCGGCGCAGCATCGGCGTCGGCGCAATGCTGTGTATCACCGGCACAGGCGCGCTGCGGCGGGCGATGTGCACCGCAGCGCGGTCAGTCGATGCGGCGGCGGATCGGGATGGAGGACACCGGCACGCTGGCGATGTCCTGGCCGCGCTCGCGGATGGGCGCGCCCGGTGCCGGGGCCCAGGCGTGCGCGTAGATCACTTCCCAGGAACTGGGCAGGGCGCCATCTGGCCGCCGTAACGGTTCGTAGGCGGCGCTGGCAGCGGCAAAGCGGCCACGGCCGGTCAGCGTGGCGCGTCGGTTGCTGAGCGCATTGGTGGCGCCCATCGCACGCAACTCGCGCATCAGCGCGGGCAGATCGTTGTAGGTGAGCGTGAACAGGTCGCGGTCCAGCACCGGGTCGCGGAAGCCGGACATCAGCAAGGCATCGCCGAATTGCGCGATCGGCGGGAAGCGGCTGACGTGCGGGGCGGTGTCGGCCTGGGCGAAAGCGTCGCGCAACTCGATCAAGGTTTCCGGCCCGAAGGTGGAGCACAACAGCAGCCCGCCCGGCCGCAGCGCACGGCGGAACCCGGCGAACACTGCCGGCAGGTCTTCCACCCATTGCAGGCACAGGTTGCTGAAGATCACATCCACGCTGCCGTCGGCCACCGGCAGCGCGCGCGCATCGGCGCAGACCTGCGCAAACGGCTTCCACCAACCGGCGGCCTTGCGCGCCTGGCGCAGCATCGGCATGGCCTGATCGAGCGCGATCACCTGCGCCTTGGGCCAGCGTTTCTTGATCGCGCCGCTGGCGTGGCCGGGGCCGGCGCCGACATCCAGCACCACCTTGGGCACCTGCTCGCCCAGGTAATCGAGCGATTCGAGCAGGCGCGTTTCCACTTCGCGCTGCAACGCGGCGGCGGCGGCATAACTGTTGGCGGCCCGCGCAAAGGCGCGGCGGACGTGGCGGGGATCGAAAGTGCTGTTCATGACGACGCTATTGTCGCCCGTGGGCGCGGCGGAGGGAATCGATGCGTGGTGCGGCGTGGCAATCGGCCTGGAGAACTCTGCGAGCGGTCGCTCTGCCAGCGACTGCGTGGCGACCGCAATGAACTAGCAATGTGTTTCGACAAGCCGAGTCGTGGCCGAAAACAACCGCGACGTCGTCCGCGGTTGCCACAAGCTCCGCATGGCCGGTGCGCTAGAACGTGCCCGGATAACTGCCGCCGTCGATCAGCAGGTTTTGCCCGGTGATATAGCCGGCCTGCGCGCTGCACAGAAACGCGCAAGCCGCGCCGAATTCGTTCGGCTCGCCGAAGCGCCCGGCCGGGATGGCGGCCTGCTTGCGCGCGGCGACCGCGTCGGCGGTGCTGCCTTGCTGTTGCGCGATGGCGGCGAAGTTGCCGCGCAGGCGGTCGGTGGCGAACTGGCCGGGCAACAGATTGTTGAGCGTGACGTTGTCGACCACCGTGCTGCGCGCCAGCCCGGCAACGAAGCCGGTGAGGCCGGCACGTGCGCCGTTGGACAGGCCCAGGATGTCGATCGGCGCCTTCACCGCACTGGAGGTGATGTTGACGATGCGGCCGAAGCGGCGCGCACGCATGGCATCGACGGTGGCGCGGATCAGTTCGATCGGCGCCAGCATGTTGGCGTCCAGCGCGCGCAGCCAGTCCTCGCGTTCCCACTGCCGGAAATCGCCCGGTGGCGGGCCGCCTGCGTTATTGATCAGGATGTCGACCTGCGGGCAGGCTGCGAGCGCGGCGGCGCGTCCTTCCGGTGTTGCGATATCGGCCACGACACTGCGCACGTCTCCGCCGCCGGGTAGTGCGCGTAACGCATCGGCGGCCGCGTCCAGTGCAGCGCGGCCGCGTGCGGCGATCACCACGTTGACGCCTTCGCGCGCCAACGCGCGGGCGCAGCCCAGGCCCAACCCTTTGCTGGCAGCGCAGACCAGTGCCCAGCGCCCGGCGATTCCCAGATCCATGCGATGTGTCCTCGATCAGCGAAGTCGCATGATCGGCGATCTGCTCACGGCACGGACGCAACGAAGCGTTGCAACGCCTCGGCCACCTGATCGGCATGGCCGAGAAACGGTGCGTGGCCGCCACCGGCGATGGTGAGCGCCTGCGCGTGTGGCGCGAGCGCGGCGGCGGCGTGCATGCCGGCGGCCGGCACCAGCCGATCGCGTTGCCCGGCAATCCACAGACTGGGGCGCGCCAGCTGCGGCAATGCGCGGCGCAGGTCGGTACGTTCGAGCAGGCGCAAGCCGTGTTGCAGGGCGTCGGCCGCCGGCTCGCCGCGTGCGGTGAGCGTTTCGCGCAGGCTGCGCAGTTCGGCGCGCGCATGCGCCGAACCCAAGGTATCCAACGCAAGAAAACGCTCCAGGGTGCCGCGGTAATCGCGCGCCAGGTCTTGGCCGAATTGCACGAACACGTCGCGCTCGACCGCATCGGTCCAGTCGGCACCCCGCACAAAGCGCGGCGTTGCCGCGATCATCGCCAGCCCACGCACCTGCGGTTGGGTGGCGGCGGCATGCAAGGCAAACAGGCCGCCCAGCGACCAGCCCACCCACACTGCCGGCGGCGTGGCCGCGGCAATCGCGGCGACCACGTACGGCAAGGCCAACGGCGTGGTGTCGTCGCGACTGAAACCGTGCCCGGGCAGATCGACCAGATGCAGTTGGTAGTGCGACGACAGCCGCTCCACCAGCGGTGCGAACACGCCGCCGTGCAACGCCCAACCGTGCAGAAGAACCAGCGCAGGCCCGTGGCCGATGACATCGATATGCATGCGTGGATTGTCGCCGATTGGCGCGCGCTCAGCGTGCAGCGTGTGTGCGCACTGCGCTGATCGCAGGCGCGAGCACTGCCCATTGCTGGCGTGCATACCGGCGCCAGCACCAACGATCCGGCCAACGCCAGCGACGCGCGCGCTGTGTGGCGATCGCAGCCGCCAGCCAGTCGTGATCGAAGCCTTCCCACACGCCGGCTACGCTGCGCAGATTGCCGATCAGCACCGGGTGCACCTCGTGCAGCAGCATCGTGCGCAGTTGCGGCAACGTAAACGGCGAGGCGGCCAGGATCCGGGCAATGCGCGCGTGGTCGCCATCGCACGCGCTGTCCAGATACAGCAGCGACAGCGCTTCCCAGACGCAGCGTTGCGCCGGCGTGGCGGTTTGCGTCTCGGGCGCGGTCATTGCCATGTCAGCGGACTTGTTCCGAGTGACTGCCGGCGTGGGCGATGCGGTACCAGCGCGGAGCTGCCGACACTCTGGTTGCTGCATTCGAGTCGAAGCGCTGCCGCAGTGGGTTGATCAGGCGTGCGGTGATGTGCCGTGCGCCCAATGCCGCCGACGCAGAGTTGCATGCAGTCGGCACGTGCGCCTGGACAGTACGCACGCATCGAACCATTCGCGCGATACATCGAGCGTCCGGGCGCCGGCCGCGCCGGTCCGGCGTTGCGCACGAGCGCGCTGCCGGCAACGGTTTAGAGCAGCGAACAAAACGACTGTGCTCACCGCCAGGCGGGCGTGGGCGGTGCTCGATGCGGCATGGTCCACGCGTACACTCCGGTTCCTCTGCGCCGCCCACACCCACCTGACGACTGCTCGCGACGTTGTGTTAGCCGCTCTTAAGCGGAGGCGCGCAGCGGCTGCCGGCTGACCACGTCACGCGCCTGCACAATCGCCTCGATCAATGCCTGCACCTGCTGCGGCGTGTGCAGCGCCGACAAGGTCACGCGCAGGCGCGCCTTGCCTTCGGGCACGGTGGGCGGGCGGATCGCGCCGACCATGAAACCGGCCTGTTCGAGTGCGGCCGACATCGCCATCACCGTGGCTTCCTCGCCGCATAGCAGCGGCTGGATCGGCGTGTCGGAGGCCATCAGTTCGAACCCATGCCGGCGCGCGCCATCGCGGAAGTTGCCGATCAGTTCGACCAGGCGCGCACGCCGCCAATCGTCGCGTCGCGCCAGCCGCACCGCGGCCAGGGTGGCGGCCACCTGCGCCGGCGGCAGGGCGGTGGTGTAGATGTAAGGGCGTGCGGTTTCGGCCAGATGGCGGATCAGCGCTTCTTCGCCGACCACGACCGCGCCGTAGCCGCCGAGTGCTTTGCCCAGCGTCACCAACTGCAGCGGCACTTCGGCAACGCCCAGGCCGGCATCGGCGACGCAGCCGCGCCCCTGCGGGCCCAGCACGCCCACGCCGTGCGCATCGTCGACATAGAACAGCGCCTCCTGCATGCGCGCCACCAGGCTCAAGGCACGCAGCGGCGCCACATCGCCATCCATGCTGAAAACGCCGTCGCTGGCCAGCATCGCCGCGCCCTCGGGGGCGCCCTTGAGCTGGCGCATCGCGCCTTCTACATCCAGATGCGGATACCGCCGCAGCCGGCAGCCGGCCAGACGCGTGGCGTCGAGCAGGCTGGCGTGGTTGAGCCGGTCCTGCACGCAGACATCGTCTTCTTCGCTGAGCAAGGCTTGCTGCACGGCCAGATTGGCGATGAAGCCGCTCCCAAACAGCAGCGCCGACGGGTAGCCCAGCCACTCGGCGATTTCGCGCTCGAGCGTTTCGTGTGCGGTGTGGTGGCCGCAGATCAGATGCGAGGCGGTCGCACCGGCGCCATCGCGCGCGGCGGCGTCCTGCAGGGCGGCAACCACTTCGAACTGTTGCGACAGGCCCAGATAGTCGTTGGAACAGAAACCGGTCAGCCAGCGGCCGTCGATCTCCAGCCGCACGCCATCGCGGCGGCCGACCTGGCGGCGCACCCGCACCCGTTCCTGGGCGACGCGCAACTTGCGCAGCGACGAAATCCGTTCGTGCAGATCGGGGCGAGCCATGAGGGAGTTCGACAACAGATAAGGGCCGCTAGCGTAGCGTGCCGCGGCCACATCGCCCAGCCGGCACCGACGGCCGGTGGGGGCGGGTTGGCTGCCCGGTGAGCTTGGGCTGCCAGTCATAACGGTTTACTGCCGCGCCTGGCCCTACTGCGGTCAGCAGGGCCGGGCGCAGTGCAGGCTCATCCTTGGATGGCGTGCGCCGTCGTCACGCTGCGTGCTCGCACGCCGCGCCGCGGGTGATGTCCGCATGCACGGTGCCGGGGTGATCGTGATCGTGGTCGGCGGCGTCGACGGTGATCTGCATCGGGCGCAGGCCCAGGCGCTGGAACAGGGCCTGGTCGCGCTCGGTGTCCGGGTTGCCGGTGGTCAGCAGCTTTTCGCCGTAGAAGATCGAGTTGGCGCCGGCCAGGAAGCACAGCGCCTGCAGCTCATCGCTCATCGCCTCGCGGCCGGCGGACAGGCGCACCATCGACTTGGGCATGACGATGCGTGCCACCGCGATCATGCGCACGAACTCGAACGGGTCCAGCTGCTGGGTGCCGTGCAGCGGCGTGCCGGGGACCTGCACCAACTGATTGATCGGCACCGAGTCAGGGTGCGCCGGCAAGGTGGCCAGCGCCAGCAGCAGGCCGATGCGGTGCTCGCGGGTCTCGCCCATGCCGACGATGCCGCCGCAGCAGGTCTTCAGGCCCACATCGCGCACGTGCTCCAGGGTGTTCAGGCGGTCCTGGTACTGGCGGGTGTGGATGATGGAATCGTAGTAATCCGGCGCGGTGTCCAGATTGTGGTTGTAGTAATCCAGCCCGGCGTCCTTGAGCGCACGCGCCTGGCCGGCGTCGAGCATGCCGAGAGTGGCGCAGGTTTCCAGGCCCATGGCTTTGACCTCGCGGATCATCGCGGCCACCTTGGGGATGTCGCGCTCCTTCGGCGAGCGCCACGCCGCGCCCATGCAGAAGCGCGAGGCGCCGGCGGCCTTGGCCTGTCGCGCCTTGGCGACCACTTCTTCGGTTTCCATCAACTTCTGCGCGGTCACGCCGGTGTCGTAGCGCTGCGCTTGCGGGCAGTACGCGCAATCTTCCGGACAACCACCGGTCTTGACCGACAGCAGCGTGGAGACCTGCACCTGCGCCGGATCGAACTGTGCGCGGTGCACGCTGGCCGCGTGATGCAGCAACTCGGGGAACGGCAGATCGAACAACGCCTGCAGCTCTTTGCGATCCCAGTCATGGCGTACGACAACAGACATCGGAGTTTCCTGACAGTCAGCGGCTTGGAAGCCAGGCAGTCTGGTGAGCATGGAAGAGGCTGTCAACTTTGAAGAGGTGGGGTCGGTTTACAGATGGCCGCAACGGGTGTTGCGCCTGCTGTTGCCGAGCCTGTGCCTGGTCTGCGCGGAAGCGGGCATGGCCGATTGCGATTTGTGTCCATCGTGCCGGGCCGCATTGCCGGAGCACGGCCATGCATGTCTGTGCTGCGCCACCCAGCTGTTCGCCTCCGATGGCGTGGCACTGTGCGGACAGTGCCTGCAGCAGATACCGCCGCTGCAGCGCGTGCATGCGTGCTTTACCTATCGTTGGCCGGTGGACGGATTGCTGCGGCGCTTCAAGTTCCATCAAGACCTGGCGGCAGGGCGACTGCTCAGCGAATTGATGGCCAGGCGCTGCGCACGGTTGCCGCGGCCGCAGGCCCTGGTGCCGGTGAGCCTGCATCGGCAGCGCCTGCGTCAGCGCGGGTACGACCAGGCGCTTGAGCTGGCCAAACCGCTGGGCCGCGCGCTGCGGTTGCCGTGTTTGCCGTTGCTGCGCCGCGTGCGTGCGACGGCGCCGCAATCCGAGCTGGATGCCGTCGAGCGCCAACGCAATCTGCGCGACGCCTTCATCGCACGCGGCGCCTTGCCCGCACATGTGGCGCTGGTGGACGACGTGATGACCACCGGCGCCACGCTGCACGCGGCAGCGCTGGCCTTGCGACGCGCGGGCGTGCAGCGGGTCGATGCCTGGGTGTGCGCGCGGGTGCCGTGATGGTGTGGCTGGGAGCGGTCTGTGGTTGAGATGGCCGGGGGCTGAGGCAAGGCTGCCGTAGGTGGTGGCAAGCTAGGTCAACGACGACGGGGTCGGGCCGGCGGGCGCTTTGCCGCTCTGTGCGGTTGGTCAGCGCGTTACGCGTTTTTCGCTTCGGGTGCGGTGGTCAGGTGGGTGCTGTTCTTTTAGCGCGACGCTGCCCTGGGTTCTCGGGTAGTAGACAGGCGTTCTTTTCACTCGGTGAGCGCGATCACAGGCGAAGACGCGAGTGTCGGTAGCCTGCTGTCGTGCTTAAAACGCTTAAAACAGGGGCGAAGCGAGCCGAGGCCAAAAGCAGATGCTGATGCGAGTGCGGGCTTGTTGCATCGGCCCGTACCCTCACCCCAACCCCTCTCCCGCAGGAGAGGGGCTTGTCGCCTGCGGAATGGCCCTCATCACTCTGTGCCTTATCTGGAGAGGTCGGTGCGGGTTCTATCAGCGCGGTTGTGGAAAGAGATCACCTGCTCGGAAAGCCTGGCGCACAGCCTTTAGGGAAGCTCTGAACAACTCTTTTCATAGGCTTCCGATCGATGCCTTGGACAGACTAAATCACGCGCAAGTGTTTGATTTTAAGCGCCGGCGATTGTCGTGATTAGGCTGGATTGCAACTCTCTCTCGCTGGGCCATGAGTTATTCAAGGGTCCTTAGCGTCTCTCATAGCCCACAGCCCACACCCTGAATTACGAATCCCAAACTACGAATCCCCAATCCCCAATCCCCAATCCCCGCTCCTAACGCACCGCCACCGCGATCCCGACAAAGATCGCCAGACCAACCCAGTTGTTATGCAGGAAGGCGCGAAAGCAGGGGCCGCGTTCGCGGTGGCGGGCGATGCGGAATTCGTAGAGCACCAGCGCCGCCGCCACGCCCAGGCCCGCCCAGTAGGCTGCATCCAGGCCGGCGCGCAGTCCGACGGCTGCCAGGGTCGCAAACATCAACGCATAGAGCGCACCTTGCGCCAGCAGGTCGTACTTGCCGAACAGGATGGCGGTGGACTTGCTGCCCATGCGGATGTCGTCGTCGCGGTCGACCATGGCGTACCAGGTGTCGTACGCGGTCGCCCACAGGATATTGGCCGCATACAACAGCCAGCCCAGCAACGGCACGCTGCCTTGTACCGCCGCAAAGCCCATCGGGATGCCCCAGCCGAACGCCATGCCCAGATAGACCTGCGGCAGGTGGGTGTGGCGCTTCAGATAGGGGTAACTCGCGGCCAGGAACACGCCGGGCACGCTCAGTGCCACGGTCAGCCAGTTGAGGCTGAGCACCAATGCGAACGCCACTAGCATTAGCACCACGAATACCCACAGCGCTTCGCGCCCGGACACCGCGCCGGTGGCGAGCGGGCGCGACTTGGTGCGCTCTACATGCGGGTCCAGCCAGCGGTCGGCGTAGTCGTTGATCACGCAGCCGGCCGAGCGGGTCAGCCAGACCCCGGCGGTGAACACGAACAACGTCCATAACGGTGGCATGCCGTCGGCGGCCAGCCACAGTGCCCACCAGGTGGGCCAGAGCAGCAGCAAGCTGCCGATCGGGCGGTCGCCACGCACCAGTTTCCAGTATTGCCCCAGCCGCTCGGACCACGTCAGCGCGGGCGCTGCGGGTGCCTGTTCGAAACCATGCTTGCTCATGCTGCAAAGGGTAGCAGCGCGCCCTGGATGCGGCCATCTGGATGCGGCAATGCAGGTGCCGGCTGCAAGAACTCCGGCCAACACGGGGACATGCATCTGCGGTCGGAACTGGGGCGAAGCACCATGTGCGTGAGGCTCGGTGGCTGCGTCGGGTGTCGGCTGCTCCGGCAAGCGTGCGCTCCGCATGAGGGAGTCTGCAGAACACATTGGACAGCTCCCGCCGGGCGGCCTGCGGACGTCAGCGGCCCAAGGCATCACGCGGGTGGCACGGGTTCTGGCATAATGCGCGGCCAGGCGCTCGTAGCTCAGCCGGATAGAGTAGTGGCTTCCGAAGCCATTGGTCGGGGGTTCGAATCCCTCCGGGCGCACCAGATCGCATCGTTCGGCCCGCTGCAGTGGCATTCCATTGCAGCGGGCCGAAGTCGTTTCTGGGGTCAGGTCTTACGGTTTCTAAGCGCCTTTGCGTCGCAAGTGACGCTGCATGTCGCCAGCGCTGGTGTCGAAGTTTGTGATGTTCTGTCCCGGCAGCGCGGATGCACCGCTGCGAAGCCGGACGTTTACCTCGCAGCGCTAGTGTGGGCCGATGTCATCGTGTGTGAGCGCTGATGGCCTTCGCTTAGTGCGCCGGTGAGCGCCATGCGAGGCGTCCATTGCGGACTGCGCTCAAGCCTGCGGCGAATCGCTCCCACGCCATGTGTCGAAGAACGTGGTGCGCCGAACAGGCCTCGAAGCTGGACTCACTCAGACGTTGGGCTCACTCAGATGTGGGCTCACGCAAAGGCAGGGCGCGTACGCCCCGCCTTTGAAGCGAATCAGAGGTTGTCCGGTGCCGGTGCGGTGGCCCTGGCGTGCTGCTTGCCGCGCGCATGTTCGATGGCGGTGCGTAACTTGCGGGCCGCGCCGGTGACGGCGGAGGCGGTGGTTTCGGCGCTATTGGTGGCGGCGATCGGCGGCAAGCCGGCCACGTGCGCTTCGATACTGCAGGTTCGATCCGCTGCGCCGCCGCGTTGGCCGTTCTCGTCGCGCAAATGCACTTCGACGCGGGTGATGTCGTTGGCGAAATGCGCCAGCTGGGCGGTGCAGGTCTTCTCGACATGCTGCACGACGGACGGGTCATGCGGCACGTGCTTGTCGGTCTGGATCTGAATCTGCATGGAGTTCTCCTTCGCGGTCATCCGCTGCGTCTGCCGCAGCGGTGACCTGATTCTGCGACAGCGCACTGTTGCCGCGAGGTGACAAGCCGCACAACGTTCATGCGCAGGTTTGGATGCGGGGATGCCACGTCACATGCGGCTGCTGGCGTGATAGCTGCCTTCGCTGACGAGCCGCCCATTGCGTCTTGCCATTGCACACTGGCGAGCTCTGCCAGCCTGAACCCGGGTGGCAGTGGCGATCGGCTGCGCTGTAGGCAGTGGCTTAAGATGCCGGCACCGCGGTGGTCCGCGCCTGTCCGATGCCTGCCTGTGTCCGAATTCCGAGTTGTTCGAAGTGCTCCGTGGGGTGTGGTGCGGCGTCTGCTGTTGCTGGCCGTGCTGTGGACGGTCTGCGTGGGCGCGGCGGCGGCGCAGGACGAGGACAAGCAGCTGGAGAGTACGAAGACCCAGCTGGACAGCATGCAGCAGGTGGTGACCAAGGCCGACGCGAGCATGGACAAGGCCGATACCGAGCAACTCGTCAAGCTGACCGATGACGTCACTGGCACCCAGCGGAAGGCGCAGGAGCTGGTACGCACGTTGGAGCAGCCGCTCAAAGATCTCAACGCACGGTTGGAGGGGCTCGGCATCGCGCAGCCAAACGAGCCGGCCGATCTGGTCAAACAGCGCAAAGCGTTGATCAAAGAGCGCGATCAGTTAAATGCCGAGTTCATCCAGGCCACGCTGCTGGTCTCCAACGCCAAGGATCTGGCCGATCGGCTCGAACGCGAGCGGGTGCAGCGCTTCAGCGTCAAGCTCTCCACGCGGGTCGCCTCGCCGCTGTCGCCTGCGTTGTGGGGCCAGATCACACAGCAATGGCCCGACGATCGTGGCCGCCTGCAGGCGCTGTCCGGCAAGGCGGTGCAGGTGGTGCAGGCGGGAACCGCAGCCAACGGCGTGGGTGGGTTGATCACCGGGGCCTTGGTCGCGTTGTTTCTGGCACTCCCGCTGCGTATTTTCCTGCGCCACCTGGGGCGCCGTTACGCGGCCTCGCGTGCGCCGGGCGGACGCCTGCGGCGCTCCGGGCTGGCGCTGTGGTTCCTCTTGGTCGGTACCCTGAGCCTGGGGGTGGCGGCGTTCGTGCTGGCCGAAAGCATTCGCGCGTTGAGCGAGCTGCCAGAGGATTTCGATCAATGGCTGACCGGGTTTGTCGCCATCAGTGTGGTGGCAGCCTTCGTCGGTTCGCTCAGTGCCAGCCTGCTGATGAAACACCAGCCCAGCTGGCGCCTGTTTCCGCTGGACGATGCCACTGTCGATCGCCTGCGCCTGCATTGTCTTGCCACTGCGGCAGTGATCTGGTTCAGCGGCATGGCGATGAAGACCAACGAGGTGGCCGGCAGCAGCGGCGCGCTGCTCACGGCCACCGACGCGCTGGCCGCCTTGCTGTACGCCGGGTTGATCCTGTCGGCATTGGCTGGCTTGAGCCTGTCGTTGCGTGCGCATGCGGCCAATGCAGGCGTGGCCGATCCCGACAGCGATGCGCCGCCGGTGGTGTCGCGCGGTGGCGGTTTCATCGTGCTGATCCGCCTGTTGGGCCACCTGGCGGTGATCTTCGCGTTGATCGCGGCCTTGTTCGGCTATCTCAATCTGGCCTTGTTCGTAGAGCGGCAGATCATCTGGATCACCTTGGTGTGCAGCCTGCTCGGCTTGCTGGTGATCTTTGCCGACGATCTGATGACCTGGTTGTTCAAGCCGGATGGACGCTTCAGCCGCGCGCTGTCGCACGCGCTCAGCATCGGGAGCGGACGCCTGGTACAGCTGGGCTTGCTGATCTCGGCGGCGGCGCGGGTGTTGCTGGTGCTGTTAGGCATTGCGGTGCTGTTGACGCCCTATGGCGCCAACATCAACGTGGTCACCGACTGGGCGGAGAACATCGCGCACGGCATCCCAATCGGCAAGGAACTGGTGATCACTCCCGGCGATGTGTTCCGGGCGCTGTGCGTGTTCCTGCTTGGCATGGGACTGGTGCAAGTGGTGCAGCAGTGGCTGCTCAATACCTATTTGCCCAAGACCGAGCTCGATGACGGGGCGCGCAACTCGATCAGCACGGTGGCGCGCTATCTGGGCTGGTTGATCGTGGTGGTGTGGGGTCTGACCGCATTGGGCCTGGATCTGAAGCGGCTGGCGCTGGTGTTGAGCGCATTGTCGGTGGGTATCGGTTTCGGTTTGCAGGCGATCACGCAGAACTTCGTGTCGGGGTTGATCCTGTTGGCCGAGCGGCCGGTGAAAATCGGCGATTGGGTGCGTATCGGCGACCAGGAGGGCGATGTGCGCAAGATCAGTGTGCGTGCGACCGAAATCCAGGTCGGCGATCGCTCCACCCTGATCGTGCCGAATTCGGAATTGATCACCAAAAGCGTGCGCAACATGACCCTGTCCAATCCGATGGGGCGGGTGCAATTGCAGTTCTCGGTACCGCTGGAAACCGAAGTGGCGAAGGTGCGCGACATGCTGCTGGAACTGTTCGCCGAGCATGCCAAGGTGCTGGCCGAGCCGGCGCCGTCGGTGTTCATCGACTCGCTGGCCGGCGGCCATGTCAACTTCAATTCGTTCGCCTACGTCCGCAGCCCGCGCGATTCGTATGGCGTGCGCAGCGAGCTGTTCTTTGCGTTGTTGCAGCGGATGGAGACGGTGGGGATTGCGCTGCAGTCGCCGCAGGAAATCCGCTTCAGTCGTGCTGGGGTGGCGGTGGCACGCGATGGTGGCGAGGACGCGTCGTCAGCGCCGCAGTGATGCGGAGTGTGCGCCCCGCTTAACGTGCGTGACGTAGACGTGTGCCGGCATGTGTTGGACATCGCCGGTAACGCTGCATCGCGCGCCAGCGCGCTCCTGCGAGGCGAATGCGTTTGTTAGCAATGCTGTTTTACGAACGGTCGGCCACCGGGGTGTCCTTGACCAGTGCCAGATCGTCGACGCTGACATCTTCGGTGTAGTCGAGCCAGGCGCGAATTTCCAAGTCCTCCACCGCATGCTCCAGGCCCACCGGCATGCGGATGCGTCCGGCGGCATCGGGCACCACCCATTGCTGGGCCAGCACCACCTTGCGCTCGGACGACACCGCTTCCACCCAGAACGCGCGGGTAGGGCGACGCTTGGCGTAGAGCTCGAGCATGTAGCTGCCGGCAGCGGTCTTGCGCGCAGATTGGGTGAGCATGATCGGCTGACGCACGCGCGGGCGCGGGCCTTGCGGTGTGGCATCCAGGGGCGCATCGACGGCGATGCCGCGGGTCAGGTCCGGGTCGCGGTAGAGCTTCATGTTTTGCTGGCGATCGACGACCAGCGCGCACCAGTCGCCGTCGGCCGAGCCGTCCTCGAATGCGGTGCAGCGGTCCACGTAGGCCAGCGTGCCCTTGCTGTGGGTGCGGTCGAACTGACGCGAGGTGTTTTCCAGATACACCGTTTTCAGATGGGTGTCCTCGTCGTATTCGAGCAGCACCGGCGGACGCACCTGTTGCACGCCCACCACCACATCGCCATTGCCGTTGACGCGCAGCATGCGGGTGCTTTGCCCGGTCCACAGCGTGCGCGCAAAGGCGAGATAGCGCGGGTAATCCTTGCCGCTGTCGCGACTGGCGGCGACGCTGGCGCTGGGCGGTGCATCGCTGGCAAGCAGGGAGCGGCCGAAGCCCAGGGTGCGCATGCCCGGCTCAAGCAATTGCAGTAGCGTGGCACCGGAATCGAGCGTGCTGCCTGCGCGCGTGAGCACCTGTTGCGGCGCGATGCCCTTGCCGAGAAACAACAGCAGGTTTTCGCGTTTCTGATGGGCCAACACATCGCTCAGATCGTTTGGCATGGCCAGATGATCGGACGCGATCACGATGATGGTGTTGTTGCCGTAGCGACTGTTGCGGATGCGCGCCACCAGCTCGCCGATCAGGCGATCGCTGCACTTGATCGCATGCAACAGACCGATGTCGCCCAGCGCGCTGTCGTAGCGCTGGCCCTTGCACGCCAGCGGCAGGTGGCCGGCCGGGTGATGGGTGTCCATGGTCAGCGTGGTCAGCATGAACGGTTGGCCGGCGCGCGACAGGGTCTGGAAGCTGTCCCAGGCATCGTCCAGCAACACGTCGTCATGCACGCCCCATGCGGAAAAATGCTTGGGCGCCACGCCTTTATCGCGGAAATGCTGCACGTCATCCACCACGTCGAAGCCATGGCTGGACAGGAAACGGCCCTTGCCGGCAAAGCTGGCATCGGCCCCGCCCACGTAGTGATTGCGGTAGCCCTGATCCTTGAGGTAGTCGCCCAGGCAGCGCGCTTCCGGCAGGAACATGCCCATGCGATCCATGCTGTTTTCATCGCCCGGTGCGGTGGTCAGCGGCACGCCGCACATCGAGGCCACCATGCCGGCGATGGTCCACCCGCTGCCTTCGGTGGAACTGAGATTGCGTACGTCCACCGCTTCGGTGGCCAGCGCGCGCAGGTTGGGCATCAGGCCCGGAAACACCGACTCATCGAAGTAGGTGCGCTCCAGGCTCTCGCCGTAGATCCAGACGATGTTCTTGCGCTTTTGCAGCGGTTGCTGCGGCACCTGATACTCCGGCACCACCGTGGCGTAATCGACCGGGCGCAACTGGTAGTACAGCCGTTTGCCATCGCGATACAGCGGGCTCACCACGATGCTGACCAACAACATCGCCACGAACGATCCGAACACCACACCGCCGCCGCGCGGGCGGCGGAAACGGCGCACCTTGACCAGGATGAGCGGGCTTAATGACAGCAGCAGCATGCCGATAAAAACGGCGATGTAGCCGGAAAAGTCGCTGACGCCGGCGCCGTCCATGTCTGCGCGCAGGTGATACAGCGTGGCCGCATTGACGCCGTCGCCGCTGAGCCGGTCGATCAAGCCCCAGGCGCTGAGCAGCAGCAGCAACAGCGACAGCAGGCCGGCCTTGAGCCAGGCCAGACGCGGCGAGGCGACCAACAGCCACAGCAATAGCAACAACGAGAACAACAACATCCAATGCATGCGCAACGTCCGTGGGGGAATGATGCGAGCGCGTACCGGACGCCTTGCTCGCCATGTCCTGTGCGCCACCTGCAATGTGACACCCGGATGACGGACTATGCCGCGCTGAAGCTGACTGAAATGTTTGTTGTGTTTGGATGTGGGTTTAGAGCAGCAAACAACACGTAGCGAGCAGTCGTCAGGTGGGTGTGGACGGCACGGATGAGCCGGAGTGTAAGGGTGGTAAATGCGCCACCGAGCGCCGGCTGCGCCCGCCTGGCGGTGAGCACAGTGATTTTGTTAGCCGCTTTTAATGCGTTGTTCGATGCGGGTGTGTCCATCCGCATGGAGTGTTGCTTGGGTGTGCTGTGGGGGCGGTGCGTGCGGTGTTGATTCACGGCAGTCGCACTGGGTGCTGGCAAGGTAACTTTGCAATGCGCTGTGCGTGACGCATCTGTTGTGCGTGGTCACGAATGGCGAATGGCGAATGGCGAATGGCGACTGGCGACGGATGATCGAGATCGGGCGATTGCGCCAGGTTCGGCCTTCACTGATCGATGCAATCGGTCATATCGTTAGCGGGAGCGTTTGCGTCTGTTTGCGCCAGCGCGTCGTTGAGGGCGATGCGGGGTTTGCGTCACGCCGTCGAGGCTTGATGCGTGGGCTCGATGAGCGGCATTGCCCCGTACCCTCACCCCAACCCCTCTCCCGGTGGGAGAGGGGCTTTGTCGAATGGGAGCGCGCTGACTCGTCGGCCCCTATCTGTGCCCGCGCTCTTCGCGTGCGCGGACGCGGCGGTCGAATAGCAGTGCGCTGAGCACGATGCCAAGGCCCAGCACGACGCCGAGCAGAAACAGCACCATCGCAATGGCCGGATAGCCCCACAGTTTCAGGCCGGTTTCGATGCGCATCATCTGCGCCGAGGCCATGATCAGCGCCGCGGTGACGATGCCGGCTGCAACGCGGTTGGCGATCTTCTGCAGGCTTTCCATCAGATGCGATTCTTCCAGCCCGGTGACACGCATCTGCAGGCGGTTTTCCGCGGCCAGCGACAGGATCTCGGACATGCGGCGCGGTCCTTCGCGCACCAGATGCTGCAGTTCCATCGCTTCGCTGGCTAGGTTGGCGGCGGACAGCGATTTTTTCAGCCGCGCGCGCATCACGTGCTGCAGGTGGCGTTCGACGATGCGGCGCGTGTCCAGGTTGGGCGACAACGCGCGGCACACGCCTTCCAGATTCAACAGGGTCTTGCCGAGCAGGCTCAGTTCCGGTGGCGTGCGCAGGCCGTTCGCGGTGGCGATACGTACCAGATCCAGTACCACGCGGCCTTCGGAGGTGGTGTCGTGCGCGGCGTAGCGGGCGATCATCTGCCCGGTTTCGCGCTGGTAGCGGTCTTCGTCGTAATCCTCCAGGCGCGTGCTGAGCGCGATGGTTTCTTCGGCCACTTCTTCGCCGCGCCCGTCGACGGCGGCAAACAGCAGCTTGAGCAGCCGTTCGCGCAGACGCGGCGGTACGTGCGCCACCATGCCCAGGTCGAAGATGGCCAGCCGCCCGTCCTGCAACACACGCAGGTTGCCCGGGTGCGGGTCGGCATGGATTTCGCCATGCACGAACATCTGATCCAGATAGCCCTTGACCAGCTCCGCCGCCAAATTATCCATCGGCTGTTCGGTGCGACGCAGGCCGGAGATCTTGTCCACGCGCACGCCTTCGGCCAGCTGCATGGTCAGCACCTTGCGGCTGCTCAGGTCCCAGATCGGTTGCGGTATCCACAACAACGGAAACGGCTTGAGATGTTTGCCGAAGCGCACCAGGGTTTCGGCTTCGTCTTCGTAATTGAGCTCGGCGCGCAGGGTCTTGCCGAATTCGCCCAGCCAGTCGGCAAAGCGCACGCGGCGGCCGATGCCGGTGAGCCGGTCGGCGGCGGTGGCAAAACTTTTGAGGACATCCAGGTCCGAGCGCACTTGCGCGGCGACTTCGGGCTTTTGCACCTTGATCGCCACCGGTGTGCCATCGCGCAACGCAGCCCGATGCACCTGCGCCAGCGATGCGCAGCCCAGCGGCACTGGGTCGAAGAACGAGAACGCTTTGTTGACCGACACGCCGAGTTCTTCTTCGATGATCTGGCGGATGCGCTCCACCGGCACCGAGCTGGTGTTTTCCTGCATGCGCTCCAGCGCGGTGGCGAACTCTGGCGGCACGATGTCCGGGCGCGTGGACAACATCTGACCGAGTTTGACGAAGGTGGGGCCTAGCGATTCCAGGTCGGAGACGAACTGGTCGGGCGTGCCTTCGGCCGGCACCTCGTACTCGTTGATGGCGGCCGGATCCAGATTCATGCCGGCAAACACACCCGACCCGCGGTACCGCAGCAACAAGCGCAGGATCTGCGTACGCCGGCTCATGCCGCCCACCACGGCCTGATCGGCCGGGTGCGTTGCCGGAGCCGGTGTGCGGTGCGGGTCATTCGGACTCAAGGCCATCTCCGGGGCGTCATGCGAGCAGCGAGTGTGGCCAGCGCGGGGTCGTCAGCCGGTGAATCCGGGTGCGCCGTGACAGCGTTGCGAGCGCTGCCGATGCCTGCGCTGGCACATGTCTGGCCTGGGTTTGGCAGTGCCGGCAACCGCCCGGCAACGGCACGCAACGACCGCACAATGGCCTGCCATCACCCCATGCGGGCGCAGGATCGGCGAGAATTCACGCCTACTCACGCACGACCACCCTCGAAGGACCTCCGCATGGCCGGTGCCAGCCTGTTTACCCTGCTCGACGACATCGCCACCCTGCTGGACGACGTTTCCATCCTGACCAAGGTTGCGGCCAAGAAAACCGCCGGCGTGCTGGGCGACGATCTGGCACTCAACGCGCAGCAGGTCACCGGCGTCAGCGCCGACCGCGAGTTGCCGGTGGTCTGGGCAGTCGCCAAGGGGTCGCTGGTCAACAAGGTGATCCTGGTGCCGGCGGCGTTGGCGATCAGCGCGCTGGAAGCCTGGCTGCGCGGACGCGGCTACAACGTGCCGTTGGTGATGCCGCTGATGATGATCGGCGGCGCCTACTTGTGCTTCGAAGGCGTGGAGAAGCTGGCGCACAAGTTCCTGCACGACGCGGACGAAGAAGCGCAGCGGCATGCCGAGCGCACCCGCGCGCTGGCCGACGAGCAGGTCGATGTGGTGGCGCTGGAGAAGGACAAGGTCAAGGGCGCGATCCGCACCGACTTCATCCTGTCGGCCGAGATCATCGTGCTGTCGCTGGGCGTGGTGGCCGGTGTGTCGTTCGGCCAGCAGGTGGCGGTGCTGGTGGCGATCGCGCTGGCGATGACCATTGGCGTGTACGGCCTGGTCGCGGCGATCGTGAAGCTGGACGATCTGGGCCTGTACCTGACCCAGAAGGGCGCGTCGCTAGCGGCGCTCGGCCGCGGCATTCTGGTGGCCGCGCCATGGTTGATGAAGTTCCTGTCGGTAGCCGGCACGCTGGCGATGTTCCTGGTCGGCGGCGGCATCCTGGTTCACAACATCCCCGCGCTGCACCACCTCGTCATGGATCTGGCCAAGTCGGCCGGCGGCCTGGGCTGGCTGGTCGAAGCGCTGGGCAACATGGTGGTCGGCGTGGTCGCCGGTGCGGTGGTGCTGGGAGCCGTGATGTTGTTCCAGAAGCTGCGCGGGAATAAGGCCGCGCACTGATCTTGTCCTAGAGCGGCTACCAGAACGTAGTGAGCGCTCGTAGGTGAGTGCGGACGGCGCGGAGGAACACGGAGCGGACGAGTGGACCATGCCGCACCGAGCACTCGCCGCGTCCGCCTGGCGGTGAGCAAGTCGTTTTGTCAGCCGCCCTAATCTGCGCTGATCACCCGGTTCTTGCCCGCGGCCTTGGCGTCGTACATGGCGCGGTCGGCGCGGCGCACCAGCTCGTCCTGGGTTTCGTCGGTATGGCGCAGCGCCACGCCTGCGCTGAAGCTGATGAAGATCCGCACGTCTTCGTGCAGCAAGGAGCGCTGCGCCATGGCACGTTGCAGGCGGATGACCGCCGCGCTGGCCTCGAAGATGGTCGAGTCCGGCAGCAGCAGCACGAATTCTTCGCCGCCGAAGCGGGCAATGGCATCGGTGGTACGCAATACCGCCTTGGCCACATCCACGGTGTGGCGTAGCGCGGCGTCGCCGCCGGCGTGGCCGTGGGCTTCGTTGAGGCGGCGGAAGTCATCCAGGTCCAGCATCGCCACGCACAGCGGCTGGCCGCTGCGTTGGGTGCGCACCGCTTCGCGCTGGAACAGTTCTTCGAATCCGCGCCGGTTGAGCGCGCCGGTCAGCTGGTCTTCGCGCACCAGTCCGGCGACTGCGTTGAGTTCCTGTTCGAGCGAGGCGATGCGTTGTTCGGCGTCTTCGACCTGGCGGCGTGCGGACAGCAGTTCGTCGCGCGCGGCCAGCGCCTGGGCCTGGACCCCGGCGGTGTCCTGCAGCACGTCCTGCAGCAGGCGGTTGAGGTCGGGAATGCTGCGAGCGTCGCCGATCGCCTGCGAATAGCCGGCAACGCGGTCGTGATACTCGCCGGTGCTGGTGGCCATGCCGTCGAGCCGGTCGACAAAGGACACCATCATTTCGCGCATGGCGCTCTTGGAATCGGCAATGCCCTGCTTGAGCAGGCCCTGCTTGTAGATCACCTCGCGCAGGGTGCCGCGCGCCTGTTCGATCGATTCCACGTCCAGCGGGCCGGCCAGCAGCTGCCGCACCACCGAGATCTGGCCCTGCAACCAGCTGCGATCGTCGAGGAGTTCGCCGACGTTTTCCAGCAATAGGTCGAACAAGCCGAGCAGCAGGTTCTGTTGTTCGCTGGCATCCTCGGCGCGCAGGCCGATCTGATGGCTCAATTCGCGCAGCCGCTGCTCCAGCGTGATCAGCTCATGTCCCGGGCGCCAGTGGCGCAGGGCCGATGCCAGGGTCTGGGCTTCTTCGGCCAGCTCGGGGCTGCGTTGCAACAGCGTGGCCAGGGCGTTGCCCAGCGCATGCCGCAGCAGGTCGCGCAGCTGTTCGGCTTCGGTGCGGCCTTCGGCGATGGAGTCGCCGATATCGATGGTGCGGATGTATTTGTCGATTAGCTGGCGCAGCGTGCGGCCGTAGCCTGGCCAGTCGCCGGCCGCATAGGCCGCACTCAGGCGCACGCCCATGTCGCCGAGCTCACCATGCAGGCTGGCGATGCCTTCTGCGAACGCCAGCAACAGCGCCTCGGGATGCGCGGCATGCGAGAACAGACGAACGAGCATCGCCGTGGCGGCCGCCGGATCGTGCGCGCCGGACTTGGTCTTGGCGGGAACCAGCTGATGTGCCGCCAGCCCCGACGCGGCATGCGCTCTGCCGCGCACGCTCGGCAGCGCAGCGACCGGGCGCGCGGTGTCCGTGCCGCCCCAGGGCAACAGACGGCGCAGCCCGCCACGCGGGCGGCTTGGAAGGTCAGGCTGGTCGGTCATGCCAGGTCTCGAAAGGTCGACGTGCTATCGCTGGTTATCGGCGCGTATGCGAGTCGCTTGAGCAGACCGGACCGTACGGCGCAGTCCGCAACATGCATCCAATCGCGACGCCGCGATGCGATGCATGACGCGAACATGGGCATGAACAAGTTACACAGATGACGACGAGCGCAGCCGCACTCTCCCGCATTCGGTGCATCTCAGTGCCTATGCACCGATGCGGGGATGTCATCGCACTGCAATGCATCGCTTATGCCCGCAGACCTGCGCAACTGTGCGTAAAGGAATGTGGGCTGTCGCAGAAAAGTCAGCACATGTTCACGCATATTTTATTTGTACGGGGTGTAGATTCATCACCAAGGACAACGTGGAGTACGCGCGTGGTCCCTGCTCCTCATTCGTAGCATGTCGTCTGGCCACATCGGCAGACGATGGTTTTCGCTTCGCCGTTTTCCGTCTCCACCCACTTTACGACGGACGTTTAGATGGTTGCCACGATGCCGCTTCACGCCAGCACTGCACGCTTAGAGCGCAGCACGATGATCCCCACGCTGAAGAAGAGCGGGCGGCCGCGTGATGCACGCGGGCGTTTCATTCGCCATCACGAGCGATTGCCGGTGTCGCTGGCCGATACGCGCGGTGCGTTGTTCGTGGTGTCGGAGATGGCCGACTTCATCAAGGCTGGCGGTCTGGGCGATGTCGCGGCAGCACTGCCGCGCGCGCTGCGCCATCGCTACGACGTGCGTGTGTTGATCCCCGGCTACCGCGCGGTGCTTGAGCGCGCCGGCAAGGTGGAGATCGTGGGCCGCGTGTTGGCGCATGCCGCGCTGCCGGCCTGCGACATCGGCCGCATCGTGCAGTCCGATGGCTTGCCGATCTACATCCTGTTGTCCAAGGAACTGTTCGAACGCGATGGCTCGCCGTATGTGAGCACCAGCGGTTCGGAGTTCGAAGACAACGCGATCCGCTTCGCCACCTTGTCGCATGCCGCCGCGCAGATTGCCGCCGGTCATGCCGGCCTGGGCTGGAAGCCGCGCCTGCTGCATCTCAACGACTGGCCGTGCGCGCTGGCGGCCGGCTACGTGCGTTGGTCCGGCGGCACCACCCCGTGCCTGTTGACCATCCATAACCTGGCCTATCAGGGCCTGGTGCCGTATTCGATGGCGTCGGCACTGGGCATCCCGGCCGAGCGGGTGGCCGAGCTGGAGTTCTACGGGCAGATGTCGTTCCTGCGTGGCGGTATCGTCAATGCAGACCACGTCAACACCGTCAGCATCAGCTATGCCAAGCAGATCACCGGCCCGGCGCAGGGCTGTGGGCTGGATCGGCTGCTGGCCGGCCGCGCCGCCAAGGGCGCGCTGACCGGCATCGTCAACGGCATCGACGCCAGCTGGGACCCGCGCACCGACGTCCACCTGGATTCGCACTTCAGCGTGAATCAGTGGCAGGGCCGGCAGGCCAACGCCGCCCAGGTGCGCAAGGCTTTCGGGCTGCGCGACAGCACCGGGCCGTTGTTCGCGGTGGTGTCGCGGCTGGTGCATCAGAAGGGCCTGGACCTGATCTGCGAGGTTGCCCCGCAGATCGTGGCGGCCGGTGGCCAGATCGCCGTGATCGGCGGTGGCGAGCCGGAGATCGAACAACAGGTGGCCGAGCTGACCCGCCGGTATCCCGGCCAGGTCGGCGCCTTCATCGGCTTCGAGGAAGGCCTGGCGCGGCGCATGTTCGCCGGTGCGGACTTCCTGCTGATGCCGTCGCGCTTCGAGCCTTGCGGCCTGAGCCAGATGTACGCGCAGCGCTTCGGCTGCCTGCCGATCGCACACGCTACCGGTGGGCTGATCGATACCGTGGACGATGGCGTGACCGGTTTCCTGTTCCAGCACGCCAGCGTGGAGGCCTTGCGCCGTTGCCTGGAACGCGCGTTCCGCACCTTCCGGCTGCCCAGCCTGCTGTCGGCCATGCGCCGCGCGGCCATGCTGCGGCCCAGCGGCTGGGATGTGGCCGGCAAGAAGTATCTGTCCCTTTACGAACGCACCGCCGCAACCGCACCTGCGCTTGCGACGGTGTCATGAGCGAACGGTTGGGCGTGCAAGGGCAGGGAACGGAAGGCGAGGCTGTGACCACGGAAGGAGTGTCTGATAGCGCGCTTGCCTTGCAGGCGCTGGCCGACGGAGCGCCGACCGACGCGTTCGCGGTGCTGGGCCCGCATCTGCAGGCCGATGGCCGCCGCCGCGTTCGGGTGCTGGCACCCGGCGCCGAGGCGATGGGCCTGATCGATCCACGCGGCAAGTTGCTGGCGCGCATGCAGGCCGGCGCGGTCGATGGCGTGTTCGAAGGCGAGCTGGCGATCGATGGCCCGTATCGGCTGCGCATCGTCTGGCCGGACGTGGTGCAGGAGATCGAAGACCCGTACGCGTTTGCCCCCACCCTGGACGAGTCGCTGCTGCTGCAGATCGCCGCCGGCGACGGGCAGGCGTTGCGCAGCACGCTGGGCGCACAGCATCTGCGCTGCGACGATGTGCCGGGCGTACGCTTTGCGGTCTGGGCGCCACACGCGCAGCGAGTGGCGGTGGTGGGCGACTTCAATGGTTGGGAGGCGCGGCGGCATCCCATGCGTCAGCGTCTGGGCGGCTTCTGGGAGCTGTTTCTGCCGCGTGTTGAAGCCGGCGCCCGCTACAAATACGCGATCACCGCCGCGGACGGTCGTGTGCTGCTCAAGGCCGACCCGGTCGCGCGCCAGAGCGAGCTGCCGCCGGCCACCGCCTCGGTGGTGCCAAGTGGCGCCGCGTTTGCGTGGACCGATGCCGAGTGGATGGACAAGCGTGCGGTGCAGGCATTGCCGGCGCCGATGTCCATCTATGAGGTGCACGCCGCGTCGTGGCGCCGCGATGGTCACAACCAGCCGCTGGACTGGCCCAGTCTGGCCAAGCAACTGATCCCGTATGTGCAGGAGCTGGGCTTCACCCATCTCGAGTTGCTGCCGATCACCGAGCACCCGTTTGGTGGCTCGTGGGGTTACCAGCCGCTGGGCCTGTATGCGCCGACTGCCCGTCACGGCAGCCCGGATGGTTTTGCGCAGTTCGTCGATGCCTGCCACCGTGCCGGCATCGGCGTGATCCTGGATTGGGTCAGCGCGCACTTCCCCGATGATGCGCACGGCCTGGCGCAGTTCGATGGCGCCGCGCTGTACGAGCATGCCGACCCGCGCGAAGGCATGCATCGCGACTGGAATACGCTGATCTACAACTACGGCCGCCCGGAAGTGACCGCCTACTTGTTGGGCAGCGCGCTGGAGTGGATCGACCATTACCACCTCGACGGCCTGCGCGTGGATGCGGTGGCCTCGATGCTGTACCGCGATTACGGCCGTGCCGAAGGCGAGTGGGTGCCCAACGCGCATGGCGGCCGCGAGAATCTGGAGGCGGTGGCGTTCTTGCGCCAGCTCAACCGCGAGATTGCCGCGCGCCATCCGGGCGTGCTGACCATCGCCGAAGAATCTACCGCCTGGCCCGGCGTGACCGCGCCGATCAGCGACGGCGGGTTGGGCTTTACGCACAAGTGGAACATGGGTTGGATGCACGACACGCTGAGCTATATGCAGCGCGATCCTGCCGAGCGTGCGCAACACCACAGCCAGCTCACCTTCGGCCTGGTGTACGCGTTCTCCGAACGCTTCGTGTTGCCGCTGTCGCACGACGAAGTGGTGCATCGCACCGGCGGCCTGCTTGGGCAGATGCCGGGCGACGACTGGCGCCGCTTCGCCAACCTGCGTGCGTATCTGGCGCTGATGTGGGCGCATCCGGGCGACAAACTCGTGTTCATGGGCGCCGAATTCGGCCAGTGGAGCGATTGGAATCACGACCAGTCGCTGGACTGGCATCTGCTCGACGGCGCGCCGCATCGCGGCGTGCAGCAACTGGTGGGCGATCTCAATGCCACCTTGCGCCGCGTGCCGGCACTGTATCGCAGCACGCATCGCGCCGACGGCTTCGACTGGAGCGTGGCCGACGACGCACGTAATAGCGTACTGGCCTTCATTCGTCACGATCCCGAAGGCGGTGCGCCGCCGTTGCTGGCGGTGAGCAACCTCACCCCGCAACCGCAGCACGACTACCGTGTGGGAGTGCCGCGCGCCGGCATCTGGCGCGAAATCCTCAATACCGACAGTGCCCGTTACGGCGGCAGCAACCTCGGCAACAGCGGTCGTCTTGCGACCGAGCCGATGGGCATGCATGGGCATACGCAACGTCTGCGCCTGACTCTGCCGCCGCTGGCCACGATCTACCTGCAAGCGGAGAAATAACAATGAACCAGCGCAACGACATCATCCCGGCCTGGGGCGCATGGCCAGCGGGTGAGGGACAGGTGCGCTTCGCGCTCTGGGCACCCGACGCAACGCGCGTGGAAGTGGTCTTCGACGACGGCACGCGCAGCGCGCTGCAGGCCGGGCAGGACGGGTTCTTCACCGCCACCCTGGCCTGCGCGGCAACCGCGCGCTATCGCTACAGCGTCGATGGCGGCGAGCCGGTGCCGGACCCGGCCTCGCGCTGGCAGCCCGATGGCGTGCACGGCCCCAGCGCCGTGCAGCCCACCGACGGCTACCGCTGGAGCAACACGCAGTGGCAGGGCCGTCCGTGGGACGAGGCGGTGATCTATGAGCTGCACGTGGGCACCTGCGGCGGCTATGCCGGCGTGCAGGCGCAGTTGCCGCAGCTGGCCGCGATGGGCATCACCGCCATCGAGCTGATGCCGTTGAGCGCCTTCCCCGGTGCGCACAACTGGGGCTACGACGGCGTGCTGCCGTATGCGCCGGCCGACGCCTATGGCACGCCCGACGCACTCAAGGCGTTGATTGATGCTGCGCATGGCCACGGCCTGATGGTGTTGCTGGACGTGGTCTACAACCACTTCGGCCCGGACGGCAATTACCTGCACAGCTACGCCGGCGCGTTTTTCAATGCAGACAAGCCCACCCCGTGGGGCGCGGCGATCGACTTCCACAAGTCGCCGGTGCAGCGCTATTTTCTCGATAACGCATTGATGTGGTTGCACGAATACCGCTTCGACGGCTTGCGTCTGGATGCGGTGCACGCGATCACGCCCAATGCATTTCTGGACACCTTGCGCGAGACCGTGGAGAGCAGCCTGCCGTCTGGCCGCCACGTGCATCTGGTGCTGGAAAACGAGGCCAACCAGGCCTCGCAATTGCAACGCGGCTACACCGCGCAGTGGGACGACGATTTCCACAACGCCTTGCATGTGTTGCTGACCGGGGAGGAAGAAGGCTATTACGCCGCCTTCGCCGACAAGCCCACCGAGCATCTGGCGCGCGTGCTCAGCGAAGGCTTTGCCTATCAGGGCGAGCCGGACCCGCGTGGCCACGTGCGTGGCGAGCCCAGTGGTGCGCTGCCGCCGTACAAGTTTGTGGTGTTTGCGCAGAATCACGACCAGATCGGCAACCGTGCGCGTGGCGAGCGGCTGACCGTGCTGGTCGCGCAGCCGCGCCTGCGCGCAGCGTTGGCGTTGACCGCATTGACGCCGATGATTCCGCTGTTTTTTATGGGCGAGCCCTGGGGCGCGACGCAGCCGTTCCTGTTCTTCACCGACTTCGGTCCGCCGCTGGATGAGGCGGTGCGCGAAGGGCGGCGTCGCGAGTTCGCGCACTTTGCCGCGTTCGCTGACGAGGCACAGCGCGCCACCATTCCCGACCCCAACAGCCATGCCACCTTCGCCGCCTCGCGATCGCCGATCGGCGATGCAGCGCACGGCGACGGCGCGCAGTGGGCAGCGTGGTTCACTGCGCTGCTCGCCGTGCGTCGGCAGTGGTTGGTGCCAGGCCTTGCCGACGCGCGCGCGGTGCGTGCCACCGTGCTGGCCGATGGCGCGCTCACCGCCACCTGGGAGCTGCCGGACGGGCTGTGGCATATCGCTTTCAACGTCGGCAGCGCGGCCGTGCCGTTGCCACCACTGCGCGGGCGCGTGGCGTTTGCCGAAAACGTGGATATCTCCGCGCAGCAGTTGCCGGTCGACAGTTTCATTGCCTGGCATGAGGACCGCACATGAGCACGAACACCTTGCACACCCTGGCCGCCGCGGCCGGGGTGATGGTGGAGTGGGTGGACGCCAGCGACCAACCGCGACAGGTCTCCGAACAGTCGGTGCAGGCGGTACTGACCGCTCTTGAATTGCCATCGGCCACTGCCGCACAACGCGAAGACAGCCTGCGACGCTGCAAGGCGCAGGCAGATGAGCCGGCAGTGCTGCTCACCGTGCAGGTGGGCGCGCCGTTGCCGTTGCGCGTTGCCGCCAATGCGAGTGGCCGTTGGACCGATGACAGCGGCTCCAGCGAAGAAGCGCGTGCGGATGCCCAGGGGCAATTGCTTGCACCGCAGCGTTTTGGTTATTGGACGCTACAGATCGGTGCGCTGACCCAGCAGGTGGCAGTCGCGCCGCAACGCTGTTTCAGCGTGGCCGATGCCTGCGGCCAGTCGTCGCCGCGTGCCTGGGGCATGGCGCTGCAGGTGTATTCGGCCTGCAGCCTCGATGATGGTGGCATCGGCGATGCTGCCGGCGCTGTCGATTGGCTGCGGCACGCGGCGCTGGCCGGCGCCGATGCGCTGGCACTGAGCCCGGTGCACGCCTCGCGCCCGATCACCGGTGGTTACAGCCCGTATTCGCCCAGTGACCGACGCTTTTTCGATCCCTTGCATGCCGCACCGGTCCGCGTGTTGGGCGAACTGGCGCTGGAGGCGATCGACGAGATCGCAGGCCTGCGCCAGCGCTTCGACACGCTGCACACCAATGCATTGATCGACTGGCCTGCCTCGGCGCAGGCCAAGTGGGAGCTGTTGCGCCATCTGCATGCGCGCGTGGCGCCGGATCATGCCGATCTGCTCGCCTTCCGCACTGCAGGCGGTGCAGCGCTGGACGGGTTTGCACGCTTCGCCGCGCAGGATTTTGGCGACAACGATCCGCAGCTGCATGTGTTCACCCAATGGCTGGCAGCGCGCAGTTGGTCCGATGCGCAGCGCGAAGCGCACGAGCGCGGCATGAAGATCGGCCTGATCGCCGATCTGGCGGTGGGCTTCGACCCCAACGGTGCCGAAGCCGCTGCCGCCGCCGAGACGGTATTGCGTGGCCTGGTGCTGGGCGCGCCGCCGGATGCCTTCAATGCCGATGGCCAGCATTGGGGCATCGGTGCGTATTCGCCCACCGCCTTGCGCCGCAGCGGGTTTGCGCCTTACATCGCGCTGCTACGCGCGGTGCTGCGCGATCGCGGCGGGATCCGCATCGATCACATTCTTGGCCTGCTGCGGTTGTGGGTGGTGCCCGAGGGTGCCGGCTCCAACGAAGGCGCCTATCTGGCATACCCGCTGCACGATCTGCTCAATCTGCTGGCGCTGGAATCGTGGCGTCACCGCGCCATTGTGATCGGCGAAGATCTGGGCGTGGTGCCGCCGGGCATCCGCGAAGAACTCTCGCGCCGCGGCGTGATGGGCATCGATGTGCTGATGTTCACCCGCGACGAAGATGGTGCATTCATCGCGCCCGGTTTGTGGCGCCCGGATGCGGTGGCCACCACCACCACCCATGATCTGCCCACGCTTACCGGCTGGCGCGCTGGCCGCGATATCGACTGGCGTCGCAAGCTTGCGCTGATCAAGCCTGAGCAAGCCAGCGACGACGCAAACCACCGCACCAAGGATGTCGCGCGGCTGGATGCGGCGGTGGAGCACGTCGGCCTGTCCAGCGACGATGCGCTGCTGGGCGCGCTGCGGTTTACCGCCAGCAGCGTGTCGCCGCTGGCCTTGCTGCCGGCCGAAGACGCACTGGCGCTGGACGAGCAACCCAATCTGCCGGGCACCGTCGAAGTCCATCCCAACTGGCGTCGACGCCTGCCCGATCCCTTGCCGCATGCGCGCCTGACCACGGCGCTGCAGGGCTTTGCCGAGGCGCGTCGCGTCGCGGCCGTTTCGGAACCACAGTCATGATCGATCTTCGCGCCACCGCCCGCCTGCAGCTGCATGCCGGCTTCACCCTGCACGATGCGCTTGCGCAGGTGCCGTACTACGCCGGCCTTGGCATCAGCCATCTGTATCTGTCGCCGATCGGCACTGCGGTGCCGGGCTCCACGCACGGCTACGACAATATCGACCCGTCCGTGGTCAACCCGGAACTCGGTGGCGAAGCGGCGTTGATCGCGTTGTCGCAGGCCGCGCGCGAACACGGCATGGGTCTGATCGCCGACATCGTGCCCAACCACATGGCCACCCACGCGCAGAACGCCTGGTGGTGGGATGTGTTGCGCAACGGCCGCAGCGCCAAGCATGCCGACTGGTTCGATATCGATTGGCGCGCGCCGGGCCGCGATGGAAAGCTGTGGCTGGCAGTGCTGGACCGCCCGTACGCCACCGCGCTGGCCGACGGCTTGATCACGCTGGTGATCCAGGACGACGGCAGTGCCGCACTGGCGCATTACGACCAGCGTTATCCAATTCGTCCGCAGACGCTGGACATTCCGGAACCATCCGCACGAGCGCAGTGGCTGCGCGACTACAACGACGGTGCCAAGCGTGGCGATGGCCGCCTGCACAAGGTGATCGAACGCCAGCCGTATCGATTGAACTGGTGGCGGGTGGGCAACGACATGCTCAACTATCGCCGTTTCTTCGACATCACCTCGCTGGTGGCGTTGCGGGTCGAGCTGCCGGCGGTGTTCGATGCGGTGCATGCGCTGCCGCTGCGGCTGGTGGCCGAAGGGCACCTGGACGGCCTGCGCATCGACCATGTGGACGGCCTCACCGACCCCACCGGTTACGTGCGCAAGCTGCGCAGCCGGCTGGATGCGGCCGGGCGCACGCGCGGGCTCAAGCCCGGCACGCTGGGCCTGTATCTGGAAAAGATCCTCGCCCCCGGCGAGCATCTGCCGGCCGACTGGCCCTGCGATGGCACCACCGGTTACGACTTCATGGACCAGGTCGGCGGCGTGTTGCACGACGCGGCCGGCTTCAAGCCGTTGGCGCGTGCCTGGCAACGCGTGAGCGGACGCAGTGGCGACTTCGCGCAGGAAGAACGCGCGGCCCGCGATGAAATCCTGCGTGGCCCGCTGCAGACCGAATTCAATCGCGCCGTGGGTGCGTTGTCGGCGCTGGCACGCCTGGACCCGCCAACGCGCGAGTTCAGCCCGCAGATGCTGGCACGCGGTCTATGTGTGCTGCTGCGCTGGTTCCCGGTGTATCGCACCTATGCTGGTGCCAAGGGCGTTACCGGCAGTGAGGCAGAGCGGCTGCGCAGCACCGCCGCGCGTGCCCGCGACGGCATGCCGGAGTCGATCGTTGCAGCGGTCGACGCCATCGAGCGTTGGTTGCTGGACGATGCCGGTGCCGACCGCGCGCAGATCGCCTTGCGGCGCATCCTGCGCCGCCGCGTGGAGCAGCTGTCCGCACCGCTCAATGCCAAGTCGGTGGAAGACACCGCGTTCTACCGGCACGGCGTGCTGTTGTCGCGCAACGAGGTCGGCAGCCATCCGACCCACTTCGCCAACGAGGCCGCCGAGTTCCACGCGCAGAATCAGCAGCGCGCCAAGCACTATCCGCGCGCGCTGTTGGCCACTGCCACCCACGATCACAAGCGCGGCGAAGACCTGCGCATGCGGCTGGCGGTGCTATCCGAGCAGCCGAAGTGGTGGGTCGAGCAGAGCGCCCAATTCGATGCCCTGGCCCAGACGCTGGAATCGCCGGCGCTGGCCGGTGGCGACCAGCAAATGCTGTGGCAGACGCTGGTGGCGGCCTGGCCCATCGGGCTGGGCGCCGATCAAACCGAGCCGCTCGCTGCCTATGCCGAGCGCGTGGCGCAGTGGCTGCTCAAGGCGGTGCGCGAAGCCAAGCTGCATACCAGCTGGACCGATGGCTCGGCCGAGTACGAACAGGCCGTGCAGGCCACCGTGGAGCAGGTGCTGAGCAGCCGTGCCGGGCTGCCGCTACGCCGCGCGCTGCTACGTGCCAGCAACCACATCGCCGCGGCCGGTGCGCGTAATTCGCTGGTGCAAACCACCTTACGCCTGACCGTGCCCGGTGTGCCCGACCTGTATCAGGGCACCGAAGGCTGGGATCTTTCGCTGGTGGACCCGGACAACCGCCGCCCGGTGGATTACACGCAGCGGCAGCAGTGGCTGCAGCAGGCGCGCGATTTCAATACGCTGCTGCGCGGCTGGCGCGATGGCGCAGTCAAGGCGCGTCTCACCGCTGTGCTGCTGCAGCTGCGCAGCGAACATCCGGCGCTGTTTGCGAAGGGCGACTACCAGCCATTGAACGTCGCGGCCAGCGGCGCTGCGCAGGTGCTGGCGTTCCGTCGTCAGTACCGCGGCCAGTCGTTGGTGGTTGCGGTCACCCGGCTGGGTGCCGGTGCGCACAGCGAAGGCGATCTGCCGTTGCTGGTGCCGCCGGCCAATTGGGGTCAGGCGTCGTTGGCATTGCCGGAAGCCACATACCGTAATGTGCTCGACGGCAGCACGCTGCAGCCGCAGCGCGGCCGCGTGGCGCTATCCACGGTGTTTGCACGTGCGCCGGTGGCAGTGTTGTTGACCCCGTAATCGACCTTGAGGGAAATGTACGCAATGAATGACACGGAACGGCAAGCGCGGCTTCGCCAGTTGGCACAGGAGATCTGGGAGGCCGAAGGCCGCCCGGACGGGCATGCGCACCGCCACTGGGCCATGGCCGAGCGGCTGGTGGATGCCGAAGAACGCGCGGCCGAGCAGTCCGCCGAGCACGCGGCCACGCCGATCACTGCGCGCCAGTAACGCGGTGTCTGCCACCTTGCACGGGTTGTGCTGCGCGCTCCTGCAAGCGTGCACAGCCCGCCGCAGCCGCACACCGCGCACTGTCTTGAGTTCACCGTTTTAAGGAGTTACCGATGGCCACTCGCAAGTTCACTCAGCGCTCGCGCATCCGCGAAGGCCGTCCCAACCCCCTCGGCGCCACCTGGGACGGTTTGGGCGTCAATTTTGCGCTGTATTCGCGCAATGCCACGCGCGTGGAGTTGTGCCTGTTCGACGAGCGTGGCCGCGAGCAGGAGCGCATCGCGCTGCCCGAATACACCGACGAGGTCTGGCACGGCTATTTGCCCGACGCCCGCCCCGGTCAGCTGTACGGCTACCGCGTGCATGGGCCCTACGCCCCCGAGGCCGGGCATCGCTTCAACCACAACAAATTGCTGCTTGATCCGTACGCCAAGCAGATTGTCGGCGAACTCAAATGGGCGCCGCATCTGTTCGGGTACACCATTGGTCACCGCGACAAGGACCTGAGTTTCGATCGCCGCGACAGTGCGGCATTCATGCCTAAATCTGCGGTGATCGACCCGGCCTTTACCTGGGGCCAGGACCGCCCGCCGCAGACGCCCTGGAACCGCACGGTGATCTACGAAGCGCACGTGCGCGGGTTGAGCATGCTGCACCCGGCGGTGCCGCCGGAAGAACGCGGCACGTTCTCGGCGCTGAAGACCGACGAGCTGATCGACCACATCAGCTCACTCGGCGTCACTGCGGTGGAACTGCTGCCCGTGCACGCCTTCGTCGACGACCAATATCTGCTGGAAAAAGGCCTGCGCAATTACTGGGGCTACAACACGCTCGGGTTCTTTGCGCCGCAGGGCCGCTACATGTCCACGCGCACCGTGGCCGAGTTCAAGCAGATGGTGGCGCGGCTGCACCACGCCGGCCTGGAAGTGCTGCTGGACGTGGTCTACAACCACACCGCCGAAGGCAACGAGCTGGGGCCGACGCTGTCGTTCAAGGGCATCGACAACGCCAGTTACTACCGCCTGGCCGACGATCGCCGCTTCTATATCAACGACACCGGCACCGGCAACACCTTCGACCTGACCAACGTCGGCGCGCTGCGCATGGTGATGGATTCGCTGCGCTACTGGGTGCAGGAAATGCACGTGGATGGCTTCCGCTTCGATCTGGCCAGCATCCTGGGCCGCGAGCGCTACGGTTTCGATCCGTCGGGCAGCTTTCTGGATGCGGTGCGGCAGGACCCGGTGCTGAGCCAGACCAAGTTGATCGCCGAGCCGTGGGATATCGGCCCCGGCGGCTACCAGGTCGGCAATTTCCCGCCGGGTTGGGTGGAGTGGAACGACAAGTTCCGCGACAACGTGCGCGCGTTCTGGCGCGGCGATGGCGGGCAGTTGGCCGAGTTGGCCACGCGTCTGACCGGCTCTGCCGATCTGTTCGATCACAGCGGCCGCCGGCCAACCGCGTCGGTCAATTTCGTCACCGCGCACGACGGGTTCACCCTGCGCGATCTGGTCAGTTATGAGGGCAAGCACAACCTCGCCAACGGCGAAGACGGCAGGGATGGCAGCGACCACAATATCTCCGCCAATTACGGCGTCGAAGGCGAGACCAATGATGCGGCGATCAAGCAGCTGCGCCGTCAACAGATGCGTAATCTGCTCGCCACCTTGCTGCTGTCGCAAGGCACGCCGATGCTGTTGGCCGGCGATGAATTCGGCCATAGCCAGAACGGCAATAACAACGCGTACTGCCAGGACAATGAGCTGAGCTGGATCGACTGGACGGCCGCCACCAAGGCTGCCGCTGCCGATCAGGCCGCGTTCGTGCGCCGCTTGATCCGCATCCGTCAGCGTTACCCGTTGCTGCATCGCGCACGCTTCTTCGACGGCAAGTTCGACGAAGCGCTGGGCTTGCGGGATCTCACCTGGCTGGCGCCCAACGGCACCGAGATGGACGAAGCCGGTTGGCACGACCCGGAAGCGCGTGCGCTGATGCTGCGTCTGGATGGCCGCTCGCCGACTACCGGCCTGCGCGAAATTGCCGCCAACGTCACCTTACTGATGCTGATCAACGCCGCCTCCACCACTGTGTCGTTCACGCTGCCGGCCATGCACGACGAACACTGGCGCGTGCTGGTCGACACCGCACGTCATGGCGGCCGGGTGGTGGCCGGTGGCAGCGAGTGGAAGGCGCCCGCGCATTCGCTCACCTTGCTGGCAGTGGAGCGCGACCGCGTGATCAGCAGTGCGCGCATCGTCTCCGAAGGTGGGCGTTGATGAGCGGAGTGGCCTGATGGATGTGTTGTTGGCAGGGGCGACCGGTCTGGTCGGGAAACAGGTCTTGCAGCAGTTGCTCGCCGATGCGCGCTGCACGGGCGTGGTGGCGCTGACGCGTCGCCCGCTGACGCAGATTCATCCCAAACTGCGCAACCAGGTGATCGATTTCGAGCGCCTGGAGCATTGGACCGCACCACGCATGGAAGCGGCCATCTGCGCGTTGGGCAGCACCATGAAACAGGCTGGTTCGCGCGAGGTCTTCTATCGCATCGACCACGATTACCCGCTGGCCCTGGCGCGCGCTGCCTGCGCGCAGGGCACCTCGGTGTTCGTGCTGAACTCGGCGGCCGGCGCAGACGCGCAATCGCGCATCTTCTACAACCGCGTCAAGGGCGAACTGGAACGCGATTTGCGCACGATCGGCTTCCCCTCGCTGACCTTCGTACGCCCTGGGCTGATCGGCGGCGAGCGCGAAGAACGCCGCACCGGCGAACACCTCGGCAGCCTGGTGCTGGGCGCACTCGGCCCGATCCTGCCACGGCGCTTCCGCATCAACCCGGCCGAGCGCATTGCCGCCGCGATGGTCGCCGCCGCGCTATCGCCGGCGCGTGGCGAGCATAGTGTGGAGGCGGCGGAACTGGCAGGCTGAGCGTTGCCACCGCCGTGCAACGGTGCCAGGCGGTGTCAGCGAATGGAGACAGGTTGGTGCGAATGCAGAGCGCAACGACTGCTTTTGTAGGAGCGTGCCTGCGCGCGACGCGGCATTGCCGAGATGGCCTCATCGCGCAACAACACGTTCCTACCAAGCGTTGCGCACTAGCATTCCTGCACCAAGCCTTGCGCTGATCACACCCCCAACGACTGCCCGCCATCCACCGCCAGCACCTGCCCGGTGATCCAGCGCGCCTGCGGCGATGCGAGGAACAGCGCGGCATCGGCGATGTGCTGCACCTGCCCGAAGCTGCCGAATGGGATGCTGTCGCGGATGCGTGCGTAGAGTTCCGGTTCGTCGCGACTGCGCTTGTCCCAGAGTCCATCCGGGAACTCGATGGAGCCCGGTGCGATCGCATTGACGCGGATGCGGTCGCGCGCAAGTTCGGCGGCCAGTGTGGTGGTGTAGTAACTGAGCGCGGCCTTGGCGGTGGAATAGGCGATCGCACGCGGTGTGGGGCGCTGGGCGTTGATCGAGCTGATGTTGAGGATCACCGCTGCGTCGCTGGTGCGCAGATGCGCCAGCGCGGCGCGGTTGCAGCGCACTGCCGCCATCAGGTCGACATCCAGCCCCGCCTGCCAACTGGCGTCGTCGTTGCCATGCCCGTAGCCGGAGGCATTATTGATCACTACGTCCAGGCCGCCCAGCGCCTGCGCCGCGGCCTGCACATATGCCTCGATCTGCACTGCATCGGCAAGATCGCAGGGCAGGGTGTGTACCGGCCTTCCGTGTGCTGCCAGCGTCTGCGCCGCCTGGGTCAGGCCGTCTGCACTGCGCGCGCAGATCGATAAGTGAGCGCCGCTGCGCACAAACGCCTCGGCGATCGCCAGGCCGATGCCGCGGCTACCCCCGGCGATCAGCACGCGTTGCGCACGGTGTGCAGAAAGAGGCATGGCGTTACTCATTGCGGAAAACCCGCATTATCGAACAGCTTGGTGCCGACGTGGCCGCTGCGTGCGCTGACCGTTGTGCTGTCCAGGCGTAAGGCGTCATCGCATAAAGCGCTGCAACAGTCTGCACAGCGCTGCCCACGTTGCTTGGAGAGTCGTGCGACAACACCTGGTACTGCACTTAGAGCAGCTAACAGAAGGATTGGATGCCCGCCAGGCTGGCGCGGCCTGTGCCCGGTGCTGCATGGGCCACTCGTCCACTCTGGTTCTTGTGCGCCGTCCGCACTCACCTGACGACTGCTCGCTACGTTTTTTCAGCCGCTCTTCGTTCGGATACAGGCGCCCTGACATAAAACACGGTTGCCGGCGCGACATCGGCGCCGGCACAGAGTCGCCACCATCTCCAAAATCACACCAACACCAACACCAACACCAACACCAACACCAAGCTCCCAACTACCAACTACCAACTACCAACTACCAACACCAACACCCAACACCAACACCAGCACCAGCACCAGCACCAGCACCAAACCTCGAATCTTGACGCAGCTGCACCTCGACAAGGCACTTCGTCAGCCCCGGAGGCGGCCCGGCGTGCATTGCGCAGCGCAAGCCAAACCCACCACACGCATCCCCCATCGGCAGCACCAATTGCAGTGACGGCCGCTGTCATCTCACTGCCATCTGCAACACGCGCAGCCTGCGCCATAAGCCTCATCACGGCTGGCGATCAGCTCATGCCTTTCGGGTTGCTCGCCGCTAACCATTTGTTTACACAACCACGCGGCGCTGCGGGCACAACGTGCGAGTCATTCAGTGGGAGTTGCACATGGAAACCCATATCACCGTCATCGGTGCCGGCTTTTGCGGCACCGCGCTGGTCCGTGCGCTGGCGCAGACGGCCGATGCGCAGGTGCGTATCACCCTGGTCGGCGTGGCCGAGACTTTTGGCAGCGGCATCGCGTATGGCGCGGCACGACCGGAGCATCTGCTCAATGTGCGTGCCAAGGATCTGGGCATCGATGCGCAGGCGCCCGGCGCCTTCGCCGATACCTTGCATCTGGGCGAGAGCGGACGGCTGGAGTTCCTGCCGCGGTTGGCCTACGGCGATTACTTGCGCAGCGAGCTGGATGCGGCGGTGAGCGGTGCGCAGGCATCGGTGATGCGGCTGTCGCAAGAAGCGGTGGCGGTGGAGCGCGCACGTAGCGGTTTCCGCGTGTTTCTTGCCAACGGCGATGCCTTCCATAGCGACCGTGTGGTGCTGGCGGTCGGTGCGCTGCAGCCGCAGGCGCTCGCCGGCATCGGCCCGCGGTTGAGCGTGCATGCGCGCTACATCGGCTGGCCGTGGCAGGGCGATGCGTTGTCGCGGCTGGCACCTGACGATGACGTACTGATCGTGGGCACCGGGCTGACCATGGTGGATGTGGCGTTGACCCTGCATGCGCGCGGACACCGCGGCCGCATGCTGGCGATCTCGCGGCGCGGATTGGCCCCGCAGGCGCATCTGCGTCAGCCTGGTACGCCGCTGGACCTGCCGCCGCATCTGCAACGTGCGCTCAAGGATGCCGATCTGCGCGGCCTGCTGCGCGGCGTACGTCAGCTCAGCGCGGTGGTGGACGATTGGCGTCGTGTGGTGGACGCATTGCGCCCGCATCTGCAGCCGCTGTGGCAGCGGCTCACGCTGGCGCAGCGTGCGCGTTTCCTGCGCCATCTGCGCCCGTACTGGGAAGTGGCGCGGCATCGCGTTGCGCCGGGCGCGGCGGAGCACTTGCAGCAGTTGCAGGCATCCGGCCAGTTGCAGATCGTTGCGGCGCGGCTGCTGCGTGCGCGCTGGGTGCCCGATGGCGTGGAAGCGGTGATCCGTCCGCGTGCCGCCGCCGATGCGCAGACGCATCGCTTCGATGCGGTGATCCGCGCTACTGGCCTGGATACCGATATCGACCGCACCAGCGACCCGTTGATTGCCGGCATGCGCGAAGCCGGCCTGTTGCGCGCCGATCCGCTGGGCTTGGGTGTGGATACAGATGCGCAACTGCGCGTGCGCGACGGCGCCGGACAGATCGTGCAGGGGCTGTATTGCGTGGGGCCGCTGCTACGCGGGCGGTACTGGGAAATCACCGCAGTGCCGGAATTGCGCGTGGCAACACGTGCGTTGGCAGAGCGCTTGCTGCTGGGTGCGACGCCGGCGTTACAGCCAGAGCGTGAGCCAGTATCGCGCGAGGTCAATGCGCGTTTGTAGATGGGGATACCTGATGGGCTGTTTGCATTAGGGAAGCTCTGAACAACTCTTTCATAGGCTTCCGATCGATGCCTTGGACAGACTAAATCACGCGCAAGTGTTTGATTTTAAGCGCCGGCGATTGTCGTGATTAGGCTGGATTGCAACTCTCTCTCGCTGGGCCATGAGTTATTCAGAGGTTGCTTGGGCGCTTGATGTGTTTCTCTCGGGATCGAGGTGGTGTGCGGAGAGAATGTGCTTGCCGCGTTCGGTTTGAGTCGAGGCGTCGCTTTGCTTCGTACCCTCACCCCAATCCCTCTCGCGGCAGGAAACGGACTCTGTCTTGATCTCAGGCTGGCTTCGTTGGAACTGCGAGAACCTGGTGTTTACGTCGTGGGTGAGTTGTTGCGTCGTGCGCGCAGCTGCGCAGTTGGATCGTGATGTGACGCTCGTTCTATCGCGGTTCTACCGACGCGTTTCAACCAATCTCTGCGCGTGCAGGCATCGTTGAAAACTGTGCACATGCGCACGTGCTGCGCCAAACAGCGCAACTATGCAGCGCGATGCGTAGCGCAGGATGCTCCCGCGAACAGGAGTGGGTCATGTTGTGCACCCTGGGTTCGCTACAGCCCAGGGCGCTGCATTCCCTTGTCTGCCTGGAGTTCGCCATGCCCCGTCTTGCTCCCATTGCTCTCGCCGCTGTGCTGTGTGCGTCCGCGCTACCTGCCGTCGCCAGCGAAACGCTCAATACGCGTGCCGATGTCATCGCTGCGCTGGATGCCGGTTACGACGTCAGCCTGTCCAGCGATCTCAGTCGTTGCACCCCCGAAGAGGGCACCCCGGTCAGTCGCACCCGCGGTGGCCGCCATATCGATGCCTACCGCATCACCGAAGATGGCACCGCAGCGTTTTCGGGTTCGCATTTCACCGTGGCCAACGATGGCAAGCCGATCCAGCAGTTCATGCGCTATCAGCTACGTCCGGATGGCAGTGTGCGCTTCACCACCTACATGTACGACCTACCGGCGCTGCAACAGCGCGGGCCGATGCTGGCGTATCTGTGCACGATCAATCAGGGCATCCGCTTCCACGCCGATTGAAAGCCACTGACAAAACGATTGCGTAGCTGCATGACGCGTGCGATGTGTCGCCTGGCCAGCTTGGGCCAGTGCAGAGCCAGCGTCATGCAGCTGCACCTCTGCTAACACGGTTGTGCCAGCCGCGCGGGGGTTTGCAGCGCATGCGTTGAACACACCGTCAACCCATCATCCCGCGCGCACATGCCGACGATTGCAGGCATGTGCGCTTAGCAAGGAGAACCATCATGTTGACGCGTCGTCTAGCACTTGTTGCCGTTGCCGCTATGTCTGCGACGATCTCACCGGCATCCGCCAAGCAGAGCATCACCTCGTCAGCCAATCTGATCGCCACGCTGGAGTCCGGCCATGACGTTGCAGTGTCGGTCGATCTGTCGCGCTGTACGCCGGAGGCCGGCACTGCGGCCAGCCGCAGCCGCGGCGGGGTGCGTCTCGGTGCCTACCGTCTGACCGACGATGGAACGCTGTCGTTTTCTGATACGCAGTTCATTGCCGCCAGCAGCGATGGCCGGCCGTTTCAGCAATTTCAGCGTTACCAGGTGGCTCCGGACAATCGCGTGCGGCTGACCACGTATATGTACGATTTGCCGAGCCTGCAGCAGCGCGGCCCACTGTTGGCGTATCAGTGCACGCTCGACCAGGGCATCCGTTTCCACGCCGATTAAGAGCAGCCAACAAACCGACTGTGCTCACCGCCAGGCGGGTGCGGCCGGTACTCGGTGCGGCATGGACCGTTCGTACACTCCGGCTCCTCCGCACCGTCCACACCCAGCTGACGACGGCTCGCTACGTTTTGTTAGCCGCTCTAAAGGCGTTGCTTGCAGGGCGCGATGCCACGCCGACAGTGGCATCGCGCGGATCCTCGCATGGCATCGGATGCCGAATGGAGCTGCGAAGCCCTGCCACTGCCTCATTGCGACACGCGCCGAGCGGAATCCAGCGCGACCGCCCTGTCAGGTGTGGAAGCAGCGTCTGATCCCGATCGCTGTAGGTCACCTGCAGCTGCAGCAGGCGTCAGCGTTGTTCCCCAGCAGCTATCGCTGCTGCACCGCCACCGCTGCGGTATCGCCGCTTTGCCAGCCGCCGCCCAGCGCTTTGAAGGTGGCCACCGCGCTGCGTGCGGCTTCGGTGCGCGCCTGTACCTGCGCATCGGAGGCACGCAGCAGGCTGTCGTCGGCATTGAGCACTTCGATCAGGCTGACGGTGCCTTTTTCATATGCCAGCGCCGATGCGCCGCGCGCCTTGCCCAACGCGTCCACGCCTTGCGTCAGCACGGCAGCTTGTTGTTCGCGTTTGACCAGCGCGGTGAAGGCGTTTTCGACATCTTCGGTGGCGCGCAAGACCGCCAGGCGGTAGGCGGCCAACTGCTCTGCTTCCTGCCCCTTGGCCTGCGCGATCTGCGCATTGATGCGTCCGAAGTCGAATAGCCGCCAGCGCAGCCCCAGCACGCCGGACGCCTGCGCGGCATCGCCGGTAAACAGGTTGGCGCCGGAGAGGGCGGTGGCGCTGCCCAGCAGGCCGCTCAGCGAGAACTTGGGGTAATACTCGGCCATCGCCACGCCGATGCGCGCATTGGAGGCAGCCAGCCGGCGCTCGGCGGCGATCAGGTCGGGCCGGCGCCGCAACAGGTCGGCCGGCGAGCCGCTGTCGGCGATCTGCGGCGCCAGCGGGATGGGTTTGCTGGCGGCCAGTTCGGCCCGGTGGGCGCCGGGCGCTGCGCCCAGCATCACGTCCAGTGCATTCATTGCCGCGAACAGGCCCGCTTCCAGGCCGGGCACGGTCGCCTGTGCCTGGGACAGCGCGCCCTGGGCTTGCTGCAATTGCAGTTCGGCAGCCAGGCCCTTGTCGTGCAATAGCATCACCATCGCCACCAGCCCTTGCTGGGCTGCGACCTGGCGCTGCGCCACGTCCAGCCGCGCCTGCAGGCCGCGGATGCTGATGTAGATGTCGGCGGTCTGCGCGGCCACCGCCAGCCGGGTGGCCGCGGCGCCGGCTTCGGTGGCCTGGTAGTCGGCCACGGCGGCCTGGCGCCCACGGCGCAGCCCGCCGAACAGATCCAGCTCCCAGCTGGCGCCCAGATTGGCCTCGTAGACGCTGGCGTAGCGGTCGAAGTCGGGGGTGCTGTTGAGGACCTGCCCCAGCGGAGTCTCCAGCGATTGGTAGGCGCGGGTGGCGCTGCCGCTGATGTTGCCGGACGGCAGCAGCGCAGCGGTGGCGGCGGTCAGCCCGGCGCGGGCCTGGGTGACCCGCGCGGTGGCCTGGGCCAGATCCAGGTTCTGTTCCAGCGCGGCGCCGACGTAGCGGCTCAGGTCCGGGTCGTTGAAGCCCGCCCACCAGGTGGCCAGCTCCGCCTGCGTGGTGGCCTGGCGATCAGCCAGCGCAGACTGACCCAGGTAGTGGTCGAGCAACGGTGCATCTGGACGGGCGTAGTTGGGGCCCACCGCGCAACCCGCGGCAAGGCTGGTGGCAATGAGCACGGCAAGGAGGCGGAGTGAAGGCATGACGGAACCAGAGTGGCGGGACGGTGAGTGACTATAATACGAAATAGTCACTTTTGTAAGTCGGGGGCGACAGCGTTAAGCTGTTGGAATGAACAAAGCATCCAGTTACCCCGGTTCGGCCCGCGGGCCGGCCGATCACGAGGTGCGCGACCAGATCGTGATCGCCGCCACCGAGCATTTCAGCCGCTATGGCTACGAGAAGACCGCCGTGTCCGACCTGGCCAAGGCAGTCGGTTTTTCCAAGGCGTATATCTACAAGTTCTTCGAGTCCAAGCAGGCCATCGGCGAGATGATCTGCACCCACTGCCTGCGCGAGATCGAGACCGAAGTGTTGGCGGCGGTAGCTGCCGCGGCGTCGCCGCCGGAGAAATTACGCAGTCTTTTCAAGGTGATTATCGAGGCCAGCCTGCGGTTGTACTCGCGCGATCGCAAGTTGTATGAGATTGCTACCTCCGCGGCAACCGAGCGCTGGCCGCCGGTGATCGCCTATGAAACGCATGTCCAGGCGCTGCTGCAAGAGATCCTGTTGCAGGGGCGGCAGAACGGGGATTTCGAGCGCAAGACGCCATTGGACGAGATGGTGCAGGCGGTCTATCTGGTGATGCGGCCGTATATCAGCCCGGTGCTGCTGCAACATAGCCTGGAGCACGTTAGCGAGGTGCCGGCGCTGCTGTCGGCGCTGGTGCTCAGGAGCCTGGCTCCCTAAATTTGGTTGTGACTATTGACTGAAATAGTCACAAGTCCCAGGATGCGAGCCTTCATTAGCTTGCTTCGGGATTCCCATGCTTCGGCGCCGCCTTGTTACCTCTACCGTCCTGTGTGTCCTGCCGCTGGCACTGATTGCGTGCGGTGGCAAGGCGCAGCCCGATCCACGCACCGCCACGCCGCTGGTCCGGGCGGCCACGGTGGCCGACGCCAGCAGCGCGGCGCGCAGTTTCTCCGGCACCGTCGCGGCCCGGGTCCAGAGCGATCTGGGCTTCCGGGTTGCCGGCAAGGTGTCCGAGCGGCTGGTCGATGCCGGCCAACGCGTCAAGCGCGGGCAACCGCTGCTGCGGATCGACCCGATCGACCTGCAACTGGCTGCAAAGGCGCAGCAGGACGCGGTGGCCGCCGCCAGGGCCCGTGCCCAGCAGACCGCCGACGATGAAGCGCGTTACCGCGATCTGCGCGGCACCGGCGCCATCTCAGCTTCTGCGTACGACCAGATCAAGGCCGCCGCCGACGCCGCCAAGGCGCAGCTGAGCGCCGCCCAGGCCCAGGCCGATGTGGCACGCAACGCCAACCGCTACACCGATCTGCTGGCCGATGCCGACGGCGTGGTGATGGAGACGCTGGTCGAGCCCGGCCAGGTGGTCGCCGCCGGGCAGCCGGTGGTGCGCCTGGCGCATGCCGGCCCCCGCGAAGCGGTGATCCAGTTGCCGGAAACGCTGCGCCCGCAGGTCGGTTCCGTCGCGCAGGCCACCTTGTTCGGCAATGCCGCCGTGAGCGTTCCCGCCACCTTGCGTCAGCTGTCCGAAAGCGCCGACCGGCTCACCCGCACCTTCGAGGCGCGTTACGTGCTCGACGGCGCGCTTGCGCAGGCGCCGTTGGGCACCACGGTCAGCATCCGCATTGCCGATGGCACGGCCACCGGCACGCAAACCGGCCTGCAGGTGCCGCTGGCCGCCGTGTTCGATGCCGGTAAGGGGCCTGGCGTGTGGGTGATTGCCGGTCAACCGGCCAAGGTGAGCTGGCGGCCGGTGACGGTGCTGGGGCTGGACGACGACCACGCCAACGTCGCCGGCACGCTGGCACGTGGCGAGCGCATCGTGGCGCTTGGCGCGCACTTGTTGCGCGAAGGCGAGCAGGTACGCATTGCCGGCGCCAACGCTGCCGGCACCACCGCAACGACTGCGTCCAAAACCGCCACCGCGGCAGGAGCGCAGCCGTGAGCGAGGGCCGATTCAATCTCTCCGCGCTCGCCGTCCGCGAGCGCTCGATCACGCTGTTTCTGCTCGTGCTGATTTCGCTGGCCGGCCTGGTCGCGTTTCTCAAACTCGGTCGTGCGGAAGACCCGGCATTCACCGTCAAGGTGATGACGATCATCACCGCCTGGCCCGGCGCCACGCCGCAGGAAATGCAGGACCAGGTTGCCGAAAAACTCGAAAAGCGCATGCAGGAACTGCGCTGGTACGACCGCACCGAAACCTACACCCGCCCCGGTCTTGCATTCACCACCTTGACCTTGCTGGACAGCACACCGCCCGGCCAGGTGCAGGAGCAGTTCTATCAGGCGCGCAAGAAAGCCGGCGATGAAGTGGGCAATCTGCCGGCCGGGGTGATCGGGCCGATGATCAACGACGAATATGCCGACGTCACCTTTGCGCTGTTCGCGCTCAAGGCAAAGGGCGAGCCGCAACGGTTGCTTGCACGCGATGCGGAAACGCTGCGCCAGCGCATCCTGCATGTGCCGGGCGTCAAGAAGGTCAACATCATCGGCGAGCAGCCCGAACGTATCTTTGTCGAGTTCTCGCACGAGCGTCTGGCCACCTTGGGCGTCAGCCCGCAGGACGTGTTTGCCGCGCTCAACACCCAGAACGCGTTGAATGCGGCCGGCTCGGTGGAAACGCGCGGCCCGCAGGTGTTCATCCGCCTGGATGGCGCGCTGGATAACCTGCAGAAGATTCGCGATACCCCGTTGGTGGTGCAGGGCCGCACGCTGAAGTTGTCGGATATCGCCACGGTCAAGCGCGGTTACGAAGATCCGTCCACCTTCATGATCCGCAGCGGCGGCGAGCAAGCGTTGCTGCTCGGCATCATCATGCGCGACGGCTGGAACGGTCTGGATCTGGGCAAATCGCTGGACAGCGAAGTGGGCGCAATCAATGCCGAGTTGCCGCTGGGTATGCGCCTGAGCAAGGTCACCGACCAGGCGGTCAACATCGACGCGTCGGTCGGCGAATTCATGACCAAGTTCTTCGTCGCACTGCTGGTGGTGATGCTGGTGTGCTTCGTCAGCATGGGCTGGCGCGTGGGCATCGTGGTGGCGGCAGCGGTGCCGCTGACGCTGGCTGCGGTGTTCGTGGTGATGCTGGCCACCGGCAAGAACTTCGACCGCATCACCCTGGGCTCGTTGATCCTGGCGCTGGGGTTGTTGGTGGACGACGCCATCATCGCGATCGAAATGATGGTGGTGAAAATGGAGGAAGGCTATAGCCGCGTCGCCGCCTCGGCGTATGCGTGGAGCCACACCGCCGCGCCGATGTTGTCCGGCACCCTGGTGACCGCGGTCGGCTTCATGCCCAACGGGTTTGCTGCCTCCACCGCCGGCGAATACACCAGCAACATGTTCTGGATCGTGGGCATCGCGTTGATCGTGTCGTGGGTGGTGGCGGTGGTGTTTACGCCTTACCTGGGCGTCAAGATGTTGCCGGACCTGAAGAAGGTCGAAGGCGGCCACGCCGCGATGTACAACACGCCACGTTACAACCGCTTCCGTGAGGCGCTGTCACGCGTGATTGCGCGCAAGTGGCTGGTGGCCGGCTCTGTGGTGGGGCTGTTCGTGGTGTCGATCCTGGGCATGGGCATCGTCAAGAAGCAGTTCTTCCCGATCTCCGATCGCCCAGAAGTGCTGGTCGAAGTGCAGCTGCCGTACGGCACCTCGATCAACCAGACCAGCGCCGCTGCGGCCAAAGTGGAAGCCTGGCTGGCCAAACAGGACGAGGCGAAGATTGTCACCGCATATATCGGCCAGGGCGCGCCGCGCTTCTACCTGGCGATGGGCCCGGAACTGCCGGACCCGTCCTTCGCCAAGATCGTGATCCGCACCGACGACCAGAAACAACGCGATGCATTGAAGCTGCGCTTGCGTCAGGCCGTTGCAGAAGGGCTGGCACCGGAAGCGCGTGTGCGCGTGACCCAACTCACTTTCGGCCCGTACTCGCAATTTCCGGTGGCCTACCGGGTGAGCGGTGCCGACCCGCAGGTGCTGCGTGGCATCGCCGCGCAGGTCAAGCAGGTCATGCAGGACAGCCCGATGATGCGGACCGTCAACACCGATTGGGGCACGCGCACACCCACGCTGCATTTCAGTCTGGACCAGGACCGTCTGCAGGCAGTGGGGCTGACATCCACCGCCGTCGCGCAACAGTTGCAGTTCCTGCTCAGTGGCGTGCCGATCACGCTGGTGCGCGAGGATATCCGCAGCGTGCAGGTGGTGGCCCGTTCGGCCGGCGACACGCGCTTTGATCCGGCACGCATTGCCGACTTCACCCTGGCAGGCGCCAACGGCCAGCGCGTGCCGCTGTCGCAGGTGGGCAAGGTGGATGTGCGCATGGAAGAGCCGATCATGCGCCGCCGCGATCGCGTGCCGACGATCACCGTCGGCGGCGATGTCGACGACAAACTGCAGCCACCGGATGTCTCGGCCGCGATCACCAAACAGTTGCAGCCGATCATCGAAAAACTGCCCAGTGGCTATCGCATCATCGAGGCCGGTTCCATCGAAGAATCCGGCAAGGCCACCGCTGCGATGCTGCCGCTGTTCCCGATCATGCTGGCCGCCACCTTGCTGATCATCATCCTGCAGGTGCGTTCGATCTCGGCGATGGTGATGGTGTTTTTGACCAGCCCGCTCGGCTTGATCGGTGTGGTGCCGACCTTGATCCTGTTCCAGCAACCATTCGGCATCAATGCGTTGGTCGGGTTGATCGCGTTGTCGGGCATCCTGATGCGCAACACGCTGATCTTGATCGGGCAGATCCATCACAACGAAGCCGAAGGGCTGGACCCGTTCCCCGCGCTGGTGGAAGCCACCGTGCAACGTGCGCGCCCGGTGATCCTGACCGCACTGGCCGCGATTTTGGCCTTCATCCCGCTGACCCATTCGGTGTTCTGGGGCACGCTGGCCTACACGCTGATCGGCGGCACCTTGGCCGGCACCATCCTGACCCTGGTGTTCCTGCCGGCGATGTATTCGATCTGGTTCAAGATTCGGCCGGAGAACAGCGGCGCACCGACACCTACCAAGTACGTATGAGGTGGGTCTGCGACGGTGGTCAGAGCCCCGTCGCAGAGATCGCGTGGCAGTGTCGCTCGCTCGATTCCCACTCCACTTCTCTTGCAGCGTTGCAGCGGCGCGGTGTCTCAACGGGTTGGCCTAGCTTCCGCCCGAAGGCCAGGACCGGCACCCGTTGGGAGGAGGTTCCCTGCTTCGGTCGCATTGCAGGCCCGAATCCCGCCCGGACAGCCGCCGATTCACCCACAATGCCCGCATGGCCTCACAATAGGCGGCCAGTTCCGGAACGATGTCCCCATGCGCAAGACCTACCAGCTCAACCTCGAAGGCAAGAACCGCGACCGTCTGCTGGAAGCCAGCAAGAGCGATATCCGCAAGTACATCCGCCGCGAGCGCCGCAAGGACCTGCCCGAAGGTGCGGACTATTGGGACTTCGACATGCGCTTCGGGGTGGACGAGGCCAGCGCCGCGCCGCTGCCGCCGGCCGAGTTGATCCGCGCGATCAATGCGCTGACCGGCGAAGGCGGCGACCAGTTCTTTGTGGAAATCCTGCGCAAGCCCGCCAAGCGTGTTCCGCGTGCCGATGGCGATGCGCTGGCCGGTGGCGAGCTGGATTTCGAGCAGGACTGAGGTCTTCGCTCTCCTCCCGTGGCGGCGCACCGCTGCGGGACGACCAATCCCTGTCGCGTTGTGACCGGCGCCGGATCGAATGCATTTCGCGTACCGTCTTGCGGATGCCAGTGGCACGGCTCACACGAAGGTTGTAGTGCTCCAGCGAGCGCTTTCAGGTGGCTTATGGACGATTGCCTGGCCTGCTGGTGATACGTAGCGGCATCTGCCGCTCGCGCTAAGAGCGGCTAACAAAACAGCTGTGCAACCGCCAGGCGGGCGCGGCCGGTGTTAGGAATCGGACTCGTACACTAAGGTCCTGAGCGCGCCGTCCAGACCCAGCTGACGACTGCTCGCTACGTTTTGTTAGCCACTCTTAGCCATTCGAGTGGCTATGCACATCAGGTGACAACTGCTCGCTGCGGCGTGTCGGCCGCTCTCAGCCCGGCTTGTCGAGCTGTGCCTGTGCCACGGCGCGTAGTTTGTCTTTCTTGCTCGGCCGTTTGCCTTTGATGCCGCCGTTATCGTCCGCTGCGCGCGCGTCTGCGGCTGGGGTATTTTGTGCGGCGGCCTCGGCCGGGGTCGGCTCGAAGCCTTCGATCACGCTGGTCGGTACGCGCAGGCCCTGACGTTTTTCGATCAGGCGCCATTGCTGCGCGTTGTCGGCAGTGATGAAGCTGATCGCCAGCCCGCTGGCGCCGGCGCGCGCGGTGCGGCCGATGCGGTGGGTGTAGTCCACGGTGGAGCGGGGCAAGTCGTAGTTGACCACCGCCGGCAAGGCGTCGATATCGATGCCGCGCCCGGCCAGATCGGTGGCCACCAGCACTTGCACCTCGTGCTGTTTGAATGCGTGCAAGGTGCGCTCGCGGCGGCCCTGACTCAATTCGCCATGCAGCGGCTGGGCGTTGATACCGGTCTTGGTGAGTTTTTCGGCGACCTTGTCGGCGGTGTGGCGGCTGGCGACGAACACCAGCACATGCGACCAGCCGTGCTCGGTCAGCAGGTGCCGCAGCAGTTGCGTGCGTTGGCCGGCATCCACCGCGATGGCGCGCTGTTCGATCGCCGGGGCCTGCTCGGGTGTGGCTTCGATGGTGATGCGCAGCGGGTCGCGCAGCCGGCGTTTGGCCAGCGCGGCGATGGCCGGCGGGTAGGTGGCAGAAAACAGCACGCTCTGCCGTTGCGCCGGCAGCAACGCCAGGATGCGATCAAGCTCGGCGCCGAAGCCCAGCTCCAGCAGGCGGTCGGCTTCGTCCAGCACCAGTGTGGCTACCTCGCCCAGGCGCAGCGCGTTGTGATCAACCAGATCCAGCAACCGGCCGGGCGTGGCCACCACGATGTCGGCGCCGCCGCGCAGCGCCAACAGCTGCGGGTTGATCGAACTGCCGCCGGTGGCGACCACCGTCTTCAAGCGGCGCGGCAGATGCGCGGCCAGCTGACGTAGCGTGTCGTCCACCTGTGCGGCGAGTTCGCGCGTGGGCACCAGTACCAGCGCACCGAGCACGCGCGGCGCGGTGTCCGGGGCCAGGCAGCGCTGCTGCAGCAGCGGCAACGCATAAGCCAGCGTCTTGCCCGAGCCGGTCTGTGCCATCGCAATCAGGTCGCGCCCGGCCAGCATCGGTGGGATGGCCTGCTGCTGGATTGGCGTGGGCGTGCGATGACCGGCCTTGCTCAGCGCGGTGTCGAAGAACGGCTGCAGCTGCGGCGACAGCGAGAGATGGGCAAATGACATGCCGCCGATTATCCAGGATTGGCGATGGCGCGTGCGCGCTGGGCACTGTGGGTCGGATGGGGGTGGATCGGCATCGCGGCCAATCGGCAAGCCAACCCGTGTTGCGCGAAGACGCTGCACGCAGCGCTCTCGGAAGCGCTGTGCACAAAACAAACGCGTGCCATGCAGCTTCACTGCAACGCCGTAGGCCCTCGTCACATTGATGCGGACATGGCCCCAACATGATGGCGTCAGTGCACCTGCATGCCCACAAAAAAGCCGCCCATCTTGAGCGGCGTTGCGTGCCGTGCAGCCATTGCGTGCCCACTGCGGCTTTCGCTTCACCGGCAGCGTTGCAGGCGCAACGCCGCCGGTGGATGGGCCAGGGCGATTACTGCGCCAGTGCCAGATCGTCCAGCATGGCACGCAGGAAACGTGCGGCTTCACCGCCGGTGGCGGCGCGGTGATCGAAGGTCAGCGACAGCGGCATCACCTTGTGCGTTTCCACCCCGCCCATCACCGGGGTGAGCTGGTAACGCGCGCGGCCGGCAGCGACGATGGCCACGCACGGCGGCACCACCACCGGGGTGGCATAGCGGCCGGCGAACATGCCGAAGTTGGACAGCGAGATGGTGTAGCCGCTCAATTCGGAGGCGGCGATGCTGCGGGTTTCCACCTGCTGGCGCAACCGGTTGACGCCTTCGCGGATGCCGTACGCATCCAGCATGTCGGCATTGCGCAGCGCCGGCACGAACAGGCCTTCTTCGGTATCCACCGCAATGCCGATATCGACCTGGTTGTGCAGGGTGCGGCTGAGCGCGTCGCCGTCGAACCAGGCATTGAGCGCGGGCACGGCCTGGCACGCACGCACGATGGCGCGCACCAGACGCACGGTGACATCGTTGCCGGGCTGCCAGGCGTGCAGGTCGGCGTCGTCGTTGAGCGTGGTCGGCACCACCTTGCTGTGCGCATCGGCCATCACGCGCGCCATGTTGCGTCGCACACCCTTGAGCTGTTCGGGCTGGCCCTTGGCGACCACGCCTGGCGGCTGGGTGCGCATGGGTTTGCCGCTGGTGGAGAGTGCGGAGCGGTGCTGGCCCTCATCCGCCCTGCGGGCACCTTCTCCCGCAGACGGGAGAAGGGTCGCCGTTGCCGGTCGATCGCTGCCGTCGGCAGCGATCCCATTGGCTCTGCCACCTTCAGCGATCGAACCACCAGCTAACGAACCACCTCTCCCGCTGGCGGGAGAGGTCGGCGCGCGCTGCGTGCCGGGTGAGGGCTGCGCGGTCCCAGCGGCGGCAGCCTGCTTCACGTCGGCCAGCGTCACCGTGCCGTCCGGGCCGGTGGCGCGGACCTGCGTCAGATCCACGCGCAGCTTGCGCGCGAGCGCGCGCACCACCGGCATGGCGCGGACGCCGCCGACTGCAATGGCCTGTTCGCTTTGCACGGTGTTGGAGCTCTGCATCGCACCAACCACGGTACCGGCGTCATCGCGCTCGCCTGCTGCCTCGGAAGCTGCATTTGCGTCGGCATCGGCAATTTCGCCACCGTTGTCGGAGGCCACCACGCGGTCGGTGGGGCCCGCCGCGCTCTGTCCGGTGCTCGGCGTGGCCGCCTGCGCGCTGCCGCCGTGACCATGCCCATGACCGGTGTCCTGGCCATCGGCGCGTTGCGGCTGCGAGGCATCCAGTGCGAACTGCGCCAGCATGGAGCCGGTCACGATCACATCGCCGGCCGCACCGGCCAGCTTGACCACGGTGCCGGAAAACGGCGACGGCACCTCGACCACCGCCTTGGCGGTTTCCATCGACACCAGCGGGTCGTCCAGGCGCACCGTATCGCCCTCCTTGACGAACCACTCGACGATGGTGGCATCGGGCAGGCCTTCGCCCAGATCGGGCAGATGAAAATTCTTCGCTTCGCTCATGGCAGATTCTCTTGCACCGCAGACAGCTGCGGCGTGGTGTCGTCGAGGAGTTCCAGATCGGCTGCCGGCAGCCAGCCCTGCGCGCCATCGGCACGCTCGGACCACCACCAACCACCGTGTTCGTAGTGCAGCAACACGTCCTCGCCCTGGCGGGCATCGAGTTCGCGTGCGTCGTAATCGCGCAAGGCTTCGGCCCGGCCATCGCCCAGCGGGCGCAGCCACGCCACCGGCGCCCAGCCGGCATGGCCTTCGCCAGTGTTGACCCAGGCAAACGCCGGCCATTCTTCATCGCGTACGCCGATGCCGACCTGCTGGCCGGCACGGAAGCGGATCGGATTGGCGACTCTGGCGCGGTGATCGCAGAGCAGACGGGCGCGCATGTCAGCCAGCAGCCACCGCACGGCGCGCTGCCGTGACGATGCGCTCCACGCTCGGCAGATACTTCATTTCCAGCCGGAACAGCGGGATATGCGTGTCGTAACCGGTGACGCGTTCGACCGGCGCGAGCAGGTCGTACATCGATTTTTCGGCGAGCTGTGCGGCGATCTCGGCACCGAAGCCGGCGGTGCGCGGCGCCTCCTGCACGATCACGCAGCGGCCGGTCTTGGCCACCGATTCGGCAATGGTGTCGAAGTCCAGCGGGCGTAGCGTGGCCACGTCGATAACTTCGGCGCTGATGCCTTCGCCAGCGAGTTTGTCGGCCGCTTCCAGCGCTTCTTTGACCTGCGCGCCCCAGGTGACCAGGGTGACGTCGGTGCCGTCGCGCAGCACGAAGCACACATCCAGCGGCAAGGCTTCGCCATCGTTGGCGACCACTTCCTTGTACTGCCGATAGATGCGCTTGGGCTCCATGTAGATCACCGGATCCGGGTCGCGGATCGCGGCCAGCAACAGGCCGTAAGCGCGCTGCGGCGAGGACGGCAGCACCACGCGCAAACCGGGCACGTTGGTGAAGATGGCTTCGTTGGCTTCGCTGTGATGTTCCGGCGCGCGGATGCCGCCGCCCCACGGCACGCGCAGCACCATCGGGCAATGCAGGCGGCCACGGGTGCGGTTACGCAGGCGTGCGGCGTGGCAGATCAGGTGATCGACCATGGGATACACGAAGCCGTCGAACTGCGCTTCGGCCACCGGCTTCATGCCTTGTGCGGCGAGGCCGACGCTGAGGCCGGCGATGGTGGTTTCATCCAGCGGGGTATCGAGCACGCGCTCGCTGCCGAAGCGCTGCTGCAGGCCGGCGGTGGCGCGGAACACGCCGCCGTTGACGCCGACGTCCTCGCCCAGCACCAGCACTGCCGGGTCGTGCTCCAACTCCCAGGCCAGCGCCTGGGTGATGGCTTCGATCAAGGTGATGGGCGAACTCATGGCACTGTCTCCGCGCGTGGCTGCGGCGTTGTAGGGGGCACTGGCGTGGTGCGAGGTTTCCGCATGCACCTGCTTGAGCTCATCCATGACGCGCCTCCAGGGCCATCACTTCGGCGCGCTGCGCCAGCAACTGCGCCGGCGGGTCGCCATAGAGGTAATCGAACATGGCCTCCACCGGCTGCACCGGGGTATTGAGATAGGCGTTGACCTCTTCGTCGATACGCGCGCCGCATTCGGTCTTCCACGCGTCTTCCTGCGCCTGGTCCCACAGACCTTGCGCGGTGAGATAGGTCCGCAGACGCAGCAGCGGTTCGCGCGTCCAGGCCTGTTTGACCTCGTCTTCGCCGCGATAGCGGCGCGCATCGTCGGCGGTGGTGTGGTCGGTGAGGCGATAGGTCATGAACTCGATCACCGTGCCGCCGTCGCCGGCCAGCGCACGCACGCGCGCCTGACGCATCGCTTCGAGCACCGCGATCAGATCGTTGCCGTCCACCTGCAGGCAATGCAGGCCGCCGGCCAGCCCCTTTTGCGCCAGCGTCTGCGCACCGGTCTGCGCCGAACGCGGCACCGAAATCGCCCAGCCGTTGTTGATCACGCACAGGATCAGCGGCAGCTTGTAGGCGCCGGCCGAATTGAGTGCGGCATAAAAGTCGGTCTTGGAGCTGCCGCCATCGCCGCAGCAGGCCACGGCTACCTGCGGCTTGTTCTGCAGTTTGAACGACAGCGCCGAGCCGGCCGCATGCAGGCACTGGGTGGAAATCGGCACGCAGATCGGGAAGTCGATGGCCGCATCGGCATCGCGCGGATAATCGCTGCCGCGCTCGTCGCCGCCCCAGTACAGCAGCACATCGCGCGGACGTACGCCGCGCTCGAACATGGTGCCGTACTCGCGGTAGCTGGGCGCAAACACGTCGCCGCTGCGCATCGATGCACCGATGCCCACATGCGTGGCCTCGTGGCCCAGGCTGGCGGCGTAGGTGCCGAGCTTGCCGGTGCGCTGCAGGGCCACCGACTTGCTGTCGAAGGTGCGCACGAACAGCATGCGCTTGAACAGGGCGAGCAGGGTTTGCGTGTTGGCGGCGTCGGCCGGCAGGTCGTCGCGGACGAAGTTGCCGTCCGCGTCCATGTATTGCAGATAGTCGATCTGGAACTGCGCGGCTACGCTCATTGCGGCGACACCTTCATCAAGAAGTTTCAAATGATATGAGTTGCCATGTTAAGGACGGCGAAGCAAAACGCTGTCCTGCACCGCAACACATAATGATGCTGGCATGCACAAAAAAAGGGCGCGGACCAGGCCGCGCCCTTTGTCGCAGTAAGAAACTGCGACGTGGTGCACTGCGATCAGCGGCGGCCGGCGCCTCCTCCGATCGGGGTGACGATCAGCGCCGAATCGTTGGCCGGGTTGGCATCCGGCGATGCCGATGTGGCACTTGCCTGCACGCGGATGGCACCGTCGGCCGGGATCGGCTTGGCCGCCACGGTCAGCTGGAAGGCCAGCTGCGCGCCCGGCAGCACCACTGCCGCACTGCTGCACACGAAGCGGGCACTGCGCAGCGATTGCACCTGCTTGTCGCAGCGCCAGCCCTGCGGCGGCACCAGCTGCGACAACGCAGACACCGTATTGCCCTCGATCACCAGGCCGGGACGCTGCGCCGGCGCGGCACCGACGTTGTCCAGCAGCACGCGGTAGCTGGCGTTGAACGCGGTGGTCGGCAGACTGGCCGGGCCATCGAACCGCACCGCCAGGTCGCTACGCGGCTGCGGCCGTGCCTGCACCACGACGGCCGCGGTGTCGGTGTTGTTGTCCGGCTGCGGGTCGGGCGATTGCGAGGCCACCGAGGCGGCCAGGGTGAGGGTGCGTCCGGCCAGTTGCGAGCTAGCTTCGACCTGCGCGGCGAAGCTTTGTGCGTTGCCGGATGCCAGCGAGGCGATGGTGCAGGTGACCACAGTCTGGGTGCCGGTTTCCGGCGGTAGGCAGCTCCAACCCGGTGCCGCAGTTAGCCGTGGGCTGACCGCTGCATCGAAGGCAAATGCCACTGCTGCAAACGCTGCACTGTCGGGTCCACGGTTTTCCACATCCACACGGAAGTCGATGCGCTCGCCTTCGGTGACCTGCGCCTGTGCGGCACTGACTGCCACGCCCAGGTCCGCGTTGACTTGCGGAGTCATGCGCAACAGCACCACGGTGGGATCGTGATCCGAAAGACGCGTGGGCGTGTTGGCATCGTTGCGCGCGGTGCCGGGGAAATCGGCATTGATGCGGGCATGGCCCACCGACAGCGAGGCGATGTTGGGTGCGCGCATCAGCGCCGCGTTGGCCAGGATGTGATCCAGTGACTGCACGTTGCCATCGAAGGCGTACGAGTAGCTCTGGTCGGGCGTGTTGAACCAGGTCAGATCGGTGTAGTCCGGGTCGACCAGATCCACGCCATCGCCGCCCACCACGGTCTGCACATCCGGCGCCGGTTTGCCGGTGACGGTGCCCATCGCATCCACATAGCCGTCGTTGAACTCGAAGGCGTTGAAGTCGCCCATCACCAGCACGTTTTCCGCCGGATTGAGTTGCTGACGCGTCTGCAGCAGGCGCGCCAGATACTCGGCCTGGGCCTGGCGCTTGGCGCGGATGCGGGTGCCGGCTGCGTCGTCGGTCTCGGCGCCGTTGAGCGAGCGCTGATGCACCACGATGGCGGACAGCGGCAGCACGCGGCCGTCGGCCTGATGCACGTTGGCCGTGAGCACCAGCGGTGGACGGTCGTTGAGCAGGCTGACAGCGCCGGCCGGCTCCGTCCACGTGGTGGTCTTGCCTTCCTGCGCGATGGAAAGCACTTCCACGCGTGGCACGCCGGCGGCAACGTCGGCGGTCTTGACCAGGAAGCCGACATCGATGCCGCCGACGTCGTTGCCTTCCTGCAGGTAGGCCACGTATTGCGGATTCGGTTGGCCGGAGCCTGCCGTATCGGCATTGATGCGTGCCGCCAATGCCTGCAACACGCTGAGGTTTTCCACTTCCACCGTACCCAGGATGTCGGGCAGATGCAGATAACGGCGGATCGCCAGCGAAGCCTTGTTGAGGCGCGCCTGGAACGCGGCCGGGGTGAGCACCGGTTCGCCGATGGCCGGGTCGTTCTGGTCGTCGAAGAAACGTTCCATGTTGTAGGTGGCCACGGACACATCGTCGGCCTGCGGCATCGGTGCCGGACGCGGTTTATCCGCATCGTTGCAACTCACCTGCGGGGTGCGTTCGGGGTACAGCGTGTAGCGGCGGAAGCTGTAATCCAGCGGGCCGACCACATTGAGCACCTGGCAGCCAGCGGCCAGATCCAGCCGCTCGGCGCCGACGCCGGCACTGCCGACGGCGATCACTTCCGGGTTGGTGTTCCAGCGCGGCACGCCGACAGGCGCGGCGGCCGGCAGCGGGTCGGGCATTTGCACGCCGGGTTCGCGGAAGGCGCGCGGCACGCCGGTGACCACCGCATGGAACACGCCATTGCTGGTGGCCGTGGCGTTGGTCTCGTTGACGCTGCCGCCGGTAGGCGCATTGACGGTGAGGCTGGGCGCGGTCACGCGCATGCCTTCCAGCGCTTCGAGCTGATCGAAGGCGCCTTTGGGGTTGGGGAAGTCCGGGCGCAACAGCACCGGCGACGGCAGCGGGTTGCCGGTGGAATCGGCCAGCACGGTGACGCTGCCGCCGATTTCGGTCAGTGGCGGCTGGGTCGGGTCGGCGGTGGGCACGTATTCGATCACCGTGCCCTGCACGCGCACCCGGTTGCCGATGGCGGCCGCTTCCGGCGGGGCGCTGCCGGTATAGACGTAGACGCCTTCGGAGGTGGTCGGATCGGCGTCGGCCTCGGTATCCGGGGCCTGCAGGAAGAAGCCGGCGCTGCGGCGTGCGGTCACGATGCCGGAGGTGGCCACCACCTGGCCGTCCAGCGGCGAGCGTGTGCTCTTGCCCTGGATACTGTGGATCGGCAACAGATTGAAGTCGTCGTTGACGATGGTGCCAGTGGCACTGAGCGTGGCCGGCAACGCGCCGGTGAGGCCGCTGATCTGCAGGCTGAAGCGCTCGTCCGGCTCGGAGAGGGTGTCGCCGAGCACATCTACCGAAATAGTGGCCGTGCGGTCGCCTGCGGCAATGCGCACGGTGGTCGCGGGCAGGGCGATGTAGTCGCTGCCAGCGGTGGCGGTGCCATCGCGCGAGGCAGCGGTGAAGCTCACCCCGCCCGCACCGGCCGCCTGGCTCAGGCTCAGCGTGAACACCACGCTGCGGCTGCCGCTATTGCCTTCGGCCTGGCTGACATCGGCCAGCGTGGCGATTGGCTGGCCGCCGCCGCTGCACAGACGCGCAGCGCTGGCGCTATTGCGCGGCGTGGGCGCGCCGGTGGCGAAATCGGCCGCGTTGTTGTCGGTATCGGTGCAGCCATCGCCACCGCGCAGCACCGCCAGCGTGTTGCTGGGGGCCGGCGTGGGCGCATTGCCTTCGGCGCAGCTGGCATTGCTGCCATAGCCGACCAGATCGGCGTTGCCGGTGGGGCAGGCGCCGCTCAGTGCGGACGCGGTGGTGCTCAGCGCTACCTTGCCGGCGGTACCGCTCAGGGCCAGAGTGCCGGTGGCATCGGGCGGCGGCAGCGCTACGCTGCCGCCGCTGCCATCGGCCTGCTTGACCAGGTAATACCCGCCGGCCGGCACGCTGCCTGCCAACGGGGTGGCCTGCCAGCTGCTGCCGGCGGCCGAGGCGTACTGCACCGACCAGCCGTCGAGGCTGACCGTGGTACTGCCGATGTTGTGCAGCTCGATGAAATCGCTGCGGAGGGTGGCGCCGCTATTGCCGCCACCGCCATAGACCTGGCTGATGACGACCTGGGCATTGGCGTGGCCGGCAACTGCCAGCGCACAGAGAAATACGGCTGCACGACGCTGCAACACATGCATGAGATGAGAGTCCCCTGATCCTTGAGACGTGAAACGCTCCCCTGGTCCGGCCACGTCCCTGGCCGGCAGCGCCGTTCGATTCTGCATGAATTTGCAGACCTTGGTTGACGATACTGTGACAGCGGTGCACTGGCTGAGACTGCACTGGCGGCTGGCCGGGTGGTTCAGAAGCAAAATAAGTGCCGGCGTCGAACACGCCTGGACGTGTGGCGTTTGATGTGTCGCCGGGTCGCGCGGCATCCGGTGCAGGCACCGGCTGGCCCTTGCATGGTTCTCCAGCGCTGCAAGCAGCCTGGTAACCAAGCGACCAAGCGACCAAGCGACCAAGCAACCAAGCAACCAAGCAACCAAGCAACCAAGCAACCAGGCAACTCGGACTGTGCCCGCCGATCCCCGAACCGGGCGCAACAAAAGGCCGCAGCCATCTGCGCCGAGTCGCACCGAGATGCTTGCAAGCAACGGACGCCCGTTTCATCCATCCCGGTCGCCAGGGACGCGGCCTCACTGGCCCGATGCCTCGAATTGCCGCCGACCTCGACTGTACGCGCGGATTTTCAGTTCCACCTCGGCGACGACGCGCATTCCACTCTGAACTCGCAACAGCAAAGCCAACCGCTGACCCTGGCCCGATTCCCGATTCCCGATTCCCGATTCCCACTCCCCACTCCCCACTCCCCACCGCTGAGCTACCCTGACCGGCCCGATCCATCAGCACTGCCATGCCCGTCGACAAGAACCTGCGTGACCTGGAACCCGGCATCCACACCGATCTGGAGGGGCGGCTAACCTACGGCGGCTATCTGCGGCTGGATCAGCTGTTGTCCGCGCAGCAGCCGCTGTCCGAGCCGGCGCACCACGACGAGATGCTGTTCATCATCCAGCACCAGACCTCCGAGCTCTGGTTAAAGCTGCTGGCGCACGAGTTGCGCGCGGCCATCGTGCATCTGCAGCGCGACGAGGTCTGGCAGTGCCGCAAGGTGCTGGCGCGCAGCAAGCAGGTGCTGCGCCAGCTCACCGAGCAATGGTCGGTGCTGGAGACGCTGACGCCCAGCGAATACATGGGATTTCGCGATGTGCTCGGCCCCTCGTCAGGGTTCCAGTCGCTGCAATACCGCTATATCGAGTTTCTGCTGGGCAACAAAAACCCGCAGATGCTGCAGGTGTTCGCGTACGACCGGCAGGGCCAGGAGCGCCTGCGCGAAGTGCTCGAAGCGCCCAGTCTGTACGAAGAATTTCTGCGTTATCTGGCCCGCTTCGGCCATGCGATTCCGCAGCAGTACCAAACCCGCGACTGGACCGCTGCGCATGTGGCGGACGACGCCTTGCGTCCGGTGTTCGAGCGCATCTACGAAAACACCGACCGCTACTGGCGCGAATATGCGCTGTGCGAGGACCTGGTGGATGTGGAAACCCAGTTCCAGCTCTGGCGCTTCCGCCACATGCGCACGGTGATGCGGGTGATCGGCTTCAAGCGCGGCACCGGCGGCTCCAGCGGCGTGGGATTTTTGCAGCAAGCGCTGGCGCTGACGTTCTTCCCGGAACTGTTCGACGTCCGCACCTCGGTGGGTATGGAAAGCCGGGCGCCGCAGGGTGGTGCGGACGCTGGGAAGCGCTGAGCGAGGCAAAAAGCTTAGCAACGCAGGGGCGCGCGCGCTGAAACTCGGGAGAGCACTCACTTGGGAAAGCAGTCGCTTGAAGCCCCTCTCCCGTCTGGAGAGGGGTTGGGGTGAGGGTACGGGCCTCATCCCCGGGATCAGCCGTTTGCTGATGCTCTTATTTCGGCGATCGGCACCACCCAGCGACATCGCACCCTCATCCGCCCTACGGGCAGCTTCTCCCGGCGGGAGAAGGGGAAGCGGGCATGCGGCGGTGGGAGATGCGGGCGTTGGTTACCGCTGACCGGCAGCGCCTTGGTCGCCTTACCGATCAACCCACTGATCACCCAAAGGGCTGCCAAAAGAACATCACAAATGTGGAAATGGTGTCGCGCACGCTGGTAGAGGATACGCAGCAAACCCAACAACACCCGGCCACTTCACCCATCCCCATCACGCCGCCGACTCCGGCGAATTTGACGCGTACATGACGTCTAAGTGATCCTCGCGCGTCGCCCAGGGTTCCGCCCTGGGGCACCCAGCCATTACTGAATACGCAAGGGACACCACATGAGCGTTGACGCAACTGCGCCGACATCCGCTTCCACCCCGCCGCAGCCGCCTGCGCCTCCCGAGTTCCCCACACTGCTTGGCCACCCCCGGCCGCTGTGGATGCTGTTCATGACCGAGTTCTGGGAACGCTTTGCGTTCTACGGCATTCGCTGGGCGCTGGTGCTGTACATCGTGGCGCAGTTCTTTGGCGGCGATGCCACCGGCCAGGCGCCGGCGGGGCGTACCTACGGCGCGTATCTGGCGCTGGTGTATGCAGCGGCGATCTTCGGCGGTTATGTGGCCGACCGTGTGCTCGGTTACCAGCGCTCGATCCTGGTCGGCGCTGCGGTGATGGCCACCGGCCTGTTCCTGATCGCCATCCCCGACCACACCATGTTCGAGATCGGCCTGGCGACCGTGGTGGTCGGCAATGGGCTGTTCAAGCCGAATATCTCCACCATGGTCGGCAAGCTGTATTCGGTGGCCGATCCGCGCCGCGACAGCGGCTTCACTATTTTCTACATGGGCATCAACCTGGGCGCGATGATCTCGCCGGTGTTGACCCAGCTGCTGGCCGAAAAGGTGTTCGGTACCGAGGCCATGCCGGCTTACAAAATGGTGTTCATGGCGTCCGGCGTGGGCATGTTGATCAGCCTGGTGTGGTTCTGGATCGGCCGCGCGCAGCTCAAGGGCATTGGTGCACCCGCACCGGACGCGCAGGGCATCGGCCGTGTGCTGATGGTGCTGGCCGGCTGCGTGCTGGCGATTCCGGTGGTGTACTTCTTGCTGGCTGTCGGCGCCGATGTGCTGCAGATCGTGCTGACGGTGCTGTTTATCGGCCTGTCGGTGATGCTGCTGGTCGAAGGCATCCGCGAGGGCAAAGTGCAGCGCGACAAGGTGATCGCGATGCTGATCGTCTTCGCCTTCAACGTGCTGTTCTGGATGTTCTTCGAACAGGCCGGCAGCTCGTTCACCTTCCTGGCCGACAACATCGTCAACCGCAACTTCGGCGAGTGGACCTTCCCGACGGCGTGGTTCCAGTCGGTCAACTCGATCGCCATCATTGCGCTGGCGCCGGTCATCGCGTGGATCTGGGTCAAGTCCGGCCGCTTCAATCCGTCGATTCCGCGCAAGTTCGGCCTGGGCCTGCTGTTCAACGGCCTGGCCTTCCTGCTGCTGATGTTTGCGTTGTCCAGCCTGGTCAACGATGCCGGCAAGATCCCGTTCTGGACCTTGTTCATGGTCTACGTCATCCAGTCGGTGGGCGAGCTGTGCCTGTCGCCGATCGGCTTGTCGATGGTGACCAAGCTGGCACCGGTGCGCCTGGTCGGTTTCGGCATGGGTGGCTGGTTTTTGTCCACCGGCATCGGTAACAACCTCTCGGGTATCTTTGCCGGCCATGTCAGCGGAAGCGAAGGCATGAGCGTGTCGTCGGCGCTGGGCGGGTATACCTTCGGGTTCTGGGCGCTGGTTGGCGCCGGCGCGCTGCTGTTCCTGATCGCGCCGCTGATCAACAAACTGATGCATGGTGTGAAGTGAGGAGAAAAGCGATGCCGATCAAACCCATTGTCTGTGGCCTGCTGCTGGCCGGTCTGTTAAGCGCCTGCGGGCAGCATGCCGAGCAACAGGAAGCGCCACGGCCGCTGGATACGTCGATGCAGAAGCCACCCAGTGCCGACCCCAGCCAGCCGGTGTCCTCGGGCAACACGCCCACCGCGGCCGACATCGCAGCGGCGGCCGCGCTCAATGCGCAGTACGACCCGTCGCGCGATCCGGCCGCCGATCTGGAAACGGCCAAGGTCGAGGCCAAGCGCGGCGGCAAGCGCATCGTGCTCAACGTGGGCAACGCCGCCTGCGAGCCGTGCAAGACGCTGGACGAGTTGATGGGCGGCGATGCCGAGCTGCGCAGCTTCCGCGATGCGCACTTTGTGGTGGTCAAGGTCAATCGCGATGCGGCCAACGAAAACGCCGCGTTCCTGTCGCAGTTCGCCCAACTCAACGACTATCCGTCGCTGCTGGTGCTGGACAACGACGGCAAGCTGTTGACCACCCAGACCAGCCCGGAGCTGCGCAAGGGCGAGGGCTTCGATCGCAAGAAGCTGTTCGATTTCCTCAAGCAGTGGGCACCGCCGGAAGCCTGATTCCCTGCGAATGCGTCACACAAAAAACCCCGCACTGCTGCGGGGTTTTTTTATGAGTACCTGTCGAAGCGCAATGTCCGAAGACCACGCGGATGTGCATGGACCGTTGCATGCGATGCCCGATGACGCGAGCGGGTTGGGCATCGCTGCCTGCAATAACGCAGTGCCCGCAGCGATCGCGCAACACACTCGGCGACATCGGCGACATCGGCGTCAGCCGCGTGCCTGGCAGCGCGGCGTATCCGAGCCCAACCCGATCAACGCAGCGCTGCACGAATGCCATCTGCCGTACTGCAAAGCGAAGCTCAGTCCTTGCCCGCCATGCGCGGTAGCCCATCCTTGGCCAGCCGGTCGATCAGGCGTTCCAGCAACTGCTGTTCTTCGTCGCTGAACACCGACATCAGCCGTTGTTCCATTTCGTTGACCAGCGGTGCGACGGTTTCGTACACCTGGCGCCCGGCCGGCGACAGTGCCAGCATCGAGCGGCGGCGGTCGTCGCCGTGGGTCTCGCGGCGGATGAAGCCCCGTTCCAGCAGCCGCGCCACCGCGCGACTCACGGCAACCTTGTCCATCGCGGTGCGGTCGGAGACCTCGCTGGCCGACGAGCCCGGATACAGCGCCAGGATGGTGATCACCCGCCACTCGGGAATGGCCATGCCGTAGCGATCGCCGTAGACCTTGGCGATGTTGGCGCTGATGCGGTTGGACAGCACGCTGAGGCGATACGGCAGGAACTGCTCAAGGTTGAGCAGCACGGGATGTTGCGGCGGGTTGGAGGTGTCGTGATCGCTCATGTTGCACTGTGTCTTGATTTTGGTTTCATTTGCAACTACAAACGAGGGGTGGCCTGCGCATTCTCGCGGGTCTTCTGCCACCCCGCATAGCCCTGCGGGCCGCCTAGCGTGGAGAAACGACGATGAGCGCACAACCGAACACCACTGTAGCCCGCCCCGATCCAGGGATGCAGGTCACCACCTTCGACAATCCGATGGGAATCGACGGGTTCGAATTCGTCGAATTCGCCGCACCGGCCGGCCAGGCCGCGCAACTGCACGACTATTTCCGCAAGATGGGCTTCAGTGCGGTGCTGCGGCACCGCAGTCGCGCCATTACCGTCTATCGCCAGGGCGGGGTCAATTTCCTGCTCAACGAAGACCCCGATTCGTTTGCCGCCGATTTTGCGGCCGCGCATGGCCCCTGCGCCTGCGGCTTCGCCATCCGCTTCCGCACCCCGGCCGATACCGTGCTGCAGACGGTGCTGGGCAACGGCGGCGAAGCGGTGCAGAACAAGCCAGAGACGCGCGCAGTGCCGGCACCGGTGGTCAAGGGCATCGGCGATTGCATGCTGTATCTGGTGGACCGCTATGGCGATGCCGGCAGCATCTACGACGCCGACTACGAGCCCATCGAAGGCGCCGACCAACACCCGGTCGGCTTCGGCCTGACCTTCATCGACCATCTCACCCACAACCTGTATTTCGGCAACATGCAGCGTTGGTCGGATTACTACGAACGCTTGTTCAACTTCCGCGAGATTCGCTACTTCGACATCAAGGGCGCCAAGACCGGCCTGGTGTCCAAGGCGATGACCGCACCCGATGGCATCGTGCGCATTCCGCTCAACGAATCGTCCGACCCCAAGAGCCAGATCAACGAATATCTGGACGCCTACCAAGGCGAAGGCATCCAGCACATCGCCTGCTTCACCGACGACATCTACGCCAGCGTGGAAAAGATGCACGAGGCCGGCGTGAGTTTTCTGGATACGCCTGACACCTATTTCGACGTGGTCGACCTGCGCATCCCCGATCACGGCGAAGACGTCGCGCGCCTGCGCCGCAACAAGATCCTGATCGATGCGGACGTGGACACCAAGCAGCGCAAGTTGCTGCAGATCTTCACCACCAACAGCATCGGCCCGATCTTCTTCGAGATCATCCAGCGCAAGGGCAATGAAGGCTTCGGCGAAGGCAATTTCCAAGCGCTGTTCGAAAGCATCGAGCGCGACCAGATCAAGCGCGGGGTGCTTTGAGGGCGGGGATGGGTGATTCGCCGTTCGGGATTTGTGGTTGGTGCCATTAGCTGCGTCGGCGCGAGTTTGGAGTGGTGCAGATTGTTGCGGTGTCGCGCCTGCCTGTTCGTCACGTCGGATGTGGTTCCGGTACGGATGAGACGAAGCGTTAGGCAAGTGGCCGCAATCGACTACGCCCAGGCAAGGTGTTTTTCTGACAACACAGGGCAACGAAGACGCACGTGGTTAAAGCCCCTCTCCCTGCGGGAGAGGGGTTGGGGTGAGGGTACGGTGGAGCGATGAAAATCATACCGCCATTGCCCACTGTCACACGCACCCATGCGCGCGCATTACGCAAAGAGTTGACGGACGCAGAACGTGAGCTTTGGCGCTGTCTCCGCAGCAATCAGCTGCAAGGCTTCAAGTTCAGACGTCAGCATCCACTTCCGCCGTACATCGCAGATTTTTGCTGCGTCGAAGTCAGGTTGATTGTTGAGTTGGATGGATCGCAGCACCAGGCATTCAGCTATCAGGCAAGGACGCGCTGGTTGCAGTCCAAGGGATGGACAGTGCTGCGCTTCTGGAACAACGATGTGTTGCTTTCGCTGGATGCGGTGGTGGAGACAATCTTCAAGATGGCCGCTACACCGTACCCTCACCCCAACCCCTCTCCCGATGGGAGAGGGGCTTGATTCACCCCAAGCCCAGCCTTCTGCGGTCGAGGAGGAGGGTCAACATCCGGACGCGCCACCATGCACAACCAGCAGCACTACATGACCGGCTTCGGCAACGAGTTCGCTACCGAAGCGGTGGCCGGCAGCCTGCCGGTCGGGCAGAACTCGCCGCAGCGCGTGGCGCACGGGCTGTATGCCGAGCAGTTGTCCGGCACCGCGTTCACCGCACCGCGCGGCGAGAACCGGCGCAGTTGGCTGTACCGCATTCGCCCGGCGGCCGTGCATGGCAGCTTCTCCTTGATCGAGCAGTCGCAGCTCCACAACGCGTTCGGCAGCGGGCCGGTGCCGCCGGATCAACTGCGCTGGAGTCCGTTGCCGCTGCCGACCGCGCCGACCGATTTCATCGATGGCCTCTACACCATGGCCGGCAATGGCGGCCCCGAGGCGATGACCGGGGTGGCCGTGCATCTGTATGCGGCCAACGCCTCCATGCACGATCGCTTTTTCTATGACGCCGATGGCGAGTTGTTGCTGGTGCCGCAGCTGGGCCGGCTGCGGGTGCACACCGAGCTTGGCGTGCTGGAACTGGAGCCGCAGCAGATTGGCGTGATTCCGCGCGGCGTGCGCTTCCGTGTCGAGCTGCGCGACGACACCGCGCGCGGCTATGTCTGCGAAAACTTCGGTGGCTTGTTGCGCCTGCCCGACCTGGGCCCGATCGGCAGCAATGGCCTGGCCAACCCGCGCGACTTCGAGACCCCGCACGCCGCCTTCGAGCAGCGCGAAGGCGCATTCGAACTGGTTGCTAAATTTCAGGGCCATCTGTGGCGTGCGGACATCGGCCATTCGCCGCTGGACGTGGTGGCCTGGCACGGCAGTTACGCGCCGTATCGCTACGATCTGCGCCGTTTCAACGCCATCGGTTCGATCAGTTTCGATCACCCCGATCCCAGCATCTTCACCGTGCTGACCTCGCCCAGCGACACGCACGGCACGGCCAATATGGATTTTGCAATCTTCCCGCCGCGCTGGCTGGTGGCGCAGCACACCTTTCGCCCGCCATGGTTCCACCGCAATGTGGCCAGCGAGTTCATGGGATTGGTGCATGGCGTCTACGACGCCAAGGCCGAAGGCTTCGCACCCGGCGGTGCGTCGCTGCACAACTGCATGAGTGGGCACGGCCCGGATGCGGCAACCTTCGACAAGGCCTCGCAGGCGGATCTATCGCGTCCGGACGTTATCGCCGAGACCATGGCTTTCATGTTCGAAACCCGCGCGGTATTGCGCCCCACCCAGCAGGCGCTACAGGCTACCCATCGACAAGGCGATTACCAGCAATGCTGGTCCGGCTTGCGTGCAGGGTTCAAGGCGCCGACGTCTGGCCCGGCAGACTAAGCGCAGCTAACAAAACGTATGCGCTCACCGCCAGGCGGGCGCAGCCGGTGCTCGGTGCGGCATGGACCACGCGTGCACTCTGGTTCTGAGTGCGCCTCCCACACAGGCCCGACGCCTGCTCGCTAAGTCTCCATAGCCGCTCTAAGCGCGCCGATCAAACCGGTTTGCGCCGCCTCCAATGGCGTGCAATCGGGGCCAACGTTTCCAACGCGGACACTGCCGGCCGTCGCGTCACCGGCATCCATTGCACGCCCACGTGCATTCAGCGCAACGCGGGTGCTGGCGTGCTCTTCGACATTGGTTTCGCATCGCAGCTGCGACGGACTGCGACAACAGCAGGCAGCGTCGGTCTCGGCGATCGCCAGGAAATGACCGAGCGCGTGGAGTTCATCACCGACATCCGCGTGCTGCGCTCCAGAATCGAATCCGCGTGCGGGCCGGCATTACGCGGCCTGCAACGCATCCGGCAGTAGCTCTTCGATTCGGGTGCGCACGCGCTGTGCATACGAAGCCGAAGTGAACTGCGGAAGCTCAAGCAAGGCAGTATTGATGGCGATGCCGATCTCCTCTTCCGCGCGTGCGGCCTGCAACTGCCGGTGCAACACCACCGCCACCGGGTTGCGCTGCAACTGCAGGATGTCAAGCAGGTACAGGCGCGCGTTGGTGGCAGCGCGACGGCGCAGACGTTGCAGGTCTTCCTCGGTGGGCGCAGTAACTGGCGGCGCCTGGACCGCCGCAGACACTGCGGCAATGGGCATCACCGCAACCATCGGAGCGGTCGAGCGCGATGCACTGGCTGGCGCATCTTCAACGTGGGTCAGATACCCCATCGCGCACAGTGTCTGCACCAACGCGGCTCCGTTATCTCCCAGCAACAGCGCCAGTGTCGCCAGATCGCGCTGCCCATCGGCCAGGATCAGCGCACGGCGCTGCAGTAACGTCAGTGGGCTGCGGTGCGATTGCAGCGCCGTCAGGGCGAGTTCGGTCTTGCGTGGGGTCATGGCGGCAGTCCTGCGAAGCCGACAGCGTGACCGCTGCCAATGAAGCGCCGATGACATCACCGCGACGGCAGGTTGCCGTGCCCTGCACACCGCCGCGATGCCGGCTGTGTAGGCTGGGCCAACGCATAACGGAGCACATCGATGACACGCAGACTGCTTGGTTGGATAGGTGTAGTGCTGATGGTGGCTGGCTGTCATCGCGGCGACGATGCGCCGGCTGCGCAAGCGCCGGCCGATACCGCGCATGCAGCGGTCGCGTCTGCCAACGATCAGCCCGCAGACGCGGTGCCGCCGGCAACCGCCCCGCCCGGCACGTTTCCGCCGCATCTACGCCAGGAACCCACCACGCTTGCACGGCTGGATGGCTATGGCGACCTGCGGTTGGGCATGGACGCTGCGCAGGCGCGCGCGGCCTGGGGTGGCGAATTGCGCGGCGATGCCGCCAGCGATGGCGGGTGTTACTTGCTGCGCCCGCAGTGGGCCGATGACGCGCGTCGATTCGGTTTCATGTTCGAAGGCGATCACCTGGTGCGTTACCAGACCAGCGAGCCGAAGGAAATCGCGCCCGGCGGCGGCAAGGTCGGCATGACGGTGGCGCAGTTGCGCGCGCTGTATCCCGACGGCTTGGACGCACAACCGCACAAATACCTGCCCGGTGCGCAGACGCTGCGCCATGCCGATGCCGCGACGCAGTCTGCGCTGGTCTTCGAGACCGATGCCGGCGGCACGGTCAGCAGCTGGCGGGTAGGGCAGGCGCCGCAAGTCGATTATGTGGAAGGCTGCGGCTGAGCTCCGCGTCACGTCGAATGTCGGTGTGGGCCTGTCGCTGCATGCGCAGCAGCGCGAGGTGGATGGATCACGCTGGCGCTGCCGGCGTCAGCGTCGCTGCAGCGCTACGGTGAATGGATCAGCCGTGCTTTGCTGGCTCAGCCGCCGACGTGCGTGGCGGATGCACGATGCAACGGGCAGTGGTCGAGGTCTACCGGAGTGCTAGCAACAGATGTCGGCTTACGGTTTTCTGCAATCCGCACAGACGCCGCATCGCGACCCCTGAAGTCACGTGGCATCCATCGCGTCCGCAGCGGCGTTACTGTGGCAATGCGCGGCGCGTAACCAAGCTACGTCGCGCACCCGCGTTACCGGCCCCGCGCGAGATCAGTGCTCCGACGCTGGCCGCTCATGCTGCTTGGCGGTCTCTGCGTTCTCGCCGACATCGCCTTCGGTGGCCGGCGTTGGCAGGCCTTCTTTTTCCATCTCGCCGTGATTGGGTACTTCCGGGCGGTCTTCCATCATCAACGACAACGCGGCCTTGGCCATCATGTGCGCGCTGATCGGCGCGGTAATGAACAAAAACACGGTGATCAGCAGCTCGCGCGGTTGCGGGTCCACGCCCAGGAACAGGTGGTAGCCCACCGAGCCAAGCAGCACGCAGCCCACGCCCAGTGTGCTGGCCTTGGTCGGCGCATGCAGCCGCTTGAAGAAGTCCGACAGTTTGACCAGCCCGAATGCGCCGATCAGGATGAAGAAGGTGCCGACCAGCAGCAGCGCGCTCAACAGATATTCGGTGAGTGCGATCATTCGACGATATCCCGGCGCAATACGTACTTGCTCAGCACCACGGTGCTGCCGAAGCCCAGCATCGCAATCACCAGCGCGGCCTCGAAATAGATCGGCGAATCCAGATACATGCCCAGCAGCATCAGCTCGGCGATGGCGGTGATGGACAGCGTGTCCAGCGCCAGGATGCGGTCGGGCACCGTCGGCCCGCGTAGCAGCCGCCATAGCGCCATCAGGATGGCCAGGCCCACCGTGTGCATGCAGATGACGATGGTCGATTCGATGAACATGTGACCGGTCATGGAAAGATCTCCATCAGAGGCTTTTCGTAGCGGGTCTTGATCTCGGCGATCAACGCGTCCGGGTCGTCCAGATGCAGCACGTGCACCAGCAGATATTTGCGGTCGTCCGACAACGCCGCCGACACCGTGCCAGGCGTGAGCGTGATCATGCTGGTCAGCGCGGCAATGCCATGGATATTGGCGATATCCAGCGGCACCCAGATAAACCCGGGATGGATGCGCGATTCCGGGCCGAGCACCTGGATGGCCACCTTGATGTTGGAACGCACGATGTCGGCGGCGACCACCAGCAACATGCGCGGTACCGAGCGCAACGAGCCGATGCGGGCGAATTCGCGGTCCAGCCTTGCGGCGAAGATCGGCACCACCACGCCCAGCAGCGCGCCCAGCACCCACTGCTGCGGCCCGAAGCTGTCGCTGAGCAGCAGCCAGAATACGAAGACCGTCACGCTCAATGGCGCCGATGGAAAGACGCGGTGTCGCCACGAGACGCGCGCGTTCATGGTTGCCTCCGTTGCGGCGTGGTGGCGCGCACCTGATCCACATAGGCGCCGGGGTCGTGCAGCTGCGCGGCCGCGGCATCGGTGTAGCGCATCAGCGGCGCAGCACCGACCGTCATCGCCACCAGCCCGGTCAGCAGCAAGACCGTGGCGGCGGTCTCCACCGGCCGCATGCGGCCGCGGCGCTGCGGTTGCAGCGCGGGCGTGTCTTCCACTGCCTCCGGCACGCGCCAGAACAGCCGCACGCCAGCCCGGGTCAAACCAATCACCACAAGCAGGCTGCTGCCGAGAACCGCGCCCCAGACCGGCCCGACCAGGCCTTCGGGCACATGCTGCAACAAGGCGGCCTTGGCGAGGAATCCGGACAACGGCGGCAGGCCGGCCACCGCAATCGCGGCGATCAGGAACATCGTGCCGGGAATCGCCCGCCCCGGCAGCGGCGCCACCACTTCCTTGCGGTCGCTGGCAGTGCCGCGGCGGCGCCGGATCAGGTCCGACACCATGAACAAGGCCGCGGCCACAAAGCTGCTGTGCGGCAGGTAATACAGGCCCGCGCCCAGTGCGCCGGCATCGTCGAGCGAGAAGGCGATGAACAAAGTCGCTGCCGAAAACACCACCAGATACGACACCATCACCCGCAATCGCGATGCGGCCATCACCCCGAAGGCGGCCATCAGCAGCGTGGCAATGCCCAGCCACAGCAGCGCATGCCGGCCAAAGCCATGCAGCGCGCCGGCACCGGCGCCGAACCACAGCGACGACACGCGCAGCGTTGCGTACAGCCCGACCTTGGTCATGATTGCGAACAGCGCGGCTACCGCGGCCGGCGCGCGCGAGTAGGTTTCCGGCAGCCACAGGTACAGCGGCAACAAGGCGGCCTTGCTGCAGAACACCAGCAGCAACAATCCCAGTGCGGCCTTGGCCAGCGGCACATCCTGCGCCGGCAGGTCGGCAATACGCTGCGACAGTTCGGCCATGTTGAGCGTGCCGAACACGCCAAACACCAAGCCCAGCGCAATCAGAAACAGCGTCGACGCACACACGTTGAACACCACGTAATGCAAGCCGACGCGCATCTGCAGGCCGCGCCCGCCACTGAGCAACAGCCCATAGGACGCGATCAGCATCACTTCGAAGAACACGAACAGATTGAAGATGTCGCCGGTCAGAAACGCGCCGTTCAAGCCCATCAGCTGGAACTGGAACAAGGCATGGAAGTGCGGCGCGCGCCTGTCCCAGCCGGCGCAGGCATGCAGCAGGCACGCCGAGGCCAGGATCAAGGTCGTCAACAACATCCAGGCAGACAGCCGGTCGCCCATCAGCACGATGCCGAGCCGCGCCGGCCAGTCGCCGAGCAGATAGACCAGCACGCCGCCATCGGCGGCACGTGCAAACAACGCGATCACCGCAGCCGCCAGCAACGCCATGCTCACCCATGCCACGCTGCGCTGCACCCGCGGCCCATAGCGGCGGTGCTCGACGAACAGCGATGCGGATGCACCCAGCATCGGAATCAGGATCGGCAGGATCAGCAGATGATTCATCGCCGCGCCTGCCGGGTGTCCATGCCGGTGGCGGCATCTTCATGCGCATCCACATGGTCGCTGCCGTTATCGCTGCGGCTACGGATCGCCAGCACCAGGCTCACGGCCGTCATCGCAAACGCGATCACGATCGCGGTCAGCACCAACGCTTGCGGCAACGGGTCGGTGTAGTGCTGCAGGTCCACCGGCACGCCGTCGCGCAAGACCGGCGGCTGGCCGCTGCGCAGCCGCCCACCGGCGAAGATCAGCAGATTGGTCGCATACGACAGGAAGGTCATCCCCAGGATCACATCGAAGCTGCGCGCGCGCAGCAGCAGATAGATCGCCAATGCGGTGAGGACGCCGATCGCGCTTGCCATTGCCAATTCCATCAATGCTGCTCCGCGGTGCGTGTCGAACGTTGCGTGGGGTCGATCTCGCCGCGCTGCGAACTGCGCGTACGCGACGGTTTGATCGTGCCCATCATCGACAGCATCAACATCGCCGCACCGAATACCACCAGATACACACCGATATCGAAGCCCAGCGCGCTGGCAAGTTCCAGCTCGCCCAACAGCGGCAAGGGGATGTTGACGTGCCCGCTGCTCAAGAACGGCAAGCCGAAGAGCAGCGACCCGGCACCGCTGAGCAATGCGCACAACAAGCCGATGCCGATCAGCCGGATGTAGTCGAAGCCGAAGCGCGACTCCACCGATGCGGCGCCCTGGATCACGTACTGCATCAGCAACGGCACCGCCAGCACCAACCCGGCGATAAAGCCGCCGCCGGGCGCGTTGTGCCCGCGCAGGAACAGGAACAGCGACACCGTCAAGGTCAGCGGGAACATGATCTGCGCCAGATCCGCCGGCACCGGCAAGCGGATCGCCGGCCCCGGCATGTTGCGTTCCGGTGCCATGCGCGAGCGTCGCAACAGCGCATGCACCACCAACCCGGCAATCGCGAACACGGTGATTTCACCAAAGGTGTCGAAACCGCGGAAATCCACCAGGATCACGTTGACCACGTTGCGGCCATACGCCTCGGGCAGTGCGCGTTGCAGCAGTTCGCCGGCAACGGTGTGGCTGGATTGCGTCATCAAGGTGTACGACAACGCGGCCAGACCGGCGCCGCCCACGATCGCGATGCAGACATCGCGGATCTTGCGCAGCCGCGCGCGCTCGGGCAGCGAGCGTTCGGGCAGGTAGTTCATCGCCAGCAGCATCAGCACCAGCGTCACCATCTCCACCAGCAACTGCGTCAGTGCCAGATCCGGTGCGGACAGGAAGACGAAAGTCAGGCTGACCGCCAGCCCGGTCCCGCCCAGCACCAGCACTGCCAGCAGGCGCTGCTTGTACAGGAACAGGCTGCCCAGCGCACAGGCGATCAACAGCAGCCACACCGTCCACCCCAGCAACGGCATCGGCGTGGGCGCCGGCCAGGCCGGCAGTGTGCCGCCCTGCAGGAACGGCACCAGCGCCACCACCACCGCGCTCAGCACCAGCAACATCAGCATGCGCTGCAAATTGCCGTTGGTGACCGCATCGGTCATGCGGGCGGTGGCGGCAAACAGCGCACGCAGGTTCCAGTGAAACACCGCCTTGCCTGGCGAGCGGTTCTGCACCGCATACAGATCCAGCATGCGGCGGATCGCCATGTACAACAGCGTGCCGCCAATCATGCCGGCGATGCTCATGGCCAGCGGCCAGTTGAAGCCATGCCACAGCGCCAGGCTGTAATCGGGCAAGCGGTCGCCAAGAATCGCACTGGCACCGGCGCGCAGCACCGGCGCCACCGTCCACGCCGGCACGATGCCGACCGCCAGGCAGATCAGCACCAGCACTTCCACCGGGATCTTCATCCAGCGCGGCGGCTCGTGCGGCGTGGTCTCCAGCGCGCGTGGGCCGTCGCCGAAGAACGTGTCGTGCACGAACCGCAGGCTGTAAGCCACGCCGAGCAGGCCGGCCAGCAACGCTGCGATACTCGCCAGAATGCGCATCAGCTGCGGCGCTTGCGTGTCCAGCGCCACCGCAAAGAACATTTCCTTGGACAGGAAGCCGTTGAGCAGCGGAATGCCGGCCATCGCCAGCGATGCGATGATCGCCAACGCACTGGTGAACGGCATCAAGCGGCGCAGATTGCCCAACCTGCGCATGTCGCGCGTACCGGTTTCATGGTCGATGATGCCCGCGGCCATGAACAACGACGCCTTGAAGACGGCGTGGTTGAGGATGTGGAACACGCCCGCCACTACCGCCATCGGTGTCGACAGGCCGAATAGCATCGTGATCAGACCAAGATGCGAGATGGTGGAGTACGCCAGCACGCCTTTGAGGTCGTGCTGGAAAATCGCGTACCACGCACCCAGCAAGAGCGTGATCGCGCCGATGCTGGTGACGGTGTAAAAAAACAGATCGGTGCCGGCCAGCGCAGGATGCAGGCGCGCCAGCAAAAATACCCCGGCCTTCACCATCGTGGCCGAATGCAGATACGCCGACACCGGGGTGGGCGCGGCCATCGCATGCGGCAACCAGAAGTGGAACGGAAACTGCGCGCTCTTGGTAAAGATGCCCAGCAGTACCAATCCCAACGCATACGGATACAGCGGGCTGGCGCGGATCACGTCGCCTGCGGCCAGCACCGCATCCAGCTGAAAACTGCCGACGATGCGGCCGAGCATCAGTACACCGCCCAGCAGTGCGAGCCCACCGCCGGCGGTCAGCACGAACGCCATGCGCGCGCCCTCGCGCGCATCCTTGCGGTGCGACCAGAACCCGATCAGCAGGAACGAACTGATGCTGGTGAGTTCCCAGAACACCATCAGCAACAGCAGATTGCCCGACAGCACCATGCCGAGCATCGCGCCCATAAACAGCAATAGATAGGCGAAGAAGCGCGACGCGCTATCGCGTGCGCTCAGGTAGTAGTGCGCATACATCACCACCAGCGCGCCGATGCCCAGCACCAGCAACGCGAACATCCAGGCCAGCCCATCGAGCCGCAGCGAGAACATCAACCCGATCTGCGGCAACCACGCATGCTCGCTGCGGATCACCTCGCCGCGCAGCACTGCCGGGGTCAAGCTGGCAAGCACCAGCAAGCCGGCCAACGGCGCGGCCGCGGCTAACCACGCAGTGAGCGAACGTGGCGCGCGCGCGAACAGCGCAGCGGCGGCGGCCATCACGAAGGGCAGCGCCAGCAGAATTTCCAGCGGAAAAGGCATGCAGGGAACACAAGATTCGCGAGCAGGCCAGAGAGTTTAACAAAACGTTGACTGACGCCCGTGTCAACGCCGGTGGCGTGCATACGAGGACTTACCCGCCAAACGGCAGGCGCATCGGCGTGAGGGACTCGGTATGCTGCTGTCATTCATCACCGCGTAGTTTTCCAGTGACCGCTGCCCATCCCGCTCCATCCACCGCTGTGTCTGCGCCGCGCGCCCTGGTGTTCGGCGGCAGCGGGCAGATTGGTGAGCGCCTGTTGACCCGGCTGTTGAGCCGCGGCTGGCAGGTAACGGCATGGTCGCGGCAGCCGCGCGCAGCACGCTCCGGGTTGATCTGGCGGCAAGGCGATCTGGCCGTGCCGGCCGCCGCGGGCGAGGCGTTCGAGGTGATCTTCAGCTGCGGACCGCTGGACCACTTCGCCCGCTGGTATGCCGAAAACCCGGTCGCCGCGCCGCGCATCGTGGCGTTCGGTTCGACCAGCGTGGAGGTCAAGGAGCATTCGATCGATGCGGCCGAGCGCGACGTGGCGCAACGGTTGGCGCATGCCGAACAGGCGTTGTTTTCTGCGGCCATGGCGCGCGGCGCCACCGCCACCGTACTGCGCCCGACCCTGGTCTACGGTGCCGGACGCGACAAGACGCTCACCCAGATTGCCGGTCTGGCGCAGCGCACCGGCGCCTTCGTGCTGCCCGCCAATGCCACCGGTTTGCGTCAGCCAGTGCATGTGGACGATCTGGCCAGCGCGGCGCTGGCGGTGATCGGGCAAGCGGCGACCCAGCAACGCAGCTACGCGGTGGGCGGCGGCGAAGTGCTGGCCTACACGCAGATGGTGGAGCGGGTGCTGGAGGCGCTGCCGCGGCCGGCGCGGCTCTATCAGGTGCCACCAAGCCTGTTCGGGTTGGCGCTGACTGCCGCGCAACGCCTGGGCCGCCTGCGTGGCATGAACGCGGCGGCGCTGCAACGCATGCGCGACGATCTGGTGTTCGACCTGGAGCCGGCACGTCGCGATTTCGGCTATGCCCCGCGCGCGTTCCGCCCGCTGCCCGAAGAGCTCGGTATTGGCGAGTAAGCGATTGCGCGCGTCCGGTCGCAGTGTTGAGCAGCGCATAACGGGTTCGACGCGCCGACAGTCGCAGTGCTCACGCGCGACTAAAAGCGGCTAATAAACCGTAGCGAACAGTCGTCAGGTGGGTACGGACGGCGCACTCAGAACCGGAAGGTGCGCGTGGTACATGCTGCATCGAACACCGGCCGCGGCCGCCTGGCGGTGAGCCCAGTCGTTTTGTTAGCCGCTTTAAACGGGATGACAGCTGCGTGGCCTTGCATCTGCCGGGTCTGCGCGCTCACCGCACTCAGTAGCGCCAACCCAACTGCCGATACACCTTGGCCAGCACCCAGATCGGCCCGATCAGCAGATAGGTCAGATCGGTCAGAAAGCTCGGCTTGCGACCTTCGATCTTGTGGCCGACAAATTGCGCAATCCACGCCAGTACGAACACCGACAGCGCGGTGGCGAACAATCCAGTCAGCCCGATCCGGCCTTCGATCAACCGGCACAGGCAGCCGAAGAAAAAGAAGATGCCCAGCATGCCCAACCCGAGCGGGCGCGACAGCCGGTTGTAGTACGACCACGCCGCAAACATCGACAACGCCGCCCACACGCCGCTGCTGAACCAGGTGCCGCCCACCGGAATGCACCACAGCAGCCCCACCACCGACCACAGGATTGCCGGCACGGCCACCACGTGGATCAGCTGATTGGTGTCGTTGCGGTGATCATCGGAATAGCTGGCGAAATAGCGCTCGATCGGTCGCGCGGTCGCGGTGCGTTCGGTCATGTTCCCTCCCAGGAATGACTCCAAGCATACGCGTGCGAACGGCCGCAGTGGCGCTCTGCCGGCAACCGGGCCCCACCACGCCCCAATGGCGTGGGGAGGCCCGGATAGCATCAGTTGACCGACACCGCACTCCAGGCGGCTGCAACCGCGCGGTACTGCGTGGAGGTGCCGCCATACAGATCGGTGGCCGCGCTCAACGTCGCCCGACGGGCTGCCGCGTAATTGGTGGAGGACGTCATGTAGACGGTGAGTGCGCGATACCAGATACGGCTGGCCGCGGCCCGGCCGATCGCCGTCAATGCGGTATTACCGTTGCAGACCAGCCCGGCCGGGGTCACGTTGTAGCTGGTGCCCGCACCGAAACCACTCGGCACTACCGCGCCTTCGGCCAATAAATAGTAGAAGTGGTTGGCCACACCGGAGCTGTAATGCACGTTGAGCGAGCCGATGCCGCTGCGGTAGCAGTCCGGCGAATCGCCATCCAGGCTCGGCTTGAACATGTAGCGCAACGCCAGCGTCCCGCTGCTGTTGCCGGGGATGATTTTTTCGCCGATCAGGTAATTCCCAGGCTCGGCCGGGTTGTTGGCGTAGTACTCCACCATGCTGCCCATGATGTCGGAGGTGGCTTCGTTCAATCCGCCCGATTCGCCGGAATACACCAGCCGTGCCGAGCGGCTGGTCACGCCGTGCGTCATCTCGTGGCCTGCCACATCCACCGACACCAGCGGCGTCAGGCTGCTGCCGTCGCCATCGCCGAAGGTCATGCAGAAGCAGTCGTCCGACCAGAATGCATTGTTGTAGCGGCTTCCGTAATGCACGCGGCTGCGCGCGCCTTTGCCGTCGTTGGCGATCCCGGTGCGCGCGTGGGTGTTCTTGAAGTAATCCCAGGTCAGCGCCACGCCGAAGTGCGCGTCGGCAGCCACCGTCACTGCATCGCTGGTGGCGCCGTTGCCCCAGGTGTTGTCGGCATCGGTGATCAAGGTGCCGTTGCCGGAGGTGGCATTGCGCAGGTTGTAAGTGGCACCGCCACCGCGGCTCAGATCGGTCAGCTCATATCCGCTGCTGCAACGCGTGGTCGATAGCGCCACGCTACCCGCATACAGCGAGCGCCCGGTGCCGGCCGCACTGGTGCCGCCTGCGCATGCGGTATGCACCGTGTCCCAGGATTCGAGGATGCGTTGATCCGCCGCATCGACGATGTAATGCATTTCGGTCGGCGTCTGATCGGGTTTGATACCGCTATAGATCACCTCATACACCAAACGCGGTGCGCCTTGGCGCGCGTACAGCGCAAGGCTGGCGCGTGGCGCGGCAGCCTGCGGCACATCGAACTGCGCGCCTGCGACGCGCAATGCGGTGGCTGTATCGATGCCCGGCAGCAGGCTGGGACGTAGGTTGGTGTCCATGGTTTGACTCAACTGCCGCATCACCCCGCGCCGCGAATGCACCACCACATCGCCGCCGATGACCGGCAAGCCCTGATAGGTACGATCGAAGCGCACATGCTCGGTGCCATCGGCATCGACGATGCTGTCGCGTGCGATAAAGGTATCGGCCGGCGCACGATTGGCCAGCGCTGCGGCGTTGTTCCCCAGCAGCGACTGCGCACGCGATACCGCCGCAGTGGTGGATAAATCAGCAGCCGTAGCGACAGCAGAAAACGATAGCGCGCAGCAGATTGCCGCGCCCAGTACATGGAATTGCATGACGACTCTCTCCAGAAAACGTGCAATGCAAAGACCGGCGGCACCCCCCGACAGCCGGTCGCCGATGGCACCTCGGGTGCCGGCAGCTACGCTTGCACAGTCCCGAACTGGACAGTAGTAAAAATTACGGATGTATCGCGTTCTGTGCGCCCGGCCACTTTGCGCTGCGGACCGCATCGCAGAGATGTGTCTGTCCCATTGCGCGCAGAGCTCCCGCAGCCTTGCGTCCGCGCAATCTCTCTCTCGTGCTCAGCAGATTCCGTGGATTGATGCGCCGACATGCGGGTCGTGCGGCAGACGATCACGGTGAATGACGCGGCTGCATGAAGTCAGCAGTCAAAGGCGTGCGATCTCACTTCTAGCCGAGTGCATAAACCGTTGTGCAGGGAAAAGGCAGATACAAAAAAGCCGGCCATACAGGCCGGCCGGCTTTTTCGTGCGCTGCGAAAACTCAGCGGCCGCCGATGGCGACCTTTTGCTGCTCTTCGTGCGCCTGTTGCTGCTGCGACTGGCCGGCCAGCAACTGTGCGCTGGTCTGCTCCAATGGCGGGGCAGGCTGGTTCAGATCCACCGCCGCACGGAAGCCAGGCGTGGTCCCCATCACGAACGCCTTGCCGTCCTGCACCGTCACGCTTTGCAGTTTGTCTGCGCTGTCGATGCCGTTCTGCTTGGCCTGCAAAGTGACGTTGGCCGCGGTCTCGTTGGAGATCATGCTCGGCAGCTTGGTGCGAATCGCGTTGTGCAACGCATGGTCCGGATGCGATGCATCGTTGAGCGACGGACCCTTCGGCGCCGCCACCGGGGCGTCTGCCGCTTTGGCCGCAATCTGCGCCGCAGGCGCCGACAACGCCGTCCGCGTATCGCGACCGACGACACCGTCCTGCTGCAGCCCATGCTGCTTCTGGAACGCCATCACCGCCTCGCGCGTGTTGTCGCCAAAGCGCCCATCCTCGGCAAGCCGATTTCCCTGCGCATCGCGTACACCAAGGCGATTGAGATCCTGCTGTAGCTTGCCGACATCGCCGCTCTGCTCGCCGTGACGCAGCGCGCCATTGCCGGCCGGTGTGGCTGGCTGGGATTGGCGAGCGCCGGACTCCTGCTGATGGCCCTGATTCCAGAACGTCTCAGGACTGGTCAGCTTGCCGTTGGCATCGCGCAGTTGGTAATGCACATGCTGTGCGTACTGGCTCTTACCATCAGGGCCGCGTCCACCCATCGTGCCGATGGCATCGCCCGCGGACAGTGTCTGACCTTCTTTTACCTTGAGTGCGTCCAGGTGCAGGATCTCGTGCGAGTTACCCTGTGCATCGCGAATCTTGACGGTGCCGTAGTTGCCGCCTGCGAAGGTGACGGTCCCGGAGATCGGCGCATGCACGGTCGGATGCTGCAAATTGCGGCCTGTTTGGCCACCCTGGTAGTTGAAGTCGGTCCCGCCGTGCGGCCCGTGGCTACCGCGGTGCTCTCCATAATGACCAGTGATATGCGGATCGGTACGGCCTTGACCAGGCAGCATGCGTTCCATCGTTTGCTGAAAATTGCTGCGAGCGCCATGGCTGGGTTCGGCCTGGTGCATCGCTGGTGCCGGTGCCGGTGCCGGCCGGTCCACGGTATTGCCCTGCGTCTGGGCAAGACGCTGTTCGACAAACTGGGTGTAGTTGTCCAAATGAGGGGCAATCTCGCGCCGCGACAGCGCAAGGCCACCATAATCCTTGCTGGGACCATCGTGGTGATATTTGTAGATGTAATCCTCACCCTGGCCGCGGCTGCGCGCTAGGTCGCGGTTATCGACAAAATGTTGCACCAATGCCTGCGACTGCGTTTGCACGTCGAAGCGGTTGGACGCGTTGACCCCGTAATGCGCGCCAGTGCGGTCAATGAACTGACCCAGGCCCGAGGCAGACGTCGTGCCCGCAGCGGCATCGGGATTGAAGCCTGATTCAACGCGGGCGATGGCAAGAACGTAAGCGGTCTCGCGCGCGGAAAGCCCGGCATCCCGCGAGGAATCGATCAGGCTGTCGATCACTCTGGATTGGGTCTGTGGACTGGCATCGCCCCAGCGCCGGGACTCGCCGTGCAGCCGGCCATCGGTGCTGTCGATGGGCTCGCGATAATGGCTCCAGGCTTTGATTCTGTCGCTGCTGTATCCAGCGCCGCGGGGCTGGACCATGTCGGTGTAGATCGTATCGTCGGTCATGATGTGCGTTCCTTTCTATGAGACAGATTCTTCCGTGTCGGGGGTGTTGCTCCATGTACTGCGTACTTCATTCGCCATGCACCAAATCCGTGACGGTGCATGCGCATCTCTTGTTCCAGTCAAGACTGGAACGGCAATAGCTCGGGGTGCTTCAACCCCAGCTGTTCAAGCATGTGTTCGTAGTCGTCGTTGTTCGGGCTCTGCTGGCCGTCCTGCTCGAGAAGCGGCGGGGTCGCGTGATTGAGCAGTTTCCCTGTGGCGTCGTAGAGGAAGAACCACTCGCAGAATTCGCAACCATAGGGCAGCTCGCCATACTGGACGACAGCGTAGGCGGTCCCCTTGCCATCTTCCGCACAGCCAATCCCGACGGGCGTGTACTCCGCCATCTCGGCAGGTGCGGGCAAGGTCTGGCGTTGGCCCTCGCGCTCCATGTCCACCCGCGTCCTGGTGGAAGTTGCGTCTTGTGAAGGCAGTGCGGTCAATTGCAGGCGCATGCCGCGGCATTCCTTGATCATGTCGTTTTGTCCTGGTCGGACCGCTTCCGCCGAAACAGCAGGTTGGGGAGTGGGCGCCGCCGCCGCCGGCGCGCTTGGGGCACTCGTTGCGGACATCGGTTTGTCGCCGCAGGCGGACAAGCACAGCGTCGCAGCGAGCACAGGTAACAGAAACATGTCACGTCGCATTGGTTGGCCTCCTTGGAGGTCTCATCAAAGTATCTCGCCCCTATGCCCAATCCATCGGAACGCCTGCCGGCGGCTTACGTAGCGTCGAAAGCTGCATCAACGCGTCCTTCTGTAACGTCCGCCGCGTGGGCTCTACCGGCTGCCGAGTTACAGCGACTGGTCGTCCACCTTGACCAACGTCCAGCACGGACGCTGAGCGAAATGGTAGACCTGCTGGTCGCCGGTGTTCGGTGTGCGGACCAGTACCTGGCGACCGCCAGCGTCCTCGGAGACGGCGACTTCGCGGCCGCCGTTGCGGACAGCGTCCAGGTTGGGGATGACCGGCCACTCGACCTTGGCAAGCGGGACCTCGCGCGTCACCGGTGCCGGCTCGGGCTGCGCCTCCGGGTCTAGCTGGACCATGGTGAGCGGATCGGCGGTAGCCTTCTCCTGCACAGCGATCTCTGCACTGAAGCGCTTCAAGAACGCGGAGAAGTCGGTATCCGGGCAACTCGCTGCCGGTGCCGGCGCGGTGGCTGCGACGGTGGTCGCGGGCGTGGCGGCTGTCGGCGAGCCTGAGGCTGCCGGCGGCGCCTGTGCGGAGCAGGCCGCAAGCGCCAAGCTCAATACCAGAGCGGTCAGGTTAGTACGGTAACTAGCCAATGGGATCCTCCTGATCGTGTCGGGGCAGCGTGCGCGCGACGGAAGTCTATCGGCCGCCCGGTTGTAGTGTGTGAAGATTCTGCAGTCTGAGCGTCGGCGCTAGTGAAGAGGCTGCGCAACGCCGCGAGCACGCAGCCGTGGTTTCGAGGGATGCGGCCGTTCCGATACGGCACGCAGGCTCCGCTGATCGAACCAGTGTGTCACCGGGACCATCTGTCGGCGCACGTGCGCATTGCGCTCCTCTTAGCATCCCCGATGTGCGGAACGTAACTTAGAGCGGCTGACAAAACTCCTGCGCTTATCGCCAGGCGAGCGTGGCCGGTGCTCAGTGCAGCGTGTACCACGCGCATATTCCGGTTTTGAGCGCGCCGTCCACACCCGCCTGACGACGACTCGCTACGTTTTATAAACCGCCCTAAATCCCGTTCGAGAAAACGTCCAGCGCATCTGCATCCACCCAGCCCTGTGCACAGTCGCCGACATAGCGGCCCTGCGCAGCGGGCCGACAGGCCGCGCCGCCCGTTGGCTTCAAACGTTTGATCGGCCTGTCGCCATACGTTTCACACAGCGTCGCGTTCTTGCACGCAGCGACACTGCTCGCCGGGATTGCGATCACGTAGTAATAGCGCGGATTCTGCCCGGTGCGGGCGATGCCTTGCACGCAGACGAGTTGACCTTGTGCCAGGCGAGCAGTGGTGGTTGCAGTGCTGCCCGTGGCTGGCACGGCATCAAGTATGTCGGCACCCGTTGCACGCGCGACGCCTGCGAAGAATCCTGTGTCACCGCACTCCGGTAGCAGCTCCACATCGTAAAAATCGCCTGCATCGATATTGCCTGCCGTACAGCCTGTGCCTGAGAGTGGATTGGCACACGTTACGCCGCTTGCCTTGATCATCGCTGCGAATGGCTGACCGACAGCAGTAACCGCTGCAGGTGCTGCCGGTAAGGCGCGTGCTGCGGCCTGCGTAGCAATGGGCTCGCCAGCGCTGCATGCCATCGCTGCGAACAACAGCGCAGGCAGCATGACTCGAGACAATGGCGTGAGGCGATTACTTGAAGAACGCGACATCGTCAAAACCTGGCTGCTGGGTTTGAACACTGCTGAAACAGTTCGCTGGAAGAAGTCTCGCACATCATCAAATGCGCGCATTGCCCTGTTTCATGCGCGCATTATCGATCGATGCGTTACCGGCATCTCCAGTGCCGACAGCGATGATCGGCGACCGCAAAAACTAAAGCCCCGCACTCGGGGCTTCAAGCCATCAATCAACCGAAATATTGGCCAGCCGCTGCAGCGCTTCGGCGTATTTGGCGCGTGTGCGGTCGATGACGTCGGTCGGCAGGCTCGGGCCCGGTGCGGTCTTGCCCCAGTCCAGCGTCTCCAGATAATCGCGCACAAACTGCTTGTCGTAGCTTGGCGGGCTGGTGCCCACTTCGTACTGATCGGCCGGCCAGTAGCGCGACGAATCCGGGGTCAGCATCTCGTCCATGATGTACAGGCGGCCATCGGCGTCGGTGCCGAATTCGAACTTGGTGTCGGCCAGCAAAATGCCGCGTTCGGCGGCAAAATCCGCGGCGAAGCGGTAGATGCGCAAGGTGGCATCGCGCACGCGTTCGGCCAGTTCGGCGCCGACGGTCTTGACCATCGCATCGAAGTCGATGTTTTCGTCATGGTCGCCCACGGCGGCCTTGGTCGACGGGGTAAAGATCGGCTCGGGCAGTTTCTCGGCCTGGCGCAGGCCGTCGGGCAATTCGATGCCGCTGACCTTGCCGGTGCGCTGATAGTCCTTCCAGCCGCTGCCGATCAGATAGCCGCGCGCGATCGCTTCCACCGGCACCGGCTTGAGCTTGCGCGTGACCACCGCACGTTTGGTGTACAGCGCCGGGTCCACGCCCTCGGGCAGCACCTGCTCCACCGCGATGTTGACCAGGTGGTTGGGCATCAGGTGTTCGGTCTTGTGGAACCAGAAATTGGAGACCTGGCACAGCATCTCGCCCTTGCCGGGAATCGGGTCCGGCAACACCACATCGAACGCGGACAGGCGGTCGGTGGCCACCATCAACAGATAGTCGCCGGGCGGCGCGTTGGCGGGCAGGCGGTCGCGGGGAATATCGAAGACATCGCGGACCTTGCCACGATGACGCAACGGCAGGCCGGGCAGATCGGATTGCAACAGCGTGGTCGACACAGGCACTCCTAAGGACGTCGCTATGACGCTGTCCCCGGGACCCGGCGGGCCCGCGGGTGGGCAGCGGGCCGCGTAGTGTACGGCGCTTCGGCGCGCCCCGCTGGATTTATTGGCGGCTGCCGTGCACCGGTTGTGGACGGCCCGTCAGCCAGGCCAGGCGGGCGTTCGGGTAAGATCGCCAGCCCGCCTTGCCACCCCCGATTGCTCATGTCCTGGTACGGAAAATTGCTCGGCGCATTGGCCGGCGCCTTGCTGTTCCGCGGCGCGCCATTCGTGGGGCTGATGATCGGCCTGGCCATCGGGCACGCGGTGGATGCCGGCTGGTTCAAGCGGCGCGCGGAAAATCCGTACGAAGCCCTGGGACTGGAGCCGGACGCGACCACGGCCGAGATCGATCTGGCCTATCGCCGGCTGATGTCGCGCTATCACCCGGACAAGGTGATCAACGCTGAGCCGGAGGCGCGCCGCCAGGCAGAGAAAAAAGCCAGTCAGATCAACGCCGCGTACGACCGGATCCAGCGGCTGCGCAAGCGCTGAGTGGCAGAGGTGAACGCATTGCGCGTTCAACAGGTCGTAGCAAGCAGGGTCGCTGCCCATCCCAAACAGAAACAGCGCCACCCAGGCCGAGCCCAGGTGGCGCTGCCGTCAGCCCTGTATCAGAAGCGATACGTCGCCGTCAGCCGCACTGCATTGGTCGAAAAGTCGGTGTCGGTGCGACGCAGGTCGGTACCGGCCGGATTGACCCGCAGGAACGGGTTGGTGGCAGGCGCGGTGCCTGGACCGACGCGCACGCGGGTGTCTTCGTCCTGCAGGCGGGTGAACAGATATTCCACGCCCACCGAGACATGGTCGCTCAAACGACGCTGCAGGCCCACGCCAGCCTGGTAGCCGTCGGCGCTGTCGCCGCCGCTGCCGGTGAAGCTGTTGGCGGTGTTGCTGCTGGCAAAGCTGTGGTCGAACTCGCCGCGCGCCACGCCGGCGGTGAAGTACGCCAGGTAATCGCCCTGCGCGCCGAATGCATAGCCGATCCGGCCGCGCAGCGCGGCGGTGCGGTTGAGCTGGCGGGTGAAGGTGTACAGCGCAGGCGTGGTGCTGAAGGCGCTGACGCTGTCGCGGATGTCGTTGCGGGTGTATTCGGCCACCACGCCATAGACCCAGTTGCCGGCCTGCCAGTCGTAGCCCAGCCGCGCACCGTATTCGGCGCCGCCCTTGTCCTTGCTGCAGCCGCTGGCCGGCGTGCGCCCGGCCGCCGCGCCGCCGCAGAAGCCCGGCGAGAACGCATCGGCGCCGGTGGCGGTGCTGACCTGATCGCCGTCGCGGCCATCCAGGTTGGTATCGAAGCCGAAACGGCCGCCGGACACGCCGGCAGGATCGGCACCGCCCACATTGGCGCCAATGGAGAAGCCGGACCAGTCGGCCGGGCCGGTTTGCGCCCAGGCGGACGGAGCGAGGGCCAGCAACACGATGGCGGCGGAGGCGAGCGGGGTGGTTTTCATGGAGTCTCCTCAAATCGGGCGCATTGCGCCGGTCAAGTGCATACGCAGTTGGGCCCGCCACGGATGCACGCCTTTCCTCGTCGGGCAGGGGTTGCGACAATGAGGTTTCCGTCTTCCTACGAGCTGCCCATGCAATCGACGGCGATCGCCCCGTCCATCCTGTCCGCCGATTTCGCCCGTCTTGGCGAAGAAGTGAACAACGTCCTCAAGGCTGGCGCCGACTGGGTGCACTTCGACGTGATGGACAACCATTACGTGCCCAATCTGACCATCGGCCCGATGGTGTGCCAGGCGCTGCGCAAGCACGGCATCACCGCGCCGATCGACGTGCACCTGATGGTCGAGCCGGTGGATCGCATCGTGCCGGACTTCGCCGAGGCCGGCGCCACCACCATCAGCTTCCATCCCGAAGCCAGCCGCCACGTGCACCGCACCATCCAACTGATCAAATCGCACGGCTGCCAGGCCGGGCTGGTGCTCAATCCGGCCACCCCGGTGGATATTCTCGATTGGGTGCTGCCGGAGCTGGACTTGGTGCTGGTGATGTCGGTCAACCCCGGCTTCGGCGGGCAGGCATTCATTCCGTCGGCACTGGATAAATTGCGTGCCATCCGCAGCAAGATCGATGCGCTGGGCAAGCCGATCCGCCTGGAAATCGATGGCGGGGTCAAGGCCGACAATATCGGCGCGATTGCCGCCGCCGGCGCCGATACCTTCGTGGCCGGCTCGGCGATCTTCAACGCGCCCGACTATGCCGATGTGATCGCGCAGATGCGCGCAGCGGTGGATGCGGTGCGATGAGTGCGGCCACGCTGCAGATCCGCAGCGCCACGCCCGATGACGTGCCGCTGCTGCATGCGTTGATCACCGCACTGGCGGTGTACGAGCGCGAGCCCGATGCGGTCAAGGCCAGCCCCGACGATCTGCGTGCCAGCCTGTTCGCCGAGGGCGCCACCGCACATGCGCTGATCTGCGAGCACGATGGCCAGGCACTGGGATTTGCGGTGTATTTCTTCAATTACTCGACCTGGCTGGGCCGCAACGGCCTGTATCTGGAAGACCTGTTCGTGCGCCCGGAAGCGCGCGGCAAGGGCGCCGGTCTGGCGCTGCTGCGGCATCTGGCGCAGCTGGCGGTGCAGCGTGGCTGCGGGCGCTTCGAATGGTCGGTGCTGGACTGGAATCAACCGGCCATCGACTTTTACCAAGCCGTCGGCGCCCGCCCGATGGACGGCTGGACGGTGTACCGGCTCGATGGCGAGCGCCTGGCCGCATTTGCCGCAGGCGGTTAAGAGCGGCTGAAAGATTGTCGCGAGCAGTCGACAGCTGGATGTGGATGGCGCACTCAGAGCCGGAATGTGCGCGTGGTCGGTGCCGTCCCGCGCAATGCCAACTCCGCCTGACGCTGAGCGCAATCGTCTTGCTTAGCCGCTCCAAGCCCGGCATCGCACACAAAAGGAAGGCCGCTCCACCCGGAGCGGCCTTCAAGAAAATTGGAGGCTGATCCTGCCTCCGCCCGTCGTCCCTGCTATGGACTTCTACTCTCCGGGTCATCGATGACATGCCAATGACAGCCCGGTGGCATTACGTATTCACGATCCACCCATTGGCGCGCTGCTAGCCTGCGTGCACCACTCTCACAGCATCGGCAGCGCGCATGGCCCCGTCCCACTGGCGTCTGATCCTCAACGGCAAGTCCACCGATAATCTGGACCTGCGTGAGGCGGTGGGGGAGTTGCGCAAACGCGGCGTCCGGCTCGAGGTACGCGTTACCTGGGAAGAGGGCGACGCCGAGCGCTATGTCGCCGAAGCGGTCGCCGATGGCGTGCACACGGTGGTGGCGGCCGGCGGCGATGGCACCTTGAGCGAGGTGGCCGCCGCGCTCGCGCACCACGACGGCGATGCCGCCAGCCTGCCATCGCTGGGCTTGGTCCCGTTGGGTACCGCCAATGATTTCGCCACGGCCGCCAACATCCCGATCGAGCCGCTCGATGCGCTGAGCCTGATTGCCGAGCGCCCCGCACAAGCGATCGATCTGCTGCGCCTGGACACCCCGCATGGCCCCCACTGGTGCGCGAATGTCGCCAGCGGCGGCTTCGGCACCCAGGTCACCGTGGAAACCGACGACGGCCTCAAAAAAATGCTCGGTGGCCTGGCCTACCTGATCACCGGCATGTCGCGGCTGGGCCGGATCGACCCAATCAGTGCCCGCTTTTCAGGTCCGGATTTCAGCTGGGAAGGCGAGTTCATCGCACTCGGTCTGGGCAACGGCCGTCAGGCCGGCGGCGGCCAGGCGCTGTGCCCGGAAGCGGTGATCGACGATGGCCTGCTCGACGTCACCATCGTGCCCGCGCTCAATGGCGAGGTCGCCGCCACGCTCGGCACCCTGGTCACCAGCGGCAAGCAGGCGGCGTTGGAACGCGTCGCCGTCCGCGCGCGGCTGCCATGGCTGGAAATCGTCTCGCATCAACCGCTCACGTTGAACCTGGATGGCGAACCGGAAACCTCGCTGCATTTCCATATCGACTGCGTCCCGGCGCGGCTGCGGATGCATTTGCCGGTGGATTGCCCGTTGCTTAGCGCGTGAGCGCGGTGATTGGGGAGTCGGGATTGGGAAGTCGAACGCAGGATTTGGAAAACCTGATCCTGCAGTGCGCACCGCTCAAAGCCCCTCTCCCCCCGGGAGAGGGGTTGGGGTGAGGGTCCCTGCGCCAACACCGATGCCGACACCAGAGGCACCTCGCCCAGCGACGGCCCAGGGCAGTGGCTGCCAACAGCGCAACAGGCGCACAACGACCTGCAGTGCGCGCCGCTCACAGCCCCTCTCCCCCCGGGAGAGGGGTTGGGGTGAGGGTCCCTGCGCCGACACCGATGCCGACACCAGAGGTACCTCGCCCTGCGACGGCCCAGGGCAGTGGCTGCCAACAGCGCAACAGGCCCGCAACGACAGGCTCGCGTTGCCCGGAACGAGATACCAGTCCGAGTTGACAGACTCTGCCCGACAACACCCAAACCAACACAACGCGCCTTCGCAATTCGCACCGCATTCGCCCGCGCGCCTGCTGCCCTGAAGCGGCACTTGCGCTACAGTAGCCACGTGTCCCGCCTGACGACCCCACGCTCCTTCTCTTCCGCTCGCCGCTGGTGGCGATGGTGGCCCGTTGCCGTCGTCCGCCCCGCCACAGAGTCCCGGAAGGAAAGTCGTCTTGATCACTGCAGAGCAGTTCCAGCGCCAAGCCGCTGAAGGTCACACCCGTATCCCCGTTGTCCGCGAAGTGCTGTCCGACCTGGACACGCCGCTCTCGGTCTATCTGAAGCTCGCCGACGGCGCCTACACCTATCTGTTCGAATCGGTCGAAGGCGGTGAGCGCTTCGGTCGCTATTCCATCATCGGCCTGCCGGCGCGGCGCGTTTACAGCTTCCGCGGCCACACGCTGGAAGTCAGCGAACACGGCGAAGTCATCGACACCCGCAACGTCGCCGACCCGTTGGCCGAAGTCGACGCGCTACGTGCCGAGCATTCAGTGCCGCAACTCGATGGCCTGCCCGGCTTCACCGGCGGGCTGGTGGGCTGGTTCGGCTTCGAATGCATCCAGTACATCGAGCCGCGCCTGGGCAGCGGCGACAAGCCCGACGAACTGGGCACGCCCGACATCCTGCTGATGCTCTCCGAAGAGCTGGCGGTGTTCGACAATCTCAAGGGTCGGCTGTATCTGATCGTGCATGCCGACCCGCGTCAGCCGCAGGCGTATGTGCGCGCAAACCGCCGACTGGACGAGCTGGCGCATCGCCTGCGTCAGGGCGGCGCCGGGTATCCGCAGGCGCAGATCTCCGATGCCATCGACGAATCGGATTTCCATTCCTCGTTCACCCGCGAGGAGTACCACGCAGTGGTGCGCAAGGCGCAGGAGTATGTGCGCGCCGGCGATATCTTCCAGGTGGTGCCATCGCAGCGCTTGCGTGTGCCGTTCCGTGCGCGCCCGGTGGATGTGTATCGCGCGCTGCGTGCGCTCAATCCCTCGCCGTACATGTATTTTCTGGATGTCGGCGGCACCCAAGTCGTCGGCTCGTCGCCGGAAATCCTGGCGCGGCTGCGCGATGGCGTGGTCACCGTGCGCCCGATCGCCGGCACCCGCCCGCGTGGCGCAACGCCGGAGCTGGACAAGGCGCTGGAAGAAGAATTGCTGGCCGACCCGAAAGAGCGCGCCGAGCACGTGATGCTGATCGATCTGGGTCGCAACGATGTCGGTCGCGTTGCCGAACCGGGCACGGTCAAGGTGGGCGAGCAGTTCGTGATCGAACGCTATAGCCACGTCATGCACATCGTCAGCGAGGTTACCGGCACGCTCAAGGCTGGCCTCAATTACAGCGACGTGCTGCGCGCCACGTTCCCCGCAGGTACCGTCAGCGGCGCGCCGAAAATTCGTGCGCTGGAAATCATTCGCGAGCTGGAGCCGGTCAAGCGCAACGTCTACTCCGGTGCAGTCGGCTACATCGGTTGGCACGGCGATGCCGACACCGCCATCGCCATCCGCACCGCGGTCATCCAGGACGGCTATCTGTATGTGCAGGCCGGCGGCGGCGTGGTCTACGACTCCGACCCCGATCTGGAATGGCAGGAGACGATGAACAAGGGGCGCGCGCTGTTTCGCGCCGTCGCCCAGGCCGCAAAGGGGCTGTGATGGACGGGCAGGGCAGTGCGCCGCGCATCAGTTTTCGCAACGATTACAGCGAAGGCGCGCATCCGCGTGTCTTGCAGGCGTTGGCGCAGGCCAGTGCTGAGCAGAACGGCGGCTATGGCACCGATCGGCATAGCGAACGTGCTGCGGCATTGATTCGCACTGCCATCGCGCAACCGCAGGCTGCCGTGCAGTTGCTAGTGGGCGGCACGCAGACCAACCTGATCGCAATCAGTGCTTTTTTGCGCCCGCATCAGGCAGTGATTGCAGTCGAAGCGGGGCATATCGCCACGCACGAAACCGGCGCCATCGAAGCGACCGGGCATAAGGTGCTCACGGTGCCGGCGCTGCACGACAAGCTGACGCCGGCATTGATCGCGCCAGTGCTGGAGGTGCACAGTAATGAGCACATGGTGCAGCCGCGGCTGGTCTACATTTCCAATAGCACCGAAAGCGGCACTATCTATACGCGCGCCGAACTCGATGCACTGTCGCGCTTTTGTCGCGCACACGATCTGCTGCTGTACCTCGACGGCGCGCGGCTAGGCGCGGCGCTCACCGCCAACGGCAATGATCTGGATCTTCCGACGATTGCCGCGCTCACCGATGCGTTCTATATCGGTGGCACCAAGAACGGTGCGCTGCTCGGCGAAGCCTTGGTCGTGATCCATCCTGCCTTGCAGGCCGATCTGCGCTATCTGATCAAGCAACGCGGCGCATTGCTGGCCAAGGGCATGGTGCTCGGTGCGCAGTTCGCCACCTTGTTCGAAGATGGCTTGTTCTTCGCACTGGCCGCGCATGCCAACGCCATGGCGCAGCGTCTGCGCGCCGGCCTGCTGGCAGCGGGCGCGGAATTCACCAGCGACTCGCCAACCAATCAGCAGTTCATCGCCGTCACCGCGCAGCAGGCCGAGCAACTCGCGCAGCGCTACGACTTCGAACGCTGGGAAACCCGCGGCGATGGACGGCTGGTCATTCGCTTCGTGACCTCGTGGGCCACCACGGCCGATGCAGTCGATCGGTTGTGTGCGGATGTTGCTGCGCTTCTGCAAAATCCCACATTTCAGGACCGTTTCTAGGACACAAGGATGATGACGATGAAAAGACTCGCAGGTTGGATGCTCGCTGGTGCCCTGATGTTGCCTGTGATGGCATCGGCACAGATCAACACCCTGCCTTCGCAGCCGCACTTGCTGGTGAAGGGGCAAGCATTTCGTACCGTCGATCCGGATCGTTTCATCGTCGATCTCAAGATCAGCAAAATCGACCTGCAGCCAGATCTGGCACGGCAGTTCGTCGAAGAGCGCGCCAAGCAGGTCTTGCAAGGGCTTCAGCGCAATCACGTGATGAAGGATTCGCTCTACGCCTCCGCACTGTCGATCTCTCCGCAATCTCGCTATGAGAACGGCAAGCTGGCCTTCCAGGGAACCCAGGTGGAGCGCAAGATTCGCGGCACCTTCACGTCCTTGAAGGATGTGCGTGCCTTCCTCGGCGGACTGGATGCCAACGAGAATGTCCAGGTACTGTCGATGCAGACAGCGTTCGCCGATGCGGCCGCATTGCGTGCAGCACTCAAGCGCGAAGCAGCCACGCAGTCACGCGAATCTGCGCAGGGGCTGGCCGCTGCCTACGGCGTTCGACTTGGCGGGATCTACAGCATCTCCGATGTCGCCCCCAGCTTTGCCTATGGCGTCGAAGCAGGCACCTGGTCTTCCCCCGCAGTGCCCAGGCCGGGCTCGGCGGTATCGCCGCCTTCGCCACCGGCACCGCCCCCTCCGCCGCCACCTGCTCCAGGCGCGGGTGCCCAAAGTCTCGGTGAAAGCCTGCTGACCGGCACCATCACCTATACCGAAAACATCTATGCGGTCTTCCTGATCGCGCAATGAGTCCCTTGCCATGCTGCTGATGCTCGACAACTACGACAGCTTCACCTACAACCTCGTGCAGTACCTGCAGGCACTGGGCGCCGAGGTCACCGTGGTGCGCAACGATGCGATGAGCGTCGATCAGATCGCTGCGCTCAAGCCCGAGCGCATCGTGATCTCGCCCGGCCCATGTACACCCAACGAGGCCGGTATCTCGTTGCAATTGATCGAGCAGCTTGGCCAGACCACGCCCATCCTTGGTGTGTGCCTGGGTCACCAGAGCATCGGCCAGGTGTATGGCGGCGATGTGATCCGCGCCGGCAACATCATGCATGGCAAGACCTCGCCGATCCGCCACGAGGGCAGGGGTGTGTTCGCCGGCCTGCCAGACAGTTACCAGGCCACGCGCTATCACTCGCTGGTGGTGGACAAGACCACCCTGCCGGATGCGCTGGAAGTCACCGCCTGGACCGAGAATCCGGATGGCTCGGTGGAAGAGATCATGGGCCTGCGCCACCGTCATTTCCCGGTGGAAGGAGTGCAATTCCATCCCGAGTCGATCCTGACCCAGCACGGTCATGCCCTGCTGAAAAATTTTCTGGAGCGGTGATCGCGATGGGCGCTACACCTGTTGCCGCTGGCGGTGCAGCTCGTCTGGGCAGCGATGTATCCGCGTGGCACTACTGCGCCGGCACGCGTGCTTACGGCGCACTACGCAGTGGGTTGCTGACGGTTTCGCTGCAGCACACAGACAGCGAAACCATCGCTAAGCAAGGCCTGCACGCTGCGCAATTCGACAAGGTTGCTTCACGATGAACACGTCTAACGACAGCATGCACTTCTACGAACCGGCGCACGGCCACGGGCTGCCACACGACCCGTTCAATGCCATCGTCGGCCCGCGTCCGATCGGCTGGATCGGCTCGCGCAGCGCCGAGGGCATCGCCAATCTGGCGCCGTATAGCTTCTTCAACGCCTTCAACTACACCCCGCCGATCGTCGGGTTTGCCAGCATCGGGCGCAAGGACAGCTTGCGCAATATCGAAGCGACCGGTCAGTTCACCTGGAATCTGGCCACGCGCCCGCTCGCTGAAGCAATGAACGCGAGCGCGGCGATGGTGCCGTCGGAGGTCGACGAGTTCGCGCTTGCCGGCTTGCAGATGGCGCCGTCGCGTTTGATCGATGCGCCGCGTGTGGCGGCAAGCCCGGTCAGTTTCGAATGTCGGTTGAGTCAACTGCTGCAGCTGCACAGTGCAAGCGGTCAGGCCGTAGAAACCTGGCTGGTGCTTGGCGAAGTGGTGGGCGTGCATCTTGCGCACGCCGCGCTCGATAACGGCGTCTACGACCCGGCCAAGGTGCAGACCATTTTGCGTGCCGGGGGTCCGGCCGATTATTTCGAAGTGCAGCCGCAGGCGCGCTTCCAGATGCGTCGGCCCGGCCAATGACCGACTGACCGCATCGATTCGGTCCTGCGCACCTGGCTGCCTGTAGCAGCCCTGCGCGGTGATCCCTGCGCGACACACTGCAGGCCCTCGCTTGCAGCCGTTTTCCTTTTTTCTATGGCCGTTCCCATGCCCATCACGCCCCAAGAAGCCCTGCAGCGCACCATCGAACATCGCGAAATCTTCCATGACGAAATGGTCGAATTGATGCGGCAGATCATGCGCGGCGAAGTCTCCGACATGATGGTCGCCGCCATCCTCACCGGGCTGCGGGTCAAGAAGGAAACCATCGGCGAGATTGCCGGCGCCGCTACCGTCATGCGCGAATTTTCGCGCCGCGTGGAGGTGAGCGATCGCCAGCATATGGTCGACATCGTCGGCACCGGCGGCGATGGGTCGCATACGTTCAACATCTCTACCTGCGCGATGTTCGTGGCCGCCGCCGGCGGTGCCAGGGTGGCCAAGCACGGCAACCGCAGCGTCTCATCCAAATCCGGCAGCGCAGATGCGTTGGAAGCGCTGGGTGCAGTGATCGAATTGCAGCCCGAGCAGGTTGCTGCATCGCTGGCGCAGACCGGCATCGGTTTCATGTATGCGCCGGTGCATCACCCGGCCATGAAGGTGGTGGCGCCGGTGCGTCGCGAAATGGGCGTGCGCACCATCTTCAACATCCTGGGCCCGCTGACCAATCCGGCCGGTTCGCCCAACATCCTGATGGGCGTGTTCCATCCGGATCTGGTCGGCATCCAGGCGCGCGTGTTGCAAGAGTTGGGCGCCGAACGCGCATTGGTGGTGTGGGGGCGCGACGGCATGGACGAACTCTCGCTCGGTGCCGGCACCCTGGTTGGCGAACTGCGCGACGGCCAGGTGCGCGAATACGAAGTGCATCCGGAAGATTTCGGCATTGCCATGTCGGCCAGCCGCAACCTCAAGGTGGCCGATGCCGCCGAGTCACGCGCGATGCTGCTGCAGGTGCTGGAGAACGTGCCCGGCCCGGCGCTGGATATCGTTGCGCTCAACGCTGGCGCTGCGCTATACGTCGCCGGCGTTGCCGACAGCATCGCCGAAGGCATCGTGCGCGCCCGCGCCGTGCTGGCCGATGGCTCGGCGCGCGCCAAATTGGACGCGTATGTCGCCTTTACGCGCCAGGTCAGCGCATCGCACTGACCATGCCTGGCGCTGCAACGCTTCGGCAATCATGCGGCGGCATCTTCACCCTTCCGCAGGCATGCTGCACAGGTTGGCGTGCAGCCGCGGCCCATTGCGGCCGTCTTGACCGATAATGCCCGCCCGCCAGGACCCGATACGATGAGCGATATCCTCAACACCATCCTTGCCCGCAAGGCCGACGAAGTCGCCGAGCGCAGTGCGCGCGTGCCGCTGGCCGAGCTGATCGCGCGCAGCGCAGACCTGCCGCTCACGCGCGGTTTCGCCGCGGCCATGCAGGCCAGCATTGCTGCCGGCGACCCGGCCGTGATCGCCGAAGTGAAGAAGGCCAGCCCATCCAAGGGCGTGATTCGCCCCGATTTCCACCCCGCCGACATCGCGGTCAGCTATGAATTTGGCGGCGCCAGTTGCCTGTCGGTGCTGACCGACGTGGATTTCTTCCAGGGCGCCGATGCCTACCTGCGCCAGGCGCGCGACGCCTGCACGCTGCCGGTCTTGCGCAAGGATTTCACCGTCGACCCCTATCAGGTCTACGAAGCGCGCGTGTTGGGCGCCGACTGCATTCTGTTGATCGTCTCGGCGCTGGAAGACGCGCAGCTGGTCGATCTGTCCGGATTGGCGATGCAGCTGGGCCTGGACGTGCTGGTGGAAGTGCACGACATCGACGAGCTCGAGCGCGCGGTGCAGGTGCCGGTGCCGCTGATCGGCATCAACAATCGCAATCTGCGCACTTTCGAGGTGTCGCTGCAGACCACGCTGGACATGCGCGCCGCGGTGCCGCGCGACCGCATCCTGGTCACCGAAAGCGGCATCGTCACCCATGCCGATGTCCAGCTGATGCGCGGCCATGGTGTGAACGCGTTTCTGGTCGGCGAGACCTTCATGCGCGCGCCCGAACCCGGCGAGTCGCTGCGTCAGCTATTCTTCGCGCATGACTGAGTCGTTTCCCGCACCGCGCGACGATGCGCCGTTGGTGGTCTTCGACTTCGACCACACCTTGTACGACGGCGACTCCGGCAGCCATCTGTTTGCCTGGTTGATCAAGCGCAATCCGTTACGTCTGCTGGTCGCGGTATTGGCCTCGCCGATTCTCGGACCCATGGTGGCGATGCTGCCCACCCGCCGCCGCGGGGTGTCCGGCTACGTCTGGATCGCCACGTTCGGCCTGCACCGTACGCGCGAGTTCAATCGCTTCATCGATGCCTACGTGCTCAAGCATGAAGCGCAGATCCGGCAGCGTCTGCTTCCGCATGCATTGAAAGTCTTCACCGACCACCGGGCCGCCGGCGATCGCGTGGTGGTCGCCACCGGCGCGCCGCCCGAGCTTGCGCGCGCGATTCTCGGGTTCGTCGCCCATCAGGACGTGCCGGTCATCGGCAGCCTGGTCGGGCCACGGCTGGGCGCGGTCACTGCGCGGCGTCACTGCCACAACGAAGAAAAGATGCGCATGCTGCGCGAACGCGGCTACGCGGACATCGCCATCGCCTATTCGGACAGCACCGCAGACTTGCCGTTGTTGAAGGCCGCACGCGCGCCGGTGGTGGTCAATCCCAAGGCCAATCGCGAAGACCTGTTCCGCCAGGTGCTGCCTGCCGGTACGCCGATCCTCAACTGGGGTTGTCGCGACCGTGGTGGCAAGGCGCTCTGAGACAGGCGCAAGCCTCTATGTGGCGGACTGTGTGCAATTGACAAAGACATCGCCCAGTCCGGCTACCGGCCGCCCGCTTCGCAAGTGAGTAGGCCGCACGTACATGAGGTCGCTGCAATCAATGGATCGTCAGGACTGTGATGCAGTCGCGATGCAGACCGTGCAGTCTGATCGGTTGAAAACACTCTTATAAGAGGTATCGCGCAAAACTGCAGTGTTACGGCGCGCCAAACGAGCCCAAGAACACAGCGGCGTTGCCTAAATTCTGCCGTCTCGGCATGCAGCCAGTGCACTGGGCACTGGCTGCATCGTGCGCTTAGCGCGTGCCGTACAGCACGACAGTCTTGCCGCGTGCATGCAGCAGGCCATCGGCCTGCAGCTTCTTGAGCACACGTCCGGCCATCTCGCGCGAGCAACCGACCAGGCGTGCCAGCTCCTGTCGCGAGACACGCAGCTGCGTGCCCTGCGGATGGCTCATCGCTTCCGGCTCCTTGGACAGATCGTGCAAGGTGCGCACGATGCGGTCGGTCACATCCAGGAACGCCAGGCGGCTGGCTTTCCTTGTAGTGTCGAGCAGCCGTTTTGAAAGCTGAACGCCCAGCGCGTAAAGGATGCGGGGGGCATCCGGCGACAAACTGGTCTGAAACAGCTGCTGCAGGCGCTCGTAGCTGATCTCCGCCAACTCGCACTGGGTGCGGGTGCGCAGGATCACTTCGCGCGTATCGGATTCGATGAACAACCCCATCTCGCCAACGAACTCGCCGTTACCGAAGTAGCCCAGCACCAACTCACGATCGTCATCTTCCTCGGCAATGATGCTTACCGAGCCGCTGATGACGTAGTAGAGGGTGCCGGCCGGGTCTCCTGGCCGGAACACATCGGTCCGGGTCGGATAGCGCCTGCGGTGGCTGTGCGCAAGAAAACGCTCAATGGTGCCTGCGTCCAGCGCCAGCGAAGGGGAAGCGTTACGTACCGTCGTAGTGACAACCGTCGTGTTTCCTGGGCTCATGGTAGTTCCGCGTGTAATTCCTGAAGCTTAACGGCATGAGTCATGCAAGGTAAACCATTCTTAACATCGGCATTTCGTTGCTGGGATCTTTGGCTCATAATTGTTTCCTTTCCCGCCTTCCATAAGGACAGACCGACGTGGTCAAGCCGTTGCCTCGCCTGAGGCTACAGGGGTTCAACAACCTCACCAAGGCGTTGAGCTTCAACATCTACGACGTCTGTTACGCGCGTACTGAAGAGGAGCGTCAGCGCTACATCGAGTACATCGATGAGCAGTACGACGCCGATCGTCTGACGCAGATCCTGACCGATGTGGCCGAGATCATTGGCGCCAACATCCTCAATATCGCACGTCAGGACTACGATCCGCAGGGCGCATCGGTGACGATCCTGATTTCCGAAGAGCCGGTGATCGACAAGAAGCAGGCCGGCAAGGAGCTCATCTCCGACGCTGTGGTTGCTCATATGGACAAGAGCCATATCACTGTGCACACATACCCGGAGACGCATCCGCAGGAAGGCATTGCCACGTTCCGCGCTGACATTGACGTTGCCACCTGTGGCGTCATCTCGCCGCTGAAGGCGCTGAACTACCTGATCGAGAGTCTGGAATCGGACATCGTGATCATGGACTACCGCGTGCGCGGCTTTACGCGTGACGTGAAGGGTAAAAAGCACTACATCGATCACAAGATCAACTCGATCCAGCACTTCCTTGCCAAGAATGTGAAGTCGCGTTACGAGATGTTCGACGTCAACGTCTATCAGGAAAATATCTTCCATACGAAGATGCACCTGAAAGATTTCGATCTCGATCAGTACCTGTTCGAAGAGCGTGCCAAGAACCTGTCGTTCAAGGAGCGCATGAAGATCGAAACGCTGCTCAAGCGCGAGATCGAAGAGCTGTTCCACGGGCGCAACCTGAGCGAGTAATCGCAAAGAACGACCGCTTGCGCGCCTGTTCGCAGGTGCGACAACGACTCAAGGCGGGACGGCCCGCCACGCGATGACCTCGCGTTCCACAGCCGACGGCGGCCCAGTGTGCAGACACTGGGTCGCTTTTTTTTTGTCCGTTTTTTCTGTTGAGGAGTACTGCAATGCCCTGGATTTATCTCGTACTGGCCGGCCTGTTCGAAATCGGCTTCGCCCTGGGCCTGAAATACAGCGACGGCTTTACGCGGCTGTGGCCAACCGTGCTGACGATCAGCTTGGCCGGCATCAGCCTGTGGTTTTTGACCCAGGCACTGAAGACCATTCCGGTCGGCACCGGCTACGCGATCTGGACAGGTATCGGCGCATTGGGCGTAACCATTGCCGGCATCGCCTTGTTTGGCGACAGCGCATCGTGGTCGCGTCTGGCCTGCATTGGGCTGATCGTTGCCGGTGTGATCGGCTTGAAGTTGGTCAGTTAGTCAGCCCCGCTACGCGGGCCTGCCCCCCCAAGGTTTGCTTCGCAAATCTTGGGCCCCGACTCCGTGGCTGCCTATCCCCGCGCTTATCAGCGAGCCCCCTTAATAAAGGGGGCTCTGCTCCAGATTGGGTATCGAGGGGCGTGATGCGCTATTTGAGCCGGAGACGAGTTGTGCGTTGCGCTTTATGGCCTGCTTTCCCTACGATTGCTGCAAGGGATTTCGAATGGGTTGGTGCTTCTTGCTGCTGGTTGAGCGCAGCCATGTTGTGCTGAGTGGGTATTGCCTTCGGAGTGGCTGGTTTGACGGTAGGCGGCGTTTTCGCAATCACTTTCGGCCCGCGTTGCAACGGCGTTTCTTACTCTACGGTGTGCGTGTCACTGCAGGCCGGAACCTGCTTGCCAACTTCCAACTTCCAACTTCCAACTTCCAACTTCCAACTGCAACCGGCAACCGGCAACCGGCAACCGGCAACCGGAAATTCCCAGTCCCCAATCCTAGAAGCGGTAAGCGACGGTCTTCATCAGCTTGGAGGCCAAAGCCATGGCGGTGGGGATGGGGGGCGGGAGGATGCGGGCGCCGGCTTGTTCGGCCTGGTCGGCGTGGCGGGCTTCGTCGATCTTCATCACGCGCAGGATCGCGCGGCTGCGTTGGTCGATCTCCGGCAGGGTTTCGAGATGTTCGTCCAGGTGAGCTTCCACCTGGCGCTCGGTCTCGACCACGAAGCCCAGGCTCCAGTCGTCGCCGCGCAGCCCGGCCAGGGCGCCCAGCGCGTAGCTGCCGGCATACCAGACCGGGTTGAGCAGGCTGGGGCGGCTGTCCAGTTCGTGCAGGCGATCCGCGCACCAGGACAGATGGTCGGTTTCTTCCTGCGCGGCTTCCAGTAGGTGGTGCTGGGTGTGCGCGTCGCGGGCGACCGCAGCCTGGCCGAAGTACAGGCCTTGCGCGCACACTTCGCCGACATGATTGATGCGCATCAGCCCGGCAGCATGGCGACGCTGGTCTGGTTGCAGCGCGACATCGGGGGTGTCGGCAGCGGGGTTGGGACGCTCGGCGGGCGGGTTGCCGAAGACGGTCTCCAGCGCGCGCTGGGCTTCGACCAGCAGCCGATCGAGCGGGCTGTGCAGTCGGTTGGGGGAGGTCTGGGTCATGCGTCGATTCTGGCGCCCGGCCGATCCGCTGCCAACCGCCTTGACCCTGACGGACGCCCGACTTGCGCCGCTGCGGGCTGCCGCGTACAATCCCGCCTCTTCTGTTTCGCCTTCACAACGCGTGGCAAAGTTCCAGCGGTCATCGCCGCTGCAATCCGCCCGACTACTCAAGAGCTTCCTCATGACTACGTTCACCGCCAAGTCCGAGACCGTCCAGCGCGACTGGTATCTCGTTGACGCCGCCGGCAAGACGCTTGGCCGTCTTTGCACCGAACTGGCTAGCCGCCTGCGCGGTAAGCACAAGCCGATCTATACCCCTCACGTCGATACTGGCGATTACCTCGTGGTGATCAATGCCGAAAAGATCGTGGTCACGGGCAACAAGCTGAAAGACAAGAAGTATCACCGCTTCACCGGCTACATCGGTAACTTGAAGACCGAGAGCCTGGAGCAGGCGCTGCAGCGCCACCCGGAGCGCGTGATCGAAATCGCCGTCAAGGGCATGTTGCCGAAGGGTCCCCTGGGCCGCACCATGTACCGCAAGCTCAAGGTGTATTCGGGTGCCGAGCATCCGCACGCCGCCCAGCAGCCGCAAGTTCTGGATATCTAATCATGGCTATCACGCAAAACTACGGCACTGGCCGCCGCAAGTCCTCCACCGCTCGCGTGTTCCTGCGCAAGGGTACCGGCAAGATCACCGTCAACGACCGTCCGCTGGATGAGTTCTTCGGCCGTGAGACGGCGCGCATGATCGTGCGTCAGCCGCTTGAGCTGACCAAGAACACGGAAAGCTTCGACATCCTGGTCACCGCCTCCGGCGGCGGCACCACCGGTCAGGCCGGTGCGATCCGTCTGGGCATCTCCCGTGCGCTGGTCGAGTACGACGAAACCCTGAAGTCCGAGCTGCGCAAGGCTGGCTTCATGACCCGCGACGCCCGTGAAGTCGAGCGTAAGAAGGTCGGTCTGCACAAGGCCCGTCGCGCGACCCAGTTCTCCAAGCGCTGATTCATCGCGTTCGCTGCGTCCCGGCTTGCTGGGACGATTGCTTCAAAAGCCCGGCATTGCCGGGCTTTTGTCGTTTTGCAGTGGTGCTGGCCGGACCCTTATTGGTGTGCGCGGTAAGGCGACGGCTCTGATGGCGGCTCCCGGCGCACCGAGGTCAGTGGCTGGCGCGGGATCGGTGTGTTGGTGTGGCGCGGGATCGTGAGTTGGTACCGGTCACATGCTGTATATCCACGTCCGTGCGCGCATGGAAAACGGTCGGTGACATTCCTGCGCGACAAGGCGGCGCTACTGGTGGATTCCGGCGCGCGGCAGTTGCCCGATGTCGCTGAGATGTCGAAGGTTTGGGGAGTTGCGTAGTTCCGGGGGTAAGCAGTGGCCGAATATAGGGCGCTGCTTCCACGGGTGGACCAAATGCTGTGTAGAGATTCGGATCATCTGCATGAGGCACAGGCAACAAAAAAGGCCCGATCTTTCGATCGGACCTTCTGTGTTTGGCTGCCCCGGATGGATTCGAACCACCGATGCCTGAGTCAGAGTCAGGTGCCTTACCGCTTGGCGACGGGGCAATAAAAACATGTTGTCCCAGAGTATCGCATGCCTGTGCAGGCTTGAATACCGTGGTGGCTATGGGTGGACTCGAACCACCGACCCCAGCATTATGAGTGCTGTGCTCTAACCGGCTGAGCTACATAGCCTAGGGAGCCGGCAATTCTCGCGATGCGCCTGGGTGTTGTCAAGTATTTCGTTTTCAGCTTGTGAGCCGGGCGTCGCCGTGGCAGAGTCGGTCACAGTAGATTTTCAGGAGTCCGCATCGTGATCGATCCGGACGGCTTCCGGCCAAACGTTGGCATCGTGCTGATGCGGAAGGACGGTCAGGTGTTCTGGGCACGACGTGTGCGCAGGGACGGCTGGCAGTTCCCGCAAGGTGGCATGAACACCGATGAGACGCCCGTTGAAGCCATGTACCGCGAGTTGCGCGAAGAAACCGGGTTGTTGCCCGAGCATGTGGAATTGCTCGGTGCCACGCCTGGATGGCTACGCTATCGCCTGCCGAGCCGGGCGGTGCGCCGCAATGAGCGACAGGTGTGTATCGGCCAGAAGCAGGTGTGGTTCCTGCTGCAGTTCACTGGCGACGAATCCCATCTCAAGCTCGACCACACCGATACCCCCGAGTTCGATCATTGGCGCTGGGTGGACTTCTGGTACCCGGTCGAGCACGTGGTGATCTTCAAGCGTGGCGTCTATGCGCGTGCGCTGCGGCATTTGGCGCCGCTTGCGCAGACGCTGGCAGGCCCTGCGGCGGTCGGTGTGATGCCCGAGCGTGCGCTGGAAGCCTGGTTGCCCGGTAGCAGCGCGGCCGGCCACGACAGTCCTCGCAAGCGTCCACGCAAGCGTGGCGGGCCTCGGCAGGTGCGGATTAATAATGATTAACGTTTGGAATTGACACCTATTCTCGTTTGCGGTGCAATCAGTACCGGTCCTCTCCGGATCGCCAGCACCCGACCGATACCGTGTACGTCTGCATCTGTAATGGGGTCACCGACCACCAGATCCGCGAAGCGGCCGAGAACGGCTGCGCCAGCCTTGCCGAGCTGACCATGCGCACCGGTTGCGGATCCAACTGCGGCTCGTGTCTGGACATGGCGGCCGACCTGTTGAGGCAGGCGCACGCTACCCGCGCGCTGCCGCTTCCGTTGCTGGGTCTGGCAAGCGCTGCCTGAGTGGTGTGGGGCGCGCCTGGGCTGCTTCCAGCATGCGACGCGGATCTGGCTGGGCTTGCGCCTCGATCAGCGGTTGGTATGCAAATCCTGTCTCACGCGGTGCACGGTTAGTCGACAGGCTCTCCCGCGTCCCCCAGTCGCTTTCCATGCGGCATGCGTGGATTCGTAGCCGCCCGGTCGGCATCACGCAACTGATCACGATTCGCGTTCCTTCATGCGCCGCGCCAACGCGTTAGAGTGCGGCCGGCTCACTGTCTCGGAGACATCGCATGAAGGGCGATACCAAAGTCATCGAGTACCTCAATAAGGTGCTCTACAACGAACTCACTGCGATCAACCAGTACTTTCTGCATGCCAAGATGCTGAAAAACTGGGGCCTGAAAGAATTGGCCGAGCATGAGTACAAAGAATCCATCGACGAGATGAAGCATGCGGACAAGTTGTCCGACCGCATTCTGTTTCTCGAAGGGCTGCCTAATTTTCAGGCGCTCGGCAAGCTGCGCATCGGCGAAAACCCGACCGAAATGTTCCGCTGCGACCTGACGCTGGAGCGCGAAGCGGTCGCGGTGTTGCGCGAAGCTGTGGCGTATGCGGAAACCGTCAACGACTACGTGAGCCGCCAGTTGCTGGTGGACATCCTGGAGTCGGAAGAAGAGCACATCGACTGGCTGGAAACCCAGCTGGATCTGGTGGCGCGGATCGGCGAGCCGAATTACCTGCTGACCAAGCTGGACGACTGAGCGCGCGCTCAGCGCAGTGCTGGTCGGCGTTGTGTTGAGAGCAGCGCAGATGGTAGTTAGTGAGCGCGTGCCATGCTGGGGAGCATGCAAGCGCTGCGGGCGATGCGTGTGTGTTGTGCTGTAGCTGCTTGGCTGCCTGTGGCTTCGCGCGCACGCTCACTCCAAACCCCGCTCCGCGCCCCAGCCCGCGTTTGCGACGCGGGCGCTCCAAGGCACCCGCGCCAGTGGCGTGCGACCCGTGCCTTCTCGCCCCGTCGGGCGAGGGGCTTTATTTGATTCCCTCGCGCATCGCGTGAGTGTGGGTCGGGCGAGGGTGTGCCGCTGCTGCTGCGTTGTGAGTGGATAAGCGCCTCTGCGGAACTTGAGACTGTCCAGCGCTGCTCAGGTAATGCTCCAGTGCTGCTCAGGTACCGCTGCAGATGCAGCGCGACGTTCGACGCCGATGACCGGTCAGACTTGCGGTTGAGATGCAGGTATTGCTGTGCCGCCATGGCACGCGATCGGGCGTCTTGGATCGGGTGCTCCATACCCTCACCCCAACTCCTCTCGCGCGGGGAGAGGGGCTCGACCGTTCTTTCGCTGCGGGATTTCTGCGACTGCAGTGCCTGGCTGGTTCTTGTCACCGGCTCACGAGCTGCGCGGCTTAGCCGGCTGCGCGGGTTGCGGCTTGCAGGCGGGCGACCTGGCCTAGCAGGGCCAGGCGGGCGCGGGCGTACTCGGCGATCACCAGGGCGACCATCACCGAGGGGCGTTCGATGGTGCCGGTGCGGGCGGCCAGTTCGATCCGCCGTGCGGCGTTGGACACGGCCTGGGCGCCGACGTTGGCGCTGGACGATTTGAGCGTGTGGGCCAGGTCGCGCAGCTGCATGCTGTCGCGGTTTGCGGCCGCTGCTTCTAGCTGTTCGATGATGCCTGGGGCATCGTCCAGGAACAGCTGCAGGATGGTGATGGTGTCCGCGCCGGCCACTTCGTACAGCTCGTCGATCACGCTGCTGTCCAGGATCGGCAGCGCACGTGCCTGGGCGCCCGCGCTGGCGCTTTCCGGATCGGCCGGGGCTGCGCCGTTGGTCTGGCTGGGCAACACCGGTTGACGCGGCAGCCAGCGCTGCAGGCAGGCATCGAGTTGTTCGCGGGCGACCGGCTTGGAAAGGTAATCGTCCATACCGGCGGCCAGGCAGCGTTCGCGGTCGCCAGCCATGGCGTTGGCCGTCATCGCCACGATCGGGATCGGGCGGCCGCCGCTTTCGGTTTCCATCGCGCGCCAGCGGCGGGTTGCGGCGTAGCCGTCCAGCACCGGCATCTGGCAATCCATGAAGACCATGTCGTAGCGCGTGGATTCCATGCTGCTCAGCGCGGCCTCGCCGTCGGTGGCGGTATCGGCTTCGAAGCCCAGCACCCCCAGCAGCTTCTGCGCGACCAGCAGGTTCACCGGGTTGTCCTCGACCAGCAGGATGCGCACTTCGCGCGCGTTGGCCATCGGTGGCGGCAGCGGCTCGGGGATCATCGACGCGGACAGCGCATGCACGGGCTTGGCGTCCTGCGGCAGCACCAGCGTCCGCAGGATCTCGTCCGGGCTCTGACGCGGTACCAGGGTGGCGTTGTCCTGCAGTTCGACCGGCACCGGCTCGTCGCCGTAGAGCCAGATCAGCTTCGAGCCGCTGATGTCTTCCGGGCGAGCCAGTGCGCGATGGACGGCGCGCGCGCTGTAGCGCAGCGTGTCGTGGTCGGCGATGACGCAGCGGAAGCCCTCTCCATCGCTGTGGCGGCGCACGCGTTCCAGCGCTTCCTGGGTGGTTTCCATCAGCACGTGCGACACGCCCCAGCCGTCGAGCAGGCGCTTGAGCCGTTGCGTCAGGCGTGCGTCGGAGCTGATCACCATGACGCGTGCCGCATCGGCGCCGGTGCTCTGCTGCAGGTCGCCGATCACCTTGAGCAGCGGGATCTCGAACCAGAACGTGGCACCGCGGCCGGGTTCGGATTCCACGCCGATGCGCCCGCCCATCAGGTCGATGATGCGCTTGCAGATCGCCAGGCCCAGCCCGGTGCCGCCGTACAGGCGGGTGGTGGAGGCGTCGGCCTGGGCGAAGGAGCGGAACAGGCGGGCCTGCTGATCCGGTGCGATGCCGATGCCGGTGTCGCGCACCTGGAAACGCAGCAGGTGCTGGGCGCGGGTTTCGCCGAGGCGACGCAGCTGGATATCGATGCTGCCACGCTCGGTGAACTTGATCGCATTGCCGATCAGGTTGCCCAGCACCTGACGCAGGCGGATCGGGTCGCCGCGCACCAGCAGGCGCACCGAGGGTTCGATGTCCAGGCCCAGGCGCAGCTGGCGGCTTTCGGCGGTGCGTTGCAGCAGCTGCACCACACCGTCGAGCAACTCGCGCAGGTTGAAGGTGGTGATCTCCAGTTCGAGCTTGTTCGCTTCGAGCTTGGAGTAATCGAGGATGTCGTCGACGATGCGCAGCAGCTGCAGCGAGCTGCCGGTGGCGGTCTGCAGCATGTCGCGCTGATCCAGGCTGAGCTGGCCGCTGGAGATGAGCTCCAGCATCGGAATGATGCCGTTGAGCGGGGTGCGGATCTCGTGGCTCATGGTGGCCAGAAACTCACCCTTGGCCAGCGTCGCGGCTTCGGCCGCTTGTTTGGCGCGCAGCAGTTCCTGTTCGAGTTCGCCGTGGCGTTGCAGTTCCTGTTGCAGGCGCTCGCGGGCCAGCTCCGCCTCGTCCAGGCGCTGCGACAAGCGCTGCTGGGCGCGGGCGCTGCGCTGGGCGGCGACGGCTGCGCACAGGGCAAACACCACGGCCAGCGCAGCAGCGATGGCGGTGAGCGCGCGCCACGGCCCCTGGATGTCGCTCCACTGCAGGCCTGCGCCCACCGCTGCGGTGAGTGCGGTCACCGTGGCCAAAGCGCTCCAGGCGCGAAGGCCTCCCGCCTGCGCCGTCATTTAGAGCACCGCGTTCGTGAAGTCGAAATCCAGTTCCTTGCCGACGGTCTGCACCAGGTTGCCCTGAATGAAATCCACGCCGCTCATCCACATCGCAGCGGCCGCCTGCGGGTCTTCGATGCGCTGGCCGATGATCAACAGGCCGCGCTGATGGGCGATGTCGATCACGCCGCGCAGCTCGTCGCGCACTGCGGCATTGCCATGCGCATCGGCAAAGCGGTTGGCCATACGCACGAAACTCAGCGGCAACTGGCTCAGCAGCGCGTTTGCTTCATCGCCGGGTTCGAACTGGCTCAGGCAAAACTGCACGCCGGCCGGCATGAGCTTGGCGCAGAACTGCTGCACGGTGACCGCGTGGATCAGGGCATCGTCCAGACGCAGGTCCACGATCAGCGATTGCCCGGCCACGCCGCGTTCGACCAGTGCCTTGAGCAGCCAGTCGGCGAAGGCATCACGGGCCAGCGTGCGCGGCGATTGCGAGACGAACAGGCGCAGCGGCGGGTTGGCGTGCTGATACAGATGCAGCAAGCCAAGCGCGTGATCCATGACCTGCTGATCCAGGTCGGCGATGCGTCCGGCCGCTTCGGCGGCAGGGATCACCTGGCCGGCCGACAGCAGCGTGCCGTCGGCCTGACGCAGCCGCAGCAGCACCTGGTACTGCGCGGTGTCGCCGCCAGCCACCGCCACGATCGGCTGATAGGCCAGTTCGAGTTGGCCTTCGACCAGGCGCAGTTGCTCCTGCTGCTCGGCCTGGCTGGGCGCCAGATAGGCCTGCACACCGTCGCTGCGCAGGCGTGCCTGCAACGCGGTGCGCTCGACCGCTTCCAGCGCGCTGCCGGTGTCGTCAAAGCCCAGGCCCAGCGGAGCCACGCCGATGGCGCAGCGCACATGTACCGATTCTTCTTCGCGCACCGGGAAGGCGTTGGCGGAAAGACGCTCGCGGATATCCAGCGCGCGTTGTTCCAGGCTGGCTTCGTCCATTTCCACGGCCAGCAGCAGAAAGCTGTTGTCGTTCAGACGCGCCAGCGGATATGGCTGGGCGGCAGTGGCCAGGCGATGCCCGGCCTGGGTCATCAGGCGCTCGTAGGCGGCGTAGCCGTAGCGTTCGCGCAGGCCGAGTGCGCTGGCGATCTCGATGAAGAACAGCCCACCGGGCTGCTTGCGCTCCAGTGCATTGGCGAGCAGCTCCATCACGTGGCCGCGCGTGGGCAGGCCGGTTTCCGGGTTGCTGCGCACGCTGACCTGCTCGCCGGCCAGCTGCAGCGCCTGTTGGCGCGCGCGGCGGATACGGTTGGACACCGCGGCGATCAGATGGCGCGGGCGGATCGGCTTGGTGAGGAAATCATCGGCACCGCTGTCGAGCACTTCGAACTGACGTTCCGGGTCCGGGTCGCCAGTGAGGAACACGATCGGCAGCAGCTGCTGCCCCGGCTGTTGGCGGATCAAGGTGGTCAGGCGGATGCCGTCCAGCTCGGGCATGTGCAGATCCATCAGGATCAGATCCGGGTGATAGTCCTGGATCGCCTGCGGAACGCTGGCGGCGGTCATTTCGACCTGCGCGTGCATGCCGGCGCCATGCAGCACGCTCTGTGCGAACAACGCCTGCGAGCGGTCGTCTTCGACGATCAGAACGCGATACGGCGCATCGGCCGCCACGTTGTCGCCACCGTCGTTGTTGACTGCGGACGCGGCGGAGGACGGCGGCAACGCCGGCGCAACGCGCGTTGCGCCGGCGTTGGACACGGCACGCGCCGGTGCAATGGGTGTCGCATGGCTGGGAACGTTGGCGGCGGCGGGCGCGGGAATGATCGCCGCACTCACCGGCGCGCTGTCGTCGGCCGCGCTGGCAGCCTCGTCGGCCCAGCGACGCCAATAGTCGGCCGGCGGCGTCTCGGCGCGCAGCGGGCGATTACGCGTGGCGGTGTCGTCACGGGTGGTGAAAGGAACCGGATCTCGGGCGGCCATCGATACTCCCTGCAGTCGCGATGATTATGCGATGAACTTCACGATAGCGGGGAGCGGCGTGCAGCCGGCGTGCTTGAAGCGCGCATCGGCGCGACCAGCCGGCGCATGCCACGCCACAGCAATCGCCACACCCACCACACCATCAGCGCGACCAGCACGCTGGACCCCACTGCCAGACTCAATGCCAACCAGGGGTGCGCCAAGGCCAGCGCCAGTGCAGTGGTGGCGATGGTGTCTTCGGCCAGCGACGCGACCCAGTTGCTGGCCGGCTCCGGCGAGGTGTTGAGCAGTGCGCGGGTGCCGGCCTTGAGCGTGTGGCTGGTCAACGCCACGCCAGCGCCGGCCGCCAACGCGCCCGCGCCCAGGTCGCCGTCCGGCGACAGCGTGGCGGCGGCCAGAAACGCACCGGCCGGCACCCGCGCCAGGGTCTGCAGCAGATCCCAGCCCGAATCCACACCGGGAATCTTGTCGGCGAAGAATTCGGCCACCGCCAGCGCGCCGGACGTGCTCAGCACCCACAGCGATTGCGCCGGATGCAAGGCCGGCGGCAGCTCGATCCAGCCGAGCAGGCCGGCCAGGCCGACGCCGAACACGGTGAGGTAGACGCGGATGCCAGCCAGCCAGGCCAGCAGGATGCCGATCACGAACAGATGGGCTTCGCTCATGGCGTTGCTTCCTGCGAACAATGCGGAACTATCGGATAACCGCCGGCCCAGCGCCAGCGCGACGGCCGTCGAGGCTCTGGCACACTACGCCGCCGCCCACACCGCCGGCCCGTCCGGACCCGATGCCCATGAGACCAGCCGCACGCGTTCAGATCGTCCAACGTGACTCCGGTGGTGGCCCTTCCAGCGGCCGCTGGCTGTGGATCGTGGTCGTCCTGCTCTGGCTGGCATCGCTGGGCGGTGTGTGGTGGATGGCCAGCCGCACCGCCGCGCCGCGCCTGGTCGAGGCCGAGGCGGCCTTGCAGCAGGCCCAGCGCAGCCAGGCCCAGCAGCGCCGGCTGATCGAGCAATTACAGCAGCGCCAGGTCAATCTGGCGATGTCCGACAAGATCAGCCGCGTCGCCAATACCGAAGTGCAGGCCTCGCTGGCCGAGCGCGACGAGCAGATCGCCGCGCTGCGTGCCGATGTGGCCTTCTACGAGCGGCTGGTGGGCTCCACCGCGCAGCGCAAGGGGCTCAATGCGCACTCGGTGCAGTTCACCGCCGAGGCCGGCGGAACCTGGAATTACAGCGTGGTGCTGACCCAGAACCTCAACCGTGGCGCGATCAGCCAGGGCCAGCTGCGCTTTGCGGTGGAAGGCGTGCGCGCCGGCAAGCTGGTGACGGTGAGCTGGAACGAGCTGCACCAGAAGCCCGATGCTGCCGCCCAGCCGTATTCGTTCCGCTATTTCCAGCAGTTGGACGGTAGCGTGATCCTGCCGAAGGATTTCACCCCGCAACGTGTCAAAATCTCCCTCAGCGGCGATGGGGCGCCGGTCAACCAGACATTCGATTGGAAAGTCGCCGGCAATGGCGCGGGGGAGTAGCTCATGTTCGGAAACAAGTCCAACCGTGGTGCGCAGACCGTGGTCGATACCTTGATCGGACCGCAGGTGGTGATCCGCGGCGACCTGACCTTCAGCGGTGGCCTGTATGTGGAAGGCCGCATCCTGGGCAAAGTGATTGCCGAAGACGGCGCCAGCGCCATCCTGACCGTGGCCGAGCAGGGAAGTATCGAGGGCGAAGTGCGTGCGCCGGTGGTGATCATCAACGGTCAGCTGACCGGCGACGTGCATGCGGCCGAGCGGGTCGAACTGGCCGCCAATGCCCGAGTGCAGGGCAACGTGCACTACCAGGTGGTGGAAATGAGCGCCGGTGCGCAGCTCACCGGGCGGTTGATCCATGCCGCCACGGCGGGCGCGACCGCCGCGCTGCCGGCTCCGGAAGGCAGCCGCACCGAGCCGGTCAAGGCGCTGCAGGCCGAAACCGCCGAGGCCTGAGCGGGCACGCGGCTGAAGCGCGAGCCTGTCGCTGGCACAACCGGCTTGAAGTGGGGCCGCCTGGCCCCCATGCTGACGCCATGAGTACGCTCGTTTCGCTTCCTACTGCCGCCCCGGCCCCGGACTATCAGTCCATCGACCGGCCGCTGAATTTTTCCGGAGCTGCCGCCGCCAAGGTGCGCGAGCTGATCCAGGAAGAGGGCAACGCCGAGTTGGCGTTGCGCGTGTATATCCAGGGAGGCGGGTGTTCCGGCTTCCAGTACGGTTTCGAGTTCGACGAGAACCGTGCCGAAGACGATCTGGCCGTGGCCACCGATGGCGTGACGCTGTTGGTCGATCCACTGAGCCTGCAATACCTGATGGGCGCCGAGGTGGATTACACCGAGAGCCTGACCGGTGCGCAGTTCGTGATCCGCAACCCCAATGCCAAGACCACCTGCGGGTGCGGTAGCAGCTTCAGCGTCTGAGGCTGTTCGGCGGGCTGCGGTCTGACGCGGTCGTGATCGGTTGACGGCGCGCGTATGCGCCGCCAATGGCGCTGTCGCACTTGGCTGACGCGTCCTGATCGAGCGCAGCGGGCAAGCCCTGTTGCGATGATCGATACAGATGGCGCAAAACGCGTTTCGGCAGGTCCGCGTTGCGGAGGCATGGCGTCTGCAGCGACGAACCGGTTGTAATCATCAGCGACCTGTCACGAGTGCGCGCGCATTGCATGCGCCTACGCTGCGGCGATCGTCATGCACTGCCGGTTGCGGGTGTCGCCAATTATCGGCAGGCTTGCGCCGATGTCCGAGTCTACTTTTCCGTTGTCCGGTTTCGCCTTCACCCACGCGCCGCTCGATCGTGGCGATGCGTTGCGTGACGATCCCGCTGCGTTGGCGCAACTGTGGCCGCAAGGCAACGTGCTGCTGATCGATGCCAAGGGCACCGCGCTGGCCGATGCGCAGGGGCAGCCGTTGCTGCTGCAGGGCTCGGCGCTTGCTGATAGCCCGGAGGCGGCGATCTTCCTGGGCGTGCGCGATGGCCAAGGCTGGTTCTGCCTGTCGGCCGACCCGCTCGACGTCAAGGCGCCGCAGCGTGTGGACCTGCGCCAGGCGGCGGCCGAGTGGCCGGCGGAGATCGCCACCGCGGTGTCGTATGCGCGGGCCATGCTGCACTGGCAATCGCGCACGCGCTTTTGCGGCGTGTGCGGCGGGGCGATCGTGTTCCGCCGCGCCGGCTTCATCGCGCATTGCACGCAGTGCCAGACCGAGCACTACCCGCGCGTGGACCCGGCGATCATTGTCGCGGTCAGCGACGGGCAGCGGTTGCTGTTGGGCCGCCAGGCCAGCTGGGCGCCGCGGCGTTATTCGGTGATCGCTGGATTTGTGGAGCCGGGCGAGTCGCTGGAACAGACGGTGGCGCGCGAGGTGCACGAAGAGACCCGGGTGCGGATCCAGCACTGCAGCTATGTCGGCGCGCAACCGTGGCCATTCCCGGGTGCGCTGATGCTGGGCTTTACTGCGCATGCGGCGGCGAGCGAAGTGCCGCAGGTGACCGGTGAGCTGGAAGACGCGCGTTGGGTAAGTCATGCCGAGGTCGGCGCTGCGCTGGCCGGGCAAGGCGGCGAGGACGGGATTGGGCTGCCGCCTGCTATTTCGATTGCGCGCGCGCTGATCGAGCAGTGGTATCGCACGCATGGCTGAGGGCATCGCTTGCGCATGCACGCGGCGTGCGGCAAGCGCATGCGCGCCCTTGCCCGGTGCGCACGGTACCGGCGCGCGAAACGCGTTACGGGGCGGTTGTGCCCGCTCGGCTAGACTCGGCTGAGGAGGGACACCCATGTTCACCACCCTGGTTGCCGTCGTCGTCGCACTCACGCTGGGCCATCTGGTCCCGGCGCAGGTGGTCAGGCTGCGGCGTTTTGAATGGTTTGGTCATTGGCTGCGCCGGCTGGACAGTTATGCCGCCGGGCGTGGCGCCTGGCAGGGCCGCTATGGGGTGCTGCTGGCGCTGTTGCCGGCCCTGGTGGTGGTGCTCGTGCTGCAGTGGCTGCTGGACGATGTCTGGCACGGGTTCCTGTCGCTGCTGTTCGGCGTGGCGGTGCTGGCCTGGACCTGGGGGCCGCGCGATCTGGATCGCGATGTCGAGGCGGTGATCGATGCCGACGAACCCGGGGCGCGGCGCGATGCGATCTCGCAGTTGCAGGCCGCCGGCGGCAGCGTGCACGAGGATGCGCCGTCGCTGGTCGAGGCTGTGGTGGTCAATGGCCTGCGGCGCTGGTTTGCGGTGCTGTGGTGGTTTCTGTTGCTGGGGCCTTTCGGCGCGGTGCTGTATCGCCTGACCGCGCTGGCGGTGGAAAGCCCGCTGGCGGTGCTGCTGCCGCCGCGCAATCTTGCCGGCGCGCGATGGCTGCTGGCGGTGCTGGAATGGCCGGTAGCGCAGCTGATCACGGTGTCGATGGCATTGGTCGGCAACTTCGACACGGTGTTCCGCGCGTGGCGGCAAGCGCATGGCAACCGCTGGTCGTTGGAACCGCATTTTCTCGGTGCCGTTGCGCGTGCCAGTGTCAGTGCCGAGCTGCGCGAAGAAGCGCACGACTACACCGATTCGGGCCTGGTGCCGGTCTGGCGCCGGCTGCCGGAAGTGCGCGATGCAATGAGCCTGGTGTGGCGCGTGCTGCTGCTGTGGATGGTGGTGCTGGCGTTGTTGGTGATTGCGGGTTGGGTGCGGTGATCTTGTGCAATGCGGATGTTCGGGCTCGCCTCTAAGGCGCAAGTTTGCGTAGTAATGACATCTTGTCGAATGTGGCTTTGTCGCTTGACGTCTAATTTCATCAGCCGAACTGTGGTCACGCGGCGGCTAGTTGCTAGTTACTGAGGCTAGCTACTTATAGATTTTTTGAGGTGAGTTTGGCTTGAGCGATCATTAAGCCTCATTGCTTCTTTTTGAAAGCAGCAACGATAAGCATGGATGCGGATCCCAATGTGCAAAACATTCCGCAAGTCAGCAAAGACGGTGGCAGATTCGCCACGCCGGATAGAGTGTCAGTGAGGGAATAGAGAAATCTGATTAAAGGCCAGAACAACACCAGGTCCATCATTAGAATTCCGACGCATCCAAAGACGACTCCCATGCTCCTGCTTTTGCTCGGAGGGTCATTTGCCATTCTGACGGCAAGAGAATTCACGGCTCCGGTTACGAAGAAGAACAGGACGATAATTCCTATTCCAATCACTTTGAATTCAATGCCGACCTCGAAGTCCATGCTGGCCTTGTAAGTTCCGGATATGAGCTAGGTGAAATCGTTGGATCTCTTGCGCTACGGAATATCTGGTTTTTCCTAACCCGGCGCCAGCAGCGTAAACGGGTACCACGGCAGATTTCGCGCAATCCAGTACGTGGGGAGTGCCCATAACCAGAATTTCGGTTCGGACATCACGCTCACCACCGGTGCGAACCAGCGGGCGCGCCAGCCGGCTTTCCAGGCGATCAGGCCGGGCAGGGTGAACAGGCCGAGCACGGCGGCAGGATTCATGGCGAAGGCGCCAGGAAGATCGAAATGCACCAGCGCATACAACGCGCGGGTCATGCCGCAACCGGGGCAGTAGCAGCCGGTGACGGTGCGAAAAATGCAGGGCGGGAACGGGCTGTTGCTCGCGTTCGGGTCGAAGCGATAGAGCAGCGATACGCCAAAGGCGGCCACGCTGGTGGCCGCCCCCAGTCCAAGCCAATGGCGTGGACGCAGTTCCATTACTGCATGTGCTGCAGCTGCTGCATGTAATCCGAGTACCCCTGCATGCCGCCGGTGGCGACCATGCCGATGTTGACCAGCAGGCCGATCGCGGCCAGCACGCTGGTCACGATGCACCAGGTCTTGGCGGTGTTGGAGGCGCGACGCGCGCCGTCGATGTCGCCCTGGTTGAGCAGGCCGTTGACCTTGCTGGAGAACACGATCGCCACGATGCCGGTGATCAGGGACGGGCAGCACAGGCAGAAGCCGAGCACGGTGGAGACGATCGCCCAGATCAGGTGATTGGGCACCGGGCCGGGCGCTGCGCTGGACGAGGGATGGATCGGCGGTGGGATGGCACTCATGGTGAAGCTCCTTGGGTGGTAAACGACAACAAACGGATCGGGTGCGTGGGGAGAGTGATGACGGTCGCAGCGCGACGGATGGCAACGTGCGTCGTGCCCGCAGGGCCGCGGTGCAGCGCTGCAACCGCAGGTCGCCGACAGGCGCGACGGCTGCCGGTTGCGGCAGATGCCTCAGACACGATGTTGCGCACGACGACTTCCCCCGGTACGACCTGCCGCGTCCGCTTGGCGAACGCGGCGACAAAGCGTGCAGTGGCGCACAGGCTACTCGCGGTGCGCGACGGACGCAAAGCCCGCGCCGGTGCGGCTCACGGTTGGTCCTGGCGCAGTGCCCGGACCTGCTGTTCGAGCAACGCGGCGCTGGCCTGGTCGCCGGCAACGGCGGGGCCTGCAGCCACTTCAATCTGCGCACGCATCCGGCGCGGCACGCGCATGCGGCCCAGACGCGTATCGCGGCGGCTCCACATGCTCGACCACATGCCACGCAGCGCCATCGGAATCACCGGCACCTTGCGGCGCTCCAGGATCTTTTCGACACCGGACTTGAACGCGGCAATCTCACCGTCCTTGGTCAACGCACCTTCCGGAAAGATGCACACCAGCTCGCCATCGGCCAGCGCGGCGTCGATGCGGTCGAACGCCTGCTGCATCAGCGCAGGATCTTCGCGCGCGCCAGCGATCGGGATGGCCTTGGCGGTGCGGAAGATCCAGCGCATCACCGGGATGCGAAAGATCTTGTAGTACATGACAAAGCGTACCGGGCGCGGAATCACCGCCGACAGAATCAGCGCGTCCATGTAGCTGACGTGGTTGCACACCAGCAAGGCGGCGCCGTTGTCGGGCACATGGGTGTCGATGTCGCGTGTGCGCAGCCGGTACAACACGCTCACCAGCACCCAGCTGAGAAAGCGCATCAGGAACTCGGGCACCAGGGTGAAGATCCACAGCGCCACCAGGGTATTGGCAATCGCCAGCGCCAGAAACACCTGCGGAATGCTCAACCCGGGCATCGGGATGCGATGGCCGAACAGCACCACCTGCGGCAGCTGCAGCGCAATGCCGATGACGGCGGCGGCCACGATGAAGAGCGAATTCTGGATGTTGAGCCCGGCGATCACGCGCGAGAGTTCGGCCTTGGGCGTGCGGCTCTGGATCAGCGCGAACAACGGCACTACGAACAGACCGGTGAACAGGCCGATGCCGACCAGATCGATGATCAAGCGCACGCTGCCGGCCTGCTGCACGAACTGGCCGATCGACAGATCGCTCACCGGCGCGGCACCAGGGCGGGCGAAATACAGGTCCAGCAGGAACGCGCTGATGCCGAACGCACCCAGCGGCACCAGGCCGATTTCCACCGTGCGCCCGGACAGCCGTTCGCACAGCAGCGAGCCCACGCCGGTGCCGATCGAAAACAGCGCCAGCGCAAACACGTACAGGTCTTGCTGGCCACCGAGATTGAGCTGCGCGTAGGTGGGCAACTGCGCGGTGAGCACGGTGCCGACGAACCAGAACCACGACACGCCCAGCACCGAGTTGCGCACGGCCGGCGTGCGCCGGGTCAGGCGCATGATGGCGCGCGATTCGGGGATGGGGTTCCAGTTGATCTTCAGCTCCGGCGCGCCGGCATCGACCTTGGGCACCAGCCGTGCCACCAGGTTGCCGGTGACGGCGATGGCGATCACCGCGGTGGCTGCGGCGACCGGGCCATGGCTGCCGGCGATCTGGAAGATCAGCCCGCCGAAGATCATGCCGCACAGGATCGAGATCGAGGTGCCCATCTCGACCAGACCATTACCGCCGGTGAGTTCCTCGGGTTTGAGCACAGAGGGCAGGATCGAATACTTCACCGGCCCAAACAGCGTGGATTGCAGGCCGGTGCAGAACAGCGCGATCAGCAGGATCACCATGTTCTCGGTGATGAAGCCCACCGCAGCCAGCGACATGATGGCGATCTCCATCGTGGTGGTGATCACGATGAGCTTCTGCTTCTCCATTTTTTCGGCGATCTGGCCGGCCAGCGCGGAGAACAGGAAGTACGGCAGGATGAACAGCGCCGGCGCCAGATTGGTGTAGAGCGTGCGCTGCGCCGCATCGATGCCGAGATAAAACAGCAAGCCGATGATGGCCTGGCGATAGACGTTGTCGTTGAACGCGCCCAGCGCCTGGACAGCGAAGAACGGCAAGAAGCGGCGCTGCCTGAGCAGGGCGAACTGACTGTGACCGGACATGCAGTTTCCTTTGCGAACGCGCGCAGCCTAGCAGGCTTCCACGGTGCTGGTGGAGGGCCTGTGCGCTTAGCGCGACCGGCCAGGCGATGGCGCGCGCGGCGCCGCTTGGGCACGCAGCAGCGCCACGAACGCGCGTGCGGCCGGGGTGGGGTCCGGCCGCCACACTGCGTAGGTCAAAAAGCGGAAGCGCTCCTTGAGCGCGACAGTCACCACCTCGCGCATGGCGTTGGCCATGGTGTGCGGCACGATGCCCACGCCCAGGTCGGCGGCGACCAGTTCGCGCATCAGGTCGGCGTGAGTCACCTCGTATTGCTGGCGCTGCCGCAGCCCGGCCTGCTCGAAGGCCGCATCGATGATGCCGCGCACCCCGGCACCGGGGATCAGCCCGGCCATCGGTTCGTCCTCCAGCTCGGCCAGGGCCACCCGCTTGCGCGCGGCAAAGCGATGGCCGGGGGCGACGATCAAGGCGAGCGGTTCTTCGTGCAGGAGCAGGCGCTGCTCCGGTACCGCGACCTGCGGGCCGACGCCGACCAAGGCCACATCCAGCCGGCCTTCGCCCAGATCGTGCAGCAAGGCCTCGCTCATGGCGGTACGAAGGTGCACGTCTACCCGCGCATGTGCGGTGCGGAACTGGCGCAGCAGCTGCGGCACCTGCACCGTACTCAGCGAGGAGATCTGCCCCAGTGTGAGCCGGCCACGCACGGTGCCCAATGCCTGTGCCATTTCTTCGTGCAGGCGTTCGGCCGCGCGCAGGGTTTCGCGCGCGTTGTGCAGAAAGACTTCGCCGGCCGACGTGGGGCGTACCCGGCGGGTGCCGCGCTCGAACAGCCGCGCACCAAGCGTCTCTTCGATCTTGGCCACCTGATGGCTGAGCGCCGATTGCACCGTGTTGCAGCGGCGTGCGGCCGCGGTGAAGCCGCCTTCGTCAGCCACGGCCACGGCAAATTCCAGCTGGCGCAGGGTGAGCATGCGATCTCGAAACGCGATGGTGACGGTGAAAACAATACATTGGAAAGATGCATCGCCGCTGCCCACACTGCCGCCATTCCTTCCACAGGCCTCTGCCATGACCGTCGACCCCGCCGCCCATCCGCCATTGCCGCGCCGCCTGGTGCTGTTGATGGCCGCCGCTACCGGGCTGGCAGTGGCGAGCAATTACTACGCCCAGCCGCTGCTGGAAACGCTGGCGCAGACCTTCGGCATCCAGGTGCGCAGCGCCGGGGCGGTGGTGACCGCAGCGCAGCTGGCGTATGCGGCCGGGCTGCTGTTGCTGGTGCCATTGGGCGACCGGCTGGAGCGGCGCAGCCTGATCGTGGGCCTGTTCGTGCTCAGCGCACTGGGCCTGCTGATCAGTGCCAGCTCGCACAGCTTTGCGATGTTGCTGGTCGGCACGATTGTCACCGGCGCCAGTTCGGTGGCGGCGCAGATCCTGGTGCCGTTCGCCGCCACGCTGGCGGCGCCGCACGAGCGGGGGCGGGTGATCGGCACGGTGATGAGCGGCTTGCTGCTGGGCATCCTGCTGGCGCGCACCGCTGCCGGGCTGCTGGCCGGCGTGGGCGGCTGGCACACGGTGTACTGGATTGCCGCCGGCCTGCTGCTGATCACCGCCGCGCTGCTATGGCGCGGGCTGCCGCGGCATCCGGGCAATGCGCAGTTGTCGTATCCGCAGTTGGTGGGATCGGTGTTGACGCTGCTGCGCGACGATGCGGTGCTGCGCGCGCGCGCGGTGCTGGGTGGGTTGATCTTTGCCGGCTTCAGCATGTTCTGGACCACGCTGGCGTTTCTGTTGTCCGGTCCGACGTATGGCTATGGCACCGCGGTGATCGGGTTGTTTGGCTTGATCGGTGCGGCCGGTGCGTTGGCAGCCAATCGTTCCGGGCATTGGTCCGACCACGGCCATGGCGATCGCGTGAGTTGGGGTGGGCTGGTGATGTTGCTGGTGTCGTGGGGGCTGCTGGCGTTTGCGCCGCACTCGATGGCGTTGCTGATCGTGGGCGTGCTGCTGCTGGATATCGCCGTACAGGGCGTGCACATCGCCAATCAGAGCGTGATCTATCAGCGCAATCCGGATGCGCGCAACCGCATCACCTCTGCCTACATCACCTGCTACTTCATCGGCGGCGCGCTGGGGTCGACCTTGAGCACCGCGGCGTACGCGCAGGCCGGCTGGAGCGGTGTGGTGATCGGCGGTGCGCTGCTGGCCGTGGCGGCGTTGGGCTGGGTGGGCTGGAGTGTGTCGCGCAACACCTGGAAGTAGCAGCGGCTAACACAGCGACTGCGCTTACCGTCAGGCGGGCGTCGCCGGTGCTCGGTGCGGTAGGTACCATCCGTGCATTCCGGTTCTGCGTGCGCCGTCCGCACGCACCTCAAGGCGGCTCGCTACGGTGTGTTAGCCGCTCCACGTGCTGCCGCTACGTAGTGACGCGTCCTTGCACGCTTCACGGATGCGAGCATCTGAAAAGCTTGGCTTTTGCGGTGTAGCGCGCAAGTGTTGCGCCAACGCCGCCGGGCTGTGCGGCGTAGTCGATACCGGCCGCACCCGCACTGTCGTTAAACGCCGCTAGTGTTTGCTCACCGCCAGACGCGCCGCACTCTCGGCTGGCGCATCGGTCACCGCCACCGCAGCAGCGCGCAGCTTGGGCAGCAGGCGCAAGGTGAGTGCGAGTTGGTCGCGCACCAGACGCTGCTTGGGCGGCAACTGCACGGCGTGCTGTTCCAGCGCATCGGCCATGGCCAGTTCTTCGGTTTCGTCATGCGCCGGCAGTGGGTGGCGTTGGCTCAATGCGGTAGCGATGTCGCCAAGGGCACGCTGCAGATAGTCGCCGGCCCGGGCGATGGTAGGGTCGTGTTCGCCATCGAGTGCGGCGCGGTGCGCGCCTAGCGCCGACAGGTAGCCCAGCAAGGTATTGGACAGTGCGAGGAAGCGGAAACCCGCATCCAGATTGCGTCGAAAGCGGCCCGGCTCGCGCAGCATGTTGGACAGCGCCACCGACAACGCCGCATCGGCGTTGTGCATGTCGCGGCGTGCGATGCGGTAGGGCAGATCGTCGCGCATGCCGCTCGCGTATTGCTCCAGCACCTGGGTGAGATAGCGCGCGCAGCTGGCCAGCACCGTGGCCATCACCTGGTTGAGCCGGCGGCCCTGCCAGTCGGGCAGGATCAGGAACGAGGCGGCCGCGGCGATGGCGCAGCCGATCACGGTGTCGATCAGCCGCGGCCAGATCAACACGAAACCATCGCCGAGCAGGTTGAAGCAGAACAGCGCCATGACCGTGATGCCGGCGGTGGCAAGCATGTAGCGATCGGTGCGCGCAATGAAGAACACCAGCGCCGCGACCAGGGCCAGCAGTAGCTGTACTTCGGTGCCGGGAAACAGCTGCATCAGTGCCCAGGTGGCGACCAGGCCGATCAAGGTGCCGGCGATACGCTGCACCAGCCGCAGGCGTGTGGCACCGTAATTGGGCCGGCACACGAACGCGGTGGTGAGCAGGATCCAGTAGCCGTTGTCGGCATGGATGGATTGCATCACCGCGTAGCCGGCGACCAGCGCGATGGCCATGCGCAGGCCATGCCGGAACAGCACCGAGCCGGGCGTGAGTTGCTGGCCGAGCCGCGCGGCCATTTCGCGCAAGGTGTGCGGCGAGGAATCGCGCAGGCGGGTGTCGAGGTTGTCGCTGGTGGAATCGGATTGCGCCGCTTCGGAGAGCTTGCGTTCGATGGTCTGCAGATTGGTGACCAGCAGTTCCAGCGCGCCGAGCAGGCGCGCCAGTGCGGGGTCGGCGCGCGCATGCAGATAATCCAGCGACTGGCGCAGGTCTTCGGTGGCCAGACGGCTGTTGTCGCCATAGTCGAACGGCTGCCGCAGCCGGATCGCCTCGCCCAACGCGGTGCAGGCCTTGCCCTGCAGTGCGAGCAGCCGCTGGCAGCGGTACAGCACATCGCTGTGGAAGAACGCATCGGTCAGCGCTTCGTAGGGATAGTGCGACGAACTGGCGCGTTCGTGGAATTCCTGCGCCATGTAATACAGGCGGAAATACAGGCCCGATTGCACGCCCGGCCGCCCCGAGCGCCCGAAGCGGCTGATGATCGCGGTCTTGGCGGCATTGAGTGCGCCGACGACCTTGGCGTTCTGTTCGGCCAGCGCCAACCGGCGCGCATGCAGGTCGCTTTGCCGCACCGGTTCGAACAGGTCGGCCTTGCGCTTGAGATAGAGGCCCAGCTCGAAGAACAGCCGCGACAGCCGCTCGCGCACCGGGCGATTGGCGAACAGGATGGTCCACAGGATCGACAGCACGCCGTACCAGGTGGCGCCGATCAACAGCAACGCCGCGCCATGCCAGGCCACCAGCGGATCGTGGCTGCCGTGCTGGTCCATGCCGATCATGGCGTAGATCGACAACGCCACCGTGGCCTGCGCGATGGAGGCGTAGCGCTCGCCCAGTGCGCCCAGCAAGGTCAGCGAGAAAGTGGCCACCGCCATGCCGATCACGAACGCCAGCGGGTACGGGAACAGCAGCGTCACTGCCGCCGCCGCTGCGGCAAAGCACAGCAACGACAGCAGCACCGATTTGATGCGGCCCAACCAGTTGTCGTCGGTTTCGGCGATGGCGCTGGCGATGGTGCCCAGAAACAGCGCCGGGACTGCGGTGAGTTGCTGCCAGTGCCAGCACACGCCCATGGCCACCGCCAGCGCGATGAACACACGTAGGCCGTAACTGGCCTTTTCATGGGCCCACAGGCGGCTGAGGCGGGATTCGAAGGAAGTGGTGGCCACGGTCTCTGATGGGCAAGCGTGCCCGGGCATTATTGCCGCAGGCACGCGCCACCGGTGTGGAGAGCGGCTAGTTCTTTGTCAGTAGCCGGCATGTGTGCGGACTGGAGCGGAGTGCGCGATTGCGCCGCCGCCCCGCTGCACGGCCGTCTACCGCGCTTGGCGACCTTGCAACCTGTGGTTGCGAATTTGAAACCCGCCTTGTGGCGACCACCAGCGAGCTGTTGCTCTGTTCGGCCGACAACCAGCGGATGTCCGTGCTTGCCCCCATCCGCCCTTCGGGCACCTTCCCCCGCCGGCGGGGGAAGGGCGCGGCTTAGCAACTAACAAAACTATTGCGCTCCCCGCCAGGCGGGCGCGGCCGGTGCTCGGTGCGGCATGTACCACTCGTACACTGCTGTTCCTCCGCGCCGCCCACGCCCACCTGACCACTGCTCGCTACGTTTTGTGAGCCGCTCTTAGCCCTGCGCCTCGTGCTCGCGGGCGATCGCACGCCAGCCGATATCGCTGCGCTGGAAGGCGTTGGGCCAGTGGATCGGCTGCAGGCCGTCGTAGGCGGTGCGCTGTGCGTCCTGCACGCTGTCGCCCAATGCGGCAACGCACAGCACGCGGCCACCGGCGCTGATCACCTCGCCTGCGGCATTCAATGCAGTGCCGGCATGGAAGACCTTGGCGCTGGCCGGTACCTGGTCCAGGCCGGTGATGACCTCGCCGGTGACCGGGGTTTCCGGATAGGGCTTGGCGGCGATCACCACGCCCAGCGAGGGGCGCGGGTCCCACTGCGCCTGCGCGGTGGCGAGTTCGCCATCGATGGCCGCTTCGAGCAGATCCACCAGATCCGACTGCAGCCGCAGCATCACCGGTTGGGTTTCCGGGTCGCCGAAGCGCACGTTGAATTCGATCACCTTGGGCGCGCCGTGCGCATCGATCATCAGCCCGGCATACAAGAATCCGGTAAACGGCACGCCGTCGGCGATCATGCCCTGCACGGTCGGCTCGACCACTTCGCGCATCACCCGCGCATGTACCTCGGGCGTGACCACCGGGGCCGGCGAGTACGCGCCCATGCCGCCGGTGTTGGGGCCGGTGTCGCCATCGCCGACGCGCTTGTGGTCCTGGCTGGTAGCCATCGGCAAGGCGTGGGTGCCATCGACCATGGAGATGAAGCTGGCTTCTTCGCCATCGAGGAATTCTTCGATCACCACCCGCGCGCCGGCATCGCCGAACGCATTGCCCGAGAGCATGTCGCGCACCGCGTCTTCGGCCTCGCTCAGCGTCATTGCCACGATCACGCCCTTGCCGGCGGCCAGACCATCGGCCTTGACCACGATGGGCGCGCCTTTCTCGCGCACGTAGGCGAGTGCGGCGTCCACTTCGGTATGCACGGCGTAGTACGCAGTGGGGATGCCATGACGGGCCAGAAAATCCTTGGCGAAGGCCTTGCTGCCTTCCAGCTGCGCGGCCTTGGCGGTGGGCCCGAAGATGCGCAGGCCTGCGGCGTGGAAGCGGTCGACCACGCCGAGCACCAACGGCACTTCCGGGCCGACCACGGTGAGCGCGACGGCTTCGAGCTGTGCCAGTGCGAGCAGGCCATCGAGGTCGTCGACCTTGATCGCGACATTGCGGCACTTGGCCTCGGTGGCGGTGCCGGCATTGCCTGGCGCCACGAGCACCTCGCTCACGCGCGCGGATTGCGCGATCTTCCAGGCCAGGGCGTGTTCGCGGCCGCCGGAGCCGATGACAAGGATTTTCAAGAGAGCTGCTCGCTAGGACGGGGGAAAGGGCGCGCTACTTGCAGCCTTCGCGCTGCAGAGCGTTGGGGAAGGGGTAGGTCCAGGTCTTGGGGTCGAGTGCGAACACATGCCTGGTGTCCAACGTCTGCCCGCAATCGCTGCCGTGTTCGTGGATGCGCAGCGGCCAGATGCGTGCCTGTGCGTTGCTGCTGTCCACGTCCAGGGTGAAGTCCACATCGAACGCTTCGGCCATGCATTGCGCCTGGGTTTGATCCGGCTCGCGGGCCTGGTCGTCGCAGTCCAGCCCGCCGCTATTGTCGATATGCGCGCGCAGCGAACCGGCGCCGACCAGCCCCTTGGGGCCGGGCACGACCAGATCCTGCGATTCCAGCATCAGGCCCTGACCCATCCAGAAACTGTGCACGATGAAACCGTAAAAATCGCTGCCCAGCCGTAGTACGTCCACGCTGCCAGGATTGCCATCGCTGCCAAAGGTGTCGGACAGTTTTTCGGCCACCACCTTGAACGTGTCGCCGTCGCTGCGCAGCACGAAAAAGTCGATCAGACCGGGATTGCCGTGGCCGCCATCGCTGAGGCTGTGGCACACCGCCAGCAGCTGCTGCACCTGCTCGCCGACCACCACCGGCTGCTCGGCGCAGACCTGGCTGTCGGCCTTGAAGCCATCCGCCTCGCCGCTCCATTGCGCGGCCAGACCGGCCTTGGCGCCATAGCGCGTGCGCAAAAAACCGTCCAGGCGCTCGGTGCGGCTCAGTTGCGTGGTGGCGGCCGCAGCAGGGGTGGGCGCTGCTGCGGCGGCGGGCGCTGCTGCAGGCGCGGGATCCTGCTTGCATCCACCGAGCAAGCCGGCAGCAGCCACCAGGGCGGCGAGGGAGCGCAATCGGTACATGGACCTGTCCTTGTCGTTCGGCTCAGTGCCGGAAATGGCGCACACCGGTGAACACCATGGCGATGCCGTGTTCGTCGGCGGCAGCGATCACTTCGCCATCGCGCATCGATCCGCCCGGCTGGATCACCGCCTTGATGCCGGCAGCAGCAGCAGCGTCGATGCCGTCGCGGAACGGGAAGAACGCATCCGATGCCATCACCGAGCCGGCCACTTCCAGCTTGGCTTCTTCGGCCTTGAGCGCGGCGATCTTGGCGCTGACCACGCGGCTCATCTGCCCGGCGCCCACACCAATGGTGCGGCTGTCCTTGGCATAGACAATCGCGTTGGATTTGACGTACTTGGCCACGCGCCAGGCGAACAGCAGATCGCCCAGTTCTGCATCGCTGGGCGCGCGCTGGGTGACCACGCTCAATTCGCCCAGCGACATGCCGCGGTTGTCGGCCGACTGCATCAGCAGGCCAGAGCCAATCCGCTTGGTGTCGTAGTTGTTGAGGCCGGCGCCGTGCGGAATCTTGAGCACGCGCACGTTGGCTTTTTTGGTGGCGTATTCGAGCGCGCCGGCCTCGTAGTCGGGGGCGATCAGTACCTCGACGAACTGGCGATCCAAAATGGCCTTGGCGGTCGCCGCATCCAGGGTCTTGTTGAAGGCCAGGATGCCGCCGAACGCGCTGGTCGGGTCGGTAGCGTAGGCCAGCTCATAGGCATCGCCGCAGGCCACGCCCACGGCTACGCCGCAGGGGTTGGCGTGCTTGACGATCACGCAGGCCGGCACATCGAACTGACGCACGCATTCCCACGCCGCGTCGGCGTCGGCCAGGTTGTTGTAGCTCAGCTCCTTGCCCTGCAACTGCTGGAAGGTGGCCAAGGTGCCCGGCACCGGATACAGGTCGCGGTAGAACGCGCCGGATTGGTGCGGGTTCTCACCGTAGCGCAGGTCCATGACCTTGATGAAGTTGGAATTGATCTGCGCCGGGAACGGGCTGCGCGTGGGGATGTTTTCCGCACTGTCGGCCACTGCCGAGAGATAGTTGCTGATCGCCGCGTCGTATTGCGCCACACGGTTGAACGCAGCCACCGACAGCGCAAAGCGCTTGGCGGCCGACAGCTGGCCGTCGTTGGCTTCCAGCTCGGCAAGCAGGTCGGCGTATTGCGCCGGGTCGGTGGCCACCGCCACGCGGGCGAAATTCTTGGCTGCGCTGCGCAGCATCGCCGGCCCGCCGATATCGATGTTTTCCACCGCGTCGGCCAGCGTGCAATCGGCCTTGGCGGTGACCGATTCGAACGGATACAGGTTGAGCACCAGCAGATCGATCGGCGCGATGCCGTGTTCGGCCATCACCGCCTCATCGATGCCGGCGCGGCCGAGCAGGCCGCCGTGCACCAGCGGATGCAGGGTCTTGACGCGGCCGTCCATCATTTCCGGGAAACCGGTCAGATCGGCAACGTCCTTGACCGGCAGGCCGGCGTCGCGGATCGCCTTGGCGGTGCCGCCGGTGGACAGCAGCTCGACCTTGCGCGCCACCAGCGCGCGGGCCAGGTCGATCAGGCCGGTCTTGTCGGAAACGGAGAGCAGGGCCCGGCGCACGGGCAGGAAATCGGAGGCCATGAGTGAGGGAACAGTCGTTGCGGGGCAGCCGATATTGTAGGCTGCGCCAGCGCTCGAATGGACTCAACCACTGGTATGGCCTCGATCTATGCTCTGAAAGGACGCTTCCAGGACCTGCTGCGGCCCATGGTCGGCGCGCTGTACCGCGGCGGCATCACCGCCAACCAGGTGACGCTCATCGCCGCAGCGGTGTCGGTGATGGTGGCCGCGGTGGTCTACCGCGCCGGCGCCAGCTGGCCGCTGCTGTATCTGTTGCTGCCGCTGTGGATGCTGCTGCGCATGGCGCTCAATGCAGTGGATGGCATGTTGGCGCGCGAGTTCGGCCAGCAGTCGCGCCTGGGCGCCTACCTCAACGAGCTGTGCGATGTGGTGGCCGATGCGGCGCTGTACTTGAGCCTGCTCGGCGTGCCGGGCGTGGGCGCGCACTGGCTGTGGATCTTTGCGCTGCTGGCGGCGCTGACCGAATACACCGGCGTGCTCGGGCTGATGGTCGGTGCCAGTCGCCGTTACGACGGGCCGATGGGCAAGAGCGACCGCGCCTTCGTGATCGGCGTGGTGGGGGTCGGCCTGGCCTGCGGGCTGCTGGGCGCGCGCGGCGTCACCTGGGTCGCCATTGCCTTAAGTGTTGCCTGCAGTGCCACGGTGTGGCGGCGGGTGCGCGCCGGGCTGGCCGAGGCAGCGGCGCGCTGATCGACATCGCGACGCGCCGTGCGCTGCCGCGTCTCATTGGCGCTGCACGGCTCTCAACTCTTTCTCACTGATTTCAGGATGATCCGATGCGTGATGTCGTAGAGCGCGAATTCGCCAGTTTCGATGGTGCGCAGCTGTTTTATCGGCACTGGCCGGCGCAGCTGGCAGGTGCTGCACCCAAGGCGGTGGTGTTGCTGCATCGCGGGCATGAGCACTCCGGCCGGGTGATGCATCTGGCCGAAGAATTGAATCTGCCCGATGCGCAGTTCTTTGCCTGGGACGCGCGCGGCAATGGCCGTTCGCCGGGCGTCCGCGGCGATGCACCGGGCTTCGATGCGCTGGTGCGCGACCTGGACAGCTTCATCGCGCATCTGGGCACCACGCACGGCATCGCGGTGCAGGACATCGCGGTGATCGCGCAGAGCGTGGGCGCGGTGGTCGCAGCGACCTGGGTGCACGATTACGCCCCGCCGCTGCGCGCGCTGGTGCTGGCCTCGCCGGCGTTCAAGGTCAAGTTGTACGTGCCGTTCGCACGTGCCGGGCTGGCGCTGATGCATGCGCTGCGCGGCAACTTCTTCGTCAACAGCTACGTCAAGCCGCAGTGGCTCACCCACGATGCGCAACGCGTGGAAAGCTATCGTACCGACCCGCTGATCACCCGTCCGATCTCGGTGCGCGTGCTGCTGGGTCTGTATGCAGCGGCCGACCGCGTGGTGGCCGATGCGCAGGCGATCACCGTGCCGACGCAACTGCTGGTGTCCGGCTCGGACTTTGTGGTGCATCGCGGCCCGCAGGATCGGTTTTACGAGAACCTGCGCTCGCCGATCAAGCAGCGGCATTGGCTGCCCGGTTTCTTCCACGACACCCTGGGCGAGCGCGACCGCGCGCTGGCCATCGCGCCCATTCGCAGCTTTATCGAAGCGCGTTTCGCACAGCCGCCAGTGCGCGCGGACTTGCGCGATGCGCATCGCGCCGGACCCAGCTTCGAAGAAGCCGAACGGCTGGCCTGGCCGCCGCAACGCAACAGCCTGCAGGACCTGCGCTGGCGCGGCGTGCGTGCCGGGTTGCGCCTGGGCGGCACGTTGTCCGAGGGCATTGCGTTGGGCCTGCAGACCGGCTTCGATTCCGGTAGCACGCTGGATTACATCTACCGTAACCAGGCGCGTGGACGTGGCCCGCTGGGGCGCATGATCGATCGCAATTATCTCGATGCGATCGGCTGGCGTGGCATCCGCATCCGTGGCGCGCATCTGGGCGAACTACTGCGCGATGCGGCAGGCCGCTTGCGCCAGGCCGGCCAGCCGGTACGCGTGCTCGATGTTGCTGCGGGCCACGGCCGCTATGTGCTGGAAGCACTGGGCAGCGGTACGCAACGTGCCGATGCCATCGTGCTGCGCGATTTCAGCCCGCTCAACGTCACTCAGGGCGGTGCGTTGATTGGCACGCTCGGCGCCGGCGACATTGCCCGCTTCGAACAAGGCGATGCGTTCGACCCGGCCGCATTGGCCGCAGTGCAGCCGGCGCCCACCCTGGCGGTGGTGTCGGGGTTGTACGAACTGTTTGCCGACAACGACCAGGTGGCGCGCTCGCTGGCCGGCCTGGCCGCCGCGGTGCAGCCGGGCGGCTATCTGCTCTACACCGGCCAGCCGTGGCATCCGCAGCTGGAATTCATCGCGCGCGCGCTCACCAGTCACCGCGATGGCGTGGCCTGGGTGATGCGCCGGCGCAGCCAGCAGGAGATGGATGCGCTGGTGGAGGCGGCAGGCTTCCGCAAGGTGGCGCAGCGGATCGATGCATTCGGCATCTTCACCGTGTCGATGGCGCAGCGGATCGACGCATGATGCACGGCGCGCGCCCGAGTGGTCGTGCCGCGCTGTGGTTGGCGCTCCTGGGGCCGTTTTTCTTCCTCAGTTATGGCCTGGCCAATACGCTGGCCGGGCGTGCGGTACAGGTGCCGTCGGTGGTGTTCGGCTGGGAACACGGCATGCCGTTCTGGCCGTGGACCATCGTGCCGTATTGGACGATCGATCTGTTCTACGCCGCCTCGTTCTTCGTCTGCCGGACTCGCCGCGAACTGGATACGCATGCGTTGCGTCTGCTCAGCGCGCAAGTGCTGTGCGTGGCCTGTTTTGTGCTGTGGCCGTTGCGGTACAGCTTCGTGCGCCCGGACACGGACGGTGTGTTCGGCTGGTTGTTCGCCGTGCTGCTGGGCTTCGACAAGCCGTTCAATCAAGCGCCGTCGCTGCACATCGTGTTGTTGGTGGTGCTGTGGGTGCGCTATGCGCAGCATCTGTCCGGTGTGTGGCGCTGGCTGTTGCACGGTTGGTTCGGCTTGATCGGCGTGTCGGTGCTGACCACGTATCAACATCATTTTCTGGATATCCCCACCGGCCTTGCCGCGGGTTGGCTGTGCGTGTGGCTGTGGCCGGAGCGGATCGCCGCACCGTTTGCGCAGGCGCACCTGGCGCGCGATCCGCGGCGTTGGCGTTTGGCCGCGTTGTACCTGGTCGGTGCAGTCGCCAGCGCCGTGGCGGCGTTGTACATCGGCGGCGTCGGGTTGTGGATGCTGTGGGTGAGCCTGTCGCTGGGCCTGGTCGCGCTGAACTATGCAGTGCTTGGCGCGCTTGGCTTTCAGAAACGCGCCGATGGTGGCTTGAGCCTGGCCGCGCGCTGGTTGTATGCGCCGTATCTGCTGGCGGCCTGGTGCAACTCGCGGCTATGGACCCGCCGCGACCCGCTGCCGCGTGTGGTCTGCGATGGCGTGTGGCTGGGCCGCATTCCGCTGCCCGGCCAGCGCGCTGCGTTCGCCGCAGTGGTGGACGTCAGTGCGGAGGTGTCCTTGTACGCAGCGCGTGCGCACGATCGCACGCTGCCGATGCTGGATCTGGTGGCGCCCACGCCCGCGCAGCTACGCGCCGCCGCCGACGCAATCGAATCCGCGCGCGTGCATGGCCCGGTGCTGGTGTGCTGCGCACTGGGTTACTCGCGCAGCGCCGCCAGCGTTGCGACCTGGTTGGTGCGCAGTGGCTGCAGTAACGATGTGGACGCGGCCATCGCGCAACTGCGTACCGCCCGCGCTTCGATCGTGCTGGGCGTACAGCATCGCGCTGCCATCATGGCGGCGTGCACGGGTCAGCTAGAGAACGACGGCGTGGCCATGCGGAGCCTCCAATGAATACCTCTCTGATGACCTTGGCAGCCATGCGCGCGGTGTTGCGCCAGGGCGCGGCACTGGACCGGTTCTCGTTGCTGCTGCTGGCCGCCGCGATTGCCTTGCTGGGCGTTGCCGAAGCGCCGCCATCGATACAACTGAGCTTTGCGCTCAGTGCAGCGGCCGGGCTGATGCAACGCTATTGGGCATTCCGCGTCGGCCTGGATGCCGACCTGCTGGAAGCCGTGATCGCACAGATCGCGCGCGGCAACGACGAGACAAAGGCTGCGCAACAACTCGATACGGCCCTGCATGCCATCGGCCTGCGCGCGACGCTGCCACCCACCCGCGATTGGTCGGCGCGCTGGAGCGGCATGCGCCGCTTGCTGGGCTGGCAACTGGCGAGCGTGGCGGCGCAGTTGCTGTGGATGGTCGCAGCACTGGCACTGCGGGTGTTCGGATGAGCAACGCGCACGCCTCCGGTCAGCCCGAACCGATGCAGGCCACCGCGGCGCAGCTGGCGCTGTGGCAGCGCTTGCAGGCGTACCGTTTCGGCAGCGGTGCCGATGCGTTGCCGGCGTTCGTGCGACGTGTCGCCAAGCAGGCCCACTGCAGCGTGGCGCAGGCGCAGCTGGCGGTGGACGAATACCGACGGTTCTGTTTTCTGGCCTGCAGCGACACCCACGATGTCACGCCCAGCCCCTTGGTCGATCAGGTCTGGCACACCCATCTCACCGACACCCGCGAGTACTGGCAGCAGTTCTGCCCGCAGGTGTTGCAGACCACGCTGCATCATCAGCCCGGACGTGGCGACAGCGACGACGCTGCGCGTTTCCAGACGCAGTATCGGCAGACCCTGGAGCGGTACAGCACGCACTTCGGCACTCCGCCGACGCAGGTCTGGCCTGCGCCACCGCCGCAGTCTGCAGCCACGCCAGCGCAGCAGCACGATGCCGAAGCCAGCTTGCGCGCCCTGCGCGGCGAGCCGATGCGCGCGCGGCGCGGTGCCGGCCTCGGTACGCTGCTGGTCTGGGCCGTGGCGACGCTGGTGATTGGCGTGGTTGCCGGCAACGGGGAGGCCGCCTCGCCGCTGCACTGGCGCGGCAGCAGTTTTCTGGCGTTGTTTGTGGCGGGCATCGGCCTGGCCTGGTCGGCTTCGGCGTGGTTGCGCCGCCAGTTGCGCAGCATCGGACGCGCCTCGCCGGTGCACGCGGTCGATACGATGGAACTGGCCTGCCTGAGCGGTGGCGCCGGGCGTGTGGCCGATCTGCTGTTTGCCCGCTTGCTGGCCTGCGATGCGGTGCATCTGCAGCGCGATGAAGATGCGCAGGCGCGCAAGTGGGTGCATTGCGATCCCACCGTTGCAGTGCCGGCGGCGCTGCAACCGGCACTGCAGTGCGTGCGCGATGGAGAGGATCCGGTGCTGGCATGGCAGACGCTACGCACGCTGGCCGCACCGGTGCAGCAGCGGCTGATCGACAAGGGGTTGTTGCTGGATCGGCGTATGGCGCTGCTGGTGCGCGGGATAAGCGCCGTGCCGGTGGCCGCACTGTGGACCCTGGGCGCGTGCAAGCTGGTGATCGGGCTGCAGGGTGGGTATCCGGTGGGCTATCTGCTGGCCTTGATGGTGCTGGTCAGCATGGTGCTGCTGGGATTTTTGCTGGTGCCGGTGCGCCGCAGCGGGGCCGGCGACGCGCGCCTGCACGAGCGCAGATCGGAAGTCAGGCCCGATGCGGCGCGCACTGGCAACGACCCCGGCGAAGCGGTGGCGTTGTACGGCACCGTCGCCTTGGTGGGCACGCCCTGGGTGAGCTACCACACGCTGCGCGCCCCCACATCCAGCAATACCGACAGCAGCGGCAGCAGTTGCAGCGGTGGCGGCGACAGTGGTGGCGGCGATAGCGGTGGAGACGGTGGCGGTGGCGGTGGATGTGGTGGGTGCGGTGGAGGAGGCGACTGATGCAACGCAAGCAGACCCTGTTGCAACGACGCCAGCGCTGGGCACGCGCCTTGCGCGGACGCGGTGCAACGCCCAATGGCGTGTCGTGGGCCGGCATCGCCTTCGCCGCGCTGGCCGGCGTGATGTTCTACATCGCCTTGAGCGCACCGGCGCGCGAAGGCGCCGCCCCCCTGTTGCTGGCCTTGCTCGGCCTGCAGGGGCGGCTGTGGTGCAACCGCCTGGATGGCGTGCTGGCGCGACAGGCGCGGCTGGTGTCGCGCGCCGGCGAGGTCTACAACGATGCGCCGGACCGGCTGTCGGATGTGCTGGTCTGCGTCGGGCTGGGCTACGGCTTGCAGGCCAGCGTGCCGTGGGCCGCGCAACTGGGCTGGGCGGCGGCATTGTGCTGTGTGGCCACCGCCTACGTGCGCATGCTCGGCCTGGCCTGTGGCACCGCCGAGCCACGGCAGGGGCCGATGGCGCGCGTGCAGCGCATGCACTGGCTGTCGCTGATGACCGTGCTGGCGATGCCGTTGCAGTGGATGGGCCAGCCGCGTATCGCGGCCTGGGTGTTGATCGGCGCGCTGGCGGTGTTGATCGCCGGTGCGCTACTGACGGTGGTGCTGCGGCTGCGCATGATCGTGCGCACATTGGAGTGGACATGATTGCCCGTTTGATTGCGCGTGCCTGCAGCGGCGCCATCCGTACCTTGACCGGCGCGCGCGCCTTGTGGCGCGGCTGTGCGCCGTCCAACGAGCGCCGCGTGTATTACGGCAACCACGCCAGCCATGGCGATTTCGTGCTGATCTGGTCCTCGTTGCCGGCCAGCCTGCGCCACGAAGTGCGCCCGGTGGCCGCAGCCGATTACTGGCAACGCACCGCGTTGCGGCGCTATCTGATCCATGCGGTGTTCAATGGCGTGCTGGTCGAACGCAACCCGGCGCAACGCACCCGCGACCCGATCGAATGCCTATGTGACGCGGTGGATGCCGGCGATTCGCTGATCCTGTTTCCCGAAGGCACGCGCAACCCGGACGAAGGCGTGCTGCCGTTCAAAAGCGGGCTGTATCACCTGGCGCGGCAACGCCCGGAACTGGAGTTCGTGCCGGTGTGGATCGACAACCTCAAACGCGTGATGCCCAAGGGCAAGTGGTTGCCGCTGCCGTTGTTGTGCACCACCACGTTTGGTGCGCCGCTGCGGCTGGATGCCGATGAAGACAAGGACGCGTTCCTGGCGCGCGCGCGCGAGGCGTTGCTGGCGTTGTCGCCGGACCAACTGGAGGCGCGCGCATGAATCCTTATGCCTTCAGCGGGCAGTTGCAGCAGTCCTCGATGCATCAGCAGACGCTGTGGTTATTCAGCGGTATCGCACTGGTGCTGATCATCACCACGCTGATTTCCGAAACGCTGCGTTGGCGTGCGCGCGAACGCCCGAGCGCGGTGCTGGACAACCTGGTGGCGCGGATCCGTGCGTGGTGGGTGATGGCGGCGGTGGTCGGCATCGCGTTCGTGTTCGGGCGCGCCGGTGTTATCGGCTTGTTCGCGCTGGTGTCGTTGTTCGCGCTGCGCGAGTTCATCACCCTGACACCGACGCGGCGCGGGGATTACTACGCGTTGTTGGCCGCGTTCTACATCGTGCTGCCGTGGCAATACGGGCTGGTGTGGACCGGCTGGTACGGCATGTACACGCTGCTGATTCCGGTCTACGCGTTCTTGGTGTTGCCGATCCTGGCCACCATCGGCGGCGATACCACGCGCTATCTGGAACGCACGGCCAAGGTGCAGTGGGGCTTGATGATCAGCGTGTTCTGCATCTCGCACGTGCCCGCATTGCTGAATCTGGAAATCCCCGGGTATGCCGGGCGCAATCTGTTGTTGATCGCGTTCCTGGTGATCGTGGTGCAGTCGTCGGACGTGCTGCAGTACGTCTGGGGCAAGTTGGCCGGCCGCCATCTGATCGCGCCGAAATTGTCGCCGTCCAAAACGGTGGAAGGCTTCATCGGCGGCGTGCTGTCGGCCAGCCTGCTCGGCATGGCGCTGTGGTGGATCACCCCGTTCGCGCCGTGGCACGCGTTCGCGCTGGCGCTGGTGGCCAATCTGATGGGGTTCTTCGGCGGTCTGGTGATGTCGGCGATCAAACGCGATCGCGGCATCAAGGACTGGGGCCACATGATCGAAGGCCACGGCGGCGTGCTGGATCGGCTGGACTCGGTGTGCTTTGCCGCACCGGTGTTCTTCCATCTGATCCGCTACGGCTGGGCGTAATCGCGCAGTAAAACTTTGCACAACAGCAGGTCAGCAACGCGGCACTGCTTCCACGATTCGCCAATCCCGATTCCCGGCTTACGTCAGCCCGTACTCTTTCAACTTCTTGCGCAACGTGGCGCGGTGGATACCCAGCATCGCCGCGGCGCGGCTCTGGTTGCCTTCGCAGTGATTGAGCACTTCGACGAACAACGGGATCTCCATTTCGCGCAGCACGATTTCGTACACATCGTCCGCGTCGCTGCCGTCCAGATCGCGTAGGTAACGGCGAACGGACTGGGCCACGTGTTCGCGCAGCGGCGACTTCGGGGCGCCACGACTGGTGTCAGGACGAGAGGGGGCTGCGTTCAAAGAAAGTTCCCAGTGTCACGAGGCCGGGGCGCGGGCCGGCGAGGGGGAGTGAGTCTAGCGCGTGACCTCACCGCTCGCCACGCCCATGTGGCGATCGGACGAGGTTGTGTCCGCTTAGCGGAAGTCGAAACTGAAGGCAGCGGTACTGGCAGCCGGTTCGCGCACGCGAAATGCCACCTGCACGGCCTGACCCGGCGCCAGCGTGTCGTGCTCGGCTGGCGCCTGGCCCAGGTACTCCTGCGGCGACAGCACCCGGGTGCCGATCACCCGCCCATCGGCATCGGACAGCGACAGCTGCAACCAGGGCCAGGCCTGCGCCCAACGCGCATCGTTGCGGAAACTGGCCTGGATCTGCAGCACGCCGGCGAGGCCCGGCAGCGGGCGCACATCGCGATTGAGCAGGGTCAGCGTGGCTGGTTCGCGCCACGCCGGCAGCGTGCAACGCATCACCGCGCAGGCAGCGGTGACCAGCGGCCGCCAACGCGCGTCGCCGGCCAGGTGCGCACGGTCGGCAATGACGATCTGCAGTCCCAGCAGCCCGACCAGACCGATCAACAGCACCCACTGCCGCCCGCTGGCGCGCAGCCGAGGGCGGCTGAGCCCGCGGCGTGCGAAGGCAGGCGCTGCCACCGCAGCGGTGGGCAAGGGGTGCAATTGCGCTGCGTGGGCGCGCGCCTCGCTGGCGCTGGTGTCGCGCTGCGCGTGGTCTGCGATGTCGGCAGTGGACGTGGCGTTGCTGTCGTCATCCAGCGCCTCACTGTCCTGCCGGTCTGCGGCGTCGCGTGCGCTGTTGGACGCGGTCTCGGCAGCGGTCTCGTAGAGCGTTTCGTCGGCCGCCTGCCGCTCGACCGGCAGCTGCGGCGCCCCGCGTTCAATCGGCGCGGTGTCCTGCAGCCCGGCGTCGTCTGCAGCAGTGCTGCCGTGTTCGTTGGTGGGTGGCGGCGTCTGCGGCAGCGCGGTGCGTGGCGCGCTCACGGCCGGCCCGCCTGGTGCAGCGGCCTCGGACGTCGGCGGCGCAGGCACCGGTTGCAGCACGGGCGCAGCTGGCGTCTCAGTCGCGGGCATCGGCACCACCTGCTCCGCAGGCGCGGTGGCCGGCAGCACCGGCGGTTGAATCAACGTCGGTGCAGGCGGCGGCGTTGCCCGCAGAAAGGTGGCAAGGGGGCGGCGCGGTGGCGGAGTCTCTGACATCGGCAGGCGTGCAGCGGGAAGACCGCTATTCAACCACGGGGACGGCGATGGGCGAACGCCCGGATGGGGAAGTGCGACGCGTGCTTCCTGGCGCAGTGCCTTGGCAACGATGCCGCGACGCTACCGAGGAAGACAGATTCACCGAAAGTAGGTGTCTGCGGCTCAGCGCTTTAGCAGCGATGCGGCGACGTCAACGAGGAACAGATGCAGGGCCAGTCGTTGTCTGCCTATGGCAAGCGCCAACACCACCGCAGCTCACGCCACGGCGCAGCAAACCGCTGTTTCGATTCCCGATTCCCGATTCCCAGCCTTACCGCCTGCGCCGTGTCTTGCCCTCGGCCAGCAACAGATCCAGCAGCCCGCTGCGCTGACGCGGCGCCAGGGTGTCGAAGCGCGCCAATAGCACGCGTTGCTGGTCGTCCAGGCGGCGGTACTGGGCCGGTTCCTCGGCAATCGCCGAGACCGGCGGGCCGAACACGCGATCGCCGCGGCCGGTGGCCAGGTATTCGAACGCCATGCCGCTGCGCTTGGCCAGACCGATCAGGTTCTCCACCGACGGGGCGGTGCCTTCGGCCATTTCCCACTGCGCCACCGCGCTGCGGGTAACACCCAGCTCGCCGGCCAGGGCTTCCTGGGTCAGCTTGGTGAAGCTGCGGGCTTCGCGTACTCGTTCGTACAGCTTGCTCACACGGCACCGGATGGGAGGCAGGCAGGGCCGGGAGATATAGCCCTAGCAGCACTTGGGGATAGTTCGTATGTCTTTCATATCGGCATATGTTTGCGATACTGTCGCGATGACATCGATGACGTGATCGCAGCGAACTCAAGGAGGATGTTCATGGTCGAGCCTGTCACTCCAACACCGGACCATCGCGATGGCCGGATACCGCCGCCAAGCGCGCCGTGGCCTGCCGATTCGCCACTGGATCCGGCGATCAGGCGCTTTCGCGGTGCGGCCTGCTATCAAGTCTGGCGACGCGCCCAGGATTGGGCCGCCATCGTCGAGGGCGTGCACTGGTCAGCGGCGCTGGCGCCCCGGGTCTGGGCGTTGCGCTATCGGCACTGGCCGTTGCTGGGGATGGGGGCGACGCTCGCTGGTTTGGCCGCAGGCATGGCGCTGGCCGGTGCGCAGGTGTGGTCAGCGTGGTCGGCGGGCGTCTGGGTGGCGCTGTTGCTGGCCGAGGTGGTGCTGCGTGTGTATGCGGCCCGGCATGCCGAGCGCTGGCGCAGTGCGGCGTTGCAGCGTGCCGGCTGGCAGGCGGTGACCCGCCTGCGTGCGATCAGTGTGGCCGATGCGGTGACCACCGCGCAGATTCGCGCCGGCCGCCCGCGCCGGTGAGCCGGCCCAGGATCAGCTGCGGCGAACGCCGTCGATGCGCATCCAGTCTTCGTCGCGTTCGCAACGCAGTTGCTCGAACCACGGTGCATAGCGCTGCAGCAGGTCGTCTTCCTGGCCGTGCAGGATGCCCGACAGGGCAATGCGGCCACCCGGCGCCACGCGCGCGGCCAGGGTGTCGGCCAGCGCATCCAGCGCCGAGGCCAGGATGTTGGCGACCACCACCGGATAGGTCTGCACCGGCTCGTCCTGGGGCAGATATACCGCCAGCTGCGCGGCCACGGCGTTGCGTTCGGCATTGTCGGCCGTTGCCAGCAGCGCCTGCGGGTCGTTGTCCACCCCCACGGCGCTGCTGGCACCCAGCTTCAGCGCGGCGACCGCCAGAATCCCAGAGCCGCAGCCGAAGTCCAGCACGCTGCGCCCCTGCAACTCGCCGCTGCCGGCCAGGCGATCCAGCCAGCGCAGGCACAGCGCGGTGGTCTGATGCGTGCCCGACCCGAACGCCAGGCCCGGATCCAGCCGCACCACGGCGGCCTCCGCTGTGTCGGCCGCCTCGGGCAGGTCGTGATTCCACGGCACGATGAAGGTGCGCGCACCGAACTGCATCGGCTTGAACAGATCCATCCACGCGCGTTCCCAGTCGCTGTCTTCGACCATGCGCAGCGCCACCTGGCTCCAGTCCAGCTCCGGGTCGAACGCTTCCAGTGCCGCAAGCACCTCCAGCGCGTCGCTCTCGCCATCGAACAGCGCGGTCAGCACCAGCGCATTCCAGAGCGGCATCTCGCCCACGCCGGGCTCCAGGATGGCGCGCTCGTTGCTGGTATCGGCATCGGCATCGAGCAGGGTCACCGCCAGCGCGCCGACTTCCTCTAGCGCGGTCTGGAAGCGGGACTGAGTGGTATCGGAGCAGGGCAGGGTCAGTTCAAGAAACGGCATCGTGGCAGTCGGCAATCATCAAGGCGTGCATCGTAGACGATTCGTGCCGACGGGCTGACACGGTGCCCCAGGCGGGGCGCACGGTTCGTTGGAGGATGGCGGCACCGGAATCAAGCAGCGATGCGCAAGATCGGTCAATCAAAGCTAGTGACCGATCTGCGTTGCTGTGGGCACCAGATGGCAATGTGTGCCTGAAGGGTGCTGCACGCACGTCGCAACAACGCCGCGCTCGGCTCGCGATCCGGGCAGTGGTGTAGCGGCCGCGCAAGCGTCATGCATCGACAACGCGCCAAGGCGGCGCCAAGCACCCAGTGCGCCACATCACGCGTCACCCATTCCGTCTGTCAGACCGATCCGGCTAGCGCGCCGGCTGCCACGCATTCCGTTTGTCAGGTAGAAACCTGCGAGTGCGCCGGTATCGCGACGTGTCTACATGCAATACGCACCTGCACCTGCACCTGCACCTGCACCAGGAGCGCGATGCGGCCAGACATCCGCGGCGCGCACGTAACAGGCGCATCGTGCGAAGAGCGCCAAGAAGTGCAGCGAGTGGCCGACAGGCGGATCTGGGCGCCCCGCAGAAACCGGTGTGTACGCGTGGTACCTGCCGCACCCAGCACCGGCCGCGCCCGGTTGGTGGTCCCGTAGTCGTTGTCATCGGTCGCTCTCGCGATCACTGCAGGCACAGCCTATCGGTACCGCACGCGCTGGCCGCGCCCGCTTGGCGGCCGCTGCCGACACAGCCGGGTGCTAGACTCCGCGCCGTTGCTGCGGGCGTCTTCCGCAGCTGGGTTGCCGCTGTCATGCCGCTTGTCCGTGCCCGCCATCTCTGGCTGTTGCTCGCTCCCGTCGCGCTCGCGGCGGCAGCCTGGTGGCAGCTGCGCGCGCAACCGACGGCGCTCGCCACTGCAGTGCCCGCCGCCAGTGCCACTTCCGCGCGCGCTGCTGCTGCAACGCCAGCGCGGCACACCTCTTCCGAACGCGGCAACGCGCTGCATCTGCCGTATCGCGATGCGGTGGATGCGCAGCCGGATCTGTATCGCTACGCGCAGCAGTTGCAGCAGAAGGTGCGCGCCGGCGATGCGCAGGCTGGCTGGCGCCTGAGCCGGGTCTACGATTACTGCGCGCCGTATGCAGACAGCCCGGCCGGCTACGCCGCCGACAGCGACTGGATCGCCGCGCACCAGACGCCTGGCGTGGCCGCGATGCATGCCGCGCGCGATCGTGTCGCGCAGCGCTGTGCCGGCTTCGCTCCCAGCGATGGGCTGAGCCCGCGCCTGGTGGCGCAACAACGGCTGCGCGCCGCGCGCGGTGGCAGCCTGGCCGCCGAAGCCGCGTTGCTGGCCCTGGGCGAACCGCTGCAGGCAACCCCCACCTACAAGCGCGCGCTGGTGCAGCGCGTGCTGGCCTCGCGCGACCCGGAGGCCTATCTGGCGCTGGCGCCTGCGATGGGCGCGCGTGCCAGCGGCGATGACAGTCTGGAAGGGTATGTGGCCGGCGATCAGTTCGCCGAACTCGCCTGGCAGGTGGCCGCGTGCCGCCTGGGTCTGGACTGCAGTGCCGACAGCACGCTGGTCACCAGTTATTGCGCCAACGCGGGCATCTGCTCGCGCGATAGCGCACAGGATTTTGTGTCGTTCGTATTCGACGCCGCGGTGCCGCGGCAGGGAGCAGACAGGGTGGATGAGATGGTCGATACATTGGTGTCCGATCCGGGAGCGCAGTCATGAATTACCGTCGGTTGGCGCATGGCGCCAAGTTCTGGTTCTGGGTGGCGTTATTCGTGGCGTATTCGGCCGCGGCGGTGGGCATCGTGATGATCGATACCGCTGATCACCGCTACCAGCCGCTGTCGATCAAATCGACCACGGTCGGCGCCGACGCGCAGCAGCGACAGCATGGCGCCAGCCAGGTGGCCGCGGTATATCGCGCCAGCAGCGCAATGCCGTTCTCCACCTTGTCGGCCGGCTCGATGTTTCAGGTGGTCTGGCCGGATGGCTCCACCGAAACCATGATGGTGGTCGACCCGGCATCGTCCAGCGGCATCGTGCCGGTACCGGGCAGCCAGCAGGCGCCTGCGCCGCGGCGTTGAACGATGCAGCGCATCGCGCCCGAATGCGAGCGTGATGCGCATCCGCGCGTACGACTGAAGGTCTGCGCAGCGAATCCGGTGGCACCCCGGATCCCGTAGGAGCGCACCCAAGCGGACGAGGTTCCACCGATAAAACGCGGTCGCGCCCGTGTGCGCTCCTACGCATCGGTCGGCTGGCCGCATGGTTTTGCCGGTGCGCGGGTGTCGTCGAGCTGCGTGCCTGGCCTGCGTGATGCACTGCCGGCGCGATGTACTGGGAACCAACGCAACAAGCCCGGTTTCCCGGGCTTGTTGCGTGGTGCAATGGCGCCTGCGATCAGGTCAGTGCAATCGACTTGTTCTTGCGCTCGGCCAGGCGTTTTTCCAGGTAGTGGATGTTCTGCCCACCGGCCTGGAAGCCCTTGTCGCGCATGATGCGCTGCTGCAACGGGATGTTGGTCTTGATGCCGTCCACCACCATCTCGCTCAACGCTACGCGCATGCGCGCGATTGCGGTCTCGCGGTCGGGCCCGTGCACGATCAACTTGCCGATCATCGAGTCGTAGTTCGGCGGCACCTTGTAGCCGGCATAGATGTGCGTATCCACGCGCACACCCGGGCCACCGGGCGGATGGAAGGCGGTGATCAGGCCCGGGTTGGGCATGAAGGTTTCCGGGTCTTCGGCATTGATGCGGCACTCGATCGCATGCCCGCGCAGCACGATGTCGCTCTGCTTGATGCTGAGCTTGTGGCCGGCGGCGATACGCAGCTGCTCGCAGACCAGATCGATGCCCGTGATGCGCTCGGTGACCGGGTGCTCCACCTGGATACGGGTGTTCATTTCGATGAAGTAGAAACGCCCGCCTTCGAACAGGAATTCGAAGGTGCCCGCGCCGCGATAACCGATGCGGATACAGGCATCCACGCAGACCTTGCCGATTTCAGCGCGCAGTTCTTCGGTGATGCCCGGTGCCGGCGCTTCTTCCACCACTTTCTGATGGCGGCGCTGCATCGAACAATCGCGTTCGCCCAGATGGATCGCACCGCCCTGGCCATCGGCGAGCACCTGGATTTCCACGTGACGCGGATTTTCCAGGAACTTCTCCATGTACACCTGATCGTTGCTGAAAGCGGCCTTGGCTTCGGACTTGGTGGTTTCGATCGCCGCCTTCAACGCCGCTTCCGAATGCACCACGCGCATGCCGCGTCCACCGCCACCACCGGCGGCCTTGATGATCACCGGGTAGCCGATCTCGCGCGCCACCTTGGTGTTGGCCACGATGTCATCGCCCAGCGGGCCGCCCGAACCGGGCACGCACGGCACGCCGGCGGCCTTCATCGCACGGATCGCTTCCACCTTGTCGCCCATCAGGCGAATGGTGTCGGCCCTGGGGCCGATGAAGATGAAACCGGATTCTTCTACGCGCTCGGCAAAATCGGCGTTTTCCGACAGAAAGCCGTAGCCGGGATGGATGGCCTGCGCATCGGTGACCTCGGCCGCAGCGATCAACGCCGGGATATTGAGGTAACTGTCGCTGGAGGCGGCTGGGCCGATGCACACCGACTCATCGGCCATGGCCACGTGCTTGAGGTTGCGGTCGACCGTGGAATGCACCGCGACCGTGCGGATGCCGAGCGTATGGCACGCGCGCAGGATGCGCAGCGCGATTTCGCCTCGGTTGGCAATGACGACTTTATCTAGCATGGGATTCGGGATTCGAGAGTGGGGATTCGTAGAAGGCGCCGGTCTCGCGGAGGTGTCGCGATTCGTCCAGCGTGCGGATCAATGCATTGAGCCTGGCAAATGTGCGATTCAACAGATCGAGCGTGGCCGCGTCGGGCGAACCGAACTGCAGGCGTGCGGCGATCTGCAGTTGCGTATCCAGTTCCGCCAGCGAGCCGCGCGCCATCGAGAGATAGCGCAGGTACTCGGCCGTGGGACGCCGTGCAGCGCCCTCGGCGATGTTGGACGGAACGCTGATCGCCGCGCGCCGCATCTGTGCGGTCAGTCCAAAGCGTTCCGAATCGGGAAAGTCGTGGGTCACCCGGTACATCGCTTCCACAAGCGACATCGCATCGCGCCAGACCATCAGGCGCTCGTGCGGTCTCTCTTGCGAATCCCGGATCACGACTCTCCAATCTCCGCCGCTCAGCCAATCACAAACAACGGCTGATCGAATTCCACCGGCTGGCCGGTTTCGCCGAGGATGGCGACGATGGTGCCGGAGACGTCGGCTTCGATCGGGTTGAACATCTTCATCGCCTCGATGATCGCCAGGGTGTCACCGGCCTTGACGGCCTGGCCCACGGTGACGAACACCGGCTTGTCGGGGGAGGGTGAGGTGTAGAACGTGCCGACCATCGGCGCGCGCAGCACATGGCCTTCCGGCAACGCGGCAGCCTGCTTTGCCCCCCCGGTGGAGGCCTCGGTGGGCGACTGCATCGCCATGGAGGCCGCTTGCGGCGGCGCGGCGGGGGCCGGTGCGTACTGCTGCATCGGCGCGCTCACCACCTGGGTGCCCTTGGGCACACGCGCCAGACGCACGCTTTCTTCGCCTTCCTTGATCTCGATTTCGGCGAGATTGGATTCTTCGAGCAGGTCGATCAGTTTCTTGATTTTGCGGAGATCCATAAGGGCCTCTTGAGGTGAATCGGTGGAGAGTGTCGGCGGGGTGCCGGCGGAATGGGGTCAGACCGTCGGCGTGGGCGCCGTGGTCGTTGCTGCAGGTGTCATGCGTCGCGCTCCAGGCGCGCGATCGCCGCTTCCAGCGCCAACCGGTAGCTGTCTGCGCCGAAGCCGCAGATCACGCCGTCGGCCTTGTCGCTGAGATAGCTGTGGTGGCGAAATGGCTCGCGCGCATGCGGATTGGACAGATGGATCTCCACGAACGGCAGGCCCACGCCCAGCAGCGCGTCGCGCAGCGCCACCGAGGTGTGGGTGAAGGCGGCCGGGTTGATCAGAATGTAGGCGGTGCCGTCCTCGCGGGCGGCGTGAATGCGCTCCACCAGCACATGCTCGGCGTTGGACTGCAGGCAGGCCAACGTGTGTCCGGCTGCCTGCGCGCGGTCCACCAGGGCTGCATCGATCTGCGCCAGCGTGGTGCGCCCGTAGACCTCCGGCTCGCGGGTACCGAGCAGGTTGAGGTTGGGGCCGTGCAGCAGCAGCAGGTGGGCCATGAGATCCAGCAGAGCGGAAAGGCCGGAAGTCTGCGCGATGTGGGCGATGCTGTCCAGATAGCAGAAGTTATAGCTGTTTTAAACAGTTGTTTGATTATTCCGCGGCGCCGTCGCTTTGGCAGGGCGTGCGGGTGCTTGACGCGGAACGGATATCGGTGCGCCGCTGGCTTTCCTGCGTCATGCCGCGCTTGATTGGAATCTTGCACCGGCTCCACCGGCACCGGAGCTCAACGAGTCGGCACTCCCCCGGTGGTTCGGTCTCGCCTTGCCTGCATCGCTGATGCTCATGCAGGCAAGGCGGCCTGCCTTTGACGCACGTTTGCTTGGAGTCAGCCGTGCGCTTTGAGTTGAAGCATCGGGAAATGCGCGTAGTGACCAATGCCTGCCCGAATGATCGGGTCCTGTGCGGTCAACTCGCTGATGTCCTGGTCGTCCTGAAGTTGCCAGAGTGCCACGCCATAGCTACCGGCAGGGTCCAGCACCGGGCCATGCGCAACGATCCTGCCGTTGTGCAGATGATCTTCCAGCCAGGCGCCATGCGCTTGCATTTGCCCGGCCTCCTGCTCGGTCATCGTCGGCAGGAAATCGGCGCGTGGCGGGATCCACTTGGTCAGGAATGCTTTCATTTTGATGTCCAGTTAGAGCGGAGGGAGGGGAGGGGGGGGGCGTGGCGCCTGGCTGGCGGATGCCTACAGGCCCATGATGGTTTTTACAATGGCGAACTGGCTTGGCCAGTAGTGGGAGTACTTGGGCAAATCGTCTGCAACATCGATCTTGCGACGGTTATAGAACGCATGCAGCTGGACGGGCGGCAGCCTGGCCTTTTCGACAACGTGCTGCGATGGCACAAATACCAACTTCAAAGGTCCGGCGCCCATCGTCTCCATGGCCGGCTTTCTGCAATTGGCGCAGACGGCGCGATCAAGATTGGGCGGGCGGCGGTACTTCTTGTGGACGAGTGCGTCGGCGCCGGTCATGGTGAGCTGATGCGCCAGCAGCACCGAAACATCGGAAAAAGCCTCGCCTGTGAAGTTCTGACAGAACAAGCAGTGGCAAATGAAACGGGCGCGTGGTGCCTGACTGGCCACGTACGAAAACTGTCCGCATGCGCAGCGGCCATGCAGATGCGGTTGGGTGTGTCGGCTCATGTGCGTTCTATCCGAATGAAGTGGAAGACAACAGGGATGTGATTGCAGGGGCGCAGGGTGGATGTAGCGGCCGCCCTGTCCTGGATAGAAGCGCAGCACGTGCGCTGCATTCGCGTGCAGATGCCGTTGGCGCGACGGCATGCGGACTGCCTTGCGGGCGGCAGTGGATCAGTCGTCTCCACCGCCGGCATTCGGCGCTGGCACCTCTCGGAAATTCAGTACATCGGCATTGCCGGTGCGGTCGATCTGTATCGCTTTCATCGAGGTGCACTCAGCAGATCGGTGCATGACGCGGGTGTCCAGCTGCGGGCACCCGCGCGTGTCGGTTTTGCGCTTTGGTTTTGTGCTTAGGCAGGAAACTCGTTGAACTTGCGCAGCGTGCTGTCGACCATCCGCTCGGGCATGAAGCGGCGCAGCGTACTTACCTGCGTGGATTGCTTGCCGGCCGAGTAGCGCAGTTTCGGTTTGGTCGCCGTGGCGGCCTTGACCACGGTGTCGGCCACGACTTGCGGCAGATCGCCCGATTCCACCCACTTGCGCATCAGCGTTTCGCTGCGCGCGCGCTCGGTGGCGTAGACCGGCAGCGGCTGGTCGGCGCGGGTCAGGTTTTCTTCGAACGCGGTGCGGGTCACGCCGGGCTCCACGAGCAGGGCGCGGATGCCCAAGGCGCGCACTTCGTGATCGAGCGATTCGGTATAGCCCTCGATGGCGTGCTTGGTCGACGCGTAGTAGGCGTTGAACGGCGAGGGGATCAGGCCAAGGATGGAGCTCATATTGATGATGCGGCCGCTGCGCTGCGCACGCATGATCGGCAGCACCGCATTGACCACACGGGCAACGCCGAACACGTTGACGTCGAACAGGCGCTGGGCCTGGGCAATGGACGAATCTTCCGCGGCGCCGATCAGGCCGATGCCGGCATTGTTGACCACCAGATCGAGACGGCCGGCTTGTTTGACGATCTCCTGGATCAGCGTCTGCACCGAGGTCTCGTCGGTGACGTCGCAGACCAGCATGGTCACGCCCGGCGTGCTGGTTGCCGGCTTGCGGCTGGTTCCGAAGACGCGGTAACCCGCAGTGACCAGTGCCTTGGCGGTGACTTGGCCGATGCCGGAGGAGGCGCCTGTGACCAGGGCAACTGCATTTTTCGCGTTGTTCATTTGTCGAGTCTCGGATGAGGTGTGGTGGTTCCGGAGCGGCGACGCCAGTCCGGTGAGTGATGTAGGTAAGCGGGTCGCCGCAGGTGATCGGATGAGTCGAAGCACCTCAGTTGGCCTAATGATGTCGGTAGTAATCTAAGTTGTCAATAGTTTGATTACGATCAACATCAATGAAATACTGACTGCCCTTGTCGTCCATCGCAGAGACATCCACTCATGAAAGTCACCAAGGCCCAGGCGCAGGAAAATCGCGCCCATATCGTCCAGACCGCCGCCGCGCTGTTCCGGGAGCGGGGCTACGACGGGGTGGGGATTGCCGAACTGATGTCTGCCGCCGGTTTCACCCAGGGCGGGTTCTACAAGCACTTCCGTTCCAAGGCCGACCTCATGGCCGAGACGGCGGCCAGCGGCATCGCGCAGCGCCTGGCCAACGACAAACATGCGGATCTGTCGGCGTTCGTCGATTCCTACCTGTCCCGCGACCACCGCGACGATCGCGGCGCGGGTTGCACGATGGCGGCACTGAGCGGTGACGCTGCGCGCCAGGGCGAGGACATCCGGGCGACGTTTGCGCAGGGCATCGAGAACAGCCTGGCGAACTTCGTCGACAGCGAGGCGGGCCCGCAGGATGCGGGCCAGGCGCGGGAAACGATGCTCGACACGTATGCGCGCGTGGTTGGCGCGGTGATGTTGTCGCGCGCGTGTCCGGACGACTCGGCGCTGGCCGAGGAGATCCTGCAGGTCAGCCGCGCGCGCATCCTGGCCGCTCTCGGAGCGCAGCAGGACGGGTGAGCGTGGAATCGGCCGACGTGGGCAATGCGCCGCTCACGCGGGGCGCATCAAGCGCCTTTTTCGGCGCAGCAGGCTGTTTTCAGCGCGCCGCGCGCAGCAGCGCATCCTCGGTGATCGCGTTGGTCAGCACCGTGGGCAGGATGGCCGGCGGGGCGCCGGGGCCGTACACCACGTACAGCGGCACGCCGACTGCCTGGTGCTGGTCGAGGAAGGTGCTGATGGCAGGGTCGACATTGGTCCAGTCGCCTTTCATGTAGACCGCGTCCACGCGGCGCAGCGCATCGCGGAACTCGGCGCTGCCGAGCACGTTCTTTTCGTTGGCCTTGCAGGTCACGCACCAGTCGGCGGTCATGTTGACGAACACCACCCGGTTGTCGGCGCGCAGACGGTCCAGCAGCTGCGGCGAGAACGCGACCGCGCCTTCGCTGGCAGCGGTGGCGGCCGGCAAACGCAGGCGGGTGACGCCCACCACCGGCACGATGGCCAGCACCAGCATCGCCACCGCCAGGCGCATGCCCGCGCGGTTGCTGTTCCAGCGGCTGCGTTCGAAACACCACAGACCCAGCGCCAGCAGGGTGGCGCCGACCAGCATCAGGGCCAGCGCATCCACGCCGCGCTGTTTGCCCAGCACCCACAGCAGCCAGATCGCGGTGAGATACATCGGGAACGCCAGCACCTGCTTGAGCGTTTCCATCCACGCACCGGGCGTGGGCAGGCGCCGCGCCAGCGACGGGATGAAGCCGATCAACAGGAACGGCAGCGCCAGGCCCAGGCCCAGCGCCAGAAACACCAGCATCGCCAGCAGCGCAGGCGCGGTGAAGGCATAGGCCAGGGCGGTGCCCATGAACGGGGCGATGCAGGGGCTGGCGACCACACAGGCCAGCACACCGGTGAAGAAATCGCCCAACGGGCCATTGCGCGCGGCCAGCGACTGGCCGATGCCGCCCAGATTGCTGCCCAGCGTGAACACGCCCGACAGGCTCAGGCCCACCGCAAACATCAGATACGCCAGCGCCGCCACGAACCACGGCTGTTGCAGCTGGAAGCCCCAGCCGGCCGCCTGGCCGGCCGCACGCAGGGCGATCACCAGCCCACCGATGGCGGCGAACGACACCAGCACGCCCAGCGAATACCAGATGGCATGGCTGCGCGCGTGGCTGCGACTCTCGCCGCTGTGGGCCAGGCCCAGCACCTTCAGCGACAGGATCGGCAGCACGCACGGCATCAGGTTCAGCACCAGCCCGCCGAGCAGCGCCAGCGCCAGCATCGCCAGCAGGCCCTTGTCGGTGTGCGGCGGCTGGGTGCGCTGCGGGTTGTCGGCTGCCGCTGTCGGCGCGGGCTGCGTCTTGCCGCCCGATGCCGTTGCCGGGGCGGGCCCGGGCGGCGTTTGCCCGGCGGCCAGCGGCGAGATCATCAGCGGAGCGGCTTGCGCCTGGTTCTGCGGCGACACCGTGCCGGCGGGCAGGTCCAGCGTCACGCGGCGGGTCATCGGCGGGTAGCAAATGCCATCGGTCTGGCAGCCCTGGAAGGTCGCCACCAGGGTCACCCGCGCCGGGTCGGCACGCTCGCGCAGCAGCGGCAAGGTGACTTCGGCCTGGTCGAAATACACCACCACATCGCCGAAGTGTTCATCGCGGTGGGTCTTGCCCTGTGGCCAGCGCGGCAGCCCGGTGCGCACGCCACTGCTGCCTTCCACCGCCAGCGAGGTGCGGTCGCGGTAGAGGTAATAGCCCGGCGCCGGGGTGAAGCGCAGCAGCAGGCTGTTGCCGTCGCCGACGATGGCTTCGAAGGTGAAGGCTTGCTCGGCCGGCAGCGGCAGTGCATCTACGCCGGCAGTCTGGCCGGGCGCCCCGAACAGGCGCGGGCCGGGCGCGGCGCGCGGCACCAGCGCCCCCAGATTCTCGCGTTGCGGCGTGGAAGCGGCTGCACCACCCGCTTGCGCGCCGGGCAGGGTCACGCGGATCTCGCGCCGTTGCGGCGGGTAGCACACCCCGGCATCGGCGCAGCCCTGGTATTGCACCTGCAGGACCGCGGTTTTCAGCGCCGGATCGGCCTTGCCGGACAGGGTGGCCTGCAGTTGCTTGCGGTAGGTCTGCACCTGGCCGAAGAACTCGTCGTGCTTGCTCTCGCCTTCCGGCGGGGTCAGGTCGCCGGCAGAAAAGCCTTGCCCGGATTTGACGCTGATGCGGTGCCGGTACAAGTAATAGCCGGGCGCGATTTTCCAGGTCAGGCCGATGCTGTCGCGGCTGTCGGCCTGGGCGCTGAGCACGAAAGCCTGGTTGACCGGCAGCAGGTCGGCCTCGCTTACCGCCTGCGCGGCAGGTGCCACCAGTGCGAGCGAGGCGGCGATGACAGGAGCGGACAGCAGTGCGCAGCGGGCGATCCAGCGGGACAAAGACTTCATGGACGTCAAATTTCCTTGCGGGTGTCGGCCCGGACCCAATCGAGATACGCCGGCAGCCCGGCGCTGGCTTGGACAGCGACCGCCTCCGGCAGTTCATACGGATGCAGTGCCTGCAGGCGCGCGATGGCGTCTGGCAGGCGGTCTTCCCAGGTCTTGATCAGTAGCTGCACTTCGGTGCTGCGCGCGATCGCCCCGTTCCAGCGGTAGAGCGATTGTGCGCCGGGCAGCTGGGTGACGCAGGCGGCCAGTCGTTCGTCGAGCAAGGCATGCGCGATGCGGTCGGCGCTGTCGGCGTCCGGGCAGGTACTGAACAACAGATGGAGGGAAGAGGCGTTCATTCGGCCCGGCAGTGTAATCCCCTGCCTGCGGGGGATCGACCGCACATTCCGGAACAAGGCGTCAACTTCGCTGGATTGCCGCTGCAGACGGGCGATGCGTTAGCGCCGCCGTGGTCGTTGGGTAGCCAAAGCGGCGCGCTGGGCTGCTTTGAGGGCATCGGCATGCACGCCGACGAACGCAGTACGTCGGGTGACTCGCCAGCGTTGAATGCAGCGCTGTGCGATGCGTGCCTGGACCGCGCGCCGCGCCAACACCAGGTTCGCGCAGAGCAGCGAGGCGACGAACAGCTAGCAAACCGACTGTGCTCGCCGCCAAGCGGACGCGGCCGGTGCTCGGTGCTGAGTGCGGTATGGACCACGCGTGCACTCCGGTTTTGAGCGCGCCGCCCACGCCTATCTGACCACTGCTCGCTACGTGGTGTTAGCCGCGCCAATCCGCGATCAGCAAGAGAGCCCCGCTCCGACAGCAGAGATGGGTTGGAGCGACCAACGTCCCAGGTCCGGCAGGGCTGCGTGCCGGGTCTGCGGACTGCATGACCGACTGGCGCTAACGCCGGTATTCGCGGCACCTGCGCCATCGGCCAACGTGCACTGCAGGGCGGCAAGGGACGTGCGATTGGCGAGATGCTGCCGGTCGACGATCGCGGGCACTGGCACTGGCACTGGCACTGGCACCTGGACAGCGCGCCGTCGCTGTCGGTCTCCGCTGAAAAGCGCTCCAGCCACACCGGCCCGACGCAGCACGCGCCGGGCCGGTGGGTCTCAGTTGGCCAGCTGGCAGCTGGCCGGCTTGGCCGAATTGAACAAGCCGGCGGTAGCCCATTCGGGGTGATCGACGAACGGGTTGCGGTTGCCCTGGAAGCTGAAGACCACCTGGTTGCGCGCACGCTCGGCATCGTCCGGCGGGTCGGCCTGGTGCCAGGCCAGTAGCGTCGACAACAGGCCCATGTACGCTGGCGAGGACGAGGTCTGCACGATCCGGCTGCGGTCGTCGGTGAGCTCCAGATCCGGTTCGGACTGGCCGGTGGACGCGTCGGTGCCGCCTTCGTAGCGGATCGCCATGTACATCACTGCGCGCGCCATGTCGCCCTTGCGCCGTCCCCACACCTCGAAGGTGCCGCCGTTGCCGTCGGGCGTGCGTACCCAGTTGGAATTGCCCGGATAGCGCCCGCTGCCGCCGCCACTGCCGTCGTTGACCTCGGTTACCCGCTCGCCGCAACTGCTGGTGCAGGTGGCGTAGGGCTTGTTGCCGCGGTCGGCGTTGAAGGTGGTGTCGGTCAGATACAGCATGTGGGTGTCGGTGTAGGGCGCATACGGCAGGCCGCGGTCGCCGGTGGCGCTGCCGAAGCCCAGCGAGTTGGGCCAGGTGTGCTCGCGGTTGTAGGTCAGGCCGCTGCCGGTGCCGGCCCGGTCGCTGACTTTGGCGTAGCTGCGGTTACGGTAGGCGTCCAGGATGCGGCCGCTGTTGTTGGGGTCCTCGTCGGCCATCTCCAGGATGGTCCAGGTGCTGGTGCCGGTCCCGCTGTAGGGATAGACCGTGTGGCCGCGAATGGTGGCATTGAGCGAGCAGCGCAACTGGCTGGGGCTGGTGGTGTTGACCCGCGAGTAGTAGCCGGTTCCGCCACCGCCGGCGGTCGCCACCGTGAAGGCGATCGACTGATTGGCCGCCGGGCTCAAGCCGCTGGCATCGCGGATGGCGCTGGCGGTGATCGCCAGGGTGCAGCGCTCGCCGCCGACCAGGGCGGTGTTGGTGGACAGGGTGAAGCGGGTGCCGCTGGTCGGGTAGCTCAAGGCCACCGTCCCGGAGGTGGCGCAACTCAGCGCAAAGGCGCCGCTGCTCAGCGTCACCGCCTCGCTGAAGCCCACCGCCAGATCGCCGGCCGCCGGGAAGCCGCTCGCGCCCTGGGTCGGCGTGGTGCTGGTGATCGTCGGTGCGCCGGTGGTGCCGCCACCGCCGCCGCTGCCGTTGAAGGTCTGGCCGCGGTTGCAGGCGCCGAAAGTCTGTGCCGCCGAGCCCGCCCAGCTGAAGTTGGCTGCCGCACTGCCGGTGCCGGTGAGCTGTAGCGAACTGCCGACCGCGCTGCTGTTGCTCTCGCTGACCGGCAGGTTTTGGCTGGTGACGCCGGCCGCCGGGCCGCCGCTACCGGTGATGGCGCCTTCGTAGCTGAGGAACTGCACCAGCTGGCCGCTCGGGTCCACCAGCGCCACGCCGTCGTTGGGCCCGTTCTGCACGCCGTTGCTGGCGTAGCTGACGGTGGCAATGCGCACCTGGCTACCGCAGCTGACCAGGCTGCCGGCCGGCACCGCCGTGTTGGCGTAGCTCACCGCTGCGCTGGGGGCACTGCCGTTGTACAGATGGATCCGGTAGCCGCTCAGCGATTCGCCGGCGGTGGCCACCACTTCCACGCCTTCGCCGGTATCGCCGGAGGCGCCCGCGTCGTCGTAATGCAGTTCGTTGATGAACACCGCGGCGTGGGCGGTGGGGACGGCCAGGACAATGGCGCAGGCCAGTGGAAGACTACGGAACGGCAACCTCATCGACAGCTCCTTGTGATCGGGGAATGCTGTCCCGACTGTAGAGCCTGTGCATGACAAACGGTGGAACCTGGTTCCATTTTTAGAGCGAGTAGCACCGGCTGCACAAACGGCCGGCGGGCGCAGCCGCTGCCCGGACTCGGCACGTGGCGACAGTCACCGGCGCTCTGTGGCGTTGGGTCGCACATCCAGCTCCTGCACGCCGCTCACGTTCGCCCCGACGACGGCTTGCTCGGTGTTTTTGCCGCGGTTCGCCCGCCGGATGAGACGGCCAGATGAAAATTTTTTGCCGCCAGCCCTTGAAAGCTGCCCGCCCAGCACAATCTCTGGCCCGCACCCGCTCTGTCGGGTTTTTTCCGCGCGCTGTGCTGGCAGTCGTCATATACGAGTGCTAACATCGCCGATAATTTCCAGACCAATCAATCACTTAAGAGGGTCTTATCTATGAGCATCAAGCCGCTTCACGACCGCGTTGTAGTCAAGCCGATCGAAGCCGACGAAGTTTCCGCCGGCGGCATCGTGATTCCTGACTCCGCCAAGGAAAAGTCCACCAAGGGTGAAGTCATCGCCATCGGCGCCGGCAAGCCCCTGGACAACGGCAGCCTGCGCGCGCCGGTGGTCAAGGTTGGCGACAAGGTCATCTACGGCCAGTACGCCGGCAGCAGCTACAAGTCCGAAGGCGTCGAGTACAAGGTGCTGCGCGAAGACGACATCCTGGCAGTCATCGGCTAATCAGGCGCTATGCGCCGGGAATCGGGAGTTGGGAATCGGGAATGAGCAAAGCGGCTAACGCCCTTCGCCATCCCACCCCGCCCCGATTCACGCTGTTGATCTACCGATTCCCCATTCCCTATTCCCCATTTCCGGAGTTACATACAAATGGCTGCTAAAGACATTCGTTTCGGTGAAGATGCACGCAACCGTATGGTGCGTGGCGTCAACATTCTTGCCAATGCCGTCAAGGCGACCCTGGGCCCGAAGGGCCGCAACGTCGTGCTCGAGAAGAGCTTCGGCGCCCCGACCATCACCAAGGACGGCGTCTCCGTCGCCAAGGAAATCGAACTGGCTGACAAGTTCGAGAACATGGGCGCGCAGATGGTGAAGGAAGTCGCGTCGCGCACCAACGACAACGCTGGCGACGGCACCACCACCGCCACCGTGTTGGCTCAGGCCCTGATCCGCGAAGGCGTCAAGGCCGTGGCTGCCGGCATGAACCCGATGGATCTGAAGCGCGGTATCGACCAGGCCGTCAAGGCTGCGGTCGTCGAGCTGAAGAACCTGTCCAAGCCGACCACCGACGACAAGGCAATTGCCCAGGTCGGCACCATCTCGGCCAACTCGGACGAATCGATCGGCAACATCATTGCCGAAGCGATGCAGAAGGTCGGCAAGGAAGGCGTGATCACGGTTGAAGAAGGTTCGGGCCTGGAAAACGAGCTGGACGTGGTCGAGGGCATGCAGTTCGATCGCGGCTACCTCTCCCCGTACTTCATCAACAACCAGCAGAGCCAGTCGGCCGACCTGGACGACCCGTTCATCCTGCTGCACGACAAGAAGATCTCCAACGTGCGCGACCTGCTGCCCGTGCTGGAAGGCGTGGCCAAGGCCGGCAAGCCGCTGCTGATCGTCGCTGAAGAAGTCGAAGGCGAAGCGCTGGCGACCCTGGTGGTCAACACCATCCGCGGCATCGTCAAGGTCGTGGCCGTCAAGGCACCGGGCTTCGGCGACCGTCGCAAGGCGATGCTGGAAGACATGGCCGTGCTGACCGGCGGTACCGTGATCTCCGAGGAAGTGGGTCTGGCGCTGGAGAAGGCCACGATCAAGGACCTGGGCCGTGCGAAGAAGGTGCAGGTCTCCAAGGAGAACACCATCATCATCGACGGCGCTGGCGATTCGGCCGCGATCGAGTCGCGCGTCGGCCAGATCAAGACCCAGATTGAAGACACCTCGTCCGATTACGACCGTGAGAAGCTGCAGGAACGCGTGGCCAAGCTGGCCGGTGGCGTTGCAGTGATCAAGGTCGGCGCATCGACCGAAATCGAAATGAAGGAAAAGAAGGCACGCGTCGAAGACGCCCTGCACGCTACCCGTGCAGCCGTCGAAGAAGGCGTGGTCCCGGGCGGCGGTGTGGCCCTGGTGCGTGCGCTGGTGGCCGTCGGTAACCTGACCGGTGCCAACGAAGACCAGACCCACGGCATCCAGATCGCCCTGCGCGCCATGGAAGCCCCGCTGCGCGAAATCGTGGCCAATGCCGGCGAAGAGCCGTCCGTGATCCTGAACAAGGTCAAGGAAGGCACCGGCAACTACGGCTACAACGCCGCCAACGGCGAGTTCGGCGACATGGTCGAGTTCGGCATCCTGGACCCGACCAAGGTCACCCGTTCGGCGCTGCAGAACGCAGCCTCGATCGCCGGCCTGATGATCACCACCGAAGCCATGGTGGCCGATACACCGAAGAAGGACGAGCCGGCAATGCCGGGCGGCGGTGGCATGGGCGGCATGGGCGGCATGGATTTCTGATCCAGCCGGCTTACGCCGACACGCAACACCGCAGTCAAAAGGAGCCCCGCAGCGATGCGGGGCTTTTTTTTTGTGTGCACCGCGACGCTCATCCCGCTTGCATGACGATGCGCTATCAGTGGCGCACGTAATGCCAGGCGCAGGAGCCATGGTCAGCCGCTCACTGACTGTTTCCGCCCGGTGGATCAGTTCTCCATGCGTCGCTCAGCAGGTCGATAAACCGACGGATCTTGGGCGACAGGTGACGCTTGCTTGGATAGACGACACGGATAGGCTCAGGAGCGGGCTCGAATGTTTCCAAGATCCTGACCAACGTTCCCAATGCGAGGTCATCTCGGATGAGATAGTCGGGAAGTTGGGCGATGCCCAGCCCTGCACAGGCTGAACGTTGCAAGGCTTCCCCACTATCCATGACAAGTCTGCTTGTACCCGAAAAGGATGTATCGCTTTTTCCAGTTCGGAACGTCCACGGTCTTGGTCGCCCTTCGTCTAGAAAGAAACAGCAATGATGCTGAGACAGATCGGGTGGGGCTTCTGGCGCGTTGTGCTTCGCTAAGTAACTGGGCGATGCACACGTCACCATGCGTTGGTGCGTGACGGTTCGACTGAAGATGCGCGAGTCTTCGCGTGCAGGTCCGGTGCGCACTGCAATGTCGATACCATCTTCAATCAGATCCACAAAGCGATCGGAATACTGCACAACTGCGCTGACGTTTGGCCAGGTGTCGATGAACTGCTCCACTACCGGAAGCACATACCTCATTCCCAGTGTTACAGGAACACTGATGGCTAGGCGGCCATACGGGGCTTCCGAACGCAGCGCCATCGCGGTCTCTGTTTCCTTCAGATCCTCAAGGATCAGAGAGCTTCTCGCATAGAGAACGTGCCCATCGTCCGTCAGGCTCAAGCTCCTTGTCGTCCGGTTCAACAGACGCATACCCAGTCTTTCCTCCAGACGAACAACGCGCTTGCCAACGGCCGAGCGGGTCAACCCCAAACGTTTGGCGGCCAGCGTGTAATTACCGCTATCAACGACTGTAACGAACGCGACAATGTCGTTGATGTTCGTGAGTTCCATCGAGGCCTCTAGGGATTGATCACCGGATCAGTGGGGAAACACATTCCCCAATCATGCGCCTAATCTTGGCATACCGGTTTTCAAGAACCAATGATCGACTGAGGGAGCTTCTGTGAACGAGAACGTCAAGGCAAGCGTCAGAGAGTGGGCTCAGAGCTTGGCAGAACTTGCCCCGGTAGTGACCGGGGAAAACAAAGAACTCACGATGAAACAAATCCGCGACAGTTACGTAGACATGCTGGCCAAGCAGTTGCCGCCAGCAGACGTGAGTTTCGAGAAGATCGATCTGAACGGCGTGCCCGCGACACTGGTGACTCCGGCAACGCAGAACACCGATGCCGTCCTGTTTTATATTCACGGCGGCGCCTATATCGTCGGTGCCCCGGATGGATATCATGGAATAGGCGGAAATTACGCGCAGATGCTGGGTGCACGGGTCTACATGCCCGATTACAGGCTTGCCCCCGAGTATCCTTTTCCCACGCCAATTGACGACACGCTAGCGGCCTATAAGGGACTTCTTGCGTTGGGCATCCCAGCCCAAAAAATCGTTTTCGCCGGCGAGTCGGCTGGCGGCGCGATGGTGATTTCCGTCATGGTGGCGGCACGCAACGCAGGCTTGCCTCTTCCTGCAGCCGGCACTGCGATTTCGCCTTGGGCAAATCTGGAGCACACCGGGGCATCGGTCACCAATCGCGAAGGACTCGATCCGCTGAATACCGGAGCGGGATTACGCTTCTTGGCTCGCACCTTCTTGGGCGATGCATTGCCGAATCATCCGATGGCATCTCCTGTGTTTGCCGATGTCACTGGCCTGCCACCGATCCAGATTCAGATCGGCGAGAACGAGTTGATGTTGAGCGACGCGATGCGCCTGGCGACTCATCTGGGCGACAACCGTGTCCGCGTCGATCTTGAAGTCTGGCCGGGCATGTTCCATGCGTGGCACTTTTTTGCAAACGCACTTCCAGAGGCTCGCCAAGCACTTGCGAGCTCAGTGCGATTCTTGAATGCGCAGCTCGAAAAGACTTCAAGCTAACGCTGTAAGGATGACCTCGCAGAAGATGCATGCTTGCAATCGACTGATGCTGCTGTTTCAGCACGCTGCTATCGGCGAAAAAGCCGGTAGCAGAGCGGCGTTGGATAGGAGGTTGCTGGCAAGTTGGCGTGACGCTGAGTGGCCAATTACCTTCACCATCCGCTGTTATGCGATGTCTGAGTCATCGATCTTTCATTGACTGCCAAGCGCGAAAGCTTCGCCTCGGTGACAAGCGATCCGCTGCTCGTGCGACGTACCCATTTGAGCGCAGCGCTTCATCGCATCCACACTTTCAAACATTTATCTTTCCAGAAAATTTTCAGGAGTTCTGTCTTGCACAGCCCATCTCGCAGCGATACGCCTGAAGGCACGGACAACGCTCGCATTGTCGGTGAGGAGCATGTTCGATCGGCTTGTGCGGACGCGCAGCAATTCCCTTGGTCTGATGCAAGCCTGCCAGCAGAGGTGCGCGCGTGGCTGGTGGTTCAGGCGATGACCGAGGACGAGAAATTTGCATGGTTGTCCGGGCCAATGGCAATTCCGATTGCAGGCAGTGACAAACCGGAAGGTGCGCTCGGATCAGCGGCCTACTACCCGGCAGTGCCGCGTTTGGGCATTCCTGCGCAACAGCAAACCGATGCAAGCCTGGGTGTAGGCAATCTGGCCAATGTGCGTCCTGGCGACAACGCCACAGCGCTGCCGTCGTCGTTGTTGCTGGGGGCGACCTTTAATCCAATCATGGCGCGCGAAACGGGCGCGATGGTTGGGCAGGAAGCCAGGGCCAAAGGGTTCAATGTGCAGTTGGCGGGCGGGGCGAATCTGGTACGTGAGCCACGTGGTGGACGCAACTTCGAATATGTCTCCGAAGACCCGCTGCTCACTGGTGTGATCGCTGGCAACTCCGTTGCTGGTATTCAGTCGCAAGGCGTGGTTTCGACTGTCAAACACTTTGCGCTCAACCCGCAAGAAACCGGGCGCGTGGTGGTGAACTCGCACATCGCCGATCAGGCGCTCCACGAGTCGGATCTGCTGGCATTCAAAATCGCGATTGAGATTGGTGAACCAGGCGCCGTGATGCCTGGCTACAACTTGGTCAACGGAGAGTGGGCCAGCGAAAATGCCTACCTCATCAACACCGTATTGAAGGGGGAATGGGGCTATCCGGGTTGGGTGATGTCCGACTGGGGGGCGACACACTCGGTGGAGAAGGCCGCACTTGCCGGGCTGGATGTTCAATCCGGAGCGAACCTGGACCCTGAACCCTATTTCGCCGAACCGCTGCGAACCGCCGTTAGCAATGGCTTGGTCCCCCAATCGCGTATCGACGACATGGTGCACCGTCAGCTGCGTAGCCTTTTTGCTGTCGGCGTCATCGACACTCCGCCCAAGCCAGGCGCCGCGATCGACTACGCCGCGCATCGCCTGTTGGCGCAGCGGTCTGCTGAGCAAGGCATCGTATTGCTAAAGAACCAGGCAGATGTACTGCCACTTTCGAGAGGCGCTAACCGCATCGTCGTCATCGGCACGCAGGCGGACATCGGCGTCGTGGCGGGCGGCGGCTCGTCTGCTGTCACTCCGATCGGCAGCGTGACCAAGCCTGGTTTCGAGTTCATGGGAACGGTGATGGAGAAGGTCTACCATCCCAGCTCGGTCTTGAACGCCATCAAGGCCGAAGCCTGCGCGGCGCAGGTTGTTTATGTGAGCGCGAACGATGCAGCCGCAGCCGTCACAGCGGCGCATGGTGCCGATGCGGTCATCGTCGTTGCCGAAGAATGGCGCTCGGAAGGTCAAGATGCCCAAGGTCTCTCGTTGCCTGATGATCAGGATGCATTGATCACTGCCGTGGCCAAGGCCAACGCAAACACCGTGGTCGTGCTGATCTCAGGTGGCCCGGTCACGATGCCTTGGTTAGACGACGTCGTTGGCGTGGTCGCAGCGTTTTATCCTGGCCTAGGCGGCGGAGAGGCCATCGCTGGCATCTTGTTTGGCCGCGTCAACCCTTCCGGGCGCCTCCCCATCACGTTCCCACAGAGTGTCGAACAGTTGCCGCATCCTGAGCAGCGAGATCCGTCGACCACGACGTCCAATCCGGGGGAGCCGATCAAGGGCGAGATCTTCTGCATGGATTACAACGTCGAGGGCGCCGACGTAGGCTATCGCTGGTTCGACGCGCGCTCGCTAACACCGCTGTTCCCGTTCGGATACGGGTTGTCGTATACGCGCTTTGAAACCCATGACTTTCACGTGAGTGACGAAGGTGGCAGGTTCGTCGCTCGCTTTGTTGTCAGCAATTCCGGCGACCTGACGGGAGCGTATGTAGCGCAGGTGTATGTGGCGGGCGAGGGCGCGATTAAGTTTCCAAAACGGCTTTGTGCCTTCGAGCGCGTCGAGCTTGCGCCGGGTGAGAGCAAAAAGTTGGAACTTGAGATCGATCCAAGATTCTTCGCCAGGTTCGACACCGCAGCGCGTCAGTGGGCGATTTCGGAGGGCACATACAGCGTTCGCTTGGCGGAAAACGCAGCCGATCCGGGGAAGTCTATGTCGTTGAACGTGAGCGCTCGCAACGTCAAGCCTTAGAAACACAAAGGTGCAAATCGGCGACTGTGGTCGCAGGCCGAACAAAAGCCCTAGCAAGCCGGCTACGGCACCCGCAACGCGCGTGCTTGTTTCCCGCACCGAGCAGCGCTGGGATCCAATGCTGTTTGTGGTCGGCACCTGGTCGGGCACAGTGCCTTCGGGTACTGGACAGCCACGACACATCCGACCGCGTGCTAGCCGTGCACGGGTCCTGCCGCAGTAGCACGCAAGCCGTTGTCGGGAAGGACCTGCAGACCAAGTGAAGGCAGCGTCGGCGCAGACCGTATGCTGCCTGGCGTGATCGCCCAACTCGCCAGGCCAGCTCCAGGAGAACGCCGATGCCCCGTCTGACCGCCCAGGATGTTCATCCCGCACTGCTCGAGCTCTACGACGGCTATGTGCACGGCACGCTGAGCCGGCGGGAGTTTCTCGATCGCGCGGCCGCTTTTGCGGTGGCCGGGTTGAGTGCGGCGGCGATCCTGGAATCGATGAGTCCCGACTACGCGCTGGCCACCCAGGTGGAATTCACCGACCCGGACATCGTGGCCGAGTACATCCGGTATCCCTCGCCCAACGGGCATGGCGACGTACGTGGCTATCTGGTGCGCCCGGCCAAGACCAGCGCGCCAGTGCCGGGTGTGGTGGTGGCGCACGAGAATCGCGGGTTGAATCCGTATATCGAAGATGTGGCGCGGCGCGTGGCCAAGGCCGGCTTTGTCGCGTTGGCGCCCGATGGCCTGAGTTCGGTCGGCGGGTATCCCGGTAACGACGAGAAGGGCCGCGCGCTGCAGCAACAGGTCGATCCCACCAAGCTGATGAATGATTTCTTCGCTGCCGTGGAGTTCTTGATGCGCCGCGAGAACAGCACCGGCAAGGTCGGCATTACCGGCTTCTGTTATGGCGGTGGGGTGGCCAATGCAGCGGCCGTGGCCTACCCCGAGTTGGCCGCCGCCGTGCCGTTCTATGGCCGTCAACCGACCGCCGAGGAGGTCGCACGCATCCGTGCGCCGTTGCTGCTGCATTACGCGGCGCAGGACGAGCGCGTCAACGCCGGCTGGCCGGCCTATGAGGCCGCGCTCAAGGCACAGCACAAGGTGTACGAGGCCCATCTCTACCCTGGTACCAATCACGGCTTCCACAACGATTCCACGCCGCGCTACGACAAGGCCGCCGCAACGCTGGCATGGGACCGAACCATTGCATGGTTCCGCCGCTATCTGGCCTGAGTCGATGGCGCGCGTCGCCATGCGGCGTTCGTTGCCCGGGCCCAGCGCCTGCACCCTGGCGTAGCTGCTCGATGCGGGCACATTGAGGCTGTGAGGGATCGGGTTGTCGCGACGACGCCAGACTGCCGGCAGAAGCGACGCACCGGGATTGCCGGCTGCTGAGCTGTCAGTCTCCTGGTCTGTGTGCGCGTCTCGTGCGCACTGTCAAACGCCAAGCGATCAGGAATCAATCGAATCTTGTCATTCAGAGGGCAGGCGGCCAGGCGAATAGCCGACCAAGCAGCCGACCAAGCAGCCGACCAAGCAGCCGACCAAGCCGAAGCGTGCGACGCATCCCCTGCGGAGTGCGCCGCACTTCGCGCAATCGCGATGCGAGCGCAAGCGTGTCCAGTGGGTTCGCAAACCCAGGATCGCGACCCAGATCACACTTGCGTGACAGTGTGTTGACACCGATGTCATCGCAGCTCTAGCGTCGCTGGGCAGGCGTTTGCGCCGCGTGGTCGGGGGGCCATCGGACAGGGGCGGCGGTGCATGCATCGCTGGCAGACGTCGTTGCAGCGCACTGCCACGCCGGCCGCGTCCGGCTTCTCCCGGGGATCTTATGAACTGCCGCAGTCATCGTCTTGCCTTGTCGATTTCCGTATCTCTTGCCCTGACGGCTGCCGCAGCGCCGCCGCTCATGGCCCAGCAAACCGAGCCGGACACACCGCGCGCTACCTCCACGCTGGACGCGGTCAGCGTCACCGGCTCGCGCATCAAGCGCGCGCAGGTCGAAGGCGCGCAGCCGGTGGTCACCATCTCTGCGCAGCAGATCCAGCAGGAAGGTTTCGCCACCGTCTACGACGTGCTCAACAGCATGAATCAGCAGGGCTCGGTGGAAGCCGATACGCAATGGGGCTCGCACACGCCCAACGCCTCGCCGATCAATCTGCGCGACCTGGGGCCGGGGCGCACCCTGCTGCTGGTCAATGGTCACCGCGTCGCCGATTACCCGCTGCCTTACGGCGGCGAAAGCAACTTTTCCAACTACAGCAACATCCCGTCTGCGGCGGTGGAGCGCATCGAGATCCTCACTGGCGGCGCCTCGGCGATCTACGGCTCGGACGCGGTGGCCGGCGTGGTCAACGTGATCCTCAAGCGCGACTACCAGGGCGACCAGGTGCGCCTGCGTGGCGGCACCGCCACCGAAGGTGGGCGCGACAGTTTCGATGTGTCGTGGGCGGGCGGACGCACCGGCGAAAACTGGAGCGTGACCTACGCCCTGCAGGCCACGCGGCGCGACCCCTTGAGCGGCCGCGATCGCCCCGAAATGGACGACTCGGACGACATGTCCTATTCCAACTGGACCGGCCAGAACCGCCTGTACGGCTTCAATCCATTCACTGGCCTGAGCCTGGTCGATGCCAACACCAACCAGCGTCTCGCCCCGCCTGCGGGCACCTGCGCGCGCTTCGGCGGCGAGTTCGTCGATGCGCAGCGGCTGAGCTACGACCAGAACAGCGGTGCGCTCACCAATACCGGCAACTATTGCGGCGTGGCGCGCGATTACGGCGACTGGGGCCTGGTCACCGGCAGCGAAGATTATTCGGCGTATCTCTACGGCACCTGGAAGTTCGGCGAGGCCACCGAGGCCTGGGCCACGCTGTCGGCCAACCGCAGCATCGGGCGCTGGACCTACGACCCGCCATACGCGTATCTGGGCCCGTTCCAGGACGCGGCCACCGGGCGTTCGTTGAACCTGATCCGTCAGCTCACCCGGCGCGAAGCCGGCGGTTGGGACCGGCTGGCCAACTACAACAAGGAGCAGTCCTGGGATCTCAGCGCCGGCCTGCGCGGGGTCTGGGCTGACCGCTTCGATTGGGAGTTGAGCGTGGGCCGCTCGCGCTACACCGTGGACGAATACATCCGCACCGTGGATACCGCGCGTGCCACCGAATACTTCCTCGGCAGCCCCACCGGCACCGCCGCCGATGGCTCGCCCATCTACGCGATAAACGAAGCGCGCCTGTACGCACCGCTGCCGTCGGACCAGTACGACGACCTGGTCGCCAAATCGCACAACGCCGCGTATTCCTGGGTAAATCAGGCCAGTTTCAGCCTCAGCGGCGATCTGGTGCAGGGCTGGGCCGGCCCGATCCGCTTCGCCACCGTGGCCGAAGTCGCCAAGCAGGGCTATCAACTGTCGCCGGACCCGTGCGCCAACGAGTGCTACCCGGTGGATGTGGTCGATAGCGGCGGCGGCGAACGCGTGCGAAGCTCGGCCGGCCTGGAATTCCAGATCCCGTTGCTGTCCACGTTGAGCGCGAATGTGGCCGGTCGCTACGACCGCTATGGCAGTTACCGGTCGTCGGCCGCCATCGCCACCGATGTCGGCACGCAAAGCGATACCACCTGGAGCGCGGGGTTGGAATGGCGCCCGGTCGAGAGCCTGTTGTTGCGTAGCACGCTGGCCACCAGCTTCCGCGCGCCGGACATGCACTACGTGCTCGGCGAACCCAGCTCCACCAACCAGACCGTGATCGATCAATACCGCTGCATTTCCTCAGGCGCCTACCTCACCGGCGGCTGCAACGACGAAAACAACGATATCTACTACACCGTGGATGTGAATCGTCGCGGCACCCCGGATCTACGCTCGGAAACCGGCCGCTCGTTCACCGGCGGAGTGGTGTGGGATATCGCGCAAGGGTTGTCGCTGAGCGTGGATTACTACCGCATCCAGCTGGAGGAAATGATCAAGGATCTGGACCGCGACGAGATCCTGTCGGCCGAAGCCGGCTGCCGCACCGGCACCACCGTCAGCGGTGGCGCCTGGAACAATCCCGGCGGTGCGGGCTATTGCGACACCATCACCTCGCGCGTGGTGCGCAATGCCGACGGCACCATCGCCAGCATCGAGCGCGGCCCGATCAACCTGGCGCAGATGGAAACCTCCGGCATCGATGCATCGTTGAAATATCGCCTTGCCACCGCGGGCTGGGGCAACTTCCAGCTGTCGCTGGATTACAACAACCTGATCGCCTATCGCGAACAGATCTACCGCACCGACAGCGACGAAAACCGCCGCGACGAACGCGTGCGCAGCCGGGTGCGTGGCAGCGTGCATTGGGACAACGGCGGCGCCTGGGATTGGACGGTGTACTTCCGCCGCCTCGGCTCGATGCGTGCGGTCAATTGGGGCACCTGCGCGCGCTTCGACGATGGCTACCAGCCCAGCGCATCGGACCAATGCCTGGTAACCGACACCGCCAACGTGCATCTGGGCGAGAGCAGCAAGCGCTACTTCGGTCGCGTGGGCCCGGCGATCTACTGGAACCTCAGCACCGGCTACAAGATCACCGACCACGCCAAGATCAATTTCTACGTCAACAACGTGTTCAACGAAGTGGGCTACGAGAACAAGGAGCGCTTCTACGGCTACGGGTTCTACAACACCACCTTGTTCAACCCGATCGGCCGCGAAGTCGCAGCGGAGTATGTGTTTACGTTTTGAGTGATGCAGGTAATGCATCGCACGTCACGGCATGAGTGCCGTGGCGTGTGATGCGTTGTTGATGCGACATGCTCAGGCAAGACGCGACGCCGTTCGCCGCAGGCTGGCCAACGCGCGCGTGGCGATTCCACGCATCTGTTCGCTCAGCGTGTCATTGGCGATGGCTTGCTGCCAGAACTGCTCGGCCATCGCGGCCGCGCGTCGCCACTGCGCGAATTGACCGACGGTGGGTGGCGGAATCTCGATATCTCTGTGCACCACTTCGCCACTGGATGCCGGCCGCAATGCCATTGGCAGCATGTCGTACACCGGGGCAAGCTGCAGCGGCAGGCTATCGGCGAGTATCAGCGCGGCATTGCCCAGGTGCATGTCGGTATTGCCGATGAGGGTGCCGAACCAGCTGATGACCTCCAGGCGCTCGGCATCTTCCGGACTCAGCCAACCATCGCGCTGGAGCAGTGGGGCAAGTGTTCGCCAGGTGTTGCTGTCCGCATCGCCGTAAAAAGCGGCGAAGAGCGACATCAGCGAGACGAATCCGCGCCGGCCTAACGCAGCAGTTCGATCAAAGCGTGTCGATTCGAGAAAGACGCGTCCGCCCGCCTGCACGATCTGCGTCGCCGCTGCAGCGATGCCACCGGCGATCAGGACTTGGCTCGCAAGGGATTCCAGGTACAACAGATCGGCCCAACGCCGCCCGGTCGGGTGATCGATCCGGTCGGAGAACTTGACGATCACGGGGCGACACGCGCCATGTTCTCTTAGCACTGCAGTGAACTTCGGCTGCTCGCCAGCGGCAGACGAGCCAACGGCCTCGCCGCGCAATGCCGCTTCGGCGCGGCGCAGATATGCATCAGGGCGAGCCTGCAGGGGGATGCACTCAGGCTGCTCGATCGCCTCCAAAGCCAGAGCCAGCGCGCGCTCGCCGATCAGCAGGTCGCCAAGCTGGTCGTGACCATCCGACAGCATGGACACCAGGTTGTCCCTGGGCGACCACAGCGCCAGATTGGCAGGCAGGTGCAATGGACCGGAGACACGCTGTGCCAAGTTGCGGCCGAGAAATCCTTGCGGCCGTTGGTCATCGATAAACCACGGCAGCGACTCGAAGATGCCGGTGTCCAAGGGTGGATGCAGCAGAACGGGGTTGCCCTGCAGGAGCTCCACAAAGAAATGGTCGTTGTGGAGCGCGAGCAGTTGGCCCAGTGGTACAACGCGGGCATCGGGATCGATCCGATAGAGCGGCCACACGCGCTCGCCCCGTATCTCACTGGTGGCCACGTAGCCGGTAGCGCGCGCCTTGCCATAACGCAGCACTGCAGTGCCTGCGCTGGCGACCAGGCGAGAGAGCGTAGGGCGGCTCACACCCAGACGCCTTGCCAGATCCGCCCCGCGCATGGGGCCGTTGACACGTAGCGTGGTGATCAGGCGGTCGACTGCGTCGAGGGAGGGCATGAGAGCCTTGCATGGTAACGATATGTGAAACGATACTAATTCATCTAGGCGGAGTTAAGCTTCTGATTAAAATATATTTTTTGCATTTTCGACCAGATTCTAGCGCTGGTCGATGAAACGATACAGAAAGCGCGGTGCCGGTTCGTGCACGGCTAGCGATCGGGTTGACGCTTGACTCCGATCCTGAGCTTTTCGTGCGGGTAATTGTTCGGCGTGACACCAGCAGAACTGGTCGTGGAGCTGTTCCAACGACGCATGCTGCCCGGCATCGTTTGTCGCAGTCGAGCGCACCCCAAATGCGGCAAGGGTTCAGCGCTTTGGTCGCAGCGACGTTGCTCGCATGACAGCCACGTGGGGTGACGATGTTGCTGGCAGGATCAAGCGATGTGCGCGTCATGCGCAACGACCTGAGCGGTGCCGACCGGCGCGGAATCCACGCCTGCACATGGTGGAGCATGTGCATCGCCAGCCGCGCCGCTGCAACGTTCCGTTGCCGATGAAACAGTGGCAACGCGCAAAAACGCGTGGTATCAATGCAACCCATGAACGCACCCCGCAGCCAGTTTTATTTTTGGTACTACGGTTTTCCGATGCCGCTGGCGGAGGAAGGATTGCGCTCACCCTGAAGGAAACTTCAGCAGCATTCCCGAAAAGCCGCCAGCGCACACTGGCGGCTTTTTTGTTGCCGCCTCGCCTGGCTCCCCGATGCAACCGCCGACCCGAGACACTGTTATGCCGCCTGTGACCGATGACCTGCGTATCCGCAAGATCGAAGCCCTCGCACCGCCTTCGCAGCTGCTGTCGCTGCTGCCCTGCGATGAGCGCGCCTCCGAAACCGTCACCAACTCGCGCGCCGCGCTGCACGAGATCCTGCATGGGCGCGACGACCGCCTGGCGGTGGTGATCGGGCCCTGCTCGATCCACGACCCGGTCGCGGCGATGGAGTACGCACACCGGCTGCGCCCACTGCGCGAGCAGTTCGGCGATGCGCTGGAGATCGTGATGCGGGTGTACTTCGAAAAGCCGCGCACCACCATCGGCTGGAAGGGCCTGATCAACGATCCGGACCTGGATGGCAGCTTCCAGATCAACAAGGGGCTGCGCGTGGCGCGCGGCTTGCTGCGCGACATCAACAACCTTGGATTGCCGGCCGGTGTGGAGTTTCTCGACATCATTTCGCCGCAATACATCGCCGACCTGGTGGCCTGGGGCGCAATCGGCGCACGCACCACCGAAAGCCAGGTGCATCGCGAAATGGCTTCGGGTCTGTCGTGCCCGGTAGGGTTCAAGAACGGCACTGGTGGCGACGTCAAGATTGCGGTGGACGCCGTAGGCGCTGCCTCGCATCCGCATCATTTCCTGGCCGTGACCAAGGACGGCCAGACCGCGGTGGCAGCCACGGCAGGCAATCCGGATTGCCATGTGATCCTGCGCGGCGGCAAGGTGCCCAACTTCGATGCGGCCAGTGTGGAATCGGCCAGCCAGGTGCTCAACACCTCCGGTCTGCCGGCACGGTTGATGATCGATGCCAGCCACGCCAACAGCGGCAAGAATCCCGACAACCAGCCCAAGGTGATCGATGACATCGCGCGGCAGCTGGAAGGCGGCGAGACGCGCATCGTCGGCGTCATGGTGGAAAGCCATCTGGTCGGCGGCCGCCAGGAACTTGTCGCAGGCTGCGAGCTGACCTACGGCCAGAGCATCACCGACGGCTGCCTGGATTGGGACACTTCGGTACAGGTACTGGATCGTCTGGCGACTGCAGTGCGCGCCCGGCGCGCGCGGCGGATTGCCGAGGCTGCGTAAGCGTGCGACATCGCGTTCGCAGGCCGATGCGACGTGTTGGTTGGCTTACGGATGCGGCACCAAGTGTCGCCCGGACCCGCATCCGGCGCGACGCGCCACCTTCTCCCTACGGGAGAAGGCCAGGAGCGTTGCTTATTCGGACAGGATGAAAGCAGCGCGCATCGACAGGATGAAAGCGCCTTTTGTCCGAGAAAACCAAAGCCACTGTGCCGGCGGGAGATGGTTGGGGTGACGTTGCTACGGTGCGGCGGAAAAAACGCATCCATCGCCTGAGCCGCCACCCGTGCGGCAAAAGAAAAACGCCGGACCGGCGCAGGGAGCCGGTCCGGCGGATTGAACAACACCACCCACTGGTGACCCGCCGCTGCGGTGGCTAGGAGGGAGAGACGTTCTGCACTGCCAGCGAGCGGGTAGGGACGTTATCGCCCCGGGGCATGGCCTGCGCATGTCGCTGCGTGGCGCCGGCAGACATGAAGTTTCGAAAGAGTTAAGCGGTGCCGCAGCGGTGCTTCACTTGCGTACATCGCTGCATGCATGGCCACGTAACCCAATAACCTGTGCATGCATGCAACGTCAGCCCAGCATGTCGCCAGGGTCGAGCCAGCGCTGGCGCCGCGCCAATGACTTAGTCAGCGTAGGCGGGGTGTGCGTGCCATCGCTATCGTGATTGGCGCATGCCATCTAGTGTTCCAGTGCATTGCGATAGCGCGGGGACACGCGATGTAACCCAATAACCTGTGCATGCATGCAACGTCAGCCCAGCATGTCGCCAGGGTCGAGCCAGCGTTGGCGCCGCGCCAATGACTCAGTCAGCGTATGCGGGGGTGTGCGTGCCATCGCTATCGTGATTGGCGCGTGCCACCTGGTGTTCCACTGCATTGCGATAGCGCGGGGACACGCGATGGTCGAGCGATTGGCGCGCGTGCTGATTGGGCGTAAGCACGCGCAGGTTGGCCACTGCTTGCCTTGTAGGTTCGCCGCTTTGATCCGCTGCGCTATCGCTATCGGCACCGCCTTAAGTGCCGGTGTCGATGAAGCCGCTCGTCGCCATGGCCTGGCCCGGTTGGCTCAGCTCGGCTGTCGCCACGGCAGACACCCCTCGGTCGCGCAGCAGCGCGTACAGGATGCGTTGCTCGGACAAGGCGGGCACAGCGGCAACGGGATGCCCGTTATCGCCCGCTGCAGGCATCTGGCTGCGTGCGACCTTGATGCAATGGTCACTGGCGTCTGCTGCCAGTGAGCACGCCATCTGGAATCGCTGCGTCCATTGTCAGCCGAACGCGGCCGCGAAGCGTCACTAGGTGCCGCGCATGCAGAGGCTGCAGCGGGCGTTCCAGAACCCACCTGACAGCGCCTCCACGGTGTCGCGCACCCTCAGCGTTCACGCCTCGCCGTCGGCGCACCCCCGATAGTGGCGGCAGACTCTTCCTCGCCTGCGCCCATGCCCTCTCTTCGCGAACGCTTTCAGCGCTGGCCCCGGCCGTGGCGGCTCGCACTGCTGGTGCTGTTGGCGCTGTACGCGCTGTATCTGCTGGCCGGCAATGTGTTTCTCAACACGCCGTTGTTCGATGCCACTACCAACCGGCAGCCGCACAAGTTCACCATGCAGACGGGCCCGGCACTGACGCTGTTCCCGGGCGAGGTGATGGCCTGGAATGTGCGGATGCGCGGGCAGGCCAACCGCACCGTGTATGTCTTCCATGCCGATCGCGCGCATGCACGCATCGCCCTGCTGGCCCTGTTCCGGCGTGAGGTCCGTCTGCCGTGGCTGCATGCCACCGGCCTGAGCGCGGACGTGGAAACCTCCGATACGCCCATCCCGCCGCCGCCACGTGGCGACCAGGGCTGGACGCTGCGCTTCGATGCGATCAGCAGCGACAGCATCCGCAGTGCGCGCGTGGGGAAACTGCTGATCGCAGGCAAGGGCCACGGTACGGTCGGCTTTCTGAAACAGCTCAAGGGCGGGCCATCGGAGCTGTTTCCATCCGAGGCCGGCTTTACCGATGCGGTGGTCAGCTTCGATGGGGTGCAGGTCTTCAATGGCGCGCAGCTGGATGCGCAGTTCCAGTTTCCGCGCCACTACCGCGATGAAGCGCCCGGCCTGCGCAAGCTCGGTATCACCCATGCGCGCCTGCAGTTGAACGCCAGCACGGTGGCGTTGAAGATCGATACCGGTGCCCCGCACGTGGACATCCGCAGCGGACCATCGGTCGCGCGCGTGGAGGCGGACATCACGCTGGACCGCGGCGCGCTGCAGCCGGGCAGTCACGCGGTGTGGCGGCTGCCGTTGTTGGCCGGTGTCGGTGCCACCGACCGCGGCATGCTGGCGTTGCAGCTGGACGTGGCGCAGGACATCCGCGTGCAGGCGCGGTTGCCGCGCGATGCAGACACCGGCAGCGAACTGCACGCCGATCTGCGTATTGCCGGCCGCAGCATTCCCTTCCAGGAGCCGGTGCAGATCTTGCCGCGGCTATCGGGACAGGTGCAGGGGCGCTGGAAGTTCGAATCCTTGAACTGGATCGCCGAGCTGTTCGTGCGTAAGCCGTGGTTTCAGCTGGAAGGCGGCGGCCTGGTGGAAGCCGATCTACGCCTGGCGCAAGGTCGGCTGACCAGCGGCAGCAGCCTGGAGATTCCACGCGTGGAGGCAGTGGCGCAGGTGTTCGACACGCGTTTGACCGGCATCGCCAGGGCGCGTGGCCGCATCGACGATGCCGCCACCCCGCAGGCGCATCTGGATGTGAGCATTCCAACGTTCCGCGCCGCGCCACGCGATGCGCCCAAGCAGATTCTGCTGGATGGTCGCGATCTGCAGCTGGCCATGCATGGCGATGCGGAACTGGCGCGCCTGCGCGACACGCTCAAGGCGCAGCTGCGTTTCAGCGATGCGAAGGTGCCCGACCTGACGGTCTACAACCGCTATCTGTCCGGTAAGGCCGTGCGCCTGCTCGGCGGCAGCGGCAGCCTGACCGGCGATGTTGCGCTCAACGCGGCCGGCGATGTCGGCAGCGGGCATGCGCATCTGCGTGGGCAGGGCGCGCATCTGGCGCTGGCCGGCGTGCAGATGCGTGGCGATGCCGACCTACAGGCGCAGCTGCAACGCGCCGACTTCAAGAACAAGTTCTTCGACCTCAGCGGGACGCGCGTACGTCTGCGCAACATGCGCGTGGGCGAGGACACCGCCGATACCAACTGGTGGGGCGAACTGCAGGTCGGTGCCGGCACCATCCAGGCCAGCGCACCGTTTCAGCTGGATGCCGACGCAGCGCTGCGCATGCGCGATGCCGCGCCGCTGCTGTCGGTCTTCGCGCAGCGGGCCGACTATCCGCGCTGGGTGGTGGGCTTGCTGGATTCGGGCGAGCTCGATGCCACCGGCCGCGTACGCTGGCGTAAGCAGCAACTCACGGTCGACGATCTGCAGGCAGAAAATGCGCGACTTTCGTTGCGCGCGCGCCTGGCGCTGGACGACGACACGCGGCGCGGCAATCTGTATCTGCGTTGGGGCGTACTCGGCGCCGGCATCGAACTGGATGGCAAGCAGCGGCAATGGCATCTGGCCGGCGCGCGCGAGTGGTACGACAAACAGCCAGGCCTGCTGCCGCCGGTATCCAGGCGGAAGTAAGCGCTTGGCGAAGCGTGCTGGCGTGGCCTGATGATAGGTGTGGCATCCATCTTGTGCGATGGCGTGTAGACCACAGTGCGGGCCGCGCGGCGTGTGCATCAGATGGCGAAGAGCGGCTAACAAAGCGGCTGCGCTCACTGCCAGGCGAGTGCGGGCGATGCTCGGATTCGGCATGGTGCACTCGTACATTCTGGTTCCTGTGCGCCGCCCGGACCCATCTGACGACTGCTCGCTACGGTGTGTTAGCCGCTCTAAGTCGTCCGGTTGCCTGATCAAGCATTGAGCGGAGCGTTCAACGCGTGGCGCCCACGCCAAGCGGCAGGCCTCGCCATCGCCATCGCCACGCGCCTACGCGTGCGCAGCCATGTGCCCACGATGCGCACCGCACTCACGGTCTGCTTGGCACACTGCGCGGCGCCGCCTGCGCGGTCTTGAAGGAGCCTGCCGTCATGACGATGCCTGTTCGCGCCCGCTGGCGCGCATTGCCCCGCGCGCTGCGTTGGCCGTTATCGGCCGTGATCGCGCTGTACGTGGGCTACCTGCTGCTGGGCAACCTGCTGCTCAACACCCCGCTCGGGCCGGCAGCGCTCAATCGCAAGCCGGACACCTTCGCCATGCAATGGGGCCCTGGCCTGACCTGGTGGCCGGGACGGGTGATGTTGTGGGATGTCGATCTGCAAGGCCGCTCCACCCGCAACCGCTGGAGCGTCAGTGCGCAGCGCATGAGCGGGCAGATCCGCATGTTGCCCTTGCTGCATCGGCAACTGCTGGTGCCGGAACTGCATGTGCACGGTGTGCGTGCCGGCCTGCAGTTGGCACCGTCCATGGCGGATGCCGTGGGCGCAGCTCCCGCTGCTGCCGCGGTGGGTGCACAGCTGGCAACCACGGCGATGGACACAACATCGAATGCATCCGCGACCGCTGCACCCGAAGAAGCCGCAGCGAATGCAACGCGCGCGACAGCAGCGCCTTCGACAGCAACAACAGCGAAAGCAACAACAGCGACAGACGCAGAACGTGTGAAGCCGACAGTAACAACAACAGCAACAGCGTCATCTCCATCGGATCAGGCGCGCAGTCCGCAATCCGCTAAGCCCCCTGCAAATCCAAACCCCGCCGCGCCGACCTGGACACTGCAGTTCGACCGCATCGATGCCGCGCAGGTACACGCGCTATCGCTGCGTCAATTGCGGATCGAAGGCCACGGCCAGCTGCAGCTCGGTCTGTTCAAGCAGCTGCGCGGCGGGCCGATGGAACTGTTCCCATCGCGTGCGGTGTTCGACAACGCACGCGTGCACTGGGGCAAGAGCGAACTGCTGCGCAACGGGCAGCTGCGCCTGGAGGCGAGCATTGCGCGGCATGCGCCCGACCAGGCACGCGGGCTGGCCTTGCTGCAGCTGACCGATGCGCTGGTGGCCGTGCATGGCGACACCGCCGCGCTGGATGTCATCCGTACTGCGCAGGGCCGCCACACGGTGACCACGCGGCCGGGTAAGGGGCGTGCGGATGGCGAGTTGCGCTGGACGCGCGGCGCGTTGCAACCGGGCAGCCAGCTGCACTGGCGTGCGCCTCTGCACGACAGCACGCGCACGCCTGCCGCCTTGTTGGGCGAGCTGGCGGCGCAGCTGCAAGTGGACGACAACATGCGTTTGACCGTGAGCATGCCCGAGCCTGCCGATGCGGGGTTGACGCTGGATGCCGATCTGCGCGTGCAGGGCCGGCAGTTGCCGCTGCAATCCATGCGCGACCTGCTGCCGCGCACCTCCGGGCATGCACGGCTGCATTGGCAGCTAGCCTCGCTCAGCTGGATTCCTGCGCTATTTCCGGATGTGGACTGGCTCACCCTGGAGGGCGATGGCCTGGTCGATGCGGACCTGCGCATCGCGCGTGGCCAGCTCGGTGCCGGCAGCCGGCTGCGGGTGCCGCATGTGCGCGCGCATGTCGGCGTGATGGGGCACGCGATCGATGGCCAGGCCAGTGCGGATCTGCGCGTGGATGCCGATGCCAACGGCCAGCTGTTGCCCGCGCTCGCACTGCAGATGCAGCAGTTTTCAATCGCGCACAGCGACGCACCTGCGCGTCCGTTCGTGCAAGGCCGCGATCTGCGTCTGGATCTGCAGACGCGCGCCGATGCACGCAACCTGGCGACATTGCGCGATGCCACGCGTGCGCATCTGACCTTTGCCAATGCGCGTGTGCCTGATTTGCGCGCATACAACCGCTATTTGCCGCAGCAGCAGCTGCGGTTCGATGGTGGCAACGGGGTGCTTAGCGGCGATCTGCAGATCGAGCCCGGTGGGCGTATCGGCAAGGGCGGATTGCGTCTCGGTGCACGCGCGGCGCGCCTGCAGTTTGCCGGGCTCGCATTGCGTGGCGACGTGGATGCCGATCTGCGCCTGCAGCGTGGCGATCTGCGTGCAGAAAATTTTCGCCTCGATGCCAGTACGGTGCAGCTGCGCAATGTCGGATTTACCGGTCCGGATGGACAGCGCCGCGATGGCTGGTGGGCACGCATCGTGCTGGACGACACGCGTATGCAGTGGCGGCAGCCGGTCGGTGTAGATGGACGCGTGCGTATCCAGGTACGCGACCTGGCGTTTTTGATGGCGCTGTACGCGCGCGACCGCTCCATTCCCAACTGGATGCTGCGGTTGGTGGATGCAGGGCAGGCGCAGGTCGTCGGTCGTGTGCATTGGCAAGGCGATACCGTCATCGTCGATCGACTGCAGGCGCGCAACGCACGTTTCCAGGTCGATGCACGCTTGCGCCTGCAAGGCACGCAGCGCAGCGGCAGCTTGCTCGCGCGCTGGGGTGTAGTGAGTGCGGCAGTCGGCCTGCGCAACGACACCCCCGAGTGGCATCTGCTACGTGCGCCGGAGTGGTATCAGGCGCAGCCGGACCTGTTGCGATGACAACCGGACGCGGCAGCGTTACGTGAAGAAAACTGGGCCAGTTCTGTACCGTCTGGTGTTGTTTTGCAGTGCAGCGTGCAAGTCGGATTCGGGGCGCGCACTATGATCCTGCATCCCGACGTGGGGGAGGGAGCAAAGCCCGCTGGCAGTTCGCTGCAAGCGGGCTTTTTTATTGCCTGACGTTTGACTAGTCAAGCATTTGCAGCTCCGCAAAGTCCGGGATTTACCGCAGTTCCCGCATCCACAGCGTGCTGCCGCCGCTGATGAACAGCCGCCGCTGATCCTGATCGAAGCTGCAGTGACGCGGTGCGCGGGGTCGGTACCAGCCCCAACAGGTGTCCCTCCGGAACGAAGATGCACGCGCCTGCGTCGGAGCTGCTCCGGAGCCATCCTTGCCGGTCCACCCAGAAGGCATCGGCCAGGCCGTTCGGCACCCCTGCAAAGCGGCGTCGATCGTGCAGTGCACCATCGCACCAATCCAATGCGGTGATCTCGAGCTCGCCAGGGCCGTCCTCAGGGGTTTGCGACACTTACAGCACGCGCGTCGGGCGAAGACGTCAGGCCATTGGGGTGATCCAGCCTGGTCATGCGCTGCAGCGGGCCAGCATCGGGCGGCCGCCGATAGACCGCCGTGGTGGTCCAGTTCCTGCGGGCCAGGGTAGCTCTGGCGGGCTTGAGCAGGCCAAACGGTGGGCCGGCGAACCAGATCGCGCCGCCACGCGCCACGCTCGGCGCGTTGGGCGACTTCAACCGTTCGCCCGCGAAACGCCCGACCAGCAAATGCGCCCGTCCAGCCGCATCGCTGCGGGTGATTGCGCGGCGGCCATGCGCGCAAGGCACCAGCCGTTGTTGCGCATCCACCGCATTGCCGTTGCTGAAGGCGATGGCGTCCAGTAGCACGCCCACTGCGCCGTCTTCGCGCCAACCGAGCACGCCGCGGTCCGCCACCTCGCTCCACACCAGTGTGCGTTGCGCCTCGCATCACACCGGGCCTGGCCTGGTCGTACAGGTTTGCAGGCGCACTCGCCTGCGTCACGCATCGCGCAGGCGAATGCGCAGGCAGCACGCCGCATCCGGATGATGGCGCGCGCACACATGCCGCCACCGTGCAGGGATGCCAGAATCGACGTATGTCGCTGCCCATCACATCTGCTTCTCCTGCGCTCACCGCTCTGATCGAGCGGGCCGTGGCGCGTGTCCGCCAGGCTGTCCCTGCCGAGCAGCCGTGGCCTGGCGGCGATCTTGCGCAAGCGCTCGAACAGGTCGCGCTTGTCAGCGACTTCGCGCTAGAAACCCTGGCGCGCCAGCCGGCACTGCTGCTGCACCTGGCCCAGGCCGATCCGCCACCGCTGCCGGTGCCAACGCTCGACCCGGCGCAGCCACAAGCCTGGGCGGCGCAGTTACGGCGCTACCGCGCCGCTGAATCCACCCGCCTGGTGTGGCGCGACGTGCTGGGCCTGGACAGCGTGGACGCCACACTTGCCGGTGCGACCCGGTTGGCAGAAGCCTGCCTGCAATGTGCGCTGCAGGCGCTGGAGCAGCAGTTCGACAGCCGCCATGGGCAGGTGATTGCCGAGGACGGCAGCGTGCAGCAGCTGGTGGTCTTCGGGCTGGGCAAACTCGGCGGCGGCGAGCTGAATTTTTCTTCGGATGTGGATCTGGTCTACGCCTACCCGCAGGGCGGGCAGTCCACTGGCGCGCGCCCGTTGGCGGCCGAAGAATACTTCGCGCGATTGGGCCAGCAACTGGCCAAGTTGCTCGACGAAACCACCGCCGATGGGTTCAGCCACCGCGTGGACCTGCGCCTGCGCCCGTTCGGCACCGCTGGCCGCGTGGCGTTGTCGTTCACCGGCATGGACCAGTACTTCCAGCGCGAAGGCCGCGACTGGGAACGCTATGCCTGGCTCAAGGCGCGCGCCGTGGCCGGGGACATCGCTGCCGGCGAGGCCTGGCTGGAAACACTGCGGCCGTTCGTCTACCGGCGCTATCTGGATTTCACCGCACTGGACGGCTTGCGCGAAATGAAAGCCGCCATCACTGCGGAAGTGGCGCGGCACGACCGGCTGGACGACATCAAGCGTGGGCCCGGCGGTATTCGCGAGATCGAATTTCTTGCGCAATCGCTGCAGCTGATCCGCGCCGGACGCGAGCCCGCGCTGCGCGAGCGGCGGCTGTTGCCCGCATTGCAGGCGCTGGTTGCAGCAGGCCAGATCGAAGCGGACAACGGTGCGGCCTTGACCGAGGCGTATCGCTTTTTGCGCCGTCTGGAAAACCGCCTGCAGATGTTGCGCGATGCGCAGACCCATGCGTTGCCGCAGGCGCCGCTGGACCGCGAGCGGATCGCATTGGGCTTGGGCCATGCGGACTGGCCGGCGCTGCTGGACGCGCTGGCCCCGCATCGCAGCCGGGTGGCGGCGGAGTTTGCCGAGTTGCTGGCGCCACGCGTGCGTGCCACCGCGCCGGATGCGCTGGCCGATTACTGGCGCGCACTGCCCGAGGGCGACGCGGCGCCGCTGCTGGGCATCGGCTTGCACGATCCCGCCAACGCGCATCAGGTATTGAGCGATTTTGCGCAGTCGTCCGGCGTGCATGCACTGTCCGATAGTGCGCGCGTAAGGCTCGATCGCGTCATGCCGGCACTCCTGCACGCAGCCACGCGCGCCAGCCAGCCCGATGCGGCCGTGCGGCGCATGCTGGGTCTGTTGCAGGCCACCTTGCGCCGCACCAGCTATCTGGCGCTGCTGGACGAACAACCCAGTGCGCTGGCACGCCTGGTCGATGTGCTCTCACGTAGTGCGCTGCTGGCCGAGCGCCTGGCCGCGTACCCGTTGCTGCTGGACGAGTTGCTCGACACCCGCATCAGCGGACCCTTGCCGGATCGCGCGGCCCTGCGTGCGGCATGTGCCGACACGCTGCAGATCGACGATACCGAAGCAGCCTTGCGTGAACTCAACGAGCGCCGGTTGGCGCTGAGCTTTCGCATCGCGCTGGCCACGCTCGATGGCCGTCAACTTGCGGTGGACAGCACCCGGCAACTGGCCTGGCTTGCCGAGGCGGTGGTGCAGACCGTCCTGCAGCTGGCGCGCGTCGAACTGGTCGCCGCGCACGGGCAAGTGCCCGGCGGCACGTTCGCCATCATCGGTTACGGCAGCCTGGGTGGGCTGGAACTGGGCTTCGGCTCGGATCTGGATCTGGTGTTTCTCTACGATCATCCGCGCGCGGTGGAAAGCTCCGACGGCAAGCGGCCGCTGGAAGCCGGGCGCTGGTTCGCACGGTTTGCGCAGAAGGTGATGGCGTTGCTCGCTGCCGAAACCGGCGCGGGCCGGCTCTACGACATCGACGTGCGGCTGCGTCCGGACGGCGGCAAGGGCGCGCTGGTGTCGTCGCTGGCCAGCTACCGCGAGTATCAGCGCGAACGCGCCTGGACCTGGGAGCATCAGGCGCTGGTGCGCGCACGTGCGGTCGCAGGCGATCCCGCGCTGTGCGAGGCGTTTGCACAGGTACGCCGCGAGACGCTGGCGCGCGTGCGCGACACTGCGCTGCTGCACGAAGACGTGCGCAAGATGCGCGCACGCATGCGCGCTGAGCTTGATCGCAGCGATGCTGGCCGGCTGGATCTAAAGCAGGGCGCCGGCGGCCTGGTCGATCTGGAATTCCTGCTGCAGGCCGGTGTGCTCGGCCAGGCGGCGCAGCATCCGCCGTTGCTGCAGGTCTGCGACACGCCCGCACTGATCGATGCACTGGTGCAGGCGCAGTGGTTGCCCGCGTCTGCCGCGCAAGCGCTGCACGACGCACATGCCACGCTGGTGGATGCCGGGCTGGCCTGCACGCTGGACCGGCGCCCGCGCCTGATCACGCCAACTGCCGCCATCCAGCAGGCCACCGGCAGCATCTTTGCGATTGCGCAGGCGCAAGGCCTGGCGTTCCCGCGTGGCAGGGACGCACCGCGTGGGTGAGGCATTACGCGCTGGTGTGCAGGTGATTCACAGTGCCACCTGCGTGCTGCCGCTGCCGCTGGCGCAAGACGCCAGGCGCAGGAGTGGCTCAGCAGGAGATTGAGGCCCGCGTCGGCAAGCGGGTCCGGCAAGGCCTGCAGCAGCGGCAGCAGGCCATGTGCAGCGCAGCTGATGCGTGTCGTGATCGGCCGCTTCAGTGCGGCGGCGGTGCCGCAGCCGCGGGCGCCGCACGTGCGATGGTCGCAGTGAAGCTGGCCGAGCGTGTCAGCGCCTGTGGGTTGGACACGATCCGCCCCAGCCGCACCAGATCGCGCGATGGCGTGTAGCCGCGGTAGAACACCGCCAGGTTGCCCCATGGCACGTAATACATCAGGTCGCCTACCTGTGCCGGGCCGGCAGGGCCAACCGCGCTCAGGTCGAGCTTGGACGGCAGGTAGCTGATCTTTTCGCTGCCATGGAAGTCTTCGAACGGCACGGTCATCGGTAACCGCGCGAGCAGGTCGCGCGTGGCCGAGTGATCGACCAGCTCCGCTTCGACGACGTCATCGCCGATGGTGAGGGTGATACGCATCGTGCGCTCCGGTGTATGTGGGGTGGCCGCTGCTGGTGGCGTTGCAGCCGAGCAGGCGGTGACCAGGAAAGCGCACCCCAGTAACAGGGTGCGCACGCAGGCGCTGGGGCGAAGGATCGGCATCGGCGCTGTCCTCGTGGATTACTGCAGGTGCTTGCGGAAGAACGCGGTGAGCGTGTCGAACGGAATCAGATCCATGCGATCGTACAAGTCCACGTGCCCTGCGTCCGGCACGATCACCAATCGCTTGGGCTGGCCAGCCAGACGGTACGCCTCTTCGCTGAACTCGCGCGAATGCGCCTTCTCGCCGGTAATGAACAGCATCGGCCGCGGCGAGATGGTCTCGATGTCGTTGAACGGATAGAAGTTCATGAACTTGACGTTGCTGGTCAGCGTCGGCCGTGTGGTGTGCTCGGGCGACTGGCCCTTGGGCGTGTACTGTCCGCGCGGTGTCCGATAGAAATCGTAGAACTCGCGTTCGATCGGGTTGGACTCCGGCGTCAGCGCCAGGACCGTGCCGCCGGTGTATTCCACCGGCTCGCCGCTGAATTCAACCGAGCGTTGTTTGGCGGCCGCGGCGATGATCTGCTTGCGCTGCGCCAGGCTGAGCCCATGACGCAGGCCGTTGCGGTTGGCCGCGCCCATGTCGTACATGCTCACCGTGGCGATCGCGTGCATGCGTGGGTCGATCTTGGCCGCGCTGATCACAAAGCTGCCACTGCCGCAGATACCCAGCGCACCGATCTGCTCGCGATCGACAAACGTCTGCGTTTCCAAGAAATCCACTGCCGCACTGAAGTCTTCGGCATAGATGTCCGGCGACACCGCGTTGCGCGGTTGCCCTTCGCTTTCGCCCCAGAACGACAGGTCCAGGGACAGCGTCACAAAGCCCTGTTCGGCAAGTTTGGTGGCGTAGAGATTGGCGCTCTGTTCCTTGGTCGCACCCATTGGATGCCCCACCACAATGGCCGGATGCCGCTTGCCGGTGTCCAGACCCTTGGGGACGAACAGGTTGCCGGCCACGGTCATCTGGTACTGATTCTTGAAGGTGACCTTTTGCACGGTCACCGTCTCGCTGGTGTAGAAGTTATCGGCACCGTTGGACATGTCTGCTCCTAGCGTTGGGAATGAAACAAGCAAGAGCACCAGAAGGAAGATGCGCAGTTGCATGGTGTGGCTCTCATGAAAGGTGCACGCCGCCCGCAGCTATGTGCCGCTGTGGTTGCGTTGGCCGGTGGATGAAGGGATGACGTGTGCGGCCAACGGGCGACGCCCGTGCGGGCAGTGGCATGGCTGCAGCAATGCCCTTTGCGATGTCACCGATGACCGCGCTGCATCACCGTGTGCGAGCGCTACGCCGCGATGCATGCAGCCTCACGCCGCTGGTATGGTTACTGCGCCTTTTTGCGTGCCTACCTGCTGCAGCCGGTGGGCGTTGCTGCCGCCGTGGTGCGTCTTGCGGTGGCCTAATGTAGGTCAAGCGATGCGCCAGAGCATTGCCGCCACGTGCATGCCTTCATGTGGCCGTTTCATGAGTGCTGCGATGTGCCGTGCGCATGGCAACGTGGGTCGCCTTGGCTGCCATGCACGCGGTATGTGCTGATGCGTACACAGACTGGGTGTCCGTGGCGGTGGCAAATCGTTTACAGCGCAGATGCCCAAGCGCGCAAGGCGCGAGAGCGCAACCGTAATTCAGCTATTCGCCCGAGGCGCACTGCGCCAGAGCAACGCGCGGAACGGCCCGAGCAAGAACACGCCCATGCCCAGTTTCACCGCCAGATCGCCCGCGGCCCAGCTCACCCACGGCAGCGATGCACCGGCAAAGGCGATGCTCCAGAAGAGTGCGGTATCCAGCGTGGCGCTGCAGGTGGTGGCCACGATCGGCGCACGCCACCAGCTACCGTTGCGCAACCGGTCGAACACGGTGATATCCAGCAACTGTGCCGCAATAAACGCCGTGCATGAGGCCGCCGCAATGCGCGGCGTCGCCAGCCAGATCGACAACAGCACCGCCAGCGCGAACCCGCACCAGGCCACCGTACGCGCTGCGCGTGGGCCAAAGCGGCGATTGATCAGGTTGCTGACCAAAAACGCCAATGGGTACGAGAACGCACCCCAGGTCAGCCAGTCGTTGATCGGGTACTGCACCAGGATGTTAGACAGCAGCACCACCGCGCCCATGGCCACTACCGCCCATGCCAATGCGCGCGCAGTGAGCGGGGTGTACGGCGTCGGCGAGGTGTTGGGCATGGCGGTGCGGCAGTGACAGAGCAACGCGGATTATCCGCGCGTTGGCGCAGGCGGACCAGTGCGCAGAGCCGCACGTAGAATCCACGGCGGCGGCTGCAGGTTGAAACCGTGTGTTGATGAGGGGATGGCCGCCAGCACGCTGGAGTGACGCCGTATGAATCGCTTGCGTTCGCGCGACCGCGATGCCTGATCGATCCACCGTGCCGCAGCACTGTCGTTTGACCGCATGCGGCGCGCCATCAGTGCCAGCAACGCCCGAACGCACACGCCACCAAGACATCGCCAATTCGCATACACACCGTTGCCACCTGCGGCGCGATTGGCACGCTGGCAACTGCGCACGTGCCAGGCATCGTGCGCTACGGGTCTGCGACTGCGCACGCTGTATGCATCGGTGACCATCAACACGTCTTCGCGCAGGTAGTTCGGCAGATGGTGGAAGATGCAGCGCGCACCGCGCGTAGCGCCGTAACCGCAGACGGGAGGCGTCAGTAACGCCCCATCCTGGCCGACGACAGCGTCTGCAAGCAGCTTGCCGGCATCACCAGGTCTTGCTGCTGTTCTGCGCAGCGGATTCTGCGGTCGGCACGAACGCCAGCGCCTGGCCTTGTGGCGACTGCACCGTCCAGCCGGCGCCGGCCGGGCTCGGCTGGAAGGTCACCGTCTCGCCAACGCGAAAGCCCGCAGCCGGGTCGTCCTCGCGCGCCGGCCAGCGCAGCAGGGCGGTGTTGTCCGCTTTTTCTGGATCCTGCAACTGCACTTCGCAACCGCCGTCGGTGGTTTTTTCCACCGACTTGACCCGCATCGGCGGCAACGGCCCTGCGGAGGCCTTGTTCGATGCATGATCGAGTGCTTGCGAGCCTGCCATCGCACTATGGCCCAGCGCCAACGACACGAAGTACGGTGCGGAGATCACCAGAATCGCCGACATCGCAGAGGCGTCGCCGCGGGTGATCGTGGTCAAGCCTGCGTTGGCCGGCATCGGCTGACCGAACAAGACGGCGAGCAACAGCCCGAGGACGGTAAATCGAGAAGGGATGTTCATGGAGACGCTCCGTGCGTGGCGACGCGATGTGGAATGGACTGGTCCTGCTGCAGCACCTGTTGTTGCTGCAGGAAATCGAACACCGACTCGACCGTGATCACCGAATAATTTCCGGAGATGCGTTCGCTGGCAGGATGGTCGGTTACCGCCGCATTGGCGACGAAAAAACGTGCGCCAATGCGCTTGCTCAGATCGAGATGCAAGCGGGTGGGTTGGTAACCGTTGTGCTTGAGCCAGGCTTGCGCGCTGCGTCGATCGCTCACCGGCGCAGGTGTCGCATCTGCTGCCGTGGTTGCTGCCATTGCCGCCGCCAGCACCTCGAGCACCCATTGGTTGGAGTTCTGATAATCGGTGGAGAACGGGTAGGCAATTATGCTGTAGCGCGCCTCATGCAGCGCATGCGCCAGCGTGGCCGGGTCCTGCAGCAAGGTACGTAGCTGCCGCTGCAGTGCCGGTGCCAGCACGCCGACGCGCAGATCTGCAGTGAGGGCAGTTTCGCCGATGAAGTTGCTCAGACCTTCGTGATATAGCGCGGAGTTGTCCGATTTGCAGTGATTGAGCAGGTGCTTCACCCGCCATGTGCCGTCGTCCTCGCGGAGTGCGAATGCCAGATGGCTGTGTTTCAACCCATAGCGGCTCAGATCCTGGCCGCCGCGTGCCAGCAGCACCACCTGCGCGCCGTCCACGGCGTCCAGCGTCTGCTGGGTGAATCTGGCCATGTCGAACATCGCCGCCAGTGTGGCGGGGGTCGGATAGTGCGGGGTGCAGACCGGCGCGGCAAAAGCGGGCAGTGCGCCCGTCAAGGCGATGAGCAACGACGCCGTCGCAAGCCACCTGCGCTGCTTGTGTTCGAATTGCATGGGGGTCGATCGTCCGTGTGGTTGCCCCGTGACAGCCACGGCTGAACCATCATACGTGCAGGCGCTCGCGCACCAGCGCGGCGATGCGCTGAGTTTCGCGCAGCGGTTGAAGGTGCGACGGCGTTACGAAGACATCCGCTGCATCGCATAAACGGCCATGCGACTGCAGTGCCCGCACGTACGTGGCAACCCGGCCTTGCGCCTGTTCGGCAAACGCCGCCGTTACCGGTACCCGCGTGGCGCAGGCTTCGGAGAGCAGGTTGACCGAGTCGGCGCTGGCCACGGTCGCATCGGCCCAGCCCAGCAGGCCGGCGTACGGGTTGGGGCCGTCGCGGTCGTCGCACCACAGCAAATGCGGTAAGCCGCTGCAGATCGCGCGCAACGGGGCGATCGCCTCCGGCGGCGTGCGGCGTGAGACGGTGATCAGCAGGCTGCCGCCGGCCGCGCGCAGTTGCTCTCGCAGCGGCGTGCACAGCGCGGTCAGCTCCTGCGTTGTCCATGGCACCTGCGCGGTGGGTCCGCCGACCAGCAGCGCCAGCCGCGGGCCGGGCAGGCGGCCCAGTGCCGGGAACGCGGCGCGCCCGTCCGCCAGCCAGGCATCGTCCACCGGATGCAGGCTGCCGAGCAGGGTGAGCACGTTACTGCCGCGCAGCGCGTCGTGCTCGGGCACGATCAGCAGATCCCAGTGGCGGGCATCCAGGCGCGGGTCCAGGATCTGCACGCTACGGCTGCCGCGCGCGCGCAGCAGCCGGGTGGCCAGCGCTGCCTGGCGGCCACAGCCGATGGCCAGGGCGGGGGGCTGCTGCAGTTGCTGGGCAAACGCTGCGCCAAACGCGCGTTTTGCGCCGGGTAGCAGACGCGGTGCCGCCCAGCGCCAGGGCGGCTGCGAGTGCAGATGGATCGGCTGGAAGGCCTCAGGTTGCAGTGCCCGCGCCAGTGCTTCGGCCTGGCGCGCATTGCCGGCGCGGCCGTCGCTCAGCGCCCAGGTCACCGCCATCGTTTCAGATCCGACATAGATTTGTTTCAGATTGAACGCGTGTGGCGGCAATCGCGCCACTCTACACTGCGGGTCTTCACACTGGTGCCGACGCCGCAGCTTACCGTCCCGCCACCCCTTCTTCTGGAGTGCTCATGTCCGACTCGCTCAACGCCACCGCACTGGATCAGCTGTTCCGTACCGCCCGCACGCAAAACGCGTTTGCCGACACGCCGGTCAGTCAGGACGTGCTGCGTGAGCTCTATGAGCTGGTGAAGTGGGGCCCCACCGCCGCCAATAGCTCGCCGGCGCGCTTTGTGTTCGTGACCAGCGCCGAAGGTAAGGCCAAGCTCAAGCCGGCGCTGTCCGAAGGCAATGCGGCCAAGACGCTGGCCGCGCCGGTCACGGTGATCGTGGCGCACGACGAAGACTTCCACGAAAAGCTGCCGTACCTGTTCCCGCATGCCGATGCCAAGAGCTGGTTCGACGGCCCGCGCGAGGGTCGCACCGAATCGGCGTTCCGCAACGGCTCGCTGCAGGGCGCCTATCTGATTCTGGCTGCGCGCGCGCTGGGTCTGGATGCCGGCCCGATGTCGGGCTTCGACAACGCCAAGGTGGATGCGGCGTTTTTCGCCGGCACGCCGATCAAGTCCAACTTCCTGATCAATCTTGGCTACGGCGACCCGGCCGGGTTGTTCCCGCGTTCGCCGCGCCTGAGCTTCGATGAAGCTGCGCGCTTCGAGTGATGGTCTGCATCACTGAGGCGCGCCGTGTGTGATGCATGCGGTGTGACATCAACGCTGCGGCGCGTCTGACGGCATCATCGCGCGTCGTCATGTGTGCTACCCGGTGCCGATCGCTTTTTTTCTGCATTGTTGTGTGTCGTCGATGAAGCGATTGCGCTCACCCTCAAGTGAGCGCGGCCGATGCTCGGAAACGGTGGATGCCACATGTCCACTGCGCTTTTGAGCCTGCGGTTCTTGGAGTCGTCAACAAAACCGCTGCGCTCGCCGCCAGACGGGCGCGGCAGGTGCTCGGTGCGGGATGTGCCACTCGGTACACTCCGGTTCCGAGCGCGCCGTCCACACCCACCTGACGAATGCTCGCTACGGTGTGTTGGCCGCTCTTCGTCGCCTGACCACTGTGTGCAAGATATGGTTGCCGCTTACAGTTTCCTGCAGTCCTCGTCCGTCTGCATCTGTCCCATCCGCGTTGATCCAACGCGTCTCTCATCACATGGAGTTCCAATGAAAACCACCCACAAACTGCTGCTGCCGCTCGCCCTGACCCTGGCCATCGCCGCCTGCTCCAAGCCGGCCGACAACGCCGCCGCGCCGGCCGCCGAAACCCCCGCCGCCACCGCGCCGGCCGATGCCGCTGCCGCCACTCCGGCTCCGGCTGCCTCGACCGCTCCTGCGGTGGAAGTGGCCTCGGGTACCTACACCCTGGACCCGAGCCACACCGACGTGCTGGCGCAGTGGAGCCACTTCGGCTTCTCCAACCCGAGTGCGCATTTCGGCAATGTCGACGGCACCCTGGTGTACGACGCGGCCGACGTGACCAAGTCCACCGTGCAGGTGACCCTGCCGCTGTCCGGCTTGAACAGCTTCACCGCCAAGTTCGACGAGCACCTGAAGAGCGGTGACTTCTTCGACGCGGCCAAGTTCCCGACCGCCACCTTCAAGAGCACCAAGGTCGAATCGGCAGGCGCCAACAAGCTGACCGTCACCGGCGACTTGACCATCAAGGATCAGACCAAGCCGGTCGTGCTGGACGTCACCCTCAACGGTGCCGGCGAGCACCCGATGAAGAAGGTGGCGGCTGCCGGTTTCGACGCCACCACCACGATCAAGCGCAGCGACTTCGGCGTGGGCCAGTACGCCCCGAACGTCAGCGACGAGGTCAAGATCCGCATCACCACCGAAGCCCTGCAGGCCAAGGCCGGCGACGCTGCTGCGAAGTAATTAAGCGGTTGCTTGCATTAGGGCCCGCCATTGGCGGGCCCTAATTTTTTCTGGCAAATTTCAAGTGTCTAAGCTTTGAGAGAGTCGTCTCTGATCAGATGGTTTGCTCGATTGGAAGTAGATAGATCTGAACGCTGTGATCGCCGAACGTCGCAGTCGTATTTCCCGCAATATTCATTTCCGCAAGGGTTTTCCCTTTTGCGTCTGCCAGAACAAGTGCGTAGATGTCCCCAAATCGTGGGTCGGTACGGATGATTGATGCTTTTACGCGGTATTTTCTGTTGTCGGGTAGAACCAAGATGGGCGAAATTTCGCCAGGACTTAGCTCAAGGTCAACGTCTCTTCCGCTCAAATCACCTCGTACCTTCACCTCTAATATCTGCTTCTTCGGTATTGCCCGATGAAGGGCGGTGGTGTCTTCTTGCTGAGCCGAGTAAGCAGCGATAGGCGATGCTGCAAAGAGCGCAATGCAAACGGCCCCTCTCAAATAGCGGCGACGTTGATCTGCCTTCATATCTTTCATGGGAAGCCTCTCGAGTGAGTAGGTCCATCCGGTGGCAGGCACCTATTAGATAAATATCTATGGGGTCCTGACGCTTGCGTTCTAGCAAGAGCACTTATGACTGTCAATGGCTGTTGTGTTCGCCTGCTTGACGTTGTGGTCGAATGTAAATTCGCACTTTTGATAATCGTGCTGGCCGGTGTTCTTTGCATCTCATGCCGTCTTCCAAGCCGCGTTCGTACGTATCAAGCCCCCACGTCATGCTCGAATATTTTTGAACAGCTTGAGCCTGTCGCGACTGAGCATCGATGCGTTATCAATCTTGAAAGTGTCACCGTGGATCGGTGCGCAACCGCGCGCGATGTCATCCGGAGGCCATGCTGCCAAACCAGGCGCGGAACCATCCCTGGTCATATCAAGGTGCATGCGCCGTACTACGCCTTGAAGGCGGTGATACGTCAGAACCGCCGCGATCAAGGCGGTTCTCGCAAGTCAGTCCAGTACTGATGCCTTGAGGTCTCTAACTCCGAACGTCGACAGCTCGCCAGAGGCGAATTAGTTTTTTGGCTACCCTCGATTGATCGCCAGAGGCGGGAACATTTGGCCTCACTCCCCGGCCGGATCCGCCTTCCAGTATCCCTTTGCGCGGATCCACTCCTTGTCCACGCCGATGTGCTCTTCCACAAACTTACGCATGGCCCGCGCGCGCATCGATTCGGCGCCGATCCAGTAGAAGGTGTCGCCGTCGTGCGGCTCGTAATCGCGCAGGCTGTCTTCCAGCAAGGTGCTGCTGGCCGCATCGAAGCCGTTGCGCTCCAGCCAGTACACAGCGACATCGGCGGCGCTGATCAGCTCCTGTCGCTCGTCTGCATCGGCCACTTCGATAAAGACCTCTGCCTGCATGTCGGCCGGCATCGACTCCAGCCAGCGACTGATCGCGGGCAGCGCGGTTTCATCGCCGATCAGCACGTAATGGTCGAAGTCGTCTGCCACCAGAAACGAGCCGCGTGGGCCGCCGATCTTCAGCGCATCGCCGGGCTGCGCCTGTGCGGCCCAACTGGATGCCACACCGTCGCCATGCAGCACGAAATCGATACTCAGCTCGCCGCTCTGCGGATCGAACGCGCGCGGGGTGTAATCGCGGCCGGGCGAGGGCAGTGCGCCTTCGGCGTAGCGCGGTCCTTCCGGGGTCATGGTCGGCAGCACGAAGGCGCCATCGGCATTGGGGAAAAACAGTTTGACGTGGTCGTCCGGCGCTTCGCTTTGAAAGCCGGCCAGTTCGCTGCCGCCAAAGACAATGCGGCGCATCTGCGGAGTGATCGACTCGCAACGGACCACTTCCACGGAGCGCAGGCGCGAGTCGCGACGAAGTTGGGTATTGGTGTGTGCAGCCATGGGGGTGCGATTCCTGATGGTGTCGCGCACAGAGGCGCGGCGTGGGGGTGGTAGCAGGTACGGCGGTGACACGATGGATAGTTAGGAGTGGCTAACAAGACGACTGCGCTCAGGGCCAGGCGGGGCCGCAGGTGCTCGGTGCGGTATGTAGTCCTCGTAGGCTCTGGTTCTCTGTGCGCTGTCCATGTCTAGTTGACGATTGGTTGCTGGTTTTTACGGCTCTGAAACTTGCTGAGTGCAAAGACACCGCTGTTTTTCTACCCGCTTCGAGGTGTTTCTTCCTGCAGGTGGAGAAGGTGACGCGTAGTTGTAGGTGGAGGAGGTTGAGCGACATCTTGTGTTGTTGGAATGTTCGTGAGGCTTCGCGCCGTACCCTCACCCCAACCCCTCTCCCGAGGGGAGAGGGGCTTTAGCAACGCTCGCAAACCGGGCGACGGAACGAACAGCCAACGGAACTTCCGATCAACAGAACAGCCACTCAACTCAACAGAACGCCCGATCAACAGAGCAGCCAATCAACTCAACAGAACGACCGATCAACAGCACCGGCCAGCAGACTCGCTGTTGCAACATCGCAACATCGCAACATCGCAACATCGCAACATCGCAACAACGGCCAACGGCTGCCGTCGACGCTGCAACACCCCTCAGTGCTCGTCCTGCTCCATGCCGTCGGCGGCGGCGTTGAGCAGTGCGGCAATCCGTTCGATGTCTGCTTCGTTCCATTGGCCGTGGCGTGCAAACAGGCCGTGCTTGATGCGGTGGATTGCCTCGCGGATGGGTTCGGGTGTCTGCGCCTTGATCAGCTCGCGTGCGCGGCGATGGGTGCGCGCCAGTGCGGCATCCAGGGCGTCGCGTTGATCGGCGGCGTAGCTGCGGCCGGCGTCGGTGATCCGATACTGCTTGCGGCCCTGTTCCAGATCGGTCTGCACCCAGCCGTCGGCTTCCAGCTGCGCCAGCGCCGGGTAGATCGCGCCGGCGCTGGGCGTGTACAGGCCTTTGAACAGCGCGGTGATCTGCCGCATCAACTCGTAGCCGTGGCGTGGGTGCTGTTCGATCAAGGCCAGCAGCAGCAGGCGCAGATCGCCATGCCCCAGCGGCCGGATGCGCGCACTGCCGCGCCCGGAGACGTTGCCGTCGGCGGCATCCAGATCGGCCAAGACCGCTTGGTGGCGGGTTTTCGGTTTCATTCGATATATCGAAGCATGCGAAAACGATATATCGAAGTGCGGGCGGCCGCAAGCACTTAGCTGTCGCATTGCTGACCGTTCGTCGTCTCCTCATCCACCGATGCTGCAACGCGTCTAGACAGCACCTCTTTCCATAATTACGATGTAATTACTTCGACATTACGGGCTCGGCCCGGTGAGGCAATGCGATGAGTCGACAGTGGGACACCCAGGCCGAAGGCCGGCGCAGGCGCTTGCAGCGTGCCGCCGCGCTGGCGCCGCAGGGCCGCGTGGTAGCCGCCACCGATGTGGTGGCGCTGCTGGAGGCGGTGATCGAGCCCGGCGACCGCGTGTGTCTGGAGGGCAACAACCAGAAGCAGGCCGATTTCCTGGCACGCTGCCTCACCGAGGTGGATCCCGCGCGCGTGCACGATCTGCACATGGTGCAGTCGGTTCTGTCGCTGGCCTCGCACCTGGATGTGTTCGAGCGCGGCATCGCCAAACGTCTGGATTTTTCGTTCTCCGGCCCGCAGGCCGCGCGTCTGGCTGGATTGGTGAGCGAGGGCCGCATCGAGATCGGCGCCATCCACACCTATCTGGAATTGTTCGGCCGCTATTTCATCGACCTCACCCCGCGCATCGCGTTGATCACCGCGCAGGCCGCTGACCGCCACGGCAATCTCTACACCGGACCCAACACCGAAGATACGCCGGTGATTGTGGAGGCCACCGCGTTCAAGGGCGGCATCGTGATCGCGCAGGTCAACGAAATCCTCGACACCTTGCCGCGCGTGGATATTCCGGCCGATTGGGTGGACTTCGTGACCGAAGCACCCAAGCCCAATTACATCGAACCCTTATTTACCCGCGACCCGGCGTTGATCTCCGAGATCCAGGTGTTGATGGCGATGATGGCGATCAAGGGCATCTACGCCGAGTACGGTGTGGACCGGCTCAATCACGGCATCGGCTTCGACACCGCCGCCATTGAATTGCTGTTGCCCACCTACGCCGAATCGCTGGGATTGAAAGGCAAGATCTGCCGGCATTGGGCGCTGAATCCGCATCCGGCGCTGATCCCGGCGATTGAATCGGGCTTTGTGCAGTCGGTGCATTCGTTCGGCTCCGAGTTGGGCATGGAAAACTATATCGCCGCGCGCCCGGATGTGTTCTTTACCGGCGCCGACGGCAGCATGCGGTCTAACCGCGCGCTCTCGCAGACCGCCGGCTTATACGCCTGCGACATGTTTATCGGCTCTACATTGCAGATCGATTTGCAGGGCAATAGCTCCACTGCCACGCGCGACCGCATCGCCGGGTTTGGTGGCGCGCCCAACATGGGCTCGGATGCGCGCGGCCGCCGCCATGCCAGCGCTGCCTGGCTCAAGGCCGGGCGCGAGGCCGCACGACCGGGCGAGATGCCGCGCGGTCGCAAGCTGGTGGTGCAGATGGTGGAAACCTTCCGCGAGCACATGGCGCCGGCGTTCGTCGACAAGCTTGATGCCTGGGAACTGGCCGAGCGCGCCAACATGCCGCTGCCGCCGGTGATGATTTACGGCGATGACGTCAGCCATGTACTGACCGAAGAAGGCATCGCCAATCTGTTGTTGTGCCGCACGCCGGAAGAGCGCGAGCAGGCGATTCGTGGCGTGTCCGGTTACACCGCCGTGGGTCTCGGACGTGACAAACGCATGGTGGAAAACCTGCGCGATCGCGGTGTGATCAAGCGGCCGGAAGATCTGGGCATCCGTCCGCGCGATGCCACGCGCGACTTGCTTGCCGCGCGCACGGTCAAGGACTTGGTGCGCTGGTCCGGTGGGTTGTACGACCCGCCGAAACGTTTCCGCAATTGGTAAGGGCTCAGCATGGAAACCCTGCGATATCGCTTTGACGGCCAGCACGGTGCGCGCACCGGTCTGGAGCATGCGCTGGTCGGCGTGGTCGCCTCCGGCAACCTGGAAGTGCTGGTCGAGCGCGTGCCGCTCGACGGCGCGATGGAAATCGAGATCCTCACCGCGGCCCGCGGCTTCGGCACGATCTGGCAGGCGGTGCTAGGCGACTTCGCCGCGCGCCATCCGCTGCGCGATGTGCGCATCAGCATCAACGATGTTGGTGCAACGCCGGCAGTGGTAAGTCTGCGTCTGGAACAGGCAGTCGATGTTCTGCAAGGAGATGCGGCATGAGCCTCGTGCATCGCACAGACACAGACACCTCCGTAGGAGCGCGCCCGGGCGCGACGGGCGTTCTCGGTAACGCCGCAATCGCGCCCAGGTGCGCTCCTACAGCACAAATCCGGAGGCGCGTAGATGTTGGCGCAACGCCGGCAGTGCTGCGTCTGCGTCTGGAGCAGGCAATCGATGTTCTGCAAGGAGATGTGGCATGAGCTGCCATGTCAGAGATACAGACAGCTCCGTAGGAGCGCACCCGGGCGCGACCGGCGTTCTCGGTAACGCCGCAATCGCGCCCAGGTGCGCTCCTACAGCACACATTCGGAGGCGCGTAGATGTTGGCGCAACGCCGGCAGTGGTGCGTCTGCGACTGGAGCAGGCAATCGATGTCCTGCAAGGAGATGCCGCATGAGCTCCCATGTCAGAGACACAGATACGTCCGTAGGAGCGTACCCGGGCGCGACGGGCTTGCCCGATAACGCCGCGGTCGCGCCCAGGTGCGCTCCTACAAATGCAATCCGGAGGCGTGTATGAGCACCACCATTCCCATGGCCGAGCGCAGCTATTACGAAGCCGATGCCCGCGAGCGTATCGACGGGCTGCTGGACGCCGGCAGCTTTCGCGAATTCGTCGGCCCGCGTCGCCGCCTGGTCAGCCCGCATCTGGCGCAGCTCGACGTGCCGGGCGCCTTCGACGACGGTATCGTTGTGGGCGAGGGCAGCTTGCGTGGCCGCAGCGTGTTGATCGTTGGCCAGCAGGGCGCCTTTATGGGCGGTGGCGTGGGTGAGGTGCACGGCGCCAAGCTCACCGGTTTGCTCGAACGCGCGGCAGCCACGCATCCGGCAGCAGTGCTGTTATTGCTCGACACCGGCGGCGTGCGCTTGCACGAAGCCAATGCCGGCCTGATCGCCATTTCCGAAGTCATGCGTGCCACGCTGGATACGCGCGCGGCCGGCGTGCCGGTGCTGGCGTTGATCGGTAGCGGCAATGGCGCATTCGGTGGCATGGGCATCGTGGCGCGCTGCTGCAGCGCCGTGATCATGTCCGAAGAAGGCCGCTTGTCGTTGTCCGGCCCGGACGTGATCGAAACCGTGCGCGGCGTAGAAGAGTTCGACGCCCGCGACCGCGCTCTGGTCTGGCGTGTGACCGGTGGCAAACACCGCTACCTGCTGGGCGACGCGCAGACCTTGGTGGCCGACCGCATCGTGGCGTTTGCCGATGCAGCGGCCAGCACGCTGGACGCACTTGTCGAACCCGAAGGCGATGCTGCATTACAGGCCTTGGAGCGCGCGCATCATCAACTGTCTGCGCGCATCGATGCTTATGGCGATTGCCGCGACGGCCTGGACATCTGGGCGCGCCAAGGCATCGCCGATCCGCAGCGGCTGCCGCTGCTGGACACCGACGCCTTCCTCGCGGCCACTGCAGATCGGAGCGCGCCATGGAACTGAGCCAACTGCTCGACCAGCTGTTTCCGCTCGGTCACGCCATCGCGCGCAATGAGGATGTGCTCACCGGCAGCGCGACCACGGCCGCAGGCGAGGTCACGGTGATCGGCACCGCCAACAAGCTTGAAGTGGGCGTGGACCACGCGTTGGCGCTGGCCGCCACCGTGCTGGCCAGCACCCGCGCGCATCCGCAGCGGCCGATCGTGATGCTGGCCGACACCGCCGGGCAACGTCTGGCACGTCGCGATGAATTGCTCGGCATCAATGGCTACTTCGCGCATCTGGCGCGTGCGCTGGATCTGGCACGCAGGCGCGGCGCGCGACTGGTCACGCTGGTGTATGGCGAAGCGGTGAGCGGCGGATTTCTGTCGTTCGGTTTGATGGCCGACCGCATCCATGCGTTGCCGGATGCGCAGGTGCGCGTGATGGATCTGCGTGCCATGGCTCGTGTCACCAAGCAATCGGTGGATACCTTGCAGGCGCTCAGCAAAAGTTCGCCAGTGTTCGCGCCGGGCGTGGAGAACTATGTGCGCATGGGCGCGGTGCAATCGCTGTGGGACGGCGATCTGGCGCAGGCGCTGCTCGATGCATTGGCTGCGCCCGTCGATGGCGATCAGCGTCGCGCACTGGGCGCGCAACGCGGCGGCCGCACGCTGGCGCGCGAGGTTGCCGCCGCCGTGGCAGCGGGCGAGGCCTGAGAATGGCCGGCCGCCACGCCCTGGTGTGGTTACGCGACGATGCGCACTGGCAGGCGCACACGCCAGGTGCCCACTCGCGTTTGCAGCAGTGGTTTGCCGCCGGCTTGCCGGCAGTGGTGGCGCGTGGCGACGGCAGCGAGGCGCCGGGCAATTTGCGCCTGGGCGTGCCGTTGCCGCCCAACGAAGGCAAGCAGCGTCTGGCATTGCGTGCCAACGTTGTGGAAATCGCACGCTGCAGTGAGCCCCTGTCGTTGGATGCCGTCATCGCGCACGCACCCGGCGAGGTGCAGCCCGCGTTGCAGGCATTGCGCGCGCACGCGCAGGCTGATGCGCTGCATCCGCGCGTGTTCGGTAGCTTCGCGTGGCAAGCGTTGACGGGCTTGACCTATGTGCACGCGCAATCGGATCTGGATCTGCTGTGGTCCATCGAGACGTCCGAGCAGGCGCAAGTAGTGGTTGCCTTGTTGCAGCGCTGGGAACAACGCCACGGCATGCGTGCCGATGGCGAGTTGCTATTCCCCCACGACATCGCGGTGAACTGGCGCGAGTACGCCAGTGACGCGCAGCAGGTGCTGGTGAAATCCGGCAACGGCTGCTGCTTGTTGCCGCGCGCTGCGTTGTTTCGGTTAAGGAGCGCGGCATGAGCGCGCAGGTCCAACACCTGCAGCATGTGGATGTGCCCGCAGTGCCGCGCGACGTTGCGCACCGGCTCGGCCGGCTCGCCGTCGGCGCGCTGCATGCGGAGTTGGCCTGCGCGCCCAAGCCCGGGCTGGTGACGCCGTTCGACAGCGGTAGCCACAGCGACATGGATGCCTCCACGTTCTTGCGCAGTCTGTTCGCATTGCGCGGCTATTTTATCGCCATCGCACAGGCCGGCAGCGACAACGCACCCTTTGCACGGCTGCGCGATCTGGGCATCGCGGCCGAGGCGGCCATGCTGCGCGCCACCGGCGGCATCAATACCCACCGTGGCGCGATCTTCAGCCTTGGCCTGCTCACCGCACAGGCCGCACGCCTGCGCGGCGCGCATGGCCAGCGGCCATCTGCCGATGCGGTCTGCAACGGGGTACAGGTGTGGGGCGCGGCGTTGTGCGCTGCGCCGCTGGACCCACGCAGCAATGGCCAGCGCATGCGCGCGCAGTACAAGGTGGCTGGCGTTCGCGAGCAGGCCGCAGCCGGCTACCCGCTACTGCGCGAGATCGCGCTGCCGAGCCTGCGCGCCGCGTTGGGCACTGGCGCCACGCAGGAGGCCGCGCTCGCGCAGACCTTGATGCAACTGGTCGCGCATGTCGACGATCTCAATCTGCTGCATCGGGGCGGCGCAGACGGTCTGGCCTATGCCAAAGCGCAGGCGCGGCGCTTTCTCGATGACGGCGGTATTGCGCAACCCTACTGGCGCGATCGGCTATCGTCGATCGGCAAACAATTCGTGGCGCGTCGGCTCAGCCCCGGTGGTAGCGCGGACCTGCTGGCCTGCGCGTGGTTCCTGCATCGGCAGGAGACGTTGTGAGCAGGCGCGCGTCCAGTGTCACTGTGGCTGCAGAAGCAGGTTGCGCGTGCACGCAACGCATCTGTGCCTCACTTCGCACAGCAGCGGTATTGAATGCTGCACCAGGAAACGTTGCCCGTAGCGCGCAGACGTGCAGTTCCTGCAGCAGTCGCGCCAGCGCATGCCCGCGGCCAACGCCATGACCCTGACCATTCTCTGCCCAGGCCAAGGCGGCCAGCACGCCGACATGTTCGCCCGCATTGCCGATGCGCCCGCTGCGGCAGCGGTGCTTGCTGCTGCCGGGCAGGTGCTTGGCGCCGCTCCGCAAACCCTTGCCGCAGATGCTGGCCGCTACGCCAATGCCGTCGCCCAGCCGCTGGTCTGCGCAGGCACCTTGGCGCAATGGCAGGTGCTGCGCGAGCATCTGCCGACGCCGCTGCTGGTGCTGGGTTATAGCGTCGGCGAGCTGGCTGCGCACGCGGTGGCCGGCAGCATCGACATCCAGACCTGCCTGCAACTTGCGGCCACCCGTGCGCGCGCGATGGATGCGGCCAGCCCCGAGGATGCCGGGTTGATGGCGGTGATCGGCCTGCCACTGCCCACGCTGGAATCGCTCTGCAACACGCATGGTGCAGCAGTGGCCATCATCAACGGCGACGACCATGCCGTGCTTGGTGGGCCGCGCACGGCATTGCAGCGGCTTGGCGATGACGCGCAATCGCGCGGTGCACGCGTCACCATGCTGCCGGTCACTGTGCCTGCGCATACGCCGTGGCTGCACGCGGCCGCCGATGCCTTCGCCGCCGCGTTGAACAAGGTGGTCATTCGCGCCCCCACGCTGCGCGTGCTTGCTGGCATCGACGCACGTGCCGTCGCCACGCCGCCGCAGGTGATCGACAGCCTGGCTGCACAGATCGCGCAGACCGTGCGCTGGCACGACGTGCTGGTGCAGGCCGCCGAACGCGGTGCGCGTGTATTTCTCGAACTCGGCCCCGGTAGCGCACTGGCGCGCATGGCGCGCGAGATCGTACCGGGCTGCGAAGCGCGGTCGGTCGACGATTTCCACAGCACCCAAGGGGTGGTGGAGTGGGTCAACGCCGCATGCGAACGCGCGGCATGACCATCAGGCAGGTGTCGTACACGGCGTGACCCTTGGATGGCGGGTGGCCATCCGTGCTGTACGCGTATCAGGTGTCTGGGAGGGCGCATGACCCCGCAAATTGCAACGATTCTTGGCTTGGTGATCATGTTCATCGTCGCCACCGCATTGCCCATCAACATGGGCGCGGTGGCTTTCGCGCTGGCATTCATCGTCGGTGGCGTGTGGGTGGGGCTGGACGGCAAGGAGGTGCTGGCCGGCTTTCCCGGCGACCTGTTCCTGACCCTGGTCGGCATCACCTATCTGTTCGCCATCGCGCAGAAAAACGGCACCATCGATCTGCTGGTGCATTGGGCAGTACGTGCGGTACGCGGGCACATCGTGGCGATCCCGTGGGTGATGTTCGTCATCACCGGCCTGCTCACCGCTTTCGGTGCGCTGGGGCCGGCGGCAGTGGCCATCATCGGGCCGGTGGCGTTGCGCTTTGCCAAGCAATACCGCATCAACCCGTTGATGATGGGCTTGCTGGTCATCCATGGCGCGCAGGGCGGTGGGTTTTCGCCGATCAGCGTGTATGGGGGCATCACCAACAAGGTGGTGGAAAAAGCCGGGCTGGATGTCACCGAGATGGCGGTGTTTCTCACCAGCCTGGGCTTCAACCTGATGATGGCGATCATCTGCTTCTGCGCCTTCGGCGGGCTCAAGCTGATGCGTCGGCAGGAGGTGTCGCTGGCCGATGCGCAGTACGTGCCGGTCAACGGCGATCAAGCATCGCAGCGACGCTTCTCTATCGAAGGCCATGGCGCACTGGTGGCGGCCGGCGGCGGCACTTTGTCCACCGACCCGCTGGCGCTGGAGGCCGTGTCCATCACCCGCGATCGCGTGATCACGCTTGTCGGCCTGTTGGGGCTGGGCGTTGCGGCGCTGGTCTACAACCTCAACGTCGGCCTGGTCTCGATCACCGTCGCCGTGGCGCTGGCGTTGATTTCGCCCAATGCACAAAAAGGCGCGGTGGATGGCATCAGCTGGTCCACGGTGCTGCTGATCAGCGGTGTGGTCACTTATGTCGCGGTGCTGGAAAAGGCTGGCGCGGTGGACTACATCGGCACAGGCGTGTCGCATATCGGCATGCCGTTACTGGGCGCATTGCTGGTGTGCTACGTGGGCGGCATTGTGTCTGCGTTCGCATCGTCTGCGGCCGTGCTGGGCGCCACCATTCCGCTGGCGGTGCCGTTCCTGATGCAGGGCCAGCTGGGTGCGGCCGGGGTGATCTGCGCGTTGGCGGTGTCGTCCACCATTGTGGATGTCAGCCCGTTTTCCACCAACGGCGCGCTGGTGGTGGCCTCGGCGGCCAAGGAAGAACGCGATGGGCTGTTCCGCCGTTTTCTGGTCTACAGCGGGCTGGTGGTGCTGTTGGGGCCGCTGGCGGCATGGCTGCTGTTCGTGGTGCCGGGTTGGCTGTGACGATGGCGCTGGTGGGCAGGGTCGGCGGGCGCGCCCGTAGAATGGGCGCCCCCGATCCACTGCCGATGACCTGCCCACCATGACCCTCGCCCCTGATTCGCGCAGTGCCAAGAAGCGCGTACCGCTGTACGAGGAAGTGGCCGAGCGCCTGCGGCAGAAAATCTACGACTACGCGTTGCCGCCTGGCGAATGGATCGACGAGCCGGCGTTGGCCGAGGAACTCGGCATCAGCCGCACGCCGCTGCGCGAAAGTCTCAAGCTGCTTGCGGCCGAAGGCCTGGTGCAACTGGATGCAGGCCGCGGCAGCCGGGTCACGCGGCTGACGCTGGAAGATCTCAATCAGCTGTTCCCGGTGATGGCGATGCTGGAAGGCCGCTGCGCGCATGACGCGGTCAAGCGTCTGGATGCGGCAGGCGTGCAGCGGCTGGAAGAGCTGCATGCGGCGATGGAAGCGTCTGCCGCCTCCGGCGATCTGGCCGAGTATTACCGCAACAATTACCTGATCCACGAAACGGTGCAGCATTACGCAGGCAATCCGTGGTTGATCCGGGTGACCCACGATTTGCATCGCATCTTGAAGATGCACCGCGGCCGGCAGTTGTTGACGCCGGGGCGCATGGCGCAGTCGCTGGCCGAGCATCGGCAGTTGATGGATTGCGTGCGGCGCGGCGATGCAGAAGGTGCGGAGAGGACGATGCAAGGGCATCTGTTGAGCCAGGGCCAGGCGCTGGCGGCCTACGTGGCGGCGGGCGGGATGTTGAATGTGCCGGCACCGTTGCCGAGCTCGGGTGGGGTATAGGCGTGCGCGCGTGGTTTCCCGCAGTCATGCGGCGCACGTTGCAGTGTTCAATGTTTCCTCCGTGCCACGCGCAGTACGGCTAAAAGCTCGCTGCATGCTCATCCTTCTCCCTCCGTGAGAAGGTGCCCGAAGGGCGGATGAGGGTACGGTTGCCGGTGATCTCCAACAGGTGCACCTGTAGACCATGCACGAATTTGAAGCACAGCTTTCAAGCGTCAGCGCTCAAGCCACAGCCAAGCCAAAAGCTTCCACGCCCTTCGGGCGCGGGTGACTTTTGTCTTGGCAAAAGTCACCAAAACCGCTGTCGCCTGACGCAATCCGGCGCGATACGGCCGCGCCGGTCCCCTGCGCTCCTCGTCATGCGCGGCACGGCGCCCAAACTCGCTTCGCTCAAACAAGGGCGCCTCTTCGGCCACACATGACTGCGGTGCTCGGCTTGCTTTAAGGCGACTTGGGTGAAGCGACAGCAAGAACAACAGCAAGAACAACAGCAAGAACAACAGCAAGAACAACAGCAAGAACAACAGCAAGAACAACAGCGCCTGCTCACCACGGCAAACACCAACATCAGCGAGCGCCCAGAGCTGGGCCGGGGAAGGAGGTGCCAGTGTGCCGATCGCCGCTCAGCGCAAGCAGGTGTTACGTCTCCCTCTGTGGGAGAAGGTTCACGAAGGCTGCTGCGCTTGGCCGTCGCTAACGCATGCCCAGCGCCAGTAAATCGTCCACCCGTTCGATCAGCGAGGTTCCGGCCAACCCGGCAAACACGTCCGGGTGGGCGTAGCCCCAGGCGACGGCGGCAAACGGCAGGCCGAGCACCTGCGCCGCTTCCCAGTCGGCGACCTGGTCGCCCACATAGACCGCCTGCGCTGGCGTGTGTGCGGTTGCGCGTAAGACGCGGCGCAGGGCGCGTTGCTTGCCCAGCAGATGCGCGCCGCCTTCGATGACGGCGAATTTCGCGCTCAGCTCCTCCCCCAGCGCGCGTTGCACGTTGTCCACCGCGTTGGACGACACCACCGCCAGGCGCGTGCCACCGGCGTGCAGTGCGCTTACGGTTTGCGCAATGCCAGGGAACAAGGCAGCCGGTGGCGCGCCGCGCATCAGCCGGATGAAGTCGGCCGCCACCAGCGGCACCCGCCAGGCAGGCAATCCCGATTGTTTGAGCAGTTCGCGCGTGGTCAGCCGGCGTGCGGCGTCCACCTCATGCGCTTCTGCCGCGCGGAAGCCATGTCGCGCAGCCAATGCGCGCTGCGTGCTCAGGAAGAAGCCGAACGAATCGGCCAGGGTACCGTCGAAATCGAAAATGATCAGTGCAGGCATTGCGACGCTGCGAATGGGGCGTCATAGCCTAACCAAGCCCGCGCACATGCCGCACGCGCACACGTCCCCACGTGTGCGCGCAGGCGATGCGGCTTACGCTTCGGCGAAATGCGACACGATGGGCGCATCGCTCTGCGCGCTTTGTTCGATGACCTTGCGCTGCATTGCGGCCAGGTAGGCGTCCAGTTCTTCGGTGGACGCGAACACATCGCTCAGCGGCACTGCCTTGACCATGTCGAAGACCTTGCGGATCTGCGGCTGCGGGTTGGTCACCAGCACCTTGCCGTGGTGCGCGGCCAGCGCCTTACGCGCCTTGAAGATGCAGCGGATGCCGGCGCTGGAAATGTATTCCAGTGCGGATAGGTCCAGCACCAGCGTGGTGATGCGGGTGCCCAGCAACGGCGACAGTGCCGCGTCCAGGTCCTGATAGGTGTGGGTGTCCAGCCGCCCGGTCAGGATGACGCGTTGGCGGGTGTCTTGCGGTGGGTCGATCTGGATGGCGAGCGTGGTCATGACAAAGCCTCGGGGACAGGGGCGTACGGGTGGAGCAGGGTGACGCGCACGATGTTGTATGCACCATCGCGGCGGTAGTCGATGTGATCGGCGAACTGATGCACCAGAAACAAGCCTAAACCGCCGATCTGGCGATCGTCGAGCTCGCTTGTCACATCGGGCATTGGCGCAGCGCACGGGTCGAACGCGGTGCCGGGGTCGTGCATTTCCAGCACCAGGGCCTGTTGGTCCAGTTGCAGCTGCAGCCGTAGCGGCTGTTCGGCGCACTGCCCGTGGGTGAGCGCATTGCAGCCCAGCTCTTCCACGATCAGCCGGATCTGGCCGATGCGCTCGGCATGCAGGCCTTCACGGGTGAGCGAGTCTTCCAGCGCGTCGTTGGCGCCGGCCAACTGGGCCAGCGACGGTGCAATGGCCAGATCGAACTTCATGGGCTGGTTGCCTCCCCGGGGACGCCCCGGCCGGTCTCCGCGACCCGTCCAGCATGCTCCTGGCGCAGCCGGATCGCCAGCAGGGTGATGTCGTCGTACGGATCGGCGTTGCCGGTGAAGCGGGCGATATTGGCGATCACCGCCTTGCACTGCGCCGCAGCACTGCGGCGTGGGTGCAGCGTGGCCAGCAGCCGCTCCAGCCCATAGCTGGCGCCGTGCTCGTCCATTGCCTCGATCACCCCGTCGGTATACCCCAACAAGGTCTGCCCCGCGGTCATACGGCCCTGCAGTACCGGAAACGATGTCTGCGGTTCGATCCCCAGCGGCGGGCCGGTTTCCAGCGGCAACGCATGCGTCTTGCCATCGATGTCGATCAACAGCGGCGGCTCGTGCCCGGCGCTGGCCAGCCAGTAATCGCCGCTCACCACGTTGATCAAGCCGCACAGCACGGTGGCGAACATGCAGGTGTCGTTGTTCTCGGCCAGTCGCGTGGAGGCGGCAATCAGGATGCCGTCCGGGCGCGTGTACCGGCGTGCGGCGATTTCCAGCACGCTCACCGCGCGCGCCATGAACAACGCCGCCGGCACGCCCTTGTCCGATACATCGCCGACCACGAACCACAGCAGCCCGGGTTCGGTTTCGACGAAGTGGTAGAAGTCGCCGCCCACCGCCTTGGCCGGCTCCAGCCAGGCGCAGGCTTCCAGGTGCGAACTTGCACGGTCGAAGGTGCGTCCGGACGGCAGCATCGCCTGCTGGATCTCGCGCGCAATCTGCAGCTCGCTCTGCATGCGTTCGCGCGCGGCGGTCATCTCGCCAATCTCGGCGATATGGTGACGGATCGCATCGCGTGCGCTGTCGAACGCGCGCGCCATCACTCCCACCTCGTCATCGCGCTCGATATGCCGCAATGGATACTCGAATTCGCCACGTCGGAAATGCTCGGCGGTGTCGGTCAACTCCTCGATCGGCCGCGTCAACTTGCGCGTGATCCGCCCCATCAACCACCACCACACGCCCGCACCCAGCAACGCGGCCGCTGCCACCCATGCCGCCAGCCAGTTCAGGCCAGCCAACACGTAGTCTTCCGAGGCGGACAGCACGAATGTCCAGCCACTGTGCCCAACTGCCGCACTATGGGTCAGGAAGCGTTCGCCATCCGGCGCCGTGTGCGAAAACGAGATCGGCTGGCCGGCCGCAAGTGCCCGCTGCAATGGCCGCAGATCCGGCCGCGAACGCGCCACATAAGCGTCCAGCGTGTGATGCAGATTGAGCGCCGGGTCGGGGCTGAATACCAGCATGCCTTCGGGCGACAACAGCATCGGCTGGATACCGATGTCGCGCGGTAATTGGTCGATGATCTCGCGCAGATGCTGCAGCGGAAGATCCACGCTCACCATGCCCACGGGCGCCGCATCGGATGCATCGCCCGGGCGCCGCAGCGGCAGGTTGTAGCTGGTGTACAGCGCACTGCCGCCATTGCTGTTGAGGTACGGCTCGGACCACCACGCACGGCCTTCGCGCTGCGTGCGCAGGTACCACGGCATCGCGCGATAGTCGTAGCCCAGCTCGGTCACCGATTTTTCAACGGTGCGCGTGCCATCGCGATGCACGTACCAGACAAACCCCGTATCGCGCGCTTTTTGCGTTCGCGGTTCGATGATCAGCCGCGCTGCGCCGATATCCGGGTCGCCACTGAGCGTGGCCAGCAACAACGCGCGCAGGTTGAACGGCTGCAACCCCACCGCGCCGCTGCTGGCTGCCAACGTGCGCCCGCTCACCTGCACCGAATCCAGCATCGCCGCCAGGCTGCGCGCGGTCTGCTCGGTCAACCCGTCCACCTCGTTGCGCGCGGCCTCCACCAGCTCGGCGCGAGCGCCCAGGTAGAACAGCGTACCCAGCACCGCCAGCAACGCCACCAGCACGCCGGTGGCCGCCAGCATCACCCGCATCCGCAAGCTATTGCGCCAGTGCACGCGCGGTGCGGCCGGTGCGGATGGCGTGGGCGCTGGTGGGCGGGTAACGATGGCGCGCACTCCCTGGCGATGGCTGTGCTCGATCATGGCAGCTTTGCGCCCACCCACAATCTCCGGCAGCGGCCTCATCCTCACGCCGCCGCGATTGCCCCCCGAGCGCAGGCGGACTAGATTGGCTGCCCAACTGCCACGGAGGCCGGCCTTGCGCCAGATTCTGACCCCAAGCCTGCTGGCCCTATTGCTTACGGCCTGTAGCGCCCCGGAGACCAGCATGACCCAGACCCAATCCCCCGCTACCGAGGCCGCTGCAGAAGCCAACGTCGAGGCGGGCGGCCGCGGCCTTGCGAAGCTGAACCCCAGTCCGCGCAAGGCGTTCGAGGTGACGCTCACCCTGAAGAACGCGCCTGGCGCGTTCGGCCTGGTGCAGGGCGCGGCGCAGTACGACGTCAGCAACGAAGCCGAGTGCGGAAAGATCCAGCCGGAGACCGGCACCGCCGGCCGCATCACCAGCCAGGAAGACTTCGCGCTGAAGAAGGTGTCCGATACCGAGTATCGCGGCACCGTCTATCTAGACCTGATGCAGGACGAAGACTATTACGGTCGCGGCGTCTGTCATTGGGAATTCAGTGGCGCCAGCGTGATGCTGAAGGCGACTGGTGCGGAAGAAGAGACGCGCTTCCAGTCGTTTATCGAAGCCAAAACGGTGACTGCGCAGCAGGCGTCTACGGAGTATTACTGGAGCGAGCGTTATCCACGCTCTGAAATGAGCAACTTCCCGGATATGGGCAAGCACGCTGCCGAGGAGTTCAAGCCAGAGATCCGCGACAAGCTCTTCACCATCACGCTGGCCGCCAAGGAAGTTGCGCCATGACCATCCCGTCTCCGCAATATGCCGGTCTGTCTGAAGACTCTTATAAGGACCGTGCAGTAGGCCGGCGTGCACCGGGGCAAGAAGAGATCGTCACGATCGAAGGGCAGCGCTACGCTGTTCTCGAACACGTCAATAACAAGGCGAATGGCTACCAGGGCACGATCTATCAACGCCAGGGCACTGGCGAGATCGTGGTTGCGCACCGCGGTACCGAGGGTGCAGCCAATGACATTCTCACCGATGCAACCATGGTCACCTCGCGGACCAATCCGCAGGCCGCTGATGCATTGGCATTGACCAAACATGCTTTGGATTATGCAAAGGAAATCGGCAAGGAAGAGGGGCGGACACCCCAAGTCACCGTCACGGGTCACTCGCTCGGCGGCGCACTCGCACAGATCTCCGCGCACCATTACGACCTCAAGGGCGAAACCTTCAATTCGTATGGTGCAGCCAGCCTGAGCTATCGCATCCCGGAGGGCGGCAACAGCGTGGTCAATCACGTCATGGCCTCCGACCCGGTCAGTGCGGCATCACCGCATTTTGGCCAAGTGCGCATTTATGCCAAGCCCACTGAAATGCTCGCCTTGAGCGCGAGCGGTTATAGCAATAGCAAGGCCAACTTCCTGATTCCCGACGATCCGCTGATGGCAGCTACCGCATCGTTGGGTGCGCACAAATTGGGCAATTTTTTAGGGGAGCATTCCGCGCTCACCGATCCCAACGCACGTCCGCTCGCCGAAAAGAACGCGCGGATGATTGAGGAATACCGCAGCGACGTGAACGGGTTGCGTACCGGTACGACCATCCTGACGCGCGGTGCACCAGGCCTTGGGCAGGATGTGGTCGACGCCGTTCGTGGCCCCCTCGCTCCAGGCGAGCCGGCCAAGCGCGATGCGCGCGATCACAGCAACGACCACACCTCGTTGCGCATCGATCAACCTGGGCACGTGGGTAACCCCTTGTTCCAGGACGCCCAACGCGGTGTGCATGCGCAAGACGTGCGTGCTGGCCGTGCGCCGGATCAGCACAGCGCGCAGCTGTCTGGCGCGCTCGCCTCGGAGATGCATGCCGCCGGCGGCCAGCGTATCGATTCGGTGGCAATGAGTCCCGATGCTGCCCGGACCTTCGCCGTGCAGGGGCGCGCCGATGATCCGGCGCAGTTGCGCGTCAGCGTCGAAACCATGACCGCGATCAACACACCGTTGGAGCAGAGCAGCCAGCGGGTGGCCGAAAATTCAGCGCGCCAGGCGGTGGCGCTGGAACAACAACAAACGCAGACCCAGCAACAGCAGCAGGGTGCACGCGCGATGGGCTGAGCACTCCGCGCGGTTGCAGGTGGCAGCCCGCCCTGCGCGCATCGCGTACATCCAGCACTTCCACAGACACGCCGGCTTGCCGGCGTTTTTGTTGCCTGTTTGCGCGCAGATGCAGCTGTTTCTTGCTGCAGCCGCACAACAGACACGCCGGTAACCAACGCGCATGTACGCCATTACCGTATTTTTTCGCATAGAGATATTCCGACATCACCGCTGAGCTATAGCGACCTCGAGCGATCGAAACGTCCATGTTTGAATCGCCAGCGTTTCGCAGTGCAGCTGGCCGTGTCTTGTACGACCCGTCACGCCACGCCACGCGGATCGAAAGCAGGGGGATCAGGCAGGGCGCCATTTGGCGCGACATCTATCGATCAAGGGAGAGGGTTCATGAGTGTGGTGAGTACGTGTTACAGCCGCCTGTTGTTGGTGCTGCTGCTGTCGTTGGTCAGCCTGAGCGCAGGCGCACAGGGCATCGCCAAAGGCGCCGATGTCAGCTGGCTCAATCAACAGGCAGCCAATAATCCGCCGCAGGTATTTCGCGACGCCTCCAACAAGACCACCGACTTCCTCAAGCTGTTCAAGGATGTCGGCGGCAACGCCGTTCGCCTGCGCGTGTGGGTCAACCCGTCCGGCGGCTGGAACGATGGCCGCGACACGCTCGACAAGGCCAAGCGCGCCACCGCGCAGGGCATGCGCATCATGATCGACTTTCATTACAGCGACAGCTGGGCCGACCCTGGCAAGCAGAACAAACCGGCTGCCTGGGCAGGGCATTCCGTGGCCCAGCTCAATACCGACGTCTACAACCACACCCAGGGCATCCTCAAATATCTCAAGGACAACGGCATCACCGTCACCTGGGTGCAGGTGGGCAACGAGATCAACAGCGGCATGCTGTGGGACCAGGGCAAGACCCCAAACTTCGCCAACTTGGGGCAGTTCATCAACAGCGGCTACAACGCGACCAAGGCGGTGTATCCCAATGCCAAGGTCATCGTGCATCTGGCCAACGGGTACGATAACGCCAACTTCCGCTGGTTCTTCGACAACCTGCGCTCGGCCGGCGGTAAATGGGACGTCATCGGCATGTCGCACTATCCGCCGGTGGGCAGCTGGCAGGACTACAACACCCGGCTGGACACCAACATGCGCGACATGATCAAGCGCTACGGCACCGACGTGGTGGTGGCCGAGGTCGGCATGGACTGGCAGCAGGCCGCCACCACCCGCGCCATGCTCACCAACCTGCTCAGCCGCAGCAACGCCATCGGCTCACGCGTGCTCGGCGTCTTCTACTGGGAACCCAACGCCTACCCGGGTTGGCAGGGCTACACCATGGGCGCAGTCAACAACAACGGCCAACTGACCGAAGCGCTGCAGGCGTTCTGACCGGCATCCCAGCGAACACGGCGGGGCCTCCAGCCCCGCCAAACCTCGCCCACCGTGTAGGGGCGCACCCGGGCCGACTGTGGCGTTACCGGTAACGCCACAGTCGCGCCCAGGTGCGCTCCTACGGGCTGGGCGGGCCTGCACGCGTACCCAGCTGAGCGGCGCAAACGCTGCACCGACGGTAGCTGCTCACCAATACCGATGGCCCAACGCTCTACCGACGCCAGCCTGCCGCACCAGCAGACCGCGGCCATCCCGCACACCCGTAGGAGCGCACCCGGGCGCGACGGTGGCGTTACCGGCAAAGCCCGTCGCGCCCAGGTGCGCTCCTACAAACACGTGCACCTGTGCGAGTCCATTCCGCCTGGACCCGAGCGGCAACGGCCGCGTGCGCATCACCCGCCCATGGCCCCTCATCCTTTGGTCGTACACCGGCCGCGCCCGTGTGCACAGCACCCGCCATCCCCCCACGCACGCACACACCATCCCATTCCATACGCACCCGTAGCGAGGAATGCCAACAGGTGCGTGCGGTACACTTGGGGGTTCACGAATTCACGATGTCGACACACCCGCGGGGTGTGTCCCCCCGGGAGCGCTAATGAACTGGTTGAACGAAGTGCTGCACAACGATCCGAACCCGCTAGAGACGCAGGAGTGGCTCGAATCGATCAAGGCCGTCATCGACGTCGAAGGCCCGGAGCGCGCCCATCAGCTGCTGGAAGGCATGGTCGAACAGACCCGCCGCGCCGGCGCTTACCTGCCGTTCTCGCCCACCACCGAGTACGTCAACACCATCTCTCCGGCCAACGAGGCCAAGAACCCCGGCGACTCCGCGCTGGAGTGGAAGATCCGCTCGATCATCCGCTGGAACGCCATGGCCACCGTCGTGCGGGCCAACCGCAAGCCGGGTGACCTGGGCGGCCACATCGCCTCGTTCGCTTCCAGCGCCACGCTGTACGACGTGGGCTTCAACCACTTCTGGCGTGCGCCCTCCGACAGCCACCCGGGCGACCTGCTGTTCGTCCAGGGCCACAGCGCGCCGGGCATCTACGCCCGCGCCTTCCTGGAAGGCCGCATCAGCCAGGCCCAGCTGGACAACTTCCGCATGGAAGTGGACGGCCAGGGCATCTCCTCCTACCCACACCCGTGGCTGATGCCCGAGTTCTGGCAGACCCCCACCGTGTCGATGGGCCTGGGCCCGCTGGCCGCCATCTACCAGGCGCAGTTCATGCGCTACCTGGAAAACCGCGGCCTCATCGAGAAGTCCGACCGCAAGGTGTGGTGCTTCATCGGCGACGGCGAGTCGGATGAGCCGGAAACCCTCGGCGCCATCGCGCTGGCCGGCCGCGAAGGCTTGGACAACCTCATCTTCGTTGTCAACTGCAACCTGCAGCGCCTGGACGGCCCGGTGCGCGGCAACGGCAAGATCATCCAGGAACTGGAAGGCGTGTTCCGTGGTGGCGGCTGGAACGTCATCAAGCTGCTGTGGGGCGGTTACTGGGATGCCCTGCTGGCCAAGGACACCGACGGCGTCCTCAAGAAGCTGATGATGGAAACCGTCGACGGCGAATACCAGAACTGCAAGGCCTTCGGTGGCGCCTACACCCGCGAGAATTTCTTCGGCAAGTACCCGGAGACCGCGGCCATGGTCGCCGGCCTGTCCGACGACGACATCTGGCGCCTCAACCGTGGCGGCCACGACCCGCACAAGGTGTACGCCGCCTACCACCAGGCCGTGAACACCAAGGGCATGCCCACCGTGATCCTGGCCAAGACGGTCAAGGGCTACGGCATGGGTTCGGCCGGTGAGGCGCTCAACCCCACCCACCAGACCAAGAAGCTGGACGACGCGGCGGTCAAGCACTTCCGCGACCGTTTCAATATTCCGGTTACCGACGCCCAGCTGGAAGACGGCCAGGTGCCGTTCTACCACCCCGGCGACGATTCCCCGGAAGTGCAGTACCTGAAGGACCGCCGCAACGTGCTGGGCGGCTTCCTGCCACAGCGCCGTCCCAAGGCCAGCAAGTCCTTCGTCGCGCCCACGCTCGACAAGTTCGAGCGCCTGCTCAAGGACAGCGGCGAGCGCAGCTATTCCACCACCATGTCCTTCGTGCAGAGCCTCAACATCGCCCTGCGCGACAAGGAACTGGGCCCGCGCATCGTGCCGATCGTGGCCGATGAAGCGCGCACCTTCGGTATGGAAGGCATGTTCCGCCAGATCGGCATCTACGCCCCGTTCGGCCAGAAGTACAAGCCGGTCGATGCCGACCAGCTGATGTACTACCGCGAAGACCAGACCGGCCAGGTGCTGCAGCAGGGCATCAGCGAACCGGGTGCGATTGCCTCCTGGATGGCCGCCGGCACCAGCTACTCGGTGTCCGACGTGCCGATGCTGCCGTTCTACATTTACTACTCCATGTTCGGCTTCCAGCGCGTGGGCGACATCGCCTGGCAGGCAGCGGACATGCGCACGCGCGGCTTCCTGCTCGGCGGCACCGCCGGCCGCACCACGCTCAACGGCGAAGGCCTGCAGCACGAAGACGGCTTCAGCCAGGTCATCGCCGGCTCGATTCCGAACGTGCGTAGCTACGACCCGACCTTCGGCTTCGAAGTCACCGTCATCATGCAGCACGGCATGAAGTCGATGATGGAAGACCAGATCGACGAGTACTACTACATCACCCTGATGAACGAGAACTACGCCCACCCCGGCATGCCGGACGGCGCAGCCGAAGGCATCATCAAGGGCATGTACCTGCTCACCGACGCCGGCAAGCCCAAGAAGGGCGAGCTGCGCGTGCAGCTGCTGGGCAGCGGCACCATCCTGCGCGAAGCCATTGCTGCGGCCGAACTGCTCAACAAGGACTTCGGCGTCACCGCCGACATCTGGTCCTGCCCCAGCCTCAACGAAGTCCGCCGCGACGGCTTCGACGTTGAACGCTGGAACCGCCTGCACCCGGAAGCCGAACAGCGCAAGCCGTACGTCACCCAGCTGCTGGAAGGCCGCCAGGGCCCGGCCATCGCCGCAACCGACTACGTACGCGCTTTCGCCGATCAGATCCGCGCCTTCGTCCCGATGACCTACACCGTCCTCGGCACGGATGGGTTCGGTCGTTCTGATACGCGTGCCAACCTGCGTCGCTTCTTCGAGGTCGACCGTTACTACATCGCGCATGCGGCGATTGCGGCGCTGGCGAAGGACGGGAAGATGACGGGCAAGGATGTGGCCCGGGCGATCAAGCAGTACAAGATTGATCCTGAGAAGGCGAATCCTGTTGGGGTTTGATATTACATAGGAGTGAAAAAAAGCGGCCTGCGGGCCGCTTTTCGATTATGCTCCCAGCTAAATTAAATCAAGCCCGATGTTTTGAGGTTATTTGGATTTAATCCCCGACAAGGAGTTTTTATTGATGCCTTACTTGAATCTTAAGGACAAAGATCTTTTTGGAAATGAGGCGGGGGAAGATGAAAATCCTGAAATTCTTAACTCGTACTTCGTTGAGCATGAGGATTTTAGTGACTTTTTTGATAAATCCCAGGCGCTCAGCATCGTTAGCGCAAGGAAGGGCATGGGAAAATCAGCGCTCCTAGCGAGATTGCAGCACAGGTTGCAAAGTGAGGCTTCGTACGAGCCGATTATAGTTCGTGCTAAGGGTAATGATCTCCTGGGTTTGGGGGATTTTGAGGGGAAAGATCAAGCGTATCTGGAGACATACTGGAAGCAGATCATATGTAAAAGAATAATCTTGGAAATTGGCAGGCGCATCGGTTTTGCCATGTCTAGCGACGAGATTTCTATTGTTGAGGCTTCCGAGCTCGAGGGGTTGAAAAGTAAAAATATTGTCGGTGGCTTGATAGCTCGAATTGTTGGAAAGTTACCGGGTCTAAGTGTGGAGCTTAGAAATTCAATCCCCCGTGATTTAAGCAATCTGCTGAAGAATTATCAAGAATCCAGCGGCAATTCGGATGTTTGGGTTTTGGTCGATGACATTGATGCGAAATATCAGAATACCCAAGCATATCAGGCTCGTGTGGGATCCTTTTTCAGTGCAATCAGGTCCCTAGCCTTCGAATTAAAAAATATTAGAATCAGAGCTACTGTTCGAAGTGATGTGTGGTCCTGCTTAAGGCATCTTGAGGATCTGGATAAAGCTGAGCAGTATATATTTGAAATATTCTGGACAAAGAAAAATATGCGAGACATTCTCGCAAATAGAATTCTCTCATACATAAAGAGAAGGCATCCAGGTTGCGATGAGGCGAAGTATAGTATCAAGGCTGATTACAATAAGATAATGGATCAGGCTTTTATTTCACCTATAGCGTGGGGAGGGGATCCTAGTGCAAGAATATTTGAGGCTATAGGTGCTTTTTCTAATAGGCGCCCTCGGTGGATGGGACAGCTTTGTCGGATGGCAGCCTCTGAAGCTCGCAAAAATAATGCAAGTACTAAAATTAACATGGAGCATATTAGATATAGCCTGGAAGAATTTGGTAAGCATAGGCGGGATGATCTAATAAAAGAACATTTACATCAGTTCTGTGAGCTTGAGCAGCTGATCGATGCGTTTAGGGCGACTGCGAAAGAATTCACATTTAGCGAAATATCTGCAGTGATTGAGGCTAACTTCATTAGAGGTCGGTCGCCTGAAAATATCCCCGTTGTGGACGGTCAGATGTATCGAGAGCCAATGGATTTGGCAAATTTCATCTTTAAGATTGGCATTATCTCATGCATAAAAGACGGAGGTAAAAACTTCACTCATTTCACCGACGATCCAGATCTTTTTAAGTCGATTGAAAATAGAAAGAGTAATATAAGATGGTCAATTCATCCGTCATATAGGAACTTCTTGAATATACGGTGAAATTGATTGGTGCATAACAACAGCTGTAGGTTGGCTTGACTAATCGGCTTGCAATTGATTTGCTACGCGGGTTAACGCGTTTGTGTTGATGGACAACTACCCGCAGCTGCCGGAATCGGCAGACAATGCCAGCGTGATGTACTAGGTCGCGCGGCTCAGAGGTCGGTTTTCGCGCTGCGTCTTGTGCTCGCGCATCAGCAAGCTCTGGCACCCTACCGTAGCCTGAAGTTTACTTAGGAAGTGAACCTGACCCCGTTAGCGCCGCCGTTAGCGCCGCCACCGCCGTGGCCTTCGCACCCAGCCAGCAGAGCTGAAGCTGCAATTCCTAGTAGCAGGCTTCTCACATATCCATCCTTGCTGGAGACCTACGTGGATCAAAGGGCATGGGGACGTACTGACTATAGGTAATCGTAGTACCTGTGGTTGACGTTACGACCGCAGCAGAGGCACTTGCGATATCTGCCGCCCCGATTCGCACGGCCAGCGCGCTCGGCGCCGAGAGGCCCGCCACACGCGTCGCATGGCAATCCGCGACCGTGATCGGCGCGCCACAACAGCACCTCAATGCAGTAGGCCACCAGCAGTCACCAGCGGCGCTACAGCGGCCACGAATGGGGCGAACTACGCCAAGTAGGGAGAAGCTCGCAGCGAGCCTACCAGCGGCGGCCCCAGCACGAACGCCAGCACGAACGCCAGCACAGCGGCGAAGCCAAGCAACAGTACGCCCGGCAGGTAGGGCCGTATGGCCCGAAAGTCGATGGTCCCCATTGCTCAGCTCCCCGGTTGCAAAGCGGATAGCCTCACCCGTGTGGTTTTCAGCAGCTGAGAACCTGGCGGTTAGGGCTTGAACAGGAACGTTGGTGCTGCGTGTGCGGTAAGAAGCTGATAAATCGTGATGGTTCGAATCCCGCCTAGCTTTATCGCAGCATCGGGAATGGGGATTTCCCGCCTCTTATCAGGATTAGACAGCTCCTGCGTAACGATCTCAAAGCCATGTGTCTTTGCATAGGCAAGCAAGAATGCATCAGCCAAATCAGCGCTTGCAAATTTAGCCTTTGCCGCTTGAAGGTAGTGCTTATCCTTAAGCGCCCATGCTTGAACATCGCCGTAGTTTTTCATAACCGCGGGATCGCCCGCATCGTCAAGGAAAAATCCTGTCGGCATGTTCATTGCCCAGTCACGACCTAAGTCGCCCTTCTTTCCTTTCAAAAGTTCTTCGCGAACTTTTTTAATGCTAAAGATTACGCCCGCATTGTACCCAGCTTCGATCCAATCCCAGAAGCCTGTACAGAAGGCGAAGTCATAGTGAAAGTTCTTACCTTGGATAAATACGTTCGAATCTACGATAAATTTCTTAGCCATTCTTGACGCGCCCCTTCGCCAAAGCTACAACCGTGTCTGGTCTAACATTAAGCAGGCTTGCTGCTTCTCGTAAAAGCGTATTTCCGCTCATTGCCTCAGACACGACCACCCGCGTAAATCGCTTGCTGTTTCTGATAGGGATGGTCACAAGTGCAGATGGTGTTCCCGCCGTTCGGGGCGGGCGCGCGGCATTAGCGATCATGTTGTAGAAGTCTTGATCCACCAACCCATGATCGAGAGCCCTCCTGGCAATGACCAAACGACTAACTCTGTAATGAGTGGCTAATACGGCCACGCTTTCTTCGCCTGTCCAGCGAGCTTTGAAGTCTGTGGACGGCACTAATAACTCACCAGCAACCGCGTTGCATACTCTTTCGGTGTTCGCAGTGGGCTTCGGCATGAGATCCGTGACACCAGATATCCCTAACCACAAATGCGCCAACTCGTGCATGAGAGTAAATACAGCGGCAACTTCCGCGTCTCGACCGTTAACAAACACAACAGGCGCGATGGGATGACTAAGAGCGAAGCCCCTAAATTCATTTTCAGAAAGGGACCTCCTCGTTGCACTCTTTACAAAGCTAGTCTTGATGACGAGTATGCCCGCTGCCTCGGCTTTCGCACTCAACTTCGAAAAGTAAATGGCCGCATCTGCGCTACCGCTACGATCCCGCTCTTTGAAATCCATAACAGCACGCATGTCTGCGACTATTTCGCCTACCTTGCGAATACCGGCGCCCGCGAATTTTCCAATGAATTCCAGCGCCTTGGCTCCGGACTCGCTCAAGTAATCCACATACCAAGCCTGTTTCGTGAGCACGTCCTCTAAAACTTCATAGAAGTCATCGCTGAGAGGAATTGCGTTTTGGACCTGCCGTAAGTCAGGAATAGAAGGACGCTTGAGCTCAGGTGGCTCGGGCAGGAACATGTAGCCGAAAGGAACCTTAGCTTTCTTCGCAAGCTTCGCCACTTGTGCGGAAGTAAGCTCGCCGCCCGCTATCCGTTTGCGTTCAGCGTCTCGACTAGCGATGGATTCAGCGAAGGATTGGAGGGTGAGGCCGGCCCGTTCTGTGGCCCAGTCCAGCACTTCCCGAGAGAGTTTCACGGGTTCCAAGGTGTAGGTTTCCGTACGTGTTGTATGCCGACGCATTAAATCACATTCCGACTCAGTTGCTGATACTCAGCGTGGCAGCTCGATCTTGATCGTCGTGGTCTCCACAAGCCGAGACAGCCCAAAGACCCCCAGCGCAAAGGCCAGGGCCAAGTCGTCATCGAAAAACGGGGTCCAAAAAAACGGAGTCAGGTTCACTTGTCTTTTGATATCAGTGACTTGTGTGGTCGGTGTGCGGATCTGACGCGGGCGAAGCGTTGGGTCTTGGCCTGGGCCATTGCTTGGAAGGCGCTGCTGCCAAGGACGCGCTGTTGTTGGAATAACGGGGTGGAATAACGGGGTCAGGTTCACTTATCAGTCGGTAGCGCTTGGCTTCCGTGGCCGATGAGCAGGTCTGACGCCGGCAAAGCGGCGGGTCTTAGTTTCAACCATGGCGCGGAAGGCATCGCGGCCCAGAACTCGTTGCTGCTGTAGATGAAGGCGGATGCTGGCGAGCAGTCCGTCGGACAGGGCTTCATCGAGCAGCGCGCGGTAGGCATTGCATCGCTCAACCGGGTCGCTGCCAAGGGAATAACGGGGTCAGGTTCACTTATCAGTCGATAGCGCTTGGCTTCCGTGGCCGATGAGCAGGCCTGACGCCCCAAAGCGGCGAGTCCAGGCTTCGATCATCGCGCGGAAGGCGTCGTGGCCCGGAGCTCGCTGCTGTTGTAGATGAAGACGAATGCTGGCGAGTAGTTCGTCGGACGGGGCTTGGTCGAGAAGTGCGCGGTAGGCGTAGGATCGCTCAATCGAGTCGGTGCCAAGCGCAAGCCAACACGGATGTGGCGTCAGTGCGGAGTGCCCGCGCTGTCCCAGATTGGCTGGGCAGCTGGACCAGCGATACGTTGCTGGGTCGTCAGTCAGGTGAGCGCGCACTGGGTTGAGCTCAATGTAGCGATAGCAACGAAAGACGTAGTCAGCACTGTCTACCAAACAAGCTTTGTAGCGCCCTTCCCATAGCGTGCCGGTGCGTCCGTGGCGGCCATTGAACAGCGCCACGTAGTTGCGCCCAAGCCGCTGCATCAGCTGCCCGATCCGTCCCGTTGCAGGTGGCGTGGCAAGCAAGTGCACATGGTTGTCCATCAACACATAGGCGTGCAGCTGGCAGCCTGTGGCATGTAGGGCCTCATGCAGCAGGTGCAGGTAGCGCAATCGGTCGCCATCATCCAGAAAGCACGGCAAGCGGTTATTCCCCCGCTGCACGATGTGCTGCGGGATGCCGGGAAGGTCGATACGCGCAAGTCTGACCATCCGGCAAGACTCGCAGCAAGGCATTGGTGCTGATAGCGAGGACACCCTCCTGAAAGACAAGGCCGCGGCCTGAAATTTGCGTAGGAAGTAAACCTCACCGCTGTTAGCTGTGTATAAATAAGCAGAGCCATAGACGCGCGGCTTGCTAGTCTTGCTTAAAGTGAAGGGATATATATGCAACGATACGGGCAACTACTGCTATGTGTTCTGGTCTGCGCAGGCATCTCGCTGCTGACAAGCTGCCAAGCACAGACAACCCAGACGCAGGACGTGCCAACGCGCGTTGTGGCTGATGGACAGGTTCCCATCGTACGACCGTTGCAGTTGGCGGAGATGACCAGTCCGATGGTGGTCGAATTCAACGTGCAGCCTCCTGGCAAAAATGCGACTGGCACACTCTTCCTGGGTATCCGTGTCGGTGACGAGGATGCTCTGAAGTCTCTTGAAGCTGCTCAAGCGCTCCGCAGATCTGGCTTGCACGCTAAGCTTGTTCTGAAACGGCTTGAACCAAGCGGCGCAACCAACATGCCATTGGTGCGTGTTGAATCGAGGCCAGGAGTTCCCACTCAGACCATCGCTGTGAGTGCAGACGGGCGTGTTCCAGGCGTGTGGCTGGACGATGTGGATAGCTCGTCCCTTCAATCTGCGGGTCTGGAATCTCCAGGGCGTCGCTACACGCAGCTTGCTTTCGCATGGGCGCAAGGAATTCAGCCTGGCAAGTATCAGTTGAGCATCAGGCTGCTTGGCCAGCCGCCGCGGTTGGCATCGATCCAATCCGAGTTGCTGGTCGCTTACCGACACAAATCAAAGTAGGTAATCTCATGGAAGATAAGTACGCTATCACCCTCCCAAACACTGAGGCTGTAGCCTGAAACTTGCGTAGGAAGTAAACCTGACCCCGTTAGCGTATGACGCCCCGCAAAAAACTGACTCCGTTAGCGCAGGCTTTTGAATTAAAGCGTGAAAATCTCTTCGGTGTCTGCGTAGAACACCAATACCTTTCCGCCTGCATACGGTACGGTGACTTTCCGTGTCCACGGCTCGGCTATTGGCATGACAGCTTTCGCCATGGCATCGCATTTATCACTGGTGCCACATCTGCGGATGGCAATGCGCAACACGCCGCGGTCCGTTGCGAAATCAACGCCTGGAGAATAAAAGAGACTTTCTGCCGGCATATGGTAAATGATGTTGAGTGAGTTGGATCCTAACTTTTCGACTTTTACCGGCTGTACATCGTTCTTCTTGTAGTCAGAACGCATGCTTCCTTCTGTATAAGCAGTCAAGGCTGATACTGCAAGCAACCATGTGCCAAAATGAGGCGAGATTTTAGATTGGTGTTCATGCCTATGATGATTTTTGTCTAGCAAGGTGCTGCCTACTACCTCGACACACGGGCGAGGCAGGACTGGTCAGATGCTAGGTCGTGGAATCCATTTCGATCAGAAACTCACACGCGGCGCTTGCTGAGTATCTTGTTGCTGGCTTCGCGCCAATTCCTGTTGTCGTATCTGCGTTTGCTCTTGGGCGATCGCTTGGTTGGCCGCTTGTAGCTTTGCGTCCGACTGCTCCAAAGGCATATGAATTGCTTGGTCGATAGAGACAGCTGCGCGCTTGTGTGTTGGGTCGTCGATGCGCCCTTCGATCGCGACGAGGTTGCCGTTCTTGCCCATCAGTACGTGGTCCACGCGTTGCAGCGCGTTGGCGGCGAGCGAGGTATTGCCGGCGTCTGGATAGCGCTCGCGATTGTCCTTGCATGCCGCCAGCAGGCAGCGGCTGACGCGCTCGCTCATCTCGTCATAAGGTTTGCCCACGCTCTCATCGATCTTGGCCACGCCTTCGCGGATCTGCCTCAACATGGTGTAATCCGGATGATCCGGATCTTGCGGGCCTGACGCTTGCGGTCGTGCTGGGGCGCCATGGCCGCGTACATCTGTGTCTTCCTGAGTCTTCTTCGAAGAGGTGCCCGCGTTGTGGTGGTTTTGCATCCTCGGCGCAGTGACATGGATCGTCTCTAGCGTTTTGATCGGTTCAGCAGCAGCATGGGCCACCGGCTGGGCAGCCGTACGCTGTGTGCCTATGGTCTGGGCCGCATAGGTTCCATCAAGCTCCTGCTTCAAATTACCCTTGGCCTGGCTGTCCCAGAGCATGCCGTCATGGGTCCATTGACCGTCTTTGCCACGTTCGTAGAGGTCGCCATCTGAGCCGACGATCCGGCCGGGATGCTTCAGCGCGTCATGGACTGCGGCGGGCATGTAGGCGTGACGCTCCCAGCCATTCTGCTCGTAGGTCTCTTTGTAGTGCGCGGCCATCGCTGCCGGCGTGTGCATCGCGTTCTGCTTGATGATTTGCTGCGAAGCTTCATCGAGTTGCGACGCACGCTGAGGGCTGGCCGTTTCGGTGTGTGTGCTCATCGTGCGATCGATCAAGCCATCGGCTACCTGGCGCGTCCACTGCTGCGTATTCGCGTTGTGCACCCACGGTGACTCGCGCAGGCTGCGCGTGTCGTGCTCGTTGGCGGGTTGGGTGTAGGGATCTTTATTCTGCGGCGGCGAGCCGAGTGCCAGCTCGATAGACGTACGAGATGCTTTGACGGTCAGTAAGTCCGCCACTTCCGGCGTGGCAACTTCGGTCCGAGTCTTGAAGAGCGGCAAGCCGGCCTCGCCAAAGGCGACTGCAGCGGGATCGACCTCACCAGTGCTGACGTCCCGCGCCCACCGTTCTCCGGCTTGGTGATTCTCAAGGCGCCACGTATTGCCTTGCGCATCTTGTTGATGGGAAATGCGATGATCATTGATCACATCGGCCAGCTTGTCGCCGCCCACCGCGCCAACGATGCCGCCAACCGCACCTGTGACTAGCAAGCCCGGGCCAGACTCCACGCCGAGCGCTGCGCCTACGCTACTGCCAAGCACTGCCCCGCCAAAGGTGCCCAGATTTCGTGTGGCGTAGCGAGTGACCTCTGCATCGGCCGCAGTGCTGTTGCCCTGCGCGTCCAGCCGCTCGGTGTTTCTTGCCGTACCGCCCAGGTCGTAGACCGCCGCCGCTGCGCCCACAACGCCCAGCCCACGTACGGTGCCGGGAGAGAGCCTGCGCGATGCCGCCACCTCTGCGCTGAGCGCGGTCTCTGCAATGCCTACGGTTGGCGCATCCAGCCCGGTCGGTGCGCGGACCATGCCGGAGGCACTGAGTTCTGCTGATGGCTTGAAGTGTGTTTGCTGCAGTTCTAAGCTTTCAGCGAACTCACGCGAAAATGTAACCTTTTCAATCTTTGAGCCGATGCTCTCTGGCGCTACAAAGATGCCCTTGGGTGCCGCCTGGATAAAGTGTGTTTGCACTTCCGGCAGTACAGCGCCTGCGCCACCTTGTGCGTACAGTGCCTGCAACTTGGGAATCGGTTGACCGCCCAGCGAATTGACATTTGGGTTGTTCAGCACAGCAGGCACTTCAACCTGACCGAAGACACGTTCCAGGTTGGCAGCAGAAGCCACTACTTTGATGTCTCCACGCAGCGAGCTTGCGAATTCGTGCGAGGCTTCTCCCCAGAGGCATTTCGACAAGGACGTTGGGCGCTGTGATGGAACGGCCGGGTCGCCGAACAAGAACGACGCAGCAGACTCCTTGGCCATCTTCGGAGGCAATCCCTGAGATCTGAAAATCTCGGAAGCCTTCTCCTCGATGGCAGTCCTGGCTTCCATGAGGAACTTGGCGCGCGGCGTATCGTTGATGATGGGAAGTCCAGTCTTTTCAGAAAGTTCAACCGCCATGACCTCGGATGAGACATCCCCGACCCAACGACTGTAAAGAATTCCGCCCTGATCAACCGATTTCGCCGGATACGACCTTGCAATTTCAGATATTTCATCTAGAGATTCTGCTTTGTCTATCAGAGAGATCGAGGCGGCGTGGTCGCTCATATCTGAACTCCGGGCTGATCAGTGGGCTTGATCAATGCCCAATTCTCATTAAAAATTACCCTCCCCGTGAATATCGCCCCTCCGCTTTCACTGATGATCAGCGGCTTTTTCGTAAAGGAAGTGCCAGCCTGGATTAACTGGATGATGATAGTCTTTATAGAATCAAGCTCTTCATCGGTGAAAGGGCGAACTGACCAGGCGGTAATTGGCATCCCAACCTGAAGCTCTACCGAAAATCCAAAAGAAACAACTGCTACGTCATAATGGGTTTGGTCTGGAAGCCAATCATTCTTTAGCTCTCCAAAATACTCCGTACCATCAATTTCAATGGCGAAGGTTTCGTGGCCAAGCTCGTCAGCACCCCGGATGCCACCTGAAAAACGGGCCCGACCTGCTGGCAAATCTATCCATTCAAATGTCGATGACATCTCAATTCCTTTGTTGCTGGATCCAAATGGTGTGGCTTATCGAATAGGACGATAGGCAATAGTAGTTATGATACATCGGTGCCAATGGCAGCCAGCAAAGGTGCGACATCGGCAAGCGTGGCTACTCATTATTGCACCACAAGTGGCATGTCGTTCTTGGTGGCCGCTTACTTGCTGGAAGCGCTATCTTGCCGGTTCGCCTCAGCCAATAATTGCTCGTACGACTGCACGCGTATACGTAGGCGAATGAGATGCCATGACATCGCAAAGGCAAACAGTAGCGTGAAGGCCAGCACGCCCTGGATAAGGGTGATCTTGCTCAGTACCGTCCAGTCGCCCAAGCGCCAGTCTTTCAGCTGCAGATACAGGGCAAGCAGGACGGGCATGAAGCCCAGCTTCTCGATGCCTCCGGTGAACAATCCCAGACGATCATGCATGTTGGTGCGACGGTCACGCATGAATGCCTCGCGTCGACGTCGTTGTTCCAACGGAAAACCTCGAAGCGACGCAACGATCGATTGATACTGGTGGAACTCCCGCTCCATCAGGTCTGCGTGATCCGCATAGGGGCGGCGGAACCCGGGCCATTCGCGCTTGACGGTTAGCGCTGCCGAGACCACAAAGCCTGTCAACTCAGTGACAAGACCGAAAACGGCCAAAGAAACGCCAGTTTTGCCATCTAGCAAAGTACCGGCCAAGATCCCGACGCCCGCACCGATCAAGCCAATCGCCAAGCTCCAGCGCTCGACTGGGCCGGCGCGGCTCTGTTCGGTTACCTGTGCGTAATGAGCCATCGCCGCAGATAGCGAGGGAAAGCTGGGGTCTGTGAGCGTGATTGCTTCCCCATCGATATCGGCGCTGCGTTCTGCCGCTACTTCATCCACTGAACTCATCTAGCCTCCCTCGGCGATCGCGCGTCCAACATACGTCTGTGATGGTCAGTATTCCTCAGCTGCCGACAGCGCGCCAGCGCTACTCAAGCGCGTCAAGTCTCTTCCATGGTTGCTATTGACACGCTACGCCTCGCGCTCGCAATCTAAGCCCAAGGAGCGTCGAAACTCCTCTAGTAGCGGTACCCACCTCCGTCAAACCGGTGGGTTTTTTGTGCCTGCATCCCGCAGGTACAACCGACGCGATGCCTGCGTCGGGAGGGCGGCTAATACAACACCCGCAAGGGAAATACGCCCGCCGGCTACTAGCGGTTTCGAACCTCCCGACATCCCGTCGCCGTTGGCGGCGGTGCTTGGGTTGTTCCAGGAGGGCGTTGCCATGTCTACCGCACCATCCACGCCGGCATCGGTGCCGGGTTATCTGTTGCCAGCCTCCGCACACGGCCTGCTGCGGGACGTGGGCGAGGTACTGCGCCGGCTGGCCGCACGCGCAGCCCTTGAGCAGGCCAGCGACGATCCCGCGCAGCAGCTGCTCAGCCAACCCGGTGTGTTGTCGCAGGCCTTGCGCAGCCTGTCCGCTCGCATCGACGTGGCGTTGCAGCAGTGCGTTGCTGCACCCATCACCAACACTCGCCATCCGGAGGCGCCATGACACGCCGCCGCCCACCCAACGCGTCCGCCACCGCCACCGCACGGCCCACCCGTCAACGTGCGCGCCCAGCGCCACCCAAGCGGGTGCAGTGGGTCATCGTCGAACCCGAGCGCACCAAGCTGCCACCGATGCTGCCGCCCGAGCCGGACACAACGCCGCAAGGCCCCGGCCGTTTGCATGCACCCCGCCGCGCCCGCCGCCCGCGCCAATGCACCGTCAGCTACACCCATTACCCCGGCGCCCACGACCACGCCGGCGACCAGCACGTGCCCCACGTCCGCCTCAGCGGCCTATGGCTGGAACAACTGGGCTTTGCCATCGGCACCAAGCTGCGTATCACTGCCAGCGAAGGGCAGTTGGTGATGGAGTTGTTGCCGCCGGTGGAGGTGCCCGCCAAGGCGCAAAGCGTACGGCGATGATGGTGCGGCTGCCAGAGGCCTTGCGATTGACCTCGGTGCCGGATGCCACTAGCGTCGCAGCCACACCAGCGCACAACGGACGCTTCATGATCGCGCGCGCCCTCTACGCCTTGCTCGCCACCCTCACTCTGGGCGCATGCGCCCATATCTCAGCCACCCCCGCCCCGGCAACCGTCACGGAGACATCTGCCATGAGTTCCTCAGCCGATCACGTACCTGCAGATCCTTCCAAAAGTGGACCACGGACCGCGCAGGAAGCATTGGAGCGGGTACTGGAGCTGATTCGCACAAGCGCCAGCATTGAGTCGTTCACTGCCGACCATGTGTCTCGAGCAATGGGCCAGTCGGTGCAGCATCGCGATGATGGTTCCGGGCGGTTCGGGGCTAGCGGAGTGCTCACCCGAGATTGGAACTACGGGTTTGGTGTCAACAAAACCGAAGTGAAGGGGGCATGGTTCGAGTTCCTGTTCCTGCCTAACCCGCCAGAAGCGTCTCCCTCTATGTCGGATATCTGCCAGATCGAATTCGAGACGTTTGCGGCACACCTAGAGAAAATGGGGTTTTCGCGGCAGCGCAACTTTGTCGAGGATGGACGATGGATGAGTGAGATCTTCCAGCGCCCAGGGATGCGCGTAGAGCTCTTCCCGCGTGGTGAAGCTGACGCACCCCCAGAGCGCGCCACTCATCAATGCGTCGAATGGGTCCAAATTCGCTAGTCCAAGGAGCGGACATGTTGAGCCAAGAAGCAAGTGCCGTGGTGGCATCATTTAGTCAGCAACCAGGTGTCACGCGTGAGCACCTGGACAACTTCAATCGGGTTCTGAACGATTCGCCCGAGTTGACCCGCCACATCAACGAGGCGGTTCAGAAAAAGGTGTTGAAAGGCTTCGCACCGTTAAATGACCCGCATGCGGGAGGCATCTATGATCCACGCGATCAGTAAATTCATTTGCCGCTCGCAGCGCTGGCGAATGATGCCAACGGCAAGCACGCCGCGGCAGGCGATTTGACCTTGCAGCCTCAGAACTACTTGAAGTGATTGCTGCCGATGCCTGATCCAAGATCATTGACGTGTTAGATTTCAGCGACACTCTTAGCTCAGGATCTAAAGAGATGGCCCTTCACCTTGGGGAATCCCTTGGCAGGCAAGGTAACAACGAGCGTAGTGACTCACCTCGGGCAACGTTGTTACCGATTACGCTGCTCGCCCTATGCACCTTTCATGCGGGGTGTGCCCCGAGCACTCCACGCGATCAGTTAGCCATAGCGGCTGCAAAGCCCTCCGCTGAAACCAGGAGCAAAGACGTGACGGAACGCCTTAAACAAGACGTCGATCGTTTGATCGCAACAGACTTCCAGGATGTCGCCGCCGTCAGTACTCAGCTTCAAGCTCAGTTCGGACCACGCCAGTTAGACGCAGAAAGAGAGCTTCGGGTAAGCGAGCAAGGCGTGCTGGCAGATGAAAAATTGCAGCGTGTTGAGTTCATTAATGCAACAGATGATCCATCACGTGGGAAGTTGGTTATCGACTTCTCGCCGCCTGGGCCGAGTTTTGTGGAGGCTCCCTGGGTGGATGCTATTCCTTACCCGCCTCGGCCAGATGCGCGAGATTCCAGAGCGTATTGGGAGATGACAGTTAACGGCACTAAAGTCATTTTTGGTCTGACGGAAGATCAGTCACACCTAAGCTATATTTCGATCAACAAACTTTGAGATAAAGTTTGATCAATCAAGCAAGGGAAATGCGTGATGGAAAGTAACGAAGAAGAAAAATTTCCACAGCCGCGACAGGTAGGTGCACCATCCAGTGGCGCGCTACCGGCTTCTCCGCTGAAGGATCCAGCATTAGCGCCTTTAATTAACTCTTCGCCTACACTCCAAGCGGGCCTTTCCCAGTTCAAGCGCGATGGCATAGGCGTTGATTGGGGTGGCGCGGGTGGAGGCACCTACCTGGAACCAGGTAAGAGAGTAGTGATTGATCAGAACGCAACTGGCAAAGGTGAACGAATCGCTAGATCACTATCACACGAGATTGGACACCATGGGTTCACCGAGCCTAAAGATTATTCTTCCAAGCAAGCTTATGTGAACAACATGCTTCGCGGCGAAGCAGCTGCAACGCTCAGTAACGCAGTAGTCCGACGTGAGATTCTGAATCATCAGGGGCCGGATATCGGTATTTCTGGGAGCGGCACGAGGCCGCAGCAGTACGAGGCAATTGCAGATCAGCAAATGGCAGGTCGCATCACACGCGATGCTGCACTGAACCAGATTGCCTAGGTCTTCAAGACGGAACAACCTTCGGTCGCTCCAAGTAAGACATACGAGCAATATTATGGCGATTACTACGACAAACACATCGTCCCCTGGAAGCTTAAACAGGGGCGACCGGAGCCCGGAGCCGTTGGCGACATCACTACTTCTGATGTGAAGCAGGGTGGACTTGGATCTGAGTCACATCCGGCATCACCGAAGACCGCGTTGTTGCCCTCACAGCCAGGCCATGCGGACCACCCGCTTTACCAGCAGATCAAGGGTGGCGTGACGCAGCTAGACGCCCAGCATGACAGGCAGTGGGATGCATCGAGCCAACGCATGACGGCCAGTCTGCTTGCGTTGGCAAAAGGGGAAGGACTGTCGCGGGTGGACCATGTCGTGCTCAACAACTCGACAACGCAGTTGGCCGGCGGCGAAAAGGTCTTCATTGTCCAGGGTGCTCTCAACGACCCGGCACACCAGCGTGCACATATGCCGACGGTGGACGCCGTGCAGGCGCCAGAGGCCCAATCGTTCGACCGCCTGCAGGCAATCAACCAGACTCAGGCCCAGGCGCGTGAACAGCAGCAGGGGCTTGAGCAGTCGCAGCAATCTGCTATCCAGACGGGGCCATCAATGGCACGCTGAGATATTTCATGTCGTCGGTATCGGCTTTCACTGAGTGCGACGGAGGCTGAGAAGCTGGTGAAAAATTCGCTGACGTACGTCGTGCTCTGGTTGCTCGCTACAACCGGTTGCACTTACAGGTTCGCTCAAATTGGTATGGATAAGCCGTCCGGCCCCTCGCTGTGTTCAGAGGTCCTGGACTGGGAGCGCATAAGCGCACCTCGGGCGCTGCGAGTGACGCCACAGATTGTCGAAGACGAGAACGGCCGGTCTTATCGCTTTGATCTCGGTGGGCGAAAGGGGCTGCGCCGTCTGGATTCCAGTTGTGGATTCGGTGCATATGCTGAATGTAGCTTTGAGGCAACTGATTCGAATGGACGAGTTTTTCGATTTTCCGAAATGTCGACGTTTAGTCTCTGGGAAAGTCGACAAGGGTTCTATCTTGTCTACCATGTCGTGGATCCTAAAGGAAAGTCTGATAAAGGATTGCGAAGAGTCGTCAAGGTGGATGATCCACTCTCAGAGATCTGTAATCAGATCGGTGACTACTCAAATTTAATGTAGTTGTCTGAGCAGAATGTCAATGAATCGCCCAGTAGCCTGGGTCTGGAGTTTGTTGGGTGCAAGAGTCGCGACTACTGCCAAGATGCGCGCGCCTTACGCTTCTGGTAAAACATCGCTCTACCGCAGGAAGGAGCCGCGCCGTATGCCATTCGCTATCTTCCGTTCTTACGTTTCGGCATCGGCCGTAGTGGTCGTTACCACCTTTGCAGGATGCGCCATGACCGAGCCGCCGATCTCAAAAAAACAGTTTTCCGAGCATGTTGTGACGCTGCTGGCCGGCAAGGATTCGGCTGTGGTCGAAGCCGGCAAGCTGACCGATTTCCCTTGGAAGACGCTGTGCTTCGAGCGCGATGACAGCCTGTTGCTGAAGTTCGATCGCGACGGAGAAACGTCCGTGCTGCCGTTGCCTTACAAGGAGTTTTTTGTGGATGAGGCACATGTGAGTAATTCCCTTGAGGGCAGCTGTGTCACGCCATCCGATCACATCCTGATCAAGAAGAAGTATCCGGGTTATCAAGGGCCTATAGAGTTTCAGAACGCAGCGCAGGGAGGATAAGCTGTGGTCGAATTTGCGGATTTGCGGACGCCAGACGTGAGATTGCGCCATGGGCGTTTTGGTATTGCGAAGCGTTGAGCCGCGCTCGAAGTAATGCCGGTTGAATTTAATGCTTTAGGTCTTTTGCCTGGCGAGCTCTTTCCTGCATAGGGCAAGATTGGTTCGCGCTGCGCGCACGATTGCCAGATAGCGGTCCGCAGGGATCGGTGGCCAGTTCTCCATCACCGCTTCGTCTTCTGTCGCTGCGTCTTCCGCGTAGGCATTCAAGGTCTCCAGACACTGCGCATAGAGCGCGTTCTTGTACTGGGTGATTGCCAGATCATTGCGGATATCTCCCTCTTCTTCCCATTCCAGTGTCGGCGCACATTGCGCCAGTACCGGGGACAAGGTGGCCAATGCCGTCTTGTAGTCCTTGCAGTCGTAATGCTGCTGAAATGCCGTGCGTGCGCGCGCTAGGGAGTTGCCGCTGCAGCCGTCTATGGCCCGCAGGTAGGGGGCTTCGAAACCGCCATTATAGCCGCACAAAGACTTGCATTCGACCGGCGTGGTGGTGGTCACGTCGATACCTTCGGCGTTGCCCGTAAACTGCACTTTGCAATCCGTGGGACCCATCTCGCTTGTGGCGATGTCTTGGCTTCCATCGATCACGCCTTCTAGAAAGCACATGGCTTGGCCGTTAGTGCTTTCCAAAGAAAACCGTAGCGATTGCTTGTGCCTGGTCAGTCGCAGATGCCCCCATCCCTTTTCGGTGATGTATTCGCCGGGCACAAGAGCGACGCTTGCTGCGGGGTGGTCCAAGATCGCTGCGGGTTCGGGCGCGCCGTCAGGCGGCTGCGCGAGGCAGATGGCGGTGGAAAATACCGTAGATGCAAGGCATGTCATTGTCCGAAGGGAGATCTTGTTTTTCCTGTCCATGCGTCTGCTGTGGCGTCCTGGAGGTTATGGAGCGATGTACATTGCCATCACCCTTGATGCACATCACCGCAACGCCGCCCGCACCGCCTGCAACGAGGTGGCAAGCAGATCGACGGCGCGCTTGCCGTCGTTGTCTTTGATGGTCTTGTCTGCACCCCTGGCCACCACGAGCGCGTAATTGGGCGCGCTCTCGTCATTGCTTTCCTGTTCGGCGGCGTAGTGCAGCAGGGTGCGGCCCCGCGCGTCGCGGGCGTTGATGTCGATGCCCCGGCTCAGCAGAAAGTCGAGAAAGGCCACTTCCTTTGGAAACGTGTGGCGTGGTAACCAGTGATGGGAGGTGAGGTTATGCAACAGGGTTTGCTGGCCCGGTTGCAGGGCGAGCGGGTCCAGCCCCTTGGCCATGATCAGGCGGACCAAGTCTGGCTGGAAACAATAGGCCAGCGACGAACGCCCATCGGCAGCGGTGCGGGTGGCGTCCGCACCCAGTTCCAGCAGCGCGGTGATGGGGCTATCGGCGTCGAGCGTGTGGGACAGCAAGGCCGATTGCAGCGGAGTGTAGTGCAGCGAGTCGTCGGGCTTCTGTGCGATGGCCTGCGCGTTGATGTCGGCGCCGCCGGCAACCAGCACACGCACTTTCTCGCCGGTGCTGGCGGTGTGCAGCGGAGTGGTGCCGTGGATGTCGCGCGCGTTGGGATCGGCGCCGTGCGCCAACAGCACACGTGCGGTGGCGACACCGCCCCAGTCGAGCATGGTGGTGCCGTTGTCCCAGCGTGCGTCGGGGTCGGCGCCGGCATCCAGCAGTGCTTCCAGCATGTCCAGATAGTCCTGCAGGCTGAGGTGGTTGCGCAGCTTGCTGTCCACGTCTTTCACCGCCTCCTTGCTGGCTTGCTGCAGGGCATGCTTGGCGGCGCGATAGCGCTCGCGGGTCTGTGCATCCTTGGCGTGGGCGATCGTGGCATCCAGCGAGTCGAGGCTGCCGATGCTGATGCTGTCGACCAGGTGCTGACGGTATTGGGCGCGGGTCATTGCGGCGATGGGCCCGCGGGTGACCACCAGATCGTGCAGCGGCCAATAGCGCTGATTAGCCCAGCCGTTGACGCGTGCGCCGTGGGCGATGAGCCAGCGCACGGTGGCCAGCGTGCTGTGTTTGACCGCCGTATTGAGCGGTAGCAACCGTGTGTTGAGCGTTGCGCCGGCCTTGAGCAGGCGCGCGATCATGGCCGTGTTGTCGTGCCGGGTGGCGTAGTTGATGGCGGTGGAAAATTCCTGGTCGGACGCGATGTGCTCGCTCAGCCAGTCGCTGTCCGGCGTGCAATTGGGCACGGCGCCTGCCAGCAATGCCGCCTCGATACCGACGAGCGAATTGGCGCGTGCTGCGTCCAGCAATGCGCGATCGGCCGCACTGCGCTCCAATACCGGCACTGGCGGTGTGTCGTTGTCGAGCTGTGCGGGGTCGCGCTCCAGCCAGGCAAGCCACGCCTTGGCGCCGTTGCTGCCGGCATCCAGGTAGAAGGTGTCGTTTTTCTGGCCATTGCCGAAGCGCATCCACGAGGCCCATTCGGTGCCGGCCATGCCTAACGCCGACATCTGGGTGATGAAGCTGAAGAAATCCGGGGCCAGCGCCAGGCCGTGCAGCATTTCCAGCTCGTGCGAAAAATAGCGCACCGGTTGCCTGGTGGGATCCGGGTGCGTGGTGTCGATGGTCAGCCAGTCGCCGTTGATGAGGGTGTAGAAGGCGAACTGGTGTTCCCACAGTGCAGGGCTGTTGGGTGCTTCGGACAGGTCGCGATCGGCCAGCTCCTGCTTCCAGTCCAGAAACACGGGCAGGGCCATCGTGTCGATGTGGGTCAGGCTCCACACCGCGTCGCGGTTGCAGCTCATGGACGGCAGGTCTTGCTGCTCCATCGCGCGCAGGTGCGAGGGCACGTACCAGCCGAAGCTCACCTCTGCCGACAGCTCGCGCAGCACGCGACGCAGCTGTGTCGGGATCGGCAGGTGGTGACGGCGTTCGAGCGACAGTAGCTGACGCTCGGTCGCAGGCGGGGCGATCAGCAGCGGCGTCACCTGCCAGTCGCGCTTGCGGGCGATGGCTTCCATCCAGCGCCATTTCGCCTGCCACTGGGTCCAACGTGTCTGCAGGGCGGTGTCCTGTGGTGTGCAGGCGCCGAGCAATGTGGAGGTGGCCAGGGCCATGAGGCCGGCCTCGAGAAGCTTGCGGCGTGAGAGCGTGATCAGAAGCGGTTCCTTGCGTCTGGCGACGGGGCGAGGCGTCTGCGAGCAAGGATGCACGCAGCAATGCTAAACGCGCGACAAGGCTTTGCCGCATCAGCTGCGGGCGCGGGTGGGGATGTCGGCCAGGCGGCCGCTGCAGGTGCTGCGTTGCGCTGGAACCCTGGGCGATCCCTGGCCGCGGGTGGGACAGGGGCGGCGCAGGTGTCGCACGGTTGCGTAGGATAGGCAGCACGGAGGCACCAGCATGGACCCGACATCCCACCACCAGGATCGCCTGGCTTCGCGCACACGGCTCTACGCGCTGTTGGCGCGAGAGGCGCGCACCGGCGTGATCTTTCGGCGTGGGCCCAGCAAGCAGGTGCAGCTCATCCGCTGGGATCGCGCCACCGACACCTTCGAGCACGGACAGTGGTTCAAGGGCCGCATCTACGAGCGGCGTTGCGATCTGTCGCCGTCGGGGCGGTTGCTGGTGTATTTCGCGGCCAAGCACAAAGGCTATTTCGGCACCTGGACGGCATTGTCGCGCCCGCCGTTTCTGACGGCGTTGGCGCTTTGGCCCAAGGGCGATGCCTGGGGCGGCGGCGGTGCGTTCGAAGATGAGCAGACGTTGCTGCTGAATCATCGCCCGCAGGAAGGTCGCGAGCCGTTTCCGCGACCGACAGGCTTTCAGCTGAAGCACACGATGACGGTACGGCCATTCGGGCAATGGTCTGGCGGTGGCGAAGACGAGCCGATCGACAGCGTGCTGCGGCAGCGCGATGGTTGGCGGGTGATCGACGCCGGTGAGGTGGAGCGGGGCGGCCTGCGGAGCGGGGTGCTCTACCGCTTCACGCGCCCGCGCGTGTGGGAGAAGGGCGGCAGTGGCGGGCGTCGGCTGCAATCGCGGCTGCATGCCGCGGGGCGTCAGAACGATGCGTGGTATGCGCTGGATCACCGCGTGCTGGATCGCGATGGTGCCGTGTTGGCGGACTTGCCCGGCACCGACTGGGCCGATTGGGATGGCGGCGACCTGGTGTTTGCGCGTGGCGGCGGCCTGTATCGGCTGTGCAAAAGCGATTTTCGGCGCTATCCGGAGGACGGCGAGCAGGTGGTTCGGCTGTTGTATGACTTCAGCAATGCGCGGTTTGCGCCGCTGCAACCGACGGTCGACGCGCTGCGGTATTGATCCAGCTGTGCATGAGAATGGCCATCTGGCCTGGGCTCTGGCGCGAGTGACGCTGTCGTGAAGTGCCTGCGATCACCCGGGCTTGCGCTCTGCGCGGTTCTGCGGATCACGGTACTGCGACAGGTCGAGCCTGATCATGCGGCATGAATAGTGGGAACCAGATCACGGCGCGAGCCGTCTCCGTCGCGCCCGGCAGTACAGGGCGCTCCAGTAGCAAGCTGATGGTCGAGTTGTCGAGCAATCCCGATCCACGGTGGTTGGCGTGCTTCAATTTCGTCGTTCAAGGACGGGACGGGTTTTTCATGCAAGCCAGGCCAGTCTTCGACCGAGGCAGCTTTGAAGGCGAGGTGCCTGCCGAGCAGGTGGATGCGTTCCGGCAGCAGCTGCATGAGGTCATCGCCGCCGCCAATGTGCTTGCAAGCGCACAGGCCAATAAGGATGCGTTGCGGCTGCGACGCTGAGCATTGCCGGCGCGATGCAAGCGATGCGGTTCGATCTATGCGGCAGCGCAATGGCGACGCCTGCACCGGCGCTGCACACAGCCGATTGCGGCGTTGGTTTGGGACATCGCGCCCGTCTGGATACCGGCGCCATCTGTGCGCGATGGACACTCGACGTGGCCGATGCGACACAGGCGCAAAGGCTGGGCGCAGTTACGGCGGCAGTGCTCTCCGCCCTATTACGGTGGATGCGCAATAGCAGAAACCGCAAGCGCGCTCGCTTCCAAACGATGTTGGCGAACATGACTCGCCGGCACGCATCACATCACTGCGACGCGTGCCTGTATTGCCACCACTCACCAATCCGTCGGCGCGTAATCCTTCAAAAACTGCCCCCACACATGCTCGCCGGTGTTGGCGCCGTGGATGATCGGGTCGACGATACGGGCGGCGCCGTCGACGATGTCCAGTGGCGGGTGGAAGCGTTCCTGCTGCACCTTGAGCGCGGCGATGTCGGCGGGATCTTCGTCGGTGACCCAGCCAGTGTCCACGCTGTTCATGTGGATGCCGTCGTTTTGATAATCGGCCGCCGAGGTGCGCGTCATCATGTTCAATGCGGCCTTGGCCATGTTGGTATGCGGGTGGCGGGTGGTCTTGAAGTTGCGGTAGAACTGCCCCTCCATCGCCGAGACATTGACGATGTGCTTGTCGCGCTCGGGCGTGCGCAGCATCAGCGGCTTGAGTCGCGCGTTGATGATGAAGGGCGCGATGGCGTTGACCAGTTGCGTTTCCAGCAGCTCGACCGACGGTACTTCGGCCATCAGCAGGCGCCAGGAGTTGCGTCCGCGTAGATCGACCTGCTGCAGATCCTGATCGAGACGGCCTTCCGGGAACAGGTGCTCCTGCCCGACCAGCTCGTCGTCCAGCAGTGCCACCTGCGACAGTTCGGCGGCGCGGGTGAGGCCATCGGCATCGGCCAGGCCGCGTCCATGCACGGCCGGCAGCGCGGTGGCCGAAGCTTCGCGCAATAGCTCGGGCGTGCGCAGGCCTTCGTAATGGCCCACGAGCTTTTGGATGGTGTCCGGCAGTGCATCCAGTGCGGCGGTTTCGTTGGCCATCATGTGCGCGTAGAACTGCGGCGGGCGGCGCACGGTCTGGCAGGCGTTGTTGATGATGAAATCCAACCGCTCGCGTGTGGCCAGCAACTGGCTGCAGAACGCCTCGACGCTGGGCGTGTGGCGCAGATCCAGGCCGAATACCTGCAGGCGGTGACCCCACTGCGCAAAATCCGGTTCTTCCGCGTAGCGCGCGGCCGAATCGCGCGGGAAACGCGTGGTGACGATGAGCTCGGCACCGGCACGCAACAGCTTCAAGCCAGCCTGATATCCGATCTTGACCCGTCCGCCGGTGAGCAACGCCACGCGGCCGCGCAGGTCGGCGGTTTCGGTGCGCTTGAAGAAATTCAGCTCGGCACAGGCTGGGCACATCTGATCGTAGAAGTGATGCAGCTGGGTGAACTTCTGCTTGCACACATAGCAGTGACGCAGCTCGGGCGAATGCATCGGCTCCGGCGTGTCGGATGCGTTCTCGCCGTTGTGGGCGTCGTGCAGTCCAGCGGCGTGCGGCGGGAAGACGTTCGGTGTGCTGAACACCGGCTTGCGCCGCAACGCACGGATACCACGCTGTTCGAGCAGCGCCTCTGCCTTGCGCACCTTCTCCTGATGCCGCTCGCGCTCGCGCTGCTTGAGCAGCTGCCGGCGCGCCTTCGGCTCGGGGTGATAGACCTTGGCCACCACCTGGTGCAGGCGCACGCGGTCGGCTTCGGGCAACGCGTCGAGCACGCTGCGGTCGGCCTCGATCGCCTCCAGCAGATCCAGCGCGGCGCGCAGGCGGTCGGTCAGGGGCAGGTCGTCGGTGGGCGGGGGTGCGGGAGTCGTGGTGTTCAAGGTAGATCCGGAAGAAGCGGCACAGGCCGTGGCAAGGACGGCGGGCAGCCGGGAATGCACAAAGGGACGCAGGTGAGGACGACAGCGGGCTGCCGGCTGGCGACCAGCCTCGGGCCGCCGCCTGGGCATTTTCGCCGATTGTGGGGCCGTGGCGCCAATCGACGGGTCGGAGGGGGGGCGATCCCTCTGCCGCGACGGATGAGGGGCTGCAGGCTGCGACAGCCCCAGACGTGCACGGAGTCGTGATTGGGGCTAGCCGAGCGGGTGTGCTGCCGCCGCATGCGGTTGCCAGTTCTCTCATCGACGCTGACAGCGCTTAGAATCGGGTCGCACGCAGGGCCGGCAACGCGGCTTTGTGGGATGCCCACACCACGTCCAGTCAGGAAGGACCTGCCATGCCAGCATTTGCGGTTCCATACTTTTGCCGGTTCACTCTTGCACTGGCGATGGCAGGTTTGACCGCGTGCGGCGCTGCTCCAGAGCAGTCGAAACCGGCGCCCCCGATCAGCCGCGAGGTGGCCGCGAAGCGAACTGTGGTCCCACTAACGCGCCCCGTCGCCCTGGACAAGGCCGGCATGATTGCGGATCTGGAGTTCGATCTTCCCCCGCCTCGACCTGGGGCATCTGCCGATCTGATGCTGGGCCTGCGTGTGTGGGCTGCGGATGCGACATCCATGTACGAGGCCAAGGATCTGATTAATGGTGGAGAGTTCCCGGCGAGATTGCATCTGACGCGCGTGGATGGTGCAGCCCCAGTGCAGATTGCGCTGACGAGTATCAGCAAAGACTTGAGTCGTCGACTTCCTGTTGCCGAAAGTGGTGAGGTGTCTGGTACCACATCGACCAGCGTAGACAGTGCAATGCTCAAGGATGCCGGACTTCTCGACCAGAGCTCGGTGTATGGCGTGTTGAGTCTGGCCCAGGTGGAAAGAACTGTGCCCGGAAGATATCGCCTTGTTGTTGAACTCAAGGATGATCGGCCGGATTTGAATGTAAAGAATGTTGAGTTGATTGTTGCTTATTTCAATAAAGGGAAATAGTTCATGGCCAAGGAAGATCCTTACCTTCTCACAATTTATCTTGCATCCCCCGGTACGCCGCTAAAGGAAGGGGGAACATCCTTCACCGGGCATATGTATCTGGAAACTTCCCACGCTGATATCCATGAAAGCTTCGGCTTTGCACCAAGCGGAGGATCAAGAGTCCAGGGGCGCGATTCGGACGAAGTCCCTGGTGAGGTGTCCGGAAAAGATGTAGAAAATTACAGGGACCCTCAGTACGCCAGGACGATGGAGATCACCAGGGAGCAATACGAGAAAATCCGCGAATTTTCCGCCGACCCTGCGAAACATGGCTTCGACATGAAGTACGATTCATTTTCCAACTCATGCGTCGATTTCAGCTGGGCGGCACTGAATCATGCCGGTCTTTATCGCCAGACCGTCCTCGGAGGCATAAAGGGCTATGAAGGCGAGCCGAAGGTGCTGCATAACGAGCCTGAAATTCAGAAGCTCAGGGCACCGTTTCCGGAGAGTGAGTTCAACAGGGAAGTGCGCAACCCGAAGCCCGAGCGAGACCTGTGGCAACTCATCTTGTCCGATAACCAAACACAGACCGATACCGGCCGCTTGGTTGCTGATGGCACGCCGACAGACCCGCTCCATCGCCAGGCCGAGGAGGCCGTAAGCCGCCTTGAGCAAGGGCTTGGCAGGGAGTACGACGAAAACAGCGCGCGCCTGGCGGCAAGTTCTGCGTCCCTGGCCAAGGAGCACGGTCTGTCGCGGATCGATCATGTTGTATTGAGCGAACACACGCCCTCCGCGCGGCAGGGTGAGAACGTATTTGTTGTCGAGGGAGCTCTGAACGACCCAGCGCACAAGATGGCACATATGAAAACGGGCGACGCGATCGCGCAGCCCGTCGCGCAATCCCTGGCACAGCTGCAGTCCTTGGGCGAGACGCAGCAGCAGTCACAGCAGCAGGAGCAGCAGCAGCGAGAGCAATCGATCACGCCGCAGCACAGGATGACGTGAGGTCTGCTCCATCTGGAAAGAGGTTGCGCTGCGATTGACGGAGCGGAGCGATGGTGGAGCGTTTCAGGGGGGCTGATCATTGACCAGGTTCCAGGCCGCGAGCGGGGATGCGATCGCCCGAATGATTCGGTAGTCTTTCACGCAACCGGGCGGATAGGCGCCCGGGCATTCAAGGGGCATCGATGAAAAATTCCACTCTGGCCATTGGATTGGCCGGCTTGCTCTGTGCGTGTACGGTGGTTTCGCCGGATCCAGGCCAGCAGGCGGTCCTTGTGGACAAGCCGCTGTTGTTTGGAAAAGGGGGAATCCGCCTGGACGATGTGCGTGATCCTGGTCGTACGTATGCGTGGTTGACCACGTCCGCTACCTATGTGGATGTGACGCCGCAGACCGTGCAGGTGGCCTTTGATGACTTTTCGTCCAGTGACAATATCCTGCTGGATTTCTCCACCCAGATTCAGTATCGGATCAGCGCACCGGCATCGTTGTTGTCCGGCTTCGGGCAGGATTGGTTCAAGAACAACGTCGCCAGCCAATATGCGTCCATCGTGCGCGACCAAGTCAAACGCTACGACATGACCAAGATGATGAGCGATCCCGACACCGCCAAAAAAATCGACGACTCAGTCACGCAGAACGTCCGTGCGTTGGTCAAGGAGCAGCGGCTGCCGATCGAGATTCAGAACATAACGTTGGGCCGTGCACGTCCCAATCCGGATGTTTTACAGCAGATGAACCTGACCGCTGCACAGCAGCAGCGGGTCAAGACGCTTGTCGAGGCCACCACGGCCGAGCGGCAGCGTGAACAGGAGCAGGTCGCCAAGGCTGATGCCGATAATGCCTATCGCAATCGCATGGGGCTGACCCCGGAGCAGTATCTCGCCAGCCAGATCGCCGAACTCAATGCAGATGCGTGCAAGAAAGCGCAGGCGTGCTACATGGTGCCGTCCGGCACATCCGTGATCGCGCGCTAGCAGGCAGCGCATCAGGGAGCGCGCTGCGACCTGCTGAAGCGACTTGCGCGGTAAGCACACGCGCTGTAATCGCAGGCCCGCTCACGTGTTTTCCAACATGGCTGGGCTACGGTGCTTGCCTGTTCTGCAGTGCAAGGAAACACCATGGGCCTGCTGGTCGATGGCAAGTGGCAAGACCGTTGGTATGACACCGATAAGAGCGATGGGCGCTTTGAGCGTTCGCAAGCGCAGTTTCGCAATTGGGTGACGTGCGACGGCGCAGCGGGGCCGCATGGGGACGGTGGATTTCAGGCGGCAGCGGGGCGTTATCACCTGTATGTGTCGTTGGCGTGCCCGTGGGCGCATCGCGCCTTGATCTTTCGCCGCCTCAAGGGGTTGGAGCCGCTGATCGATGTGTCGGTGGTGAATTGGTTGATGCGCGACCAGGGTTGGACGTTCGATCCCGGCCCTGGTGTGGTGGCCGATCCGATTCACCACGCCACGCGCCTGTACGAGGTGTATCTCAAGGCCGACCCGCATTACTCCGGGCGCGTGACCGTGCCGGTGTTGTGGGATCGCGAGCGCAACACGGTGGTGAGCAACGAGTCGGCCGATATCATCCGCATGTTCAATAGCGCCTTCGATGAAGTTGGTGCGGCCGAAGGCGATTTCTATCCGGCCCCGTTGCGCGAGCAGATCGATGCGCTCAACGCCCGCATCTACGACACCGTCAATAACGGCGTGTACAAGGCCGGCTTTGCCACCACGCAGGCTGCTTACGAAGAAGCGGTGGTGCCGCTGTTCGAGACGCTGGATTGGCTGGAGGCGCGCCTGGGTGAGCAACGCTATCTCTGCGGTGCCACGCTCACCGAGGCAGATTGGCGGCTGTTCACGACACTGATCCGGTTCGATGCGGTGTATGTCGGTCACTTCAAATGCAATCTACGACGGATTGCCGACTATCCGCAGTTGTCCGGATTTCTGCGCGAGCTCTATCAAATGCAAGGTATTGCAGACACCGTGAACTTTCAGCACATCAAGGGGCATTATTACCAAAGTCACGACAGCATCAACCCGACCGCTATCGTGCCGATGGGGCCGGTTCTGGATCTGCAAGCAGCGCATGGGCGCGGTGGTTGAGACGCAGCTGCCCGGTTTGGACTAACGCTTGGCGGCATCCCGAATGATCAACGTCGCCGCACCTACCGCGATGGTGTCTTCGACAACACCGGTACTGGTCTGGCCATAGCGTTCGATCGCACGCATGCGCGCATTGAAGGTGAGATAGGCCGCGGCAACCGCAGTTGTAGCGCCGAGCAATGCCGCGATGCCACGTTGTTCGCGCGGTGCCAAAGCGGTGCCGACGATGACGCCTGTGGCAATGCGGGCAATCATGCCGGGTAACACGATGCGGTCCGGGGCGGTTTTCATCTTGTCGCCGGCCAGCTCGCCGCCGGCCAGTGCCAGCATGCCAGCCGATGCCAGGGGATTGGCAAGCAACGCCGGCGCGCCGTTATCGGCAGGAAGCTTGCCGGTGCGTGCAGCGTTGGCCACTGCAGCCAGTGGGGTCATCGAGCGCATGCCGGCGACGGCGCTCATCAAAATGGAGTGGATCAACGCCATGTGCACCTCTGCAAGGGCGCGCCGACGGACTCCAACGTGGAGCCAGCAGGCGCGCATCAGGTTGTTGGTGCTCAGAGCCTAGGAGGCCGGATGTCTGCGCGATGACAAGGCGGCGCCATGGCGATGTGTGCTGGCGTCCAGGCGTGAGACCTTGCCCGACGTGTGGCATCACGCGGTGCGCGATGCATGCCGGGGGGGCGTGCCGCCGTGAAACGGCGATGCGGTGGGTGCACCATGACGCTGCCCGACCATGCAGACGCGACAGCGCGTTGCCATCGCCAAGACGGGTCAGGGTTGCTTTGCAAAGCTTCCCGCGCGCCACGCCATCCACAACACCGACAGACCCACCGCCAGGCAGATCAGCACGCCGGGTAGCGAGGCCTCCGGGCCGAAGGCGCCGCCGGTGAGCCATTCGGGAAATCCGAGACGGGCCGTGCTGCGGGCGATGGACGGGCCCATGTCGGTTCCGGAAACCGCTGCACCAAACAGATAGCCCTGGGTGAAGTTCCAGGCGATATGCACGCCGATCGACATCCAGATGCGGCCGGTCAAGGCATAGAACGCGCCGAGTAGGATGCCGGCTTCCAGTGCGATGCAAATCGCCGCAAACGCCGTTGCATGCGGGTTGGCGATATGGCCGAAGCCGAACAGTGCAGCAGAGGCGGCGAACGCCACCCACGGGCCGAACGCGCGCCATACCAGGCGCAGAAAGATGGCGCGGAACAACAGCTCTTCGATCACCCCGGCCTGCAAGGCCTTGCGCACCGCCGTCCAGGCTGGCGCCGGGCCCAGCGCTTGTATGTCGTACAGCCCGAACAGCGCCATGATGCCCATGACCGTGGCGAACATGGCCGCGCCGATGACCAAGCCGATGGTCAGCTGCGGCAGCATCGGGCGCAGCGCAAGCTCGCTGGCGCGTCGCCCTTCGGCCAGGTGCACCGCCAACACGTAGACCGCCAATCCAACCGCGACGCCGATCAGGCCGGCGACCAGTTGCAGGGGGCCGGAGTCCTTGGGCAGCAGGCTGCCGATGCCTCTGCCGGCCATGGGCGCCAGCGTGGCGACCACCACCAGCAGCAGGACCGCCCAGGCAATCGCTCGCAGCCAGCGTAGGCGGCCGGGATGCAGAAATTTGCGCTCGCCCAGCGCGATCCGGTGGGGCGTTTGGCTGTGCGTGGCCACTGCGCTACTGGCAACCGATGGCGTGGGTGCGTGCATGGGTGACGTCCTGTGGGGTGGTTGCTAGCGGGTGGTCGAACGGAATGACGCGTCTGAGGCAGCTGCGATACGGGTCGCGAATGAGCGGTGCTGCAACGCGGCGATGGCTTCAGCAAGGACAGCGGAGAGCGCAACGGACAGTTCCTGATCGAGCTGTGCGGCGGCTGCGTTGGTCGCGGCCCATTGCTGTTGCAACGCAGGCACCATCTTTTTTGCTTTCGGCGTCAGTGCCACGATGCGTTCGCGCGCGTCGGCACCTGGCTTCAACACGGTGAGCCGTTGCTTGGTCATCTGCGCCACGGTCTGGCTGGCAGCGGAGTGGGTGATGCCGATCTCCTGCGCTAGAGCCTTGATAGGCAGCGGCCCTGATCGCAGCAGAACGCGCAGGACGGGTGTGTAGCGCGGCCGCCAGTCCAGCCCTGCAGCGGCATAGACCGCTTCCAGATCGCCATCAAGCAGCTCGATCAGGTGACGGACCAGGGTGCCTAGGGTTGGAGATGCTGCGCTCATGACTCAAATGTATAAGCGCTGTTGTATTTGCGCCATGTGCCGGAAGTGGGGGGGCATCAACGTCAGCTGGGTGAGGTGGTCGGAGGTGCTGCCTAGGCTGCTGCGCTGTGTTCCGGAGAGTGCGGTGGTGGAGAGATCCGGGCGGAGTTGCACGTGATAGCGTTCGACCTCGAACCCTGCGCCCGGCAGTGTCGGCGCTGCGGCCATCAGCGAACACGGTGCGAGTGCCAGCAGCGCAATTGCCCTTAGCGAAATCAGGACCTTGCATCCAGCCAGCACCCGATGTTTTATCGCTCGCTCGGATCAGGAGTCTTTATCCCGAGCAAGGCCTTCAAGCCGTGGGTGGCGCCGCGTGGCCCGATGGTCAGGTGGTCCTCGTCATTGAGAACGTCCAGCTCGACCTGCAACGACGGATAGTGTCGCGCGCGCAGTGCCTGTGCCATGTGCTGTGCGTCGATGACCATGTCGTAATTCTGGTGATAGCGCACCTGCTCGTACTCGCCAACGTACATGTACACCTGTGCCGGCAGGTCGGTATGCGAGGCGGCAAAGCTTTTTTCCTGCGCCACCATCGCGTGCTCGCCGTACCAGTACGATGGGCTGCCCAGGATATAGCCGGCAAACATCTCCGGTGTGCTCAACAAGATCTGCGTGCCCAGCAGGCCACCGTACGAATGCCCCAGATACAGGCGGCGCTGTTCGTCGGTTCGGTAGCGGTTGGCAACGAACGGCAGCACGCGATCGCGCAGGTAGCGGATGTAGTCGGCGCTCTTTCCGTGGGTGGCAACGGGCGCTGCGGTTGGGCCATCTTCCGGTGTGGGCGTGTAATCGCGTCTGCGGCTCGGCATGGGCTCGTCGCCGACTGCGTAGGACAGCCCAACCAGAATGAAATCCTCGATGGCTGGGCCTTCGCCGTTCAAGCGACGCGCGATCTGCTTGACCAGTGGAAATGCATAGTCGCCATCGGTGGCATACAGCACCGGGTAGCGGCGCTGTGGATTGTCCGCATAGCCACGTGGCAGGGCGACGAAGACCTGGTAGGTGCGACCTGTCGCCGGATCGGGCACGTCCCAGACCTGCGTATCGGCCAGCTCATACGGTTGGCCCTCGCCACGCTGGCTACCGGGTGCGTGAGCGGGCTTACGCGCTGACACCGTTGGCTGTGGCGTCGCTGCAGTAGCCGGTGTTGGCGGTGGTGCTGGTGCTGGTGCCTTGCCGCAGCCAGCCAGAAGCAATATTCCCAATCCTGCTGATAACAGCTTATTCAAGACAGCCTCCTGTGTAGCGCTAGAGCGTAATGTTGTTGCAGTAGTGCAGATGACATCTAGACGAGGATACGCGGCGAACCGCGCGTACCTGCTCTGTCGCGTTGGACGCGTGTAGACATCGATGATGTCAGTCGACCTGAAAGAAGCGGTAGGCACCTGGTACCGCATACCACGCCTGGGTCCAAAGTCTTCGATGATCGAACGGCGCAGCGCTCCCAACCAGATAAAACCGCGGGAAAACATGCCTTCAGTTCAACGGACCAACCACGCGCAACGCCGCTGCCTTGGCCATATCGTTCGGATTGGTGCCGGGCAGGCCCTGCGGCACGGCCATGCCTCTGCTGCGATAGAAGTCGGTCCAGTACGGTGACACGTTGCCGGTCTGCAGGTTTTTGAAGTTCATGGGTTGCAGCGCAAACACCTGATGTGCGCGGAAGGCGCGCTCGATGAAGTCCGAGCAGTAGTAACTGTTGTCGTCCTGCACGTAGGTCTGGTTGTACGGTTTGCCGAGCATGCGCCGCGCCTGCGCGATGGCGTCGGCAATGGCGGGGCGATGCGCGGGGGTGAGCCGGTATACGACGATCTGCCGCTGCTTGGCGGTGGCCTCATCGATGAACGCCTGCAGCGGTTGCTCGCGCGAGCCTTGTTCGTCGGCATGCAGTACCACCTCGGTATCGCCTGCATGTGCCACCAGCGCGACATGGTCGAAGCTGGGTTCGCCCTGTGTGGCGGTGGCGTCGTCGATGGCGCCGCTCAGGCCGCTGCGCGCCGCGGTGACGAATAGCAGGTCGCCATCGTGCACCTTTAGTGCCAGTGCGGTGGCGGGTAGTAAGGCAGTGAGCAGTAAAAGCAGCAGAGCGATACGCATGGTGTGAGGCTTCAGGACGGCGGTGCCGGCATTATCGCCGGGATGCGCTTGAATGCGCCGAGCCGTAGGACGCTGCGTGCGTGCCGCAACTATCAGCAAGCGCGGGACGTGTACTGGCAGCGCCACGCGCCGGTTCACCTGGTCTGGCCTGTAAACTGGCGCTGCCAGCGGGCGTCGCCGCCGCCATCGCGTCGCGGCAATTCTTGGTGTTTACTGGAGTCTTGCATGCGTTCTGCTGCTGCGTTGTCGCCGATGGGTCGGCTGTTTGCGGTTGCCGCCTTGATCGAAGGCGTGACCTGGGCCGGGCTGTTGCTCGGCATGGTGCTCAAGTACGGCACACAAACCACCGAGGTCGTGGTGTGGCTGTTCGGTCGCCTGCACGGCGGCGCCTTTCTCTTCTACGTGGTGGTGAGCGTGCTTGCCGCACTGCGGCTGCGTTGGCCGTGGTGGGCCTGGGCGCTGAGCCTGCTGGCCGCGCTGCCGCCGTTGGTGACGGTGCCGTTGGAAATGTGGTTCCGGCGCATCGGCTTGCTCGGCCAGCGGCCGCCGTCTGTCGGTTGATGCGGAGCATGCGTTTAGGCCGCTTGCGGCATCGCCCGCAGTAGGTTCGAGCGCAGTAGGCCAGCCAGTCGCAGGTTTGCAGCATCACCGATTGCGCTGATGGGGGCATGGACGCGGCGGCAGTCGTTTGCCACCATGCGCCTCTCAAGGACAGGTCGTGGGGGCGATATGCGTGGTTGGACGATAGGCGTGCTGAGTGTGCTGGCATGGGGAGCGGCAAGCCCGGGAGTCGCGCAGAGCGCGCCGGAAACCGTGGATCTGGCGCCATATCTCAAGAGCGACCAGTTCGAGCGGATCAAGATCTCGCCGTCCGGTGCCTATCTCGCACTGACCATGCCGCTGGAAGATCGCACCGTGCTGGGCATCGTGCGGCGGCAGGATAAGGTGGCCACGGCCAAGGTCACCGGCGGCGTCAACAGCGTGGTGGACGATTTCTGGTGGGCCAGTGATGAGCGCATCGTGGTGTCGATGGCGCAGCGGCTGGGCTCGCGCGACGAGCCGGTGGCCATCGGCCAGCTGCATGCCATCGATGCCGACGGCAAGAACGGTCGCTTGTTGGCCAGCCCGTACGGCACCAATCCGGATATCAACGGCGCGCAGTTGAAGATGGACCTGGACCCGGCGACCTACATGCTGGATACCCTGCCGGGCGACGCGCGCAACATCCTGGTGTCGGCGGTTCCGTTCGTGGGCGATCCCAACGTCCGCATCGACAAGCTGGATATCCAGACCGGCCGGCGCACGACCGTGGCCACCTCGCCGGTCCGTCGGGCAGGGTTTGTGACCGACCAGCAAGGGCGGATCCGCTTTGCCAACGGCCTGGAAATCAGCAACATCAGCAAGCTGTATTACCGCGACAACGACGACGCACCGTGGCGGCTGATCAACGATGCGGCCACCAGCAAGCATCGCGAATTTCCGCTGGGTTTTTCCGCCGATGGCAGTCGCGCTTATCTGCAGGTGGAGCAGGCCGCCGGCACCGATGTGCTGGTGGCGTGGGACCCGGCAACCAGCAAGGCAACCCCGCTCTTGCACGACGATACCGTGGACCCGTACCACATCCTGCGCGATCTGGACGGCACCACGCCGATCGGCGCGTCGTATATGAGCGATCGCGTGCGCAATCGTTTCTTCGACGAAACAGCGCCCACTGCGAAGTTGTATCGCAGCCTGGAAAAAGCCTTCGACGGCAACGCGGTCTACATCACCTCAGCCACCAGCGACCGCCGCATGGTGCTGGCGTATGTGTGGAGCGATCGCAACAACGGTGATTACTATCTGTTCGACACGGTCAGCAAGAAGGCCGACCGCGTGTTTAGCCGTCGCGAATGGTTTCCGCCCGATGGAGTGCCGGCGACCAGGCAGGTGAGCTTCAAGGCGCGCGATGGCCTGGTGCTGCATGGCTACCTGACGCAGCCACTGCATGCGCAAGCCGGCACGCCGTTGCCGTTGATCGTGATGCCGCATGGCGGCCCGTTCGGGATCTTCGACAAGTGGGAGTTCGATGACGACACCCAGTTGCTGGCGGCAGCCGGTTACGCGGTGCTGCGCGTCAACTACCGCGGCTCGGCCAATTATGGCTACGCGTTTACCCAGGCCGGTGCCAAGGAGTGGGGCGGACGCATGCAGGACGATGTCACCGATGCCACCCGCTGGGCCATCGGCGAAGGCATTGCCGACGCATCGCGCATCTGCATCTATGGCGCAAGCTACGGCGGCTATGCAGCGCTGATGGGCGTGGCCAAGGAGCCGGCGCTGTATCGCTGCGCGGCCGGTTATGTAGGTGTCTACGATCTGGACATGATGGCGCGCGATACCGGGCGCTCCGCGCGTTGGGCCAAGAACTGGACGGTCGATTGGCTGGGCGCACGCGACACCTTGGCTGCGCGCTCGCCGGTGACCCTGGCACGGCAGATCAAGGTGCCGGTGTTTCTGGCGGCCGGCGGCAAGGACGAGCGCGCGCCGATCGAACATACCAAGGCCATGGAGCGCGCGTTGAAAGGCGCCGGCGTGCCGGTGGAGTCGCTGTACTTCCCCAACGAGGGCCACGGCTTCTACACCGAAGCGCATCGACGCGAGTACTACACGCGCTTGCTGGCGTTCTTGAGCAAGCAGCTGGGTGGCAGCACGGCCAAGTGAGCCGTGCTTGTCGCTTGCAGGCAAGGCGACCGGCGCCAGCCAGGCGTGACGCCTTGTCTTACAGGATGTTCTTCGCTCTCGCTGCGGTGAGCCACATGGGAAACTCTTCCATCAGCAGGTCGTAAAGTTTTTCTTCGGGAATCTGATCCAGCCGATCAAGTGCAAAGAAATTGCAGTTGTCCACGACACGGCCATGCATGTCATCGAGCTTCTCGAGGATGCCGTAGCCACGGCCACCCAGGCCGACAAACTGCCAGAAGATCGGCAGTGCAGCGGCTTCCTTCATCAGCTGGGTGATTTCGCGATCCTGATGCACACCGCCGTCACTGATAAACAGGATGTAGACCGGGGTACGGTCCTTGGATTGCTTGTAGTAGTCGATCACCATGCGCATGGCCTTGGGCTCATCGTTGATGCGCGGGCCGAGTGACCATTTCTTCCAGCCACCCGAATCGCGCTCGATATAGCCCGAAAAGTTATGAAGTGTCACAGGTGACAGCTGGCATGGAGTTGCACCGAATGCCCAGCAATCCAGTGCGCCGTCGTCATCGAAATGGACCGCCATCGGGATGAGGCGATCGACCACCTGTTGAACATGACCTCGGCTGTATTGAGCGCTCATCGAGCCGGAGGCATCCAGGACCAACCCGATCCGTGCCTTGACGTCGGTGAGCCGGGCTTTTTCGAGGCTGACCTGTGCCTTTTTCGCCAGGCTGACCAATTGCGGTGCCACATCGCCCACCCGCTTTTCCAGCGAGACTTTCGCTGCAGACGCGGGCGTACCTGCCGCTGCGGGCACTGCCGGCGGCTCGGAGACTTCACCGCCAAAGTGGGCCACCAATGCATCCAGCCCGGCATTGAAACCCTGCAGGTTGGCGACGATGCGCCACTGATCCTTGCTGCGGTAGATATCGGCGACCATGATCGCTTTTTCGTCGGCAAAGCTTGTGCCGGAGAAACTGCAGCGTGCAGTCTCCTGGCCACTGGCCTGGAGACTGAAATGGCTGGCGTCGATGTCGTGCATGACGCCCGGGCCGTCGATGGAGGCGGTGAAGACCAGGCGATCGATCGTCGTCGGCAGGCTTGCCAAGGACAGCTCGAAGCGCCCGTCCGCATGCTGTCGGACACTGCCGCATGGGCTATTAGGTTGATTGAAGAACACCATGTAACGGTCGTCGGACAGCTTGCCGGCTGCGTCGAGACCAAAGCACACGTAATCGATGGTGCGGTTTGAGGCGATCTGGGTGACGAAGTCGAACCTGGGCTGCTGGATCAGCGTAGACAGCGGGACGCGTTGACCTTGTGACAACTGCATTTCAGTTCCTTTGAAGATCGTTGGCCGAGTAGATTACAAGCTAAGCCTGCACCGAAACATCGGCATACCAGCGGATGCATGCGCTCAGCATGGCGGAGGCCTCGCACCTCCGGGTGGTGTTTGAGAAAGTGACGCGCGGTCGACAGACAGGGTGGACGAAATAGAAAGAAACCTGGAGCCGTCTGTCCGCCACGCCTTGAGATGGAATGCGCTCTGTCGGCTGTTTGTGACAGAGCGCCTGTGTGCTAAGCGCACTTCGTAGTTTCGCTTCCATCACCTCTACGGCATCGGCTTCATCTGGTATTGCGCTGGCGGCGTGGCACCGAGCAGGTATTGCACGAAATAATCCCAGCGGCGGCGGGTGACATATGGGGTCATCTCGCCGTAGCCGTGTTTGGCGTTGGGCAGCATCAGCATGTCGAAGTTCTTGTTGGCCTTGATCAGCGCTTCGGCCACCAGCAGGGTGAGATACGGCGGCACGTTGTCGTCCAGGGTGCCGTGCACCAGCATCAGTCTGCCTTTGAGCTTGCTGGCATGGGTGGCATTGGCTTGGTCGTCGTAGTTGGAGGTGCCGTCTTTGTTGACGATGTGCTCGCCGTGATACTTCTCCGCCCAGTCGTCTTCGTAGCCGCGGTTGTCGTGGTTGCCGCTTTCCGACCACGCCACCTTGAAGAAGTCGGGGTAGCGCAGCATCGCGCCGGTGGAGGCGTTGCCGCCGCCGGAGTGCCCCCAGATGCCGACACGGTTGAGGTCCATCCACTGGTAGCGCTGCCCCAGTTCCTTCAGTCCGGCCACCTGGTCGGGCAAGGTGTTGTCGCCCATGTCGGCGTACCAGGTGTCGTGGAAGCTCTTGGAGCGCCACGGCGTGCCCATGCCGTCGATAGCGATGACGATGAAACCGAGTTCGGCCAGCGATTGATTGTCGCCATGGCCGGCATAGAAGCGGCGATCGCGGACCGAGCCAGTCTGCGGGCCGGGGTAGATGTAATCGATGACCGGATACGTGCGGCTGGCGTCGAAGTTGCTGGGCTTGAACATCAACCCGTACAGCGTGGTCTTGCCATCGCGCGCCTTGACCGTGATCGGCTCCGGTGGCACCCAGCCGGCGGCCTTGAGGCGGGTGATGTCGGCAGTGGCTATCGTGCTGATGCTGCGGCCGTCGGCGGCATCGCGCAGCAGCGTGACCGGTGGCGTCAGCGAAGTGGAATAGGTATCGACAAAGCGCGCGCCGTCGGGCGATAGCACGACGCTGTGGTCGGCCACTTCCGGCGTCAGCAATACCGGCGCGCCGCCATCCAGGCTCACCTTCCACAGCTGCTGGTAATACGGGTCCACGCCCGGCGAACGGCCGACTGCCATGAACCAGGCGGTGCGTGTCGCCGGGTCTACGCGCAACAGCTCGGTGACGTTGCCTTCGCCAGTGGTGATGGCGTGCTTGGGCTTGCCGGTGCGCAGGTCGTAGAGAAACAGCTGACCCCAATCGCTGCGTTCGGAAAACCACACCGCTTCATCGCTGCCCGGCAGATACGCCCAGTTGGCGGCCACCTGCCCACTTTCGTAATAGGTCTTGGCGGTTTCGTCGAACGCGGTGCGGACCTCGCCGGTGGCGGCATCGGCAATACGGAACCAGGTCTGCTTGTGGAAGCGCGAGGTGGAGGCGAATGCCAGCGTCTTGCCGTCGGGTGCCCATTTCGCATCGTCCCAGGCACCGTCGCAGCTGACGTCATCGCACAAGGTGGAGCGGTGTTGGTCCGGCGGCATCTTCAAACGCACCATGCTGCGCGATGGCACATCGATGATGACGCGCTCGATCATGGTCACGTCTTTGTCGCCGGCCAGCGGGTATTTCCATGCCTGCAGCTCGGGGTGACCGAGCTTGGTGCTGACCAGGTACATGTCGCCGGTCTTGCGCTGGTCCTGCTGGAATGTCGCTATTTTGCGCGAGTCCGGCGACCACGCCACGATGGCGCGATCGCTGTGCTGCCAGCCGGCGTTGTCGGTGGCGTAGCCGAAATTTTCCACGCCATCGCGGGTGAGCTGGGTTTCCTGGCCGCTGGCCAGATCGCGTACCCACAGGTTCCAGTCGCGAATGAAGGCTTCACTGCGCTTGTCTGGCGACAAGACGCCAGGTTCCGGTTTGTCCTTGGCGTACAGCTTGCTGCACCGCGCACGCACATCGCAGACCACGGCGGTATCGCGCGCATTGAGGCGGTAACGACCATCGGCGGTGACCTTGACCACCGGCGCGAAGGTGTCGGCCTTGAGCGGTTTGTCGCCGGTCTTCAATAGCGTATTAAGCGAAGCGACCAGCGCGGACTGTTTGAAGATCGGTGCGGTCTTGCCGGTGGCGGTATCCAGCTGCAGCAGCCGGTCGCCCTTGGCATCGTGGTCGACATAGACCAGGTGGGTGGCGTCCAGCCAGTCGATGCGTGAGGCCGTGTGATCGACCAATGGCTGAGTGAGGTAGCCGATCAGACGTTCGGCGCGCGCATAGTCGGCCTCGGTGACGCTGGGTGCCTGCGCACTGGCGATGACCGGCAGGACGGCCAGGGCGAGGGCGGCGAACAGCTGCCGCATCGGCAACGGGGTGGGCATGTAGGACTCTCCGGGACGAAAGGAGCGCGCAATGCGGTCGGCGCGACCGTCCGATGCTACCCGCCACGTGGGCCGGGTGCCTCTGCCAGAAGTCGTGTCTGCGCCGTTGTCGACGGTGGCAGGCCGCACGCGTTTCGGCAACCGAGTGGGCGTGACCGACGCGGGGCGGACCTGTGATCGAGCGGTTGCCGAGCGGATCGTCCGGCCCGGCACCGGCACCGGCACAGCGTGACCGATGAGGTTCGTCGAGCTCGATGCCACCGAGGCAGATCACACCCGTGGACCGCACGCACGCCGGTGATCGGCCAGCCACTGACGACGGGACTGTCACGCTATGCACTACGCTTCTCGTCGTCCACACAGGATCATGCCGCACGATCTGGGTTTAGAGCGGCTAACAAAACGTAGCGAGCAGTCGTCAGGTGGGTGCGGATGGCGCGGAGGAACCGGAGTGTACGAGTGGACCATGCAGCACCGAGCACCGAGCACCGAGCACCGAGCACCGAGCACCGGCCGCGCCCGTCTGGCGGTGAGCACAGTCGTTTTGTTCGCTGCTCTTACTGACCGCACGCAACGTTGACTGGAGGCCGTCTGATGTCATGGTTCCGCCGCTTGGCACTGTCCCGCTTTATCAAGGCGCACCCGCCGCGCAAGACGCAGCCGGCCCCGGCGGATCTGATTGCCGCCTATGCGCCGCTGCTGCCTGCCAGTCTAATTGAGCTGTGGCGTCAAGAAGGGCTGGGGCACTACGGGAACATGCAGTTCGCGCTGATCGACCCCCGGCAATGGCAACCGGTGCTGGATCGCTGGATCGTCTCGCCACCCGATGCGGTGCGGCGTATTCCGATCGCGCTCACCCCCTTCGGCGCGCTGCTGTACTACCGCAAGCTGACCGCCACCGACGAAGACGTGGTCTACCTGGACCCGGTCTCCAAAGCCGCCGCTGACCTGAGCTGGAGCCTGGACGACTTCTTCAACCAGTCCCTGTGCGAGGCGGAATTCTGCGACTCCCTGATCCCATCGGCCCTGCTCGCCGCCGCGCGCAAAGAGTGCGGCGCACTGGCTGCGGGCGAGGTCTACGAGATCGATCAGATGCTGTTTTCGATGCAGATGTTGCGGGTCCAAAAGGTCGATGCGTTGGCGCTGCACACCCGACTTCGCGATGCCGTCGACGGCCCTGCAACCGTTGCCGATGCAGCGAGGACCAATGGTGAGGCATTGCCCGCAGCGCAGCGCTCCATGTTCGAGGGCCTATTCAACGAGCCACAGTCCGGCAACGACCTGCACGGCGTGTACCTGTCGTCGTATATCGATTGGCATCGCATGCTGGCGCTCGAGCCCAACGGCCAGTATCGCCTGCTGTTCTGGAAAATCGATCATCGCAGTCTTGCACGCACCGATGTGCGTGCGTATGCGGGCCGCTATGAAGTGACGCAGACCGAGATGGGCGACGAACAGGTGACGCTGGACATCCGGTTGCGGCCCGACTCCAGTGGTAGCGATGCCAACGACGCGCAGCTGGTGGTCATGCGCTCGGGTACCGACATGTTTCTGTTGCGTAGCGGCGAACTGGCAGACATGGCAACGGCCATGGATGGCTCGAACACGCTGGGCCGCAGCGAGTACTACTTTCGCAAGGTGAGGTTGAGTGATGCATTTGTCGAGGAGCCATCCGATGGACGCGCTGCGCCGCCGCTTGCCGACCTTCCACGCGCGTTACAGCAACGGGTGAATGCCGAAGCAATCATCGCCACCATCACCCATGTGGACGACGTCGACCCCGACGCTGAAGACGACGGCGCCGGCACCGTCATGTGCACACTGGACCGAGGCCAGGACGATGGGCTGCGCATGAACATGCCGCTGCGCTCGCCGCCAGACACGGGGCGCGCCCTGTATGGCTGGGTCTGGGAGATGCACCCTGCAGCCTGTCGGGTCGGCATCAACTATCAACGCGGTAGAGATGGCAAGGTGGAAGATGGTCCTGTTGTCGGCGATGTGTTGAGCAGTCGCCTAAGAGCGGCTAACAAAACGTAGCGAGCAGTCGTCAGGTGGGTGTGGACGGCGCGGAGGAACCGGAGTGTACGGGTGGTACATGAGGATTCCGAGCACCGGCCGCGCCCGCCTGGCGGCTGCACAGTAGTTTTGTTAGCTGCTCTAAGTGGGGAATGAGATGCCGGTGCGCAGCGCAGGCATTGCGCGCAGCGCGGCAAACCAGTCGCTTACTTGCTCATGCAGCGCGTCCAGCGCTCGTTGACCCGCTGCGCAAACCAGGCGGTGGTGAGCGTGCGGGTGATCTTGGGGCTATCCAGGGTGATGCCCGGCAGCACCGCGCGCGGCAAGGCCTTGCCGGCGCTGCGATCGGCAAGTGCGAACACCTGGCGATACAGCGCGCTTTGTTCGAACTCCGGTGTGTTGCCGGCTTCCAGCGCACTGCGGATCTGGCGGTCGCTCAGCGCCAGCTGGCTGCCCAGCGAGCGCACCGCGCGCTCGGTGCCGCCGGGTGACTCCAGGCTGGCGCCAGGCGTGAGCAGGTCGCCGTCCAGTGCGAGCGCGATGCCGCTGGCCTTGCTCAGTGCGGCCTGAAACGCGGCATTGCGGCTGGCATACCAACCGGCGTTGAAGTCGGCAAAGCGATACAGCAGCGCATCGTAGGTTGTGGGGTAGCCCAGCAGATGGGTGGTGCCGAACCATAGCCCGCCACGGCGGCTGAACACCTCGTGGCGGACCGAGCTGTCGGGCGGATACGGGTAGCGCGCGGCATGTTGTTCGGCAAAGGCGATGCTCACCTGCATCGGCCCGGCGGTATGCACTGGGTTGAGCCCGTCGAACAGGCGCGCGCCCAGCGGCACGCTGCCGGTGAAGTCTTCGAAGATGCGGCTCAGTTCCTGCTCGGTACGCGCCGCGGCGATACGGGTGGCGTAACTGCGGCCATCCGGCGAGGTGATGCGCAGGGCGGCATCGACCATGAAAGCCGGGATGTGGTGTGCGCTGGCGCGGCGGTCGATTTCCGCGCGCGAGATCTTGCCCAGGTTGGGCACCGCGGGATTGGCCTGGTAGGTCGACTCCTGCTCGGTCACCGCCAGCACGGCGCAGATGTGCTCGGCGCTGGTGTCCAGTGCCTGCGACGAGAGCGCGACATACACATCGTTGGCCCAGCCGCTGCGATCGGGCAGGTTGGCCGGCAGGCGCCGTGCGATATCGGCCTTGACCGCCTCCGGCGAGCGCTGCGGCGCACGCGGCGCCTGGGTGGCACATGCCGACAGCAGCGCGATGGCGATCAGGGTGAGCAGGCGGGGCAGGGGCAAGGTCACGGCGTCTCCAGACGATCAGGGGCGGCAGCTGCCGTGCCGGAGTTTACGTGGCCGCGCCGTGGCGTCCGTCATGTGGCTGCCAAGCGACAATGGCCGCGCGCTGTGGCGTGGCCATTGTCGTCAGACCGTGGCCGCCCGATCGTGGCGCCGGGTGTGGCATCGGCATCGCGTGCGGTAGCAAGCCCGTATCGATCCCAAGCGCTCGTCCCGCATCCACTGCGGCCCACGCAGCGCTTGCAGGCACGCAGCGCTGGCAGGACGGCGACCTGGGAGTGCGCGTCGCAAACCAACAGCGCGCCCACTCGCAACGCCGTTGCATCCCGGGCGCCGAACGCCTGCCCGCTCGGCCTGCCGGCCACCCCGCGCGCCCAACTGCGTCATCCAGCGGATTCAAGACTTGCGCATCCCGGCCGATAACGGGCTCGACCATCAAAAGCGATCACGGCGTCTGCCGTGTCCTCCGGTCACCCTTGCAGCCGTACGACATCGAGCGCGCGCATTGCCGCGCAGCTCACGCGATTCCACCGCTGTCCGACCACGGGAGTGTCTTCAGATGCCGCAGCAAACAGCTAGCCCCGGCCAGGTCAGGTGCAGTGCCGTGGAGAGCGTGCGCATGCAGTGTGGTCCACCCTCCCCGTGATACGCCAATGAGCATGCCTGCGATGGTCTGGCGCCGCCTGCTCGCTGCGTGCTTGTTGTTGTCGTTCGGCGTCGTGGCCTGGGCACAGCCGCAACCCTGGAAAACCATCGAATTGGCCACGATCGACGACCCGATGCGGGCGTTGCAGATGTCCCAGCGTGCGCTGCAACAGGCCCGCGTCGATGGCGACCGCGATGCGCAGTTCTGGGCGCTGTTGGCGCAGTCGCGCGTGTTGATCTCGCTGGAAGACAGCGAGGCGCGCCAGGCCGCGCTCACCGAGGCCCACGGCCTGCTGGACCAATTGCATGGCAATGTGGCGCAGGCGCAGTTGTGGCTGGACATCGTGCAGGCGCTCAGCGACGTGCGCGAAAACCCCAATCGCAGCATGGTGGCGCGGCTGAATGGCTTACGTCAGCAGGCGCGCGCACTACGGCGCAGCGATCTGTTGTGCGAAATCGAAGCGGTCGACATGTGGAGCATGCTGGCCTCCGGCAGCAGCGACGAGGCCTGGAGCGCCGCGCAGACCAGCTACCAATGCGCCGTGCGCGAACACCTGCTCAGCGTTGAGCTGGATGGCCTGACCCAGCTGGGGTCGTTGGCCAGCCGCGTCGCAGGCCGCGTGGCCGACGACAACGATGCGCAGGATTACCTGCAGCGCGCCCTGGCGCGCCTGCACGACCAACCAGCGCGCTTTCAGCGCAGCCTGATCGAATACGAATACGGTGCCACGCTGGCACTGCAGCAACCCGCCGCCGCATTGCTGCACTTCCGGCGCGCGCTGGCGCTCAGCCGCGAGCTGGGCGATCAGGCCGGCGTGGCGGCAGCGTTGACCAGCGCCAGCGAAGCCTTGATCAAGACTGGCGATGCCGCAGCGGCGCTGGCGATGGCGCGCGAGGCGCTGCCGTTGATGCAGGCGCAGGGCAATATCGGCCGGGTGGCTGCCTGCCACGCCATCCTGTTGCAGGCCCTGACCGCGCTGCAGTCGTCCAGCCTGGGCAGCGCGATCATCGCGGCCAAAGCGGCCGACGACCCGAACCTCACCTTGAGCGGGCGGGCGGAGCTGGTCGATGCCATCGCCCAGGCACTGGCGGTGGAAGGGCGTTATGCCGAGGCCTACCAGGAGCTGCAGCGCGCCAACGCGCTGCGCGCGCAGAACCTTGACCGCCAGCGCGACACGGTGATGCTGCGGCTGCAGGCCCGCTATGAAGACGCGCGGCGCGAGGCGGAAAATGCCGAGTTGCGCCGACGCAGCGAAACCGCGCAGCTGGCATTGCAGGCGCGCGAAGCCGGACAGCGCGCCTTGTGGATCGCGCTATGCGCTGCGTGTCTGCTGCTGGTGGGCGCGTTGATCGTGCTGGCGTTTGTCGCACGCCATCGCCGACAACTCTCGCGGCTGGCCATGCGCGATGAACTCACCGGCCTACCGAACCGACGCGCCATCCGCGCCGAAGCGCAGCAACAGATCGACCATGCCCTGCGCACCCACACGCCCTGCATGCTGGCGTTGATCGACCTGGATCACTTCAAGCTGATCAACGATGTGCACGGCCATGCCAGTGGCGATGCGGTGCTCACCGCGCTGGCCAGTGCCTCGCTGCTGGCGTTGCGCGTCCAGGATCGCCTGGGCCGGCTGGGCGGCGAAGAATTCCTGCTGGTGCTGCCGGGCTGCGGCGCGGACGAAATTCCGGCGGTGTTCGCGCGCTTGCGCACTGCGGTTGCGGCGATCCAGATCCCTGGCTTGCCCGCAGAACAGCCGGTGCGGTTCTGCATGGGTGCGGTGAGCGTGACCCCGGCGGCAGGACTGGACGTGCTGTTGAGCCAGGCCGATCTGGCGCTGTATGCCGCCAAGACCGCCGGGCGCGATCAATGGGCGGTGTGCTGAGCCTGCGGCGCACCGTTTGAATTTGCGCTGCGACAATTAGGTAACGCTACGGCACAATCCAGGCGTGACGACGGCATGCCGTCCCTCTGAACCGATCGAGCGAAGCCGAAGACCGCGTGCGAACCGATAGCCGCCTTTCCCGCATGTTGCATGTGCTGTTGCACATGGCCAGAAGCGCGCAACCGATGACCTCCGAGCAGATCGCCAGCATGCTGTCGACCAATGCGGTAGTGGTGCGCCGGACCATGGCCGGGTTGCGCAGCGCCGGTTACGTGCAATCGAGCAAGGGACACAACGGGGGTTGGCAGATCGCCTGCGATCTGGCCCAGGTGACGCTGCTGGATGTGCATCGCGCAGTCGGCGGCCCGCATCTGTTCGCGATCGGCGCCGATCATCCCAACCCGCAGTGCGCGGTGGAGCGCGTGGTCAACGCGGCGATTGCCGATGCATTGGCCGAAGCCGAGGCATTGCTGCTGCAGCGCCTGGGCAGCGTGACCCTGGCCGCACTGGCCAGCGAGTTCGACAGCCTGTGCAGCGCTGGCGCGCCACCTGCCGGCAAGGCCACCGGCAAGCGCAAGCGCACGCAGCAGCACTGAAGCACTGAACCACGGCAGCAGTGTGTCGCGCATCGGTGGGTGCGGTAGTGAGTCGCTTGTCTTTTCATGTAACATCTAAAAGTACATAAAGAGATGCAGCGGAGATACTCTATGCAGCATGAGGTCATCATCATTGGAGGTAGTTACGCGGGGCTGTCGGCCGCACTGCAATTGGCGCGCGCGCGGCGCACCGTCCTGCTGGTGGACAGTGGCCAGCGACGCAACCGGTTTGCCGCCACCTCGCACGGCTTTCTGGGCCGCGACGGGGCATCGCCTGCGCAGATCGCCGATGAGGCGCGAACCCAGGTGCTCGCCTATCCCAGCGTGCGATGGGCCGATGGAACGGTGGCGCAGCTATGCGGCCAGGCGGATGCATTCGAAGTCACGCTTGCCGACGGCAGCGTCCACGCCGGGCGGCGGCTGATTCTGGCGATGGGCATGGTCGACCGTTTGCCTGCGCTTGCAGGCCTGGCAGAACGGTGGGGTCGGCAGGCGTTCGTGTGCCCGTATTGTCATGGCTACGAGCTGCAGCAGGGACGCATCGGCGTCGTGGCGACAACGGCGTTTGCCGCGCACCAGGCCAGCATGTTGCCGGATTGGGGCGCAACCCAATTGTTCTTGAACGACACGCTGGTGCTGGATCAGGCCCAACACGCGCAACTCCAGGCGCGCGGCGTGCAGTTGGTGAACGGCGCGGTGACGGCGCTGCAAGGCGAGGGCGACACGCTTGAATTGGTACTGCGAGACGGACAGACCTTTGCGCTGGACGGGGTGTTCATCACCCCACAGACCGAGATCAGTCCGTTGGTGGCACAGCTCGGATGCGGCACCAGCGACGGGCCATTGGGCAGCCATCTTGCCGTGGACGCGATGCAAGCCACCACCGTGCCGGGAGTGTTTGGCTGCGGCGACATCGCAAGCCCGGCGGCATCGGTAGCATTTGCTGTTGCCAGCGGCGCCATGGCCGGTGGCGCGACCCATCGCACGCTGATGTTCGGTTTGCACCACTGATCGCTAACGCGACCATCGGTCACCTGCGCAGGCCATGCTGACCTGCGCGGTGAGCGATGGCCGTAGGTGTTCTTGGAGCAGCTAAAAAAATGACTGTGCAGTCGCCAGGCGGGTGCGGCCGGTGCTCGGTGCGGCATGTACGACTCGTACACTCCGGTTCCTCCGCGCCGTCCACACCCGCCTGACGATTGCTCGCTAGGTTTTGTCAGCCACTCTTAGCGGGATTCGCGCAGTGGAATCTTGTGCTCGGTGGAATACGCGCGCTGTGCGGTATTCAAGGCTTCCATATCGGTGTTGAGCTGAGTGGAGACCGCTTCCAGATCCTTGGCCAACGGCTCCAGTTCGGCGTTGGTGTAGCCATTGGGCAACGAGGCGACGCGCTCCAGCGCGGCCATCATCGCGTCGGCGCTCTTGAGATACGCCGACAGTTTGGTGTCCAGGTCCTTGGCGTTATCCGGCACGCCCGAGGCCATGGCGGTATTGGCCTGCGCATTTGCAGCCAATGCCTTGCGCTGGCTGCCCAGTGCGGTCTTGTAGCTGTCCAGCGGCTTGTGCGCGACGGCATCGGTGATCAGGCTCTGCCCGCGATCGCCCGACACCCACGGGTCGATGATGGTCACCGCGCCGTTCCAGACCGACACGTTGTGCAGCAGGTAATCGCTGGAAGAGAGCTTGGAGGCGCCGGAGGTGGCGCCGCCGCCGCACGCCGAAAGCAGCAGGCTGAGGGAGACAAGCAAAAGGGTGGTGAACGTCTTCAAAGGGAGATCCTTGATACAACGCGGTTGCCATGCAGTGGCAAACCCGCAGTAACTCAAGGAAGCGTCCGGACATCGGCATCGCGCTGTTGCAGGCCATCTTCCTTGAGACGAATGCAGCGTGGTGCGTTCCATGCACGCGGTCGCGTGCGCTGCGTCATCAGTATAGCGGCACACCTTGTGCAAGCGCGTTGTAACGATAGGTCAGTGGCGGCGCGTATCGCTGCCAACACGCACAGACAACCGTCAACGGACGCGTCGCCTGTGCTGCCCCACGTACACTGCGCGCCCCGCACTTGTCTGGAATCAGGGTGAAAAAGCGTCGCACTGTCTCGCCACCGGCGCCCACGCGTGCGGACTCGACCATCCAGACATGGCTAGTGCGCGCAGTGGTGCTGGCGGTGGCGATCGCTTGTGTTGGACGGCTCTGGCTACTGCTGGATGCGGTCTTCAAGCAGCGCTATGTCAGCGTCCTCCGCGGTCGCCCGACCAGGATCTTTTATGCCGACAGCGACCCGCAGCGATTCTGGATTTCCATCGGCTGGGATGCCGCGTTGACCGGCACGCTGTTGGCACTCATCGTCTGGTTCGCTTACGCGGGCTGGAAGTCGCATCGCCGTCAACGCCGTCACCGCCGGCGAGCGCGGTGATCGTCCCGCCAGCACGCGCCTGCACGTGACGTGTCGGATGCAGTGATGTGTTGCAGGGATGCATGCATCTGTTGGCGGTGGCAACCAGTGCGGCGTACGAACGCGGCAGGTGCGTTGCCGCAGCGCACACGTGCATGTCGCCGCCCTTAGGGCGTGCGTTGCCTGCGCGCAGGTTGTTGCGCGTCGCGTTTGGGCCAGATGTCGTAGCTGTAGACAAATTGCTTCTGGTCGGCGCCAGCGGTGGGATCGCAATGCCACGAGTTGGCAACGATGCCCGGCTCCAGCACCCCATCGACCTCCCGCACTGCTTGCGACTCGAATGCGCAGATGGGCCCATCGCGTGCGACATCCCAATCTGCGCGCACGGTCGGGCGCGCATGCTGCACCAGCACGATGTCGCTGCCATTGAAGTGGTGGACCTGCGCGCCGTGCTCGCGGTTGATGCTGAAGTAGCACGGGGCGTGCACGCCTAGTGGCAGCACCGCGTCGTCGCGCAACACGGCGCATTTGCCATCGCGCTCGCCCAGCCGGATCAGTCGCCCCGCCAACGTTGCGGTGGTCACCGGATACCGCGTGGTGACCTCCGACATGGGCTGTGCCGGCGCAGTCTGCGCGTAGGCCGGCGCGCACAGCGCCATCAACAACGCGGCCAAAGAGAGAGTACCGAGGTGAGTGCGCATGCAACGTCCGTGTTGAGGGCGGTGCAGTATCGCAGATCCGCCCGGCGGCAATGCCGGGCGAGGAGACTAGCGCCGCACAGGCAGGGTGGCGAGCACGCCATCCAGCGCGAGTTGGGCGGCGAAGCCGGCCTTGGTCAGGCGCTTGGCCACTTCATTGGGCACATCGCGCCCGCTGGTGAGTTTGTTGGGTGCACCGGTGTAATGAAACAGCCGCCCGCCACGGCGCAGCACGCGCGCCAGATGATCATAAAACACCTGCGAATACAGCTCGCCTGCGATACCGAAACGCGGCGGGTCGTGCAGGATGGCGTCGACCGAATCGTCCGCCAGCATGGCGATCTGCTGCGACACGTCGGCATGGGTGAGGTGCAGACGCCCGCCGGCATCGGCCGCCTCCGGATTCGGCGACCACGGGTTGAGCGTGCGTAACCACAGCACGTCGGCGTTCTTTTCGAAGGAAAGCAACTGCGCCACGCCGTCTTCCAGCGCGCAGGCCGCGAAATACCCAAGGCCGCCGCAGGTGTCCAGCACGATCTTGCCGCGCGGGTTCACCAGCGCCACCTTGCGGCGCGCATCCTCGAACGGCGAGATCTGCGCAGACGGCAGCATCTTGATGCCATCGATCTCGAAGGTGGGCGCCCCCCATTCGGTGGGCACCAGTTTGATCAGCGCACTGCCAAAGCGCGAGATCGGCGCAAAATCATCGCCTCCCCAGAAATACACCGTGCGGTCCTTGAGCTTGCCCGGATAGGGAAAGCCCATGCCGCGCCACTGCCAGGTCTGTGCATCGAGCTGCACGCTATCGCTGCTGCGGCCAAGATCCAGCGACCCGGTCCACGTGGCGAGACCGGCGCTGCGTGCAGCCAGCAGCGCCTGGGCATCGGGAAGGGTGAGCAACGGTCCGGAATAGTGGGTCACGTGGTCGCTATGTTGTCGCTTGCCGCCGATGGCGGCGTGTCGAATGAAGAGAGGATAGGCGCAAGGCATCGTAACCGACGGCGCCACGAGTTAAAAACGCAGTGGAGCATGCGCGATGCAGCCCCACGGTTGCCTGCGCTGGCCGGGGGAGTGGGCGACCCATGCGCCCGGCTTGGCCCCAGCGATGATGGGTCCGGCTTGCGATGACGGCCGTCGCGCGCAAGGACCTCGCGCCTGCGCAGCCCTGGCGCGAACTCCGCCCAGGATCTGTGAAACGTGGTCTTGCCAGCAGACCGCTGTCTGCCTGGCCGCGGGGTGCGGTGCGGCGCGTGAGCCAGGGGTGTTGGCAGGATCGAGCTTGGAGACGTTGTAAGCCGTGCGCGGGATTCTCCGGCCAGCAGGCTGCAGGCGCACTGCATAATGCGTCGGTTCCCCGCGCTCCTTCCGCGAGGGGTGTCATCGAATCCAAGAGGCGCGTGATGCTCAAAGGTGTGCTGCTCGGTTTTGCGTGTTATGCGGCTTATTCGATCAGCGATGCCTTCGTAAAACTGCTCGAAGGAACGCTGCCGGTCTACGAGGTGCTGTTCCTCGGCGCCTTGCTAATGCTGTTGGCGGTGCCCTTCCTGAAGAAGCCCGACGACCAGCTGCGCGAACTGGTCATGGCCAAGCAGCCGGCATTGTGGCTGCTGCGTGCGCTCACTGGCGCCATCGGCAATCTCACCTCGGTGATCGCCTTCACCACCTTGCCGATGGCCGAGGCATTCGCGCTGATCTTCTTGATGCCGATCTTCGTCACCGTGCTGTCGGTGGTGTTTCTCAAGGAAGAAGTGCGCTGGCGGCGCTGGACGGCGGTGATCATCGGCTTCATCGGCGTATTGATCGTGCTGCGCCCCGGCTTTCGGCATCTCACCCACGGACACGTCGCGGCCATCGTGTGCGGCCTGGTCGGTGCGATCTCGGTGATCACCCTGCGCATGGCCGGGCATAGCGAAAAACGCTTGACGCTGTATGGGGCCGGCGTGATCGGCCCGCTGGTGATGGGCGGCATCCTGATGCTGCCGAGCTTCGTATGGCCGTCGCTGTATCAGTGGGGCCTGCTGGCCGGCTATGGCCTGCTCGCGGGGCTGGCTGCCATCTGCATGATGTACGCCACGCGCCTGGCGCCGGTCAGCGTGGTGGCGCCCACGCAATACAGCCAGATGTTGTGGGCGATCGCGTTCGGCTACTTTCTGTTCCACGACCATCTGGACTGGCCGATGGGCGTGGGCATCGCGCTGATTCTAGGGGCCGGCCTGTTTACCTTGATCCGCGAAGAACAGGTATCGCGCTGGTGGCGCCGCACCAAGATTGTTTGAGGGCGGCGCGGTGCGCCGCGGGAATCGGGAATCGGGAATTGGGAATGGGGAATGGGGAATGGGGAATCGTAACGGCGTTGCTGCGCAAATTCTGGTGAGCTGAAGCTTGCTCTTGCGATTCCCAATTCCCGATTCCCAATTCCCGATTCCCGATTCAAGGCCTCCGCCAGGCCTCAACAAGACGAACATACTCGCCGCTGGCCTTGCTCAGATGCAGCCACTGGTCGACGTAGGCTTTCCATGCCGTGTCGTCGCGTGGAAGCAGGAAGGCTTTTTCGCTGTATTGCAGCGGTTGCTCGGGAGCGATGGCGCACAGGCCGGGGAGCCGGGCTTGCTGGTAGATCGCTTCTGACGCGTCGGTGATCATGACGTCGGCGCGCTGGTCCAGCAGCTCCTGGAAGATGGTGGTGTTGTCGGCAAACAGGCGCAGCTGCGCGCGCGGCAATTCGCGACGTGCAAAGGCTTCGTTGGTGCCGCCCGGCGGTTCGATCACGCGCACCTCCGGGCGATTGAGTTGCGCAACGCTGCGATAGCGCGCCTGGTCGGTGCAGCGCACCAGCGGGATCTTGCCGTCCACATCCAGCACCGCGCTGAAGCTGGCCTGGCGCTGCCGTTGCAAGGTCACCGAAATGCCGCCAACCGCAATGTCGCATCGGTCGGCCAGCAGATCCGGTAGCAGTTGTGGCCAGCTGGTACGCACAAACTTGGCCTGTACGCCGAGGCTATCGGCCAGCGAGTGCGCCAGCGCGATATCGCTGCCTTCGAAGCTGCCGTCTTCGCGCAACAAGGTGTAGGGGCGATAGTCGCCGGTGGTGCACACCCGCACTACGCCGGCGTGCAGCACTGCGTCCAGGCGCGACACCGGCGTGGCGGCATGCGCGACACCACAGGTCAGCAGGAATGCGAGCAAGATGCGACAGCGCATGGCATGGCCTCGAAGATGAGCGCGCATGATAGCGGTGGTCGTCAGGGCGGGGCGCTGGATCGTTGCGACGCAGACGGTGACACCTGGTGCGTCTGCGCCTGCGCGCTGCTTGCTGCCGGTTACCGCAGTATCCACAGAGACGAGAGGCGAACGCATTGCTGCCTGCGCTGTGCGTGGCCGCCGCGCCTCGTTGCTGAGCGACGTCAACACGGCGTTACGGCTACCGCCGTCTGGATCACAACCCGGTAGCGCCGCGCGGCCTAGCGTCGATGCATCACTCGAACGCACGGAGCCACCCATGCATCTCACTCCACGCACTGCACGCCCGATGAGCGCTTTTACGGCAGGCATGTCGGCCCATGGCACCCCCGATCCGGATACGAACGGGGACGAGATCCCGGTCGAAGAGCAGCCGCCGCAACAAGGCGGCTTGCGCGAGGAGGTGGGCAATCTCGAAGAGGATGACAACAACGCGCTGCCCGGACGTGTTGGCGGTGGCCTTGCTGGTGGGTGAGGGCGTGATGACAAGCTGCGTAGCCATGCTGATGGCAGGTTGAAGAGGGCCAGTTGTGCTCTGCCGGGCCAGTTGTGCTCTTGATGCGGCGCTTGCTCTGATGTCGCCAAATAAGAGGTTTTGCGTGGAAGGCGCCTTTGCGAAGTGAGCAGGGACGACTCCGGCCACCGGCGAAAGTGCAGATGCTTCGTCCTGACTCTTTACTGCACTCCCGCATGGGGCCCCAGCCCGCGTGTGGCGCGGGCGTTCCAACGTTTGCGAGTCAGCGGCGCAAGCAGTGCCCCTCGCCTCGGCTGGAGAGGGGCTTCGATCGCTTCGCCGCATGTAGGTCGTGGTGCGGAGCTATGGTGAGTCACGCATTTGCACGCGACCATAAGCGCGCCACGGGTTAGACACCGGTTACGTCACTACGAATCCCAACTCCGGACTCCCCAATCACGGAAACTGCACACTGCCAGGCTTGAAATATGCCGGGTGGCTGCCGTCTTCGTAGAGCGCGGGAATCGTGTCGAGGATCGCCTTGCCGCGGATATCGGTGATGCGGATGGACAGCGGCTGATTACCCAGTTGTTCGCCGAGGAAATGGTTGTAATCCATCTTCTGCAGGCTCTTCCAGGTGCTGCCCTGTTTCACTTCGAACTTGACCACCGGATAGGCATGGTTGCGTACCTGGATTGCCGCCCACCAGCGTGAGCTGCCTTCCTTGATGCGGTACTGCACATTGCCGGTGACCGGGGCGCGCACCATCTTCCAGCTGATCGGGATGCGCCCGTCCACCATGTTGCCGATCGCCGCAAAGGCGTTGTGCGACAGGTCCAGGCCACCGGAAGCGCCTTCTGGATACAGGTCGGTGACATACACGGTGGTCTTGCCCTTTGGACCGGTCACTTCCAGATAGGCGCCGGCCATCGCGGCTTTGACGCCGCCGAAGTTCAGCTGCGTCGGGTTGAGTGCGGTGATGAACGCGGTGCTCGGGATCGGATCCAGCAGCAGCGCACCGCCGGAGTAGCCGGAGCCGGTGTACGTCGCGGTGCCGGTGAAGGTGCTGTCCCACGTCGTCGCCTTGCTGACATTCTTTGCGCCAGCACGCGGTGCCGATGCAGCTACCGGCGCTGCAGGTGCGATGCCCCAGGCCTGCTGCAACACCTGCAGCTTGTCTGCACGCGGACTGCCATCTTGCGCCAGCAGGCCGCCATTGTTGGCGTTGCCCACCTCCCAGCTGCCGAGAAACGCACTGCGCAATCCGCTGTTGGCAAGATAGGCGCTGAGCGCGGTTTGCCATGCCGGGTCGCGCGGATCGCCATCGCCCAGACCACCGCCGATGCTGACCGGAACCACGGCGTGGTTGCGCGCAAATTGCCCGAAGTCGCGCTGCCACGTGGCAGGCAACGCCTGTGCAAAATCCGGCGCGGCAAACGCAGTGGCCGCATCGCGATCCGGTCCGGCCAGCTTGGGCATCAACACCAGGTGTTGCGATGCGATGCGCAGCGGTGCGCAGGCCAGTGGCTGCAGATTGCTGCCAGCGGCCTTGCGTGCGGAATCGCTGCACAGCGCATTGCTGCCGACACCTTCCACGCCCACCACCCAGCGCGGCGCCTGCGCCAGCACGGCGGTGGCTGCGCGCGCTGCAACGCGATTCCAGTCTGCTTCTGCGGCGTTTCCTGCCCAGTTGGCATTGCGATACCCGCTACTGCCAAGATCGATGCCGATGACACCCGCGGTGTCGCGGTAGTCACGTGCCAGTCTGGTCAGGCCGCGCATCCATGCCTGCTGCTGCGTGCCCAGCTGCGGTGCACTGTCATCGCAGCGGCCATCGGCAAACGCAAACATCACCTGCATGCCGCGCTGGGATGCGGCGCGCACCACCGCATCGAGCAGCTGCGATGCAGTGAGACCGCGTAATGCCGGGTCGCCGGCAACGTCTGCAGCCGCCACTGGCGTGGGCTGTAGCGCCGCCGCGCAGATTGGCAAGCGCACGGCGTTGATGTCGGCGGCCTGCATCTGATCGAGTACCTGGGCCAGCGTGCTGTCGCGCAAACCGGCAGCTGCCAGCGCAGTGCGGTCAAAACCGGGCCAGGTCACCCCGCGAATCTGCAGCGTCTGGCCTTGCGCATCGACAAGTCGGCCCTGCGGATCGACCTGCACGGCCAGCCCGGTCACGGGAGCCAGCAATGCGAGTGCGAGCAACAGATGGGTGCGAGTTTGCATGAAAGTCTCCTGGGTGGCGGCTGCGCAGGAGATCAGCAATTGCCACGCCCGGTCCGTGCGCGCAGTCAAGGAAGCGGACGGGAGTATGTATGCCACCGTGAGCAGACGGTCGCACTGGAATGGGGATCGCTGTTTGTGCGAGATGCCGCACCAATGTCATCTGGCTCGGCATAGTCGTACCAGATGGCAGGCGTATGACCGGCTGCTGCCGATTGCATGACAGCCACACGCTGTAATGCTTGGATGACAGTCGGTGAACCTGTGGACCGGCAGCGGAGTGCAGCGGCGGCGCATGGCAATGCCACTGACGCCGAAGGGTTCGGCGCTCGCATCGAAGCACGCCTACGGCACATGCAACATGCCGCGCACCGCCCGCAGGCAGCGAATCTGGTTGGCTCGCTCGATCTGTGCCGCAAAGCAGGCTTCGCAATGCGATTCCATTGCTTGAGTGGCTGCACGTCGCCGCGATGAAGGCTACTGTCAGCTGAGCGTGCCGGTGCGTTGGCGTTGACGCCGATGAGGCGGAGCCGGATGCTCGCGGCCATCCACTGCCACGGCCTGCCGCATGATCACGACCCACCCGATTGCCGGAACCCACCACGCACAAGGGTATTGGGTCGACCTGTGCCAGCCGAGTCCGCAAGAGTTGGCTGACGCCGCCAAGCAGGTAGGGTTTGCGCTGCCCGACCGTGCGGCCATCGGCGAGATCGAATTCAGCAGCCGGGTGCGCCGCCAGGGCGATGTGCTGTTTCTCAATGTGCCGCGTTTCCAGGACGACGATGGCCCGACCGCACCGCTAGGGTTTGCGCTGTCGCCGAGCATGCTGGTGACCCAGCGCGAGCAGCGCATCGGCTCGCTGGACGCGTTGGTCGCGCGGTTGGAGCACGAGCCCTGCCATAGTTCCGACGACTTGCTGCTGCGCATGTTCGATCAATTGGTCGGACGCCTGGCAGACCGCCTGGAAGCGCTCGAAGCCCAGGTCACCGAGACCACGCGGCAGGTGTTCGACAACCCGCATACCACCAAGGATCTGGAGCGCATGCTGCACCAGGTGGGCGGTATGGGCCGCCAGCTGGGCGGGCTGCACAACGCCGGGCAGGGCATGCTGCGCCTGATTACTTATCTGGACGGCGCCGCGCCGGACTGGTTCGCCGCCGATGCGGCCAAGCGCATCGGAATGCTGCACAAGGACCTGACCACCTTGAGCGAATTTCAGCAGCACATGGACGACCGCATCGAGTTTCTACTCGACAGCGTGCTGGGCATGATCAACATGGACCAGAACAATGTGATGAAGGTGATGGCGGTGGCGTCGGTGGTCGGCATCCCGCCCACCGTGCTGGTCGGCATCTGGGGTATGAACTTCGCCTACATGCCCGAGCTCAAGGGGCACGATGCGTATTTCTGGGCGCTGGGCGTCATCGCACTGAGCGTGGTGATTCCGCTGGCATGGTTCCGCAAGCGCGGCTGGGTGTGATGCACGACACTACCTCGTAGGAGCGCACCCGGGCGCGAGGGCAGTGCGATAAACCCACATCGCGTCCAACGCGCTTCATACAGCACATGCGCCACCAACGCACTGCGCATGCACATAGAGTGCCCAGCCACGCAACCGCGCGGCCGGGCACCAACACGATCAGCCCTTGGCCTGGAAACTTGCTTCTTCGTACGGCTGCACCACCACCCAGCCTTCGCCGGCGAAGCGCATCTGCAGGCTTTCGCCCGAGCCGCGACCGAACAGCGTGCCGATCGACACATCGGTCACCAGCTCCGGGGTCAATGTGCCGGACCACGCCACCGTGGCGTTGGGGTCGGTAAACACCGGGCCGCTGGCGGCAGTCACCGGCAGCGTCAGCGGCTCGTAGTGCGAGGTGATCGCCACGATGCCGTGGCCGCTCAGGCGCACGTTGAACAGGCCGCCGGAGAGCATGCCGGCCACTTTGCGCATCATCGTGATCTTGTGCTCTACGCCGGATTCGAACGCCAGCACATCGTTGCCGTTGACGAAGATTGCCTCGCCATTCAAACGCAGCAGCGTGACCAGCTTGCCGAGGTCGGCCAGATACACGCGGCCCTGGCCTTCGGCCTTCATCAGCTGCATGCCTTCGCCGCTGACGGCTTTTTTCAGCAGGTTGCCCAGCCCCTGTTCCAGCAAACCCTCGCGGGTGAACTTGACGTTGCCGGTGCGCGCGACCATGGCGCCTGCCTTGGACCAGACCATGCCATCCAGGCGCACTTCCAGCAGATGCGGGTTTTCCAGCTCGAACGGATCAGGGCTGACGTCCTTTTCCTTGGAGTGGGCGAGAAATTCGTTGAGCGTGCGTACGGCCATGGGTCCATCCCTAGTACGTGAAAGAGTGCGCATGATACGCGGCCTGCGTGTCGGCAGCGCCTGCGTGCGCACGCCTGCTGCTTGCGGTTGCCGCAGGTCGACGCAGCGTTGAGTGCGGTGCCTCGGCGCACGCGTGGCACTGCGCTCAACGCTCCAGGTTGCCGAACGCGTTTAAAGTGCGGTTCCTCTCACGCACGCGACTGGCATGGCAACACGAGGCAAGCTGTGGATCTGTGCAGTGCTGGTAGCAACCACGACCGCAGTGCTGGCGAGCTGGTGGTGGATGCCGGCGCCAACGGCAGTGCCGCAAGTAGAGGGTCCGGCTGCGACGCCATTGGGTTGGTCGGCACAGCTGCAGTGGGTGGCCGGCAACGGCGTGCGTGGCGCGCAGGATGGCCGCGCGGCCGACGCGCAGTTTGCCGACCCTTACGGCCTGGCGATCGATGCGCACGGCACGCTGTACATCGCCGACGGTGGCGACAACAACCGTGTCCGCACCGTGCTCGCCAACGGCAGCGTGCAGACTCTTGCTGGCGGGCGGGAAGGTTTTGCCGATGGCATGGGCGCGGCCGCAGCGTTCAATACGCCCTCGGGGATCGCTTTCGACACGGCAGGCAATCTGTATATCGCCGACACCGGCAATCACGCGATCCGCAAGCGCACGTCGCAAGGCGTGGTTACCACCCTCGCTGGCGACGGCAGTGCAGCGTTTCGCGATGGTGCGGCGGCGCAGGCGCGCTTCAATGGGCCGATTGGCGTGGCGGTGGATGCGCAGGAGCGTGTTTACGTCGCCGATACCTACAACGACCGCATTCGCGTCATCGAGCCTGGCGGTCAGGTGCGCACGCTAGCCGGTGGCGCCTTGCCCGGCATGGCCGATGGCGTCGGCGACCAAGCGCGTTTCGATACCCCGACCGATCTCAAGGTGGATGCCTACGGTGCGGTGTGGGTGGCGGACATGCGCAACGATGCGATTCGCCGTATCGACGCCGATGGCAGCGTCACTACCTTGGTCGGCGGCGATCCTGCCGACCGCAGCCCGCTGTTGTATCGACCGATGACGCTCGCCATCACCCACGACGGCGTGCTGTACGTGGGCGATGCAAGCGGTCGCGTGTTGCAGGTGACGCGCGCCGGGCATGTGGTGACGATGAGCGGCGAGAATGTGATGCAACGCCTGTCGCGCCCGGCGGGGATTGCGGTGGATGCGCAGGGCGCGGTGTATGTCAGCGACGCGGGAAGCGCACGCGTGCATCGGCTGGTGCCGGCAACGGCGACGAACGTTGACGACACGCCCGTGGTCGGGCCGGCCGACGCGCAGCCCTTGCCTGTCACCCAAGGCCGTTGGCCGTTGCAGCCGCAGACCGGCTGGCACGAGGTGGTCGGCACGCTCGGCGAAGTGCGCGGCAACTACCAGGGACTCAGCCGCGATCATCTGCATGCGGGCCTGGATATCCGCGGCGATGTCGGTCAGACGGTCTTCGCGATTGCCGATGCTAAGGTGTCCAGCCCCAATGCCAGTTGGGGGCTGGGGCAACTGGGCGAAGGCATGGTGCTGGACACCATCGGCTATATCCATCTGCGCGTGGGCCGCACCGCGCAAGGCAAGCCGCTGGACCCGCAACGTCTCCAGTTGATGAGCGATGTGGACGGCAAGCCCGAACGCATGCGCGTACTGCGCGGCACGCGATTTCGCGCCGGCGATGCGCTGGGTACGCTCAATGGCATGGCGCATGTGCATCTGACCGTGGGCGCCAACGGCTTCGAGCGCAATGCGGTGCAGCTGGGGTTTGTTGGCTACGCAGATCATGTGGCGCCGCGCATCGACAAGGTGAGCCTGCTCGATGCTGCGGGTCAGCCATTACCGGTGACCAACGGCGTGGTGCAGGTGCCGCGCGCGGCGGCGGTGCAGATCGTGGTGGAGGCCTGGGATCAGGTGGATCGCAATCTGCCGCGGCGCCGGCTGGGCCTGTACGCACTGGGCTACCAGGTGCTGGATGCGCAGGGCGTGGCATTGCCGGGCGAGGCCGCGCCGCGCATGACGATCGTGTTCGACCGCATGCCCGCCGATCCGGCTGCGGTACTCACCGCTTATGCGCCCGACAGCGGCATCACCGTGCATGGCAGCGCGGTGACGCGGTTCCGCTATCTGGTCAGCAACACGGTGCGCGATGGCCGTCTCGGCAGTGGGCAGTGGCAGGCCGGTGCGTTGGCACCGGGCGACTACACGCTGCGCATTACCGCACGCGATTACAGCGGCAATACAGCGACGACCAACCGCGATCTGCGCGTGCGGGTGGAATGATCTGCATCGATGGCGGCGGTGATCGTCGGCCACGCGGGATGCTGTGAGTGCAGTGCAGTGCAGTGCAGTGCAGTGCAGTGCAATTCAATTCAATGCTTGGCGCTGGTGTCTCGCCCCGCTCTGGTGTCGCCTCGTTGATGCAGTCGCCCTGAGCACGCAGTCGCCGACGCAGTTGCACCGCTGGCTGCCGGGTGCAGATGCTGCGTTGAACAGCACCCCGTGAAAGATGCATGTCGCTACTGCGGCCTGCGCCGGACGCATGCCGACAACAGCCGCTGCAAGGTATCGGCGCTCCGGCAAGCCTGCGTCTGATTGCTGGTTAGCGCCTGGGTATGCGGACTGATGCCGCGTGCAATCACCGTTTCAAGCGATGTTGCCGCATCAAGGCGGAGAGTAGGCGCGCGTGCAGGCTCGTTATGACAAGCATCTGCTGGCCTGCTTGCGATCCACAACCCGATAGCGCCGTCATGCCGAGCATTACCCGGCATGACGACGGCACACTCAGCGTGTCGCCGCTTCCGGCTTGCGCACGCGCTTTGCAGGCGCGGTCTTGCTGTCGGTACCCGGATACAGATTCAACAGCATCAAAGTCACGCCATTGGTCCAGCCGAAGCCGTCCTGCAGTGCGTATTCGCCGCCGCCGCCGCCAGCCGCAGCGGCGTCCAGGCCGTATTTTTCGACCAGCTTGTGTTCGCGTGCGAACAGCGCCTGCACCTGGCTGAGGAAACGCTCGCCGATGGTGCGCGCCAGCGCGTCTTCGCCGTAGCGACGCAGGCCGTCCACCGCCACCCATTGCAGCGGCGCCCAACCGTTGGGCTCATCCCATTGCTGCCCGGTCTTCACCGCGGTGGTGGCCAGGCCGCCGGGGCGCAGCAGACGCGCGCGCACCACGGTGGCGGTGCGCTTGGCATGCGCGTCCGACGCCAGGCCGGCAAACAACGGGTACAGCGCGGCGGCAGTGACCTGGTCGCTCAGCGTGCGGGTTTGCCAGTCGTAGTCGGCGTAGTAGCCGGCCGCATTCCACAGATGCGCGTCGATAGCCTGCTTGCGCTGCTGCGCCAATGCGGCGTAATCGAGCGTGCACTCGGCGCCCGGCTGCGCGCAGGCCTGGGCCAGGGTGCGCTCCAGGTGATACAGCAGGCTGTTGAGATCGATCGGAATGATGGCGGTGGTGCGGATGGTGCGCAGGTTCTGTCCATCGGCCAGCCAGCGGCTGGTGTAATCCCAGCCACTTTCGGCGCCGGCACGCAGGTCGCGGTAGACCTCGGCGGCCGGGCGGTCTTTCACTTCGGCGGCGGTGCGGGTGTCGTGCAGCCAGGCTTCCGGGCGCGGCGTGTCGCGCTCGTCCCAATAGCGGTTGAGCACGCTGCCGTCGGCCAGGCGCACCGCATGACGCGCGGCTTCGCCGGGCTTGAGCCCGTCGCTGCCCTGCATCCAGTACGCGTATTCCTTTTGCAGCTGCGGCAAGTACCGCTGATAGACCGCCTCGCCTTCCACGCCGGCCTGCAGTTCCACCATGTAGGAGAAAAACGGCGGCTGGGAGCGGCTGAGATAATAGGTGCGGTTACCGTTGGGAATATGCCCGTAGGTGTCGATCAGGTAGGCGAAGTTGTCCAGCATCTGGCGACTGAGCGTGGTCTCGCCGCTCTTCACCAGACCCAGCATGGTGAAGTAGGAATCCCAGTAGTACACCTCGCGGAAGCGGCCGCCCGGCACCACGTACGGGTGCGGCAGCGCCAGCAGGCTGCTGTGCGGCGGCACGTGGTTCTGGCTGCGCACCAGCTTCGGCCACAACAGATCGATGTGCTCGCGCAGCGCGGTGTCCTGGCGGATGGCGTCGGTCTGCACCGGCGGCGACTCTTCGAAATTGGCGTCCACGAACTTGCGCAGATCAAAGCCCGGGTGATCGTGCTGCGCCAGATAGTCGGCGTTGATCAGGGCCGGGTCGCGCAGCGGCAAAAAGTCGACGAAATGTTTCTGGTCGTCGAACAGCTCGCCGCTCTGCACCGCCTGGAACAGTTCCGGGTAGGCCACATCGGGCGTCGGCGGCGTGGACGCAGGCGCGTTGACGACCGGAGTATCCAGCGGCGCGGCAGTCAGCGTGCACGGCGCAACAAACATGCTCAGCGACAGGCCAAGCAGCGACGTGCAACACGGGGGCGCGGCAGAACTCATGGCATCTCCAGAACGGGCAGTGGCGTAGGGCATGGTAAACGACCAAAGTGGCGGGCGGGACTGCGTGAGATGCCGGAACGCCGACAGACTTCGCGCGGTGACAACGGGATTCAGCAAGGTGATCCGGCGCGCCGCCGCAACGAGCGCCAATCCAGGCGTATCGGCGCGGATCCAGGCAGCTTGAGTGCAGCGGCGGCGTGCTGAGTTAGGTGCCATCGCTGCAAGAAGCGCGCCAGTGCATGGCAGCGGCCAGGGTTACTGCGCCGGCATCGGGGGCGCCGTCAATGGAGACACTGGGGCATCCGCCGCACCCGTGGTCTGCGTGGCAGTGACCGGGCGCATGTAGGACCTGGGCGATGGTCACCCTGACGCGCAGGTCTGTGCGGCTGGGTCCGACGTGCGGACATGCAACAAGCATCGGCCGGCGACGACGCCGAAGCGTCGTGGCGGGTGACGCCCGGCATGCAGCGGGCACTGCCTCAGACCCACGCCCCCTGTTCTATCCCCAACAGCGCTTGCAGCCTGCGCGCGTTGGGCACGGCCAGGCCGGCGCCGGTGTTGTCGAAGATCACCCAGCGTTCGGCTGGCGGCTTCCGCGCAACGTGTGGCGCAGCGCACACCGCATCGTCCAGCGCCTGCAGCGCGCGCTCGTCGTAGCTCATGCAGTAGACGCGCGGGCTGCCATGCCAGCGCCATTAAGACGGGCCGACGCTCGTGTCCGGTACTGCTGCCTGGGGTACTTGCGCAGGGTCGGTGGCGCAGCGCGCGATGCGGTGGCGCGTCAGCAGCGCCACCGCGGGTGGCAGGAACAATCTGGCGTGGCGCGGCTTGCAGACCACAGCGCTCTGCCAGCGCCGCCACCCGTGCATCGAAGGTGACGCTGGGCGGCAATCGCGCACGCCAGCCGGTGAGGCGAATGGTTCAGCCCAGGCATGCGCTCAATGTGAATGGCGGCTGGTCCCTATTGAGCAGACAACGAATTTCAAACGCGCGTAAACGCCGCGCCGGCTAGATTTGCGCGCTCCGGACCGGGGTTGGTGGTGCGGTGCCCGTCTCTCCCCTTATCGGTCTCCCGCATTGTGATTACCCGCAGGAAGGAAGCGCTTGTCCCGCATGTTGCTGCAGCCGCATGCACGGGCGCCATCCTGTTTTTTCTTGCGTGTCTGTTGCTGTACATGCCGGCTCCGCGTCTGACCGTGCAGCAGGATGAAAGCCTGCAGGTGTATTTCCTGCCGCGTCCGCAGGTGACGCCGCCGGCGCCGGTCGAGCCGCCGCCGCAGAAGCAGCCCAAGCGGCAACAACGCGCCACCGCCGCCTCCGCATCGGCTGCCCATCGTGCGCCACCGCCCACGCGCACTTCGCCGCCGCAACGCCAGGTCGCCGCCGCCAATGCGCCGGCCGATGCATCGATGGCAGCGCAGCTGTATACCCGCGAAGGCCGTCTGCGCATGCCGCTCGACACCAAGGTCGACCCGATGGCGCAAGGCGACGCAGTGCCGCCTGGCATGACCGACGCGCGGGCGCAGGCCAAGGCGCGCAACGTGATGGAGCGGGTCAACCCGGTGCAGTACCAGGACACGCGCTTTGCCAAGGATTGGAAGAGCGACGGCACGCTGGGCGATGTGGCGATGCAGGAAATGAATCGCGGCATGAAAAAGTTCAACGACATGCTCAACGGGCCGCAGACGCAGGTAGCCAAGGCGCGGCCGCCGCCGGACGTACGCTTCAATCCTGCATTGGCCGGAAATCAGGCCGAAATGGGCAGCGAGGCCACTGGCGATGCGTACAAGGCCGCACCGATCGCGCACGAAACCTTGCCCGACCTCAAGGGCGAAGCCAGCCGCCGCATCCGCGAGGCATTGGCAACGTTGGAACAGCGCAGTGCACGCTGCGACGCGTCCAAGCGCAAATCGTTGCTGTCGCCGGTCCGCACGCATCTGTCCGACCTGGAGCGTGCCGAACACGCGCTCAACAATGGTGCCGACCCGGTATTGGCTGCGCAGCTGTTGCCACGTCAGGCCGACAGCGCCTACGACCTGGCACGCCGCGCGCTGTGGTATGCCGACCGGCAATTGAAGCAGTGCGCGGTGGGGTAGGTGGGGTGTTTGCGCCGCCCCATTCCGCGTTAGAGACCGTCACGCGCTTCAAGCCTCTTTCCCGCCTGCGGGAGAGATCTAAGGCGTCGGGGTAAGGGCACGGTGACAGACCGCCATCTGAGCACAGCGTAGGCATGCGCTGGAAACGCGCCAGGACGCCCCTCACCGCTCAAGCCGCGCACCCAACACTGAGTTTTACCTTGCAAAGGCGTTGTGCCCATCAGGGTGAGAACAGTTGGCTGGATCGGCCAACGGCTGGCCCCCATCCGCCCTTCGGGCACCTTCCCCCGCAGGCGGGGGAAGGCAGTCCGCTGATCGCTGCCGTGAAGCCCCTCTCCCGGCGGGAGAGGGGTGAGGGTACGGCTACGGCAGCGAAGCAGCGGCCTACGCCAGACTCTGCCGGTAGCGATCCTTCTCTGCGCTCAGCGCAATTTCCGCGCGTAAAAAGACCTGGCCGATCGGTTCGTCGGCGCGGGTGGCCTGTGCTTCGCCGAGTAACACCGTCAGACCCAGCGCATGTTGCAACTGCGCGACGTCGCGCAGGTGTTGCAACGTGCGTTCGGCATCGGGGTCGCGCAGGACGGCGATGAATTCCGCGCTGTCGGTGACCCGGTCGATGCTGTTGCCCGGCCCCTGCACCAGTGCGGCAAACGCCTGGTCGAGCTGTTGCAAGGTACGGCCGAGCAGCCGCTCGCTCTGGCGTTCTGCCAAGGCGGCCAGTTCCTGCACTTCCAGGATCACCAGCCGGTAAGGAGTCTGGGTATCCGCGGCAGCGGCCGGCTGCAGGATGGCGTTGCGTTCTTGTTGCAATGCTTCCTGACGCCCATCCAGCAGGTTCATGGTGACGCGAGCCAGCGCCTGCAATCCGGTGCGCTGGAGTTCGTTGAGCGTGCGCGGTTCGGTATCGAGCACGCACACAGTGCCTAGCGCCACGCCTTCGGTCGTCACCAACGGCATGCCTGCGTAGAAGCGTGCGCCGGTGTCGCCGGTGACCACGGAAATATCGCGGAAACGTGGGTCCTGGGTCAGGTCCGGCACTTCCAGCAGGTGGCCGGGGTCGCGGATGGCGTGGTCGCAAACGGCCTGGCTGCGGTCGGTCTGTTGCAACCCCAGGCCAAGTTGGGCCTTGAACCATTGGCGGTCGCGGTCTACCAACGACATCAGCGCGATAGGCGTATCGCAGAGCGATGCGGCCACCTGCACGATGTCCTGATACGTATCTTCGGGCAGGCTGTCGACGATGCGGTAACCATCGAGGACCTGCTGGCGGGAGGCTTCATCTGCCGTCGGCATCTCTTTCATCGGATCAGCCAAGCACCTGTCGAGGAGAGGGTCCAACCTTACCGGAATGGCCGATAACATGGCGTCGATATGAGAGTTGCCGCCGCCGGAAATTGACGTGCTGACGTGACGCGCGGGCTGCGGGCTGTTGATCAGGCCTAGCGAACTGTGTTGCCATCTGCCGATGGTTCAGTTGTTGCTGCGGCCAACCGTCAATCAACGATCAATCGACCAATCAAACAACCGGCCAGCCGTTGCGGTTTAGCGCGAACAACGGACCGAGCCGACTGCAAACCGTGGGCCGACCAATCAATCGGCCATGCGAACAGCCGGGCAATCGAATAACCGGATAACCAACATTCGATCTTCGTCTTTCGGCCAATCGGCGAGTTCACAGCCGGTCAACCAAACGCTCGACCACTCGAGCCGGCGGTCAGTCCGCAACGTGCATTCGGTCAACCAAGCGGTCAACTTGCCGACCGACCGACCGACCGACCGACCGACCGATCAATCAATCAATCAATCAATCGACCGGAGTACCGACCAAGCAAACGAACAACCGACCAATCGAACAATCGATCGGCGCATCACCCAAACCAACGCACACCCAGCAACGCGCCGCTGCCCTGCACCCACCTGCCTACGCATCGCAAGCAGGTGGGTGCAGGGCAGCCGCAAAAACTCAGCACTTGACCGGGTTGCTGTCGGTATCGAGCACGTGCACCTTGCCTGCACCCACCCACCCACCCCACCCACCTACGCATCGCAAGCGGGTGGGTGCAGGGCATTAGCGAAACCTCAGCGCTTGACCGGCTTGCCGTCGGCGTCCAGCACCTGTACCTCGCCCAGCTTGAGCGCGCGCACCGGGGCTTCGATCTTCTTCAGGTCGCCCACGATCACCCAGGTCATTGCGTCGGGCTTGATGATCTGCGCGATGGCCTTCTGCGCGGCCGGCTGGTCGATCGCTTCCAGGCGCGGCTTGAGCGTCTGCACGTAGTCGTCGGGGCGGTCGAACTGCACGATGCCTTCGATCGCGCTCAGCACGGCGGTGGTGGTTTCGTAGCTGCCGGGCAGGGCGCGGATGCTCTGGTTCTTGATCTTTTCGATCTCCTCGCCGGTCAACGGCTTGTCGCCGACGATGGCCCGGGCTTCCTTGAGGATCTCGTTGGCCGACTCGGCGGTCTTGTCGGTCTGCACCGGTGCGGAGAACAGATACGGCCGCTGGCCCTGCGCATCCATCAAACGAGTGCCGGCACCGTAGGCCCAGCGCTTGTTCTCGCGCAGGTTCATGTTCAATCGCGAGGTGAAGGTGCCGCCGAACGCATCGTCGGCCACGCCGATGGCCAGGTTGTCCTGGGTCTTGGTCGACGGTGCCAGCAGGCCGGCCAGGATCACCGACTGCGGCGCATCCGGCCGGTTGATCAGGTACACACGCGGCTTGGGCTGCACGGCCACGTCGACCAGGTTCTTCTTCGGCAGCGGGCTGGCCGGGGCCTTCCAATCGCCGAATGCGGCATCCAGCTGCGGGATGATCTGCGCCAGCGTGGTGTCGCCGGCGACCAGGATGCGCAGGTTGTCCGGGCGCAGCCACTGGCCGTGGAAGGCCTGCAGGTCCTTGGCATTGAGACTCTTGATCGCCGCTTCGGTGCCGCTGCCGGTGAGCGGGATGCCGTACGGATGCTTGTCGCCATAGAGCAGCGGCGGCAGCGCACGCAGGCCCAGGCTGGTGGGCTTGGTTTTTTCCTGCGCGATGCCGGCCAGCCACTGGCCACGGATGCGTTCGATGTCCGACGGTTTGAATGCCGGGTTGCGCACGATGTCGGAGAACAATTGCAGCGACGGCTGCAACTGGTCGTTGAGCGCATTGAGCGAGGCGCTGCAGCTATCCAGATCGCAGCCGACGCCGGTGATCGCGCCCAGGCGCTGCTTGCGCTGCGCCACTTCCACCGAATCCAGCGACGCGGTGCTCTCGTTCATCAGTGCGGCGCTGAAGCTGGCGGTGCCGAGCTTCTTGCCCTGGTCGGCGGCGTAACCGGCGTCGAACAGCAACTCGACCTGGGTGACCGGGATGGTGTGGCGCTCGGCCAGCACCACTTCGATGCCGTTCTTCAGCTTGCCGCGCTGCAGTTTGGGGAAGCTCAGGTCAGGGAACTGAGTGGTCTTGGGCACGCCGGTGCTGCGGTCCACGTTGGAAGCGGTGACCTTGTACTTGCCGGCGGCGGGCAGCTTGGGCGCCGGCTTGCCCGGTTCGGCGGCGCGTGCGACCACCGCCTTGTCTTCGGCAGCAGGGTCGAAGTCCTTGCTCGCCGGCAGCACGGTGAGCAGATAGTCGCCCTTGCCGAACCAGGTGGCGGAGGCCTGCTTGACGCTGTCCACGGTGGCGGCCTGACCGCGCTGCAGATCTTTTTTGTAGGCACCCGGGTCGCCGCGATAGACCTGGCCCTCGGCCAGGAGCACGGCCTTGCCGGTGAAGCCACCGACCTTTTCCAGCCCGCGGACAAAGCCGGCACGGTAGGCCACCTGCGCACGCTGCAATTCGTCGGCAGTCGGGCCTTGTGCGATGAATTTCTTGAGTTCTTCGTCGATCACCGCCTCGACCTTGGCCGGGTCCACGCCGTCCTTGACGTCGGCCTGGATCTGCATCTGGCTGGACAGCGCAAACGGCTGCACCGAGGCAGAAACGTCATCGACCAACTTGTCCTGATAGACCAGGCGCTGATACAGCCGCGAGGTCTTGCCGCCGCCCAGCACGGTGGTGGCCAGGTCCAGCTGGATCATGTCATCGGTGCCCAGCTGCGGCGCGGCCCAGGTGCGGTAGATGCGCGGCTGCGACACATGGTCGTGCTGCACGCCGCGCTTCTGCGCGGCCAGCGGCGTGACCCACGGCTGCTGACGCGCCACCGGCTTGCCGGACGGGATATCGCCGAAGTACTGCAGTGCCTTGGCGCGCGCCTGCGCCACGGTGATGTCGCCGGCCAGCACCAGGGTGGTGTTGGCGGCGCCGTAGTTGTCGTTGAACCACTGTTTGACGTCGCCCAGCGAGGCCGCGTCCAGATCTTCCATCGATCCGATGGTGTCGTGCTGGTACGGGTGGTTAGCGGGGAACAGGTTGGACAGGATGTTCTGGTCCACGCGGCCATAGGGACGGTTTTCGCCCTGGCGCTTTTCGTTCTGCACCACGCCGCGCTGGGTGTCGAGTTCTTCCTGGCCGATGGCGCCGAGCAGGTGGCCCATGCGGTCCGATTCCAGCCATAGCGCGGTATCCAGCGCGGTGGTCGGCACGGTTTCGAAGTAGTTGGTGCGGTCGAACCAGGTGGTGCCGTTCATGTCGGTGGTGCCGACCTGTTCCAGCGGCGCAAAGAAGCTGCCCTTGTTGTTTTCCGAGCCGGAGAACATCAGATGCTCGAACAGATGCGCAAAGCCGGTCTTGCCGGCCGGCTCGTCGCCGGAACCGATGTGGTACCAGATGCTCACCGCCACCACCGGCGCCTTGTGGTCTTCGTGCACCACCACGGTCAGGCCATTGGGCAGGGTGAAGCGGGTGTAGGCGATGTCCGGAATGGCGCTGCTGTCCGCGGTCTTGGACAGGCTGGCCGGGGCGGCGGCGACAGCGGGGGCAACGGTACCGGCGGCGACGCCGAGCACACCGGCGATCAACAGGGACAGCGGACGCAGCATGTGACACTCCAGAGCAGGGTAATCGGCCGAGGGTAGTGGCTGCTTGGCGAGGCCGCAAATGCTGTTCGGCATGGGGGTGGCGGGCAGCGCTGGCGGGCTGTCGGAACGGCGGACATGGCAACAGCAGGCCGTGCTGAGTTGAGTTGTTGGCGTGAGATCGGGCGCGTGCAGGCCGCAGCGGGCAGCCGTCTGGTTCGGGGGCGGGCAACGCTGGCATCGCAGGTGCTACGGACAGCAAGGCCGCACGGTGAGTGGCTCGCCTGGGCCGTGTTGGCTTCGCGCTACCGGCACGCGGAAACCACGGGATCCGGCGTGGACGCCACGACGGCTGGCGACCGAGCCCCGCCACGCGTCCGTACGGACGTAAACCCACGACGCACAGCTGCAGCGGCCAGGTGCACACGCCAGCATGATCGTTTCGCCACTGCGGCCCTCTCCCACAGGCCGCCAAGGGTTTGGAGCAGCTAACAAGGCGATTGTGCAGCCGCCAGGGGCGCGCGGCCGGTGCGCGGTGCGGCATGTACCACGCGTACACACCGGTTCTGAGCGCCACCTCCACACCCTGACGACTGCTCGCTACGTGTTGTTAGCCACTCTTAATCGGCCGCAAGCGGGCCCGACTGGGTGCACTCAAGTTGATCCTCGCCTCGCCGTTACCTGGTGCGACCTACCTTGCCCAAACGCCGCCCGCCCATCACGCCATGACCGTCCTGTTGCCGCCCGTGCCGATTCCCGCCAACGACGCCTTGCGCGTGGACGCGGTCCGCCGGCTGGGGGTGTTGGACACCGAGGCCGAGGCCGAGTTCGACGACATCGCCTGGCTGGCGGCGCATGTCAGCGGCGCCCCGATGGCACTGGTGTCGCTGCTGGATGCCGACCGGCAATGGTTCAAGGCGCGCTGCGGCACCGACCTGGAGGGCACGCCGCGTAGCGTGTCGTTCTGCTCCTACGCGGTGATGGGGACCGAGTTGATGGAGGTCCCCGACGCCGAGGCCGACCCACGCTTCGTCAACAACCCGTTGGTGACCGCCGCACCCGGTGTGCGCTCCTATGTCGGGGTGCCGCTGATCGGCCGCGAAGGCTATGCCTACGGCACCCTGTGCACGCTCAGCACCAGATCGCGCGTGCTCGACGAACATCAGAAACAGGCGCTGATCCGTCTCGCGCGGCAGGCGGTCAGCCAGCTGGAAGCGCGCCGCGATCGGCGCGATGCGCAGGCGCAGCGGCAGACGTTGAGCATGTTGCTGGAAGCCATGCCCGACGGCGTGGTGGCCTGCGGCACCGACGGCCTGCTGCGCGAGTTCAACAACGCCGCTAGGCAATGGCATGGCACCGACCTCCGCGTGCTGCCACCGGCGCAATGGGCGCAGCATTTCGATCTGTACAGCGCAGACGGCAACGCTCTGCTGCCCACCGAGGCCATTCCGCTGCTGCGTGCCTGGCGCGGCGAGCACGTGCGCAATGCCGAACTGGTGATCCGTGCCAACGGTCAGCCTCCGCGCAGCGTGCTATGCAATGCAGACCCGGTGGTCGGCGATAAGGGTACTGCGTTGGGCGCGGTGTGCGTGATGCACGACATCACCCAACTCCGGGGTGCGTCGGCGGCCTTGTCTGCCGAGCGCGCGCGGCTGCAGGCGCTGGTGGATGCCTCGCAGGACGTGGCGATAATCGCCTTCGACCCGCAGGGGCGCATCGAGCTGTTCAATCCCGGTGCCGAACAACTGCTGGGCTACGCGGCCGACGAAGTGCTGGGCATCTGCCCGTCGCGGTTCCATCTGCAGGCCGAGCTGGAGCGCCACATGGCCACATTGGCGTTGTCGCCGCCGGCATATGTGGAACTGGCTGCGGCCGCTGCCGGCAATGTGCTGACCGAAGAACTGTGGACGCTGGTGCGCAAGGACGGCGAGCTGCGCCGAGTGCGGCTGTGCTTCAACGTCATCCACGATGCGCAGCAAGGCCTGGCCGGGTATCTGGCCATGGCCATCGACGTCACCGCCGAATTGCAGGCGCAGGCTGCCGCGCAGCTGGCCGCCGAACGCTTCACCGGCGCCTTCGAAACCGCGCCGCAGGGCATGGCCATCGTCTCGCTGGAGGGCGCCTGGCGCGACGTCAATCCGTCCTTGTGCGGCATCCTCGGTTACCCGCGCGAGCAATTGCTGCGTACGACCTTCCAGCAGATCACCCACCCGGACGATCTGGAAATGGACCTGCAACTGGTGCAGGAACTCATCGCCGGCAAGCGCGATAGTTACAGCCTGGCCAAGCGTTACATCAGCCAGCAAGGCGCGGTGATCTGGGCGCAGTTGTCGGTGTCGTTGGTGCGCGACGGCAGCGGTGCACCGGTGCATTTTGTCTCGCAGATCCAGGACGTCACCGAGCGCCATGTCGCCGCCGAACGTCTGGCAGAAAGCGAAGCGCGGCTACGCGCGATCAGCGATGCCACACCCGCGCTGGTCAGCCAGTTCGATGCCAGCCAGCGCTGCCTGTTCGCCAACGAAGCGCACCGCGATTGGCTGGGCGCGGAGCCGGCCAGCCTGGTCGGCGCGCCGATCACGCATCTGCTCGGCGCGTCGCTCAGCGCGACCGCACGCACCGCATTGGCGCAGGTGGCCGACGGGCAACGCGCCAGTTTCGAGCATGTGTTGCATGTGGGTGGCAGCGCACGCGATGTGGAGATCACCCTGGTACCGGAAACCCGACGCCTGCTGGACGGTGCGCAAGGGTTTTTCCTGATGGCGCAGGACGTCACCGCGCACAAGACATTGCACCGCCTGATGCACGAGCGTGCCACCCGCGATGCGCTGACTGGCCTGCCCAATCGGCATGCCTGGACCGAGGCATTGCAGACCGCCGTGCTGCAGGCGCATCGGTTGCAGCGCGCGGTGGCGGTGATGTTTCTGGATCTGGATGGCTTCAAACGCATTAACGACACCTACGGCCACCGCGCCGGCGATGCGGTGCTGGTGGAATTCGGCCATTGCCTGCAGCGCGCGGTGGAAGGCCGTTACCTGGTGGCGCGTCTGGCCGGCGACGAATTCGTGGTGTTGCTGGACAATCTGCAGACGCCCGATGCCGACTGCGCCCGGGTTGCCGAGCGCATCCGCCACGCAGCGTCCGCTGGCGCCCTGTTCGGCGAGCAGCGGCTACCGATCCAACCCAGCATCGGCATCGCCTGGCAGCACGGCGACCAGGTTGAGGCGGCAAGCCTGATGCATGCCGCAGACAAAGCGATGTATGCCGCAAAGAATGCGCGCTTCAGCAAGGATGCAGCGATGAACGGCCGCGAGGCTGCGCGTTGAGGTAAACGGCAACCGCGGTTCCTTTATCGACCGATGTGGCACCCTCACCCCAACCCCTCTCCCTGTGGGAGAGGGGCTTGAACAGCGAAGCGTGTTGCGCTGTTCCTTCTCCCCTCGAGAGAAGGTGCCCGAAGGGCGAGTGAGGGGGCGTCAGCGAAGCGCAACCGCAAGCCATCCCGCTTACTACGCGGCTTGCTTGACGTAGTGGCATTGCATTACCACGCGGCCTGCTCCAGGCGGTGGTGTCGCATCATCATTCGGCTAATCGAAGTGATAGCGCTGCATCGCTAGGCAGCCTGTTCGACGCGGTAGCGCTGCATTGACGCAGAATGCGCCGGAGTTGATTCATTGAGTGCCGATGCCCATCTGATGATGTGACATGTATCGACCTCTGGGTTGATGATGCACGTGTGCTGATTGGCAATGCGCATCTTTGTTTGTCGACGTATATCGGCCGATGGGGCACCCTCACCCCAACCCCTCTCCCGGTGGGAGAGGGGCTTGAACAGCGAAGCGTGTTGCGCTGTTCCTTCGCCCCTCGGGAGAAGGTGCCCGAAGGGCGGATGAGGGTGCGTTGCGCGAAGCGCACCCGCACACGCTATTCCGTTTGCTACGCCGCTTGCCCGACGCCGTGGCGCTGCATCGACGCAGGCTGCGCCGGTGCCAGTTGGAACACGGCCACCGCGCGCGTCAGGTCCGCTGCCTGATCTTCCAGGCTGCGCGCCGCCGCAGTGGCTTCTTCCACCAGCGCTGCGTTCTGCTGGGTCATCTCATCCAGCTGCATCACCGTGGTGCTGACCTGTTCGATCCCGGCGCTCTGCTCGGTGCTGGCGGCGGTGATCTCGGCCATGATCTCGGTCACGCGCTTCACCGAACTGACCACCTCGGTCATGGTGCTGCCGGCCTGCTGCACCAGCGCCGAGCCTTGCTCCACCTTTTCCACCGAGTCGGAAATCAGCTGTTTGATTTCCTTGGCCGCACCGGCCGAGCGCTGCGCCAAGGCACGGACCTCGGTTGCGACCACCGCAAAGCCGCGGCCTTGTTCGCCGGCGCGCGCCGCTTCCACCGCCGCATTCAAGGCCAGGATATTGGTCTGGAAGGCGATGCCATCGATGACGCCAATGATGTCGGAAATGCGTGCCGACGATTGCGTGATCGCCTGCATGGTGGTGACCACTTGCTGCACCACGCGGCCGCCGCTTTCGGCGACATCGCCGGTGCCCTTGACCAGTTGATTGGCCTGGCGCGCGTTGTCTGCATTCTGGCGCACGGTAGAGGTCAATTCTTCCATCGATGCTGCGGTTTCTTCCAGGTTTGCGGCCTGATGTTCGGTGCGCGTGGACAGGTCGGTGTTGCCGCTGGCGATTTCGCCGGCCGCGGTATTGATCATCTCGGCCGAATGTTGGATGCCTTGCACGATGCTGGTGAGCTGGATCGCGGTGCGGTTGGCGGCATCGGCCAAGCGGCCAAAGGCACCTTCGTAATGCGATTCCACCCGCTGCGACAGATCGCCGTCGGCAATGGCGGCCATGATGCGGCCCACATCGTCCAGACCGGCATCGGCCTGCTGCATCAGACGGTTCAAGGCCTGCACCATTTCCGCAAACGCAAACTGATAGCGCGACTGCTCGCCGCGTGCGGAAAAATCGCCACGCGCGGCGGCGTCGGCCAGACGTGCGATGTCGCTGTTGATCGCCGACAGATTGCTCTTCACCGTATCCAGCGCTTCGTGCAATGCCGCGCGCTGGCCGGGCAGGCGGCGCATGTCGCGGCGCAGATCGCCACGGCCGTATTCGCTCATCACATCCATCGCCTCGTTGATGGCGTCCAGATGTTCGAACACCACCGTGTTCACGCCATGCGCCAGGCTGCCGTAGTCGCCGGGGAAATCCTCCGGGATGCGGTGCGCGATGTTCTCGCCCTGCTGCAGGCGGATCATGGTCTGCATCTCGCCGTTGAAGCGCTGCAGCTGGTTCTGCATCTGCTGCATGCTGTGCATCAACTGCCCGGTTTCATCGCGCGATTCCACCCGGATGTCGTTGTCGAAGCGGCCGGAGGCAATCGCCTCGGCGGTGCGTGAAGCGGCACGCAACGGTGCGGCCATCGCCGAGGCGATCAACCAGCACAGGCCGATCACCATCGCCACCAGGGCGCCGCCGATCAAGGTCAGCGTCCGCGTAAAGCCCCACGCCTGCACCTGGATGTCTTCGGCGTACACGCCCATCACCAGCACCCAGTTCCAGGCCGGAAATGTCTTGGCATAGCTGATCTTGGGCAGTTGTTCTTTCTTGCCCGGCTTGGGCGCGTCGTAATAGCTGAAGCCATCGCCGCTGTCGATGGCGGTCTTGATGTCGCGATACACATACTGCCCTGCATCGCTCTTGTAATCGGACATGTCGGTGCCGACCGGGCGCTTGGGATGCATCAGGATGCGCATCTGCGGGTCGACGATGAAAAAGTAATCCACGCCATCGTTGGTGCGCATGTCGGCCAGCGTCGTGCGTGCCGCTTCTTTTGCCTGATCTGCGGTCAGCTCGCCGGCTTTGACCTTGTCGGCGTAATGCTGCATCACGGTGAGGCCCATCTCGACCTCGGTCCTGACGCTGAGTTTGCGCGCCTCGACCAGATCCAGATATTGCAGGCGCGCCGCGGCAACGGCCAGTAGGATCACGCCCACCGTCAACAGTGTGCACAACAGGACGAACTTGCGGGTCAGCGGGAGATTGGCAACATGGCGACGCAACAGGGAGACAACGGGCATGGCAACAGCATCCAGAACGCGCCGCGCAGGGCGCTATGTCATGGATAACGGCTGATTCACATGCGGGTTGAATACTGATTGCGGCAGCGTCTGCTTATAAAAACCGCAGCGCCCATGCAACGTAGGAGCGCACCTGGGCGCGATGCGGCGTTACCGATAAGGCCTCATCGCGCCCAGGTGCGCTCCTACCAAAGGCCTGCTGTCTTTAGACAGATCGCAGGCACCACATGTCGATCAACTTGCTTGGTCGACATGTCGCGGCGTATCGCAATCTCCTGAACATCCAGGCGGACCGTCGCGCGATACGACGGCGGCCACGCAACGCGCGGCCGCCTTTCACATCAGCTTGCTGCGCAGAAGCCGAACTCGGCCGTTGCACCGGCGGCCAGCGTGCGGTTGAAATCCACACCGCTTGCGCGCAGGGTGCTGCCGCTCTGCGACCACACCACATTCCAGGCGTTGTTGACCGTGCCGGTCACCGGCACCGTCACCGACCAGGTGCCGCTGCCGGTACCGGTGTTGGTGACCTGCACGCGGTTGCACGCGCCGCCGCTCCAGCTGCTGTCCACGATGACCTTGGTGCTGAAGGTGCCAGTGCCAGTGCCCGGGGTCGGCGTGGGCGTAGGAGTCGGAGTGGGTGTCGGAGTGGGTGTCGGAGTGGGCGTGGGCGTTGGGGTTGGTGTAGGCGTCGGCGTGGTGCTGCCCACGGTGCCCCACAACGTGCGCAGCAGCGTCATCTTGTCCTGGCGCACCGTGGTCCAGTCGTCGCGCAGGATGCCGCCGGTATCGCCGCTGTTGGGGTTCCACGACCAGTAGAAGCCTTCGTTGATGCCCTTGCTGCGCAGGTACTTCACCAGCGCGTCCTGCCACACCTTGTCGCGCGCATCGCCTTCGCCGTACTTGCCGCCGAACTCGCCCAGCAGCAGCGCGTACTTGCCGGCAAACTGGCCGAAATGACGGTCCCAGATGGCCGGCATGTTGTTGGGGAAGTTGCTGTCGTTGAAGTACGACTGCACATAGACGTCCGGGCCGTACACATGCGGTGCCAGCAGCAGACGGTTGGCCGGAATGTTCAACGGGGTGCAGGCCAGCGGCTGCAGGTTGCCGCCCCAGTAGATGCCGCCGTTGGTCGAGCACACCGGGTTATCGGTGATGCCTTCCACCGCGATGATCCACTTCGGCGCCACTGCCAGCACGGCGGCCGAACCGCGCTCGGCGGCCTTGTTCCAGTCGGTAGCGGCGTTGCCGGTGCCCCAGGTGGCGGCGCCATGCGGCTCGTTCTTCAGATCCAGTCCGAGCACGTACGGCACGTTCTTGTAGCGGTTGGCCACAAAGCGCAGATCGGCCAGCCACTGCGCTTCGGTGTAGGAGCCGGTGTACCAGAGCTCGGAAATGCCGGCGCAATCGGGGGTGTGGTGATCCAGCAGCACGTACATGCCGCGCGCGTTGAATTCGTTGATCACCTTGTCGAGGATCTGCAGCGAGGTCAGGCCCTGCAGGTCGGCGTTGCGGCTGTAATCGATGCTGGTCGGCATGGTGTCGCTGCGCAGCGTGGCCGGGCAGAACGGCAGGCGCACGGCATTGAAGCCCAGGCCTTGCATCTGATTGATCATCTCTTTCCAGTTGCGCGCCCACAGGCCATGCATGACATGGTTGCCGGTTTCGAAGCCAAACACGTTGACGCCCTTGAGCTGCACCACCTTGCCGCTGTCGTCGACAACCCGGTTGTTGCTGATGGAATAGCTGAACGCCGGGGCGGCGGCCAAGGCCAGCGCGGTGGCCAGTGCGAGCGTACTTGCGGTCCTGAAAATGGACATGGTGATCTCCCTAGATAACCGAACTCGACACCCGAGCGCGGTGAGGGGGGCATCTTGGTCTGCGTCCGCGTCGCGCGGCGTGATCGCAGCCACAGAAAGGCGCATTGGCGCACAGATCACAGGTGGGCTGCGGGCGCGGTCGCTTTCCCGCACACTATCGTCGCTGCGCACTGTCCGCAGGCTGTCCTTTTTGTCCCCGGAGTGTCCCCCAATGTCTTTCCTGCGTGCCGAACTGGCGCAATGGCGCGCTTCACCTGCGCGCGAACTGATGGCCGGTGCGGTCGCAACATTTGCCCTGATTCCCGAAGTGATTGCGTTCGCCTTCGTGGCGGGCGTCGACCCGCAAGTCGGCCTGTTCGCGTCCTTCGTTATCGGTATCGTGATTGCATTTTGCGGTGGACGCCCGGCGATGATTTCTGCCGCGGCCGGATCGGTAGCGCTGGTGGCCGCACCGCTGGTGGCGGCACACGGGCTGCCGTATCTGTTGGCGGCCGGGCTGCTGGCCGGAGCGGTGCAAATCCTGTTCGGGCTGCTGCGCTTAGGCGTGCTGATGCGTTTTGTCAGCAGCTCGGTGCGCACCGGGTTTGTCAATGCGCTGGCGGTGCTGATCTTCGCCGCACAGCTGCCGCATCTGCTGGGCGCCAACCTCACCAGCTGGGTGATGCTCGGTGTTGGCCTGGCGATCATCTACGGGCTGCCGCGCTTGCGCGTGCCCGGCCTGTCGGCGATTCCCTCGCCGCTGTTGTGCATCCTGCTGCTGACCATCGCCGGCAGCGCCCTGCACCTGCCGCTGAAGACCGTGGCCGATCTGGGCAAGCTGCCCAATGCGCTGCCCTTCCTGCAATGGCCGGCCGTGCCGATGACGTTGGAAACCCTGCGCATCATCGCGTTGCCGGCGTTGGCCATCGCCATGGTGGGTCTGCTCGAATCGATGATGACCGCGCGGGTGGTCGACGAACTCACCGATACCCCCAGCAACAAGAACCGCGAGTGCACCGGGCTGGGCATCGCCAATACGGCCGCCAGCCTGTTCGGCGGCATTGCCGGCTGCGGCATGATCGGCCAGACCGTTGGCAACGTGAAGTACGGCGGCCGTGGCCGGCTGTCGACGTTGTTCGCCGGCGTGTTTCTGCTGATCCTGATGGTGTTGCTCAAGCCGTGGGTATCGCAGGTGCCGGTGGTGGCATTGGTGGCGATCATGGTGATGGTGTCGGCCGAGACCTTCGACTGGCGTTCGCTGCGCACCGTGGTCACCCATCCGCGTACCTCCAGCGTGGTGATGTTGGCTACCGTGGCGGTGACCCTGGCTACCCACAATCTGGCTGCCGGCGTAGCGGTGGGCGTGGTGCTGAGCGGGGTGTTCTTTACCTTCAAGGTGGCCGGGCTGCTGCAGATCGCGCACAGCGATGGCGCAGATGGCGTGCGCACCTACAACGTGCGCGGGCAGGTGTTCTTCGCCTCGGCCGATGTGTTCATCGACGCCTTCGACGCGCGCGAGGTGCCTGGCCGCGGCGTGGTGATCGACGTGAGCCGCGCGCATTTCTGGGACATCACCGCCGTGGCGGCGTTGGACAAGGTGGTGCAGCGGCTGCGGCATCACGACCTGGACGTACAGGTCAAGGGCCTGAATGCCGGCAGCCGCCGGCTGATGCAACGGCATGCGCTGGGCGAAGACGCGCTGGAATCCGCGCTGCCCTGAGCATTCCAGGGCAGCCGCCCCCAGCGGTGTCGCGGGCGGGCGTGTCCGCTGCCAGGCGGCGGCTGGCCGCGCGCTGAGCCTTGGCGGCCGCCGACCTCAAGTTTGCGGGTGGGGCGCCGATGAACCGGCATCCTGATTGCCGGTCGTTGTCGTGAAGCCTGCGCATTGCCACTCCAGTTGTCCGCCAGCCCGCCGTGTCCGGCAAGGCGGGCCTGCGTCTGCATCTGCGTACCGGCCGAGCCGCCAATGAGCGCCACGCCGTTGCTGGAACGGATGGTGGACATGACCGCCATCCGCGATGCCGATCTGCTCGATCTGAGCCTGTTGCGCACCATGCGCGAGCTCTGCACCGCCGAAGAGCTGTCGCTGCTGCGCATCGCCCCGGATGGCCGCACCATGGCCGAAACCCGCCTGCACGACGACGGCCGCTTGTCGTTGACGGTGGCTGAGCTCAAGGATGCGCAGATGCGCGCCCAGCTGGTCGACGTGCATGGCCCCGGCGATGTGGTGCACCTGCACCAGGATGGCCAGGCGCTATTGGTCTATCCGATGATGGAAGCGCGCGGTATCCGCACCTGCCTGCGGGTGGGCGGTGCACGCGCGCCCGGTGCCGCCGAACAGGCGATGCTGCAGGGCTTTGCACGCTTCTTCCAGAATTACCGCAGCCTGCTCGACGATGCGCAGCGCGACGCGTTGACCGGCCTGCGCAATCGCAAGACCTTCGACGATGTGATCCTGCGGCTGTTCGCAGGCGGGGCAGAGACGCCGGCAAACGAAAGCGTCTGGCTGGGCATCGTGGATATCGATCATTTCAAGCGTGTCAACGACACGTTCGGTCATCTGTATGGCGACGAAGTGCTGTTGCTGGTCGCGCAATTGATGCAGCGCGCGTTCCGTCAGGACGATCTGCTGTTCCGCTTCGGCGGCGAAGAATTCGTGATCGTGCTGCGTGGCGTGGAGCGCGATGTTGCGATCAGCCTGTTCGAGCGGTTTCGTCTTGCCGTTGCCGAGCATGTGTTCCCGCAGGTCGGGCAGGTCACGCTCAGCACCGGCATCGTGGAGCTGACGCACGGCCGCTTGATCAGCCAGCAGCTGGACGAAGCGGACAAGGCGCTGTATTGGGCCAAGCAGCACGGCCGCAATCGCGCCGTGGTGTACGCCGAGCTGATCGCCAGCGGGCAATTGCTGCAGACCATGCAACAGACCGGCAGCGTGGACCTGTTTTAAGCGCGCGCATCGCCCTCGTCCTACCGCGTGTCGACGTGCCGACAGCCGGTCCGGCGCAGCGCGGCCATCGCAGGCGCCAATCCCGCGGCATGCCGCCGCTTGCACGCGCGGGTGGCTACACTCCAGGGCTGTCTGATATCTGGGGTATGCAATGAAGCGACTTGCCGTGGGACTTTTGGCAATGGCGGTCTCGACCGCAGTGATGGCGCAGGCGCCGACGTTCGATGGCGCGCGCATCTCGCGCGACGTCAAGGAGCTGGCCTCCGATGCCTACGAAGGCCGCGGCCCGGCCACTGCCGGCGAAGAAAAAACCATCGCCTACCTGAGCAAGCAATTTGCCGACGCGGGCCTGCAGCCTGGCGGCGATCTCAAAGATGGCAAGCGCCTGTGGACCCAGGCGGTGCCGTTGCGCCGCGCCGATATCGTCGGTGCACCGACGCTTGCGCTGGCCAATGCCGGCAAGCCGCAGGCGCTGACGCAAGGCAAGGAGATCGCTATCCGCGCTGCGCTGGATGGTTCGTCCAAGGTCGACATCGCCAACGCGCCGCTGGTGTTCGTCGGCTATGGCGTCAAGGCGCCGGAGCGCGATTGGGACGACTTCAAGGGCGTGGATCTGAAGGGCAAGATCGCGGTGGTACTGATCAACGACCCCGACTTCGAAACCGGCAAGGGCGCCTTCGATGGCGCCGGCATGACCTATTACGGCCGCTGGACCTACAAGTACGAAGAGGGCGCACGGCAGGGCGCGCTGGGTGTGCTGGTGGTGCACGAAACCGCGCCGGCCTCCTATGGCTGGGACACCGTAGCCAGCTCCAATACCAACACCATGTTCGACGTGGTGCGCGACAACCCGCGCGCCGCGCATCCCACCGTGGAAGGCTGGATCCAGCGCGATCTGGCCGCCGCGATGTTCAAGCGCGCCGGGCTGGATTTCGATGCGTTGAAGAAGCAGGCGCAGACCCGCGGCTTCAAGCCGGTCGAGCTCAAGGGCCAGGGCCTGAGCGCCAGCTACCAGGTCAAGTCCGACGTGATCACCTCGCACAACGTGGTGGCACGCCTGGAAGGCAGCAAACGTCCCGACGAGACGCTGATCTACAGCGCGCATTGGGACCATATCGGCGTGGGCAAGCCGGACGCGCGTGGCGACACCATCTTCAACGGCGCGCTGGATAACGCCAGCGGCACCGCGGCGTTGCTGGAACTGGCGCGCGGTTTTGCCAGCGGACCCAAGCCGGAGCGCTCGGTGGTGTTTCTGGCCGTCACTGCCGAAGAAAAGGGCTTGCTGGGCTCGGAGTTCTACGCCTCCAAACCGTTGTATCCGCTGGACACCACGGTGGCGGTGATCAACATGGACGGCATGAACCCGTTCGTGCCTTCGCGCGATTTCGGCATCTACGGTACCGCAAAACTCGAGTTGCTCGATCAGCTCAAGACCGTGGCGGCGCAATCCAAGCTGCGCTACACGCCCGACCCCAAGCCGCAGGCGGGCTATTTCTTCCGCTCCGATCATTTCTCCTTCGCCAAGCGTGGTGTGCCGGCGCTGTCGTATGCGGCCGGGCAGGATTGGGAAGTGGGCGGCATTGCCGCAGGCAAGGCGGCATCGGACGACTACACCGCCAAGCGCTATCACCAGCAAGGCGATGAGTGGAAGCCGGATTGGACCTTCGCCGGTGCCGCGCGCGATCTGGGCCTGCTGTACACGCTGGGCCAGCAGTTGGCCGATTCGCGCCAGTGGCCGAACTGGAGCAGCGACTCGGAATTCCGCGCCACCCGTGATGCCAGCGAGACCGCGCGCAAGTAAGCCATGTTGACGGGGCGGGGCAGGAGCGTGCGACCAAGCATCGCCGCTCCCATCCTTGCCGCAGTCGTCTTTCACGCGGCACGCAGAAGACCGCGCTGCGGTGAATTTGTCGCACGCGATACCTGGCGTGGGGCAGGCCGCAGCGCAGCGCGAGATTGGATACGCAGCATCGTCGCAGCGCACTGCGCGTCATGGCTCCAGCGCAAGCCGTAAGAGCGGCCGAACAACCGCCGCGCCGGTGCCATACAGCTCAAAGCGAGATCGCGCCACGCGGCATGATCTGCGCAGCACGTCACTTCGATAGTCCGCTTCATCGCGTTTCCGGCACGCCCGACATCCTGCAACCGGTTGCACTGCTGTGTGCCACGGATGGCACAACGCTTGCATCGATAGCGGTCATTGCGTGATTTGCAGGCCGTGACAGCACGCGCCCCAGGCTGCAATCTGTTGGGGTTGCGTTCGGTCGTTACCGCGTAGTCTGCCGCGCGGTCTTCGTCGGGAGGGGCGAAGACTGCACGATGGCCTTCGTTTCCTTTAACGGTCGATTCTTTAGGATGAGCCGCGACGTTGCGTCGCCGCCAGGAGAGTTTGTGCATCGGAGTGGTTTCATAGCTGCCAATACCGCGACCTGGTCGCACGCCGCCGGGCACCTTGCCCGTGCGACGCGCTTTGTACGCTCGCTACGCGTGGCGGGGATGGATCTCCCGCTGCAGACCGCACTGTCGCACGCGTGCGACAGGCAGCCTTGATGGACGGCACCGTGACCCTTCCCCCTGCACCAACTGCAATCCCCCCCTTATCCGCCCTCGACGCCGGCCAGCCCACGCTGCCACCGGAAGCGCCGTTGGCGATGCCCGAACAGAGCCTGCGCGAAGGCAGCCTGCAGGTGCGCCATCAGCGCACCTCGCCGGTCGGCATCGGCGTGCGCCGTTTCTATTTGATCGGCGGCACCTTCGTCACTACCTCCATCGCGGTGTGGGTGATGCTCAGCGTGCTGTGGCCCGACGGCGTCAGCGTGCTGGAAGGCTGCCTGCTTGGCCTGTTCGTGTTGCTGTTCGCATGGATCGCGATGTCCTTCGCCAGCGCCGTGGCTGGTTTCATCACCGTGGTGGCGCGTGCCGGGCGCAAGCTCGGCATCGACCCCGAGCAACCGCTGCCCACGCTGCGCTCGCGTACCGCGTTGTTGATGCCAACCTACAACGAAGACCCGCGCCGCCTGCTGGCCGGCCTGCAGGCGATCTACGAATCGGTGGCCGAAACCGGCCAGCTGGAGCACTTCGACTTCTTCGTGCTCAGCGACACCACCCGCGATCACATCGGGCGTGCCGAAGAACTGGTCTACAACGAGCTGTGCGACCGCGTCGACGGACATGGCCGCATCTTCTACCGCCGCCGCGCCGACAATGCCGCGCGCAAGGCCGGCAATGTGGCCGACTGGGTGCGCCGCTTCGGCGGCAGCTACCCGCAGATGCTGATCCTGGACGCCGATAGCGTCATGACCGGCGACACCATCGTGCGGCTGGTCGCCGGCATGGAAAACAACCCGGACGTGGGCCTGATCCAGACCCTGCCGGCCGTGGTCAACGGGCAGACGCTGTTTGCGCGCATGCAGCAGTTCGGCGGCCGTGTGTATGGGCCGATCATCGCCTTCGGCGTGGCCTGGTGGCATGGCGCCGAAAGCAATTACTGGGGCCATAACGCCATCATCCGCACCCAGGCGTTTGCCGATCACGCCGGCCTGCCGTCGTTGCGCGGGCGCAAGCCGTTCGGCGGGCACGTGCTCAGCCACGACTTTGTGGAAGCGGCGCTGATGCGACGCGGCGGCTGGGCCATGCACATGGTGCCGTACCTGCAGGGCAGCTACGAAGAAGGCCCGCCCACGCTCACCGACCTGTTGATCCGCGACCGCCGCTGGTGCCAGGGCAACCTGCAGCACGCCAAAGTGGTGAGCGCCAAGGGCCTGCACTGGATCAGCCGCATGCACATGCTGATCGGCATCGGCCATTACTTCACCGCGCCGATGTGGGGCCTGCTGATGCTGATCGGCATCGGGATTCCGCTGGCCGGCGGCGGCATCGACCTGGCCGGCGACCTGCCGTTCTCGCCTGCGCGCTACTGGCACGGCAGCAGCCAGGGCAATGCGATCTGGATCTTCATCTGCACCATGTTCGTGCTGCTCGCGCCCAAGCTGCTCGGCTACATCGCACTGCTGCTCAACCCACGCGAGATGAAGGCCTGCGGCGGCGCCATTCGCGCGCTGCTGAGCATCCTGCTGGAAACTGTGCTGGCCGCGCTGATGGCGCCGGTGGTGATGTACCTGCAGTCGCGCGGCGTGTTCGAAGTGCTGGCCGGCAAGGACTCCGGTTGGGATGCGCAGGTGCGCGACGACGGCAAGCTGTCGTGGCCGGCGCTGTTGCGCAGCTACGGCGGGCTGACTGTGTTCGGCTTGTTCATGGGAGCGGTGGCGTACACCGTCTCGCCGTCGCTGGCGGCCTGGATGGGGCCGGTGATCGTGGGCATGGCGGTGTCGATCCCGGTGGTGGCGCTGACCTCGCTGCGTCGCAGCGGTCTGGCGCTGCGACGTGCCGGCATCTTCTGCATCCCCGAAGAGCTCGACCCGCCCAAGGTGCTGGTGCGTGCGTCCGAACTGCGCCGCGCCGCCGCGCTGGAACCTTCGCTGATCTGAGCGGCTGGGCCTGCTGGCCCGATTGGACCCAGCGTGCTGCGCCGCTGCGCGCCGGCCACGCTGTGTCGCCGTTACCGGTGCTACACCGGCAGCGTCTGCATTGCCGAAGGGCGCGGCCCGCGCGCAGCACATGGCCACTGCGCGACGGCAAATCGCCGCACGCGCTCCGGGTGACCGGCGCGTTCGAGCCCACGTGATCGGGGCAGGGCCGGTGCGCAAGGCATAATGCCCGGCCCCCAAGCGGAGCTGGATGATGCTGGAAGTGATCGAACGCGAGACCGGACCCAACCCGCAGTGGACCGTGCTGTGGTTGCATGGCCTGGGCGCCGATGGCAGCGACTTCGCGCCGATGGTGCCGGAACTGGTGCGCCCGCAGTGGCCGGCGCTGCGCTTCGTGTTCCCGCATGCGCCGATCCGCCCGATCACCATCAACAACGGCGTGCGCATGCGCGGCTGGTACGACATCGTCGGCATGGATTTCGCCAGCCGTGCCGACAAGGTCGGCATCGCCGAATCGGTCGCCCAGGTCGAAGCCCTGATCGCCCATGAGCAGGCGCGCGGCACGCCGCCCGAGCGCATCCTGCTGGCCGGCTTCTCGCAAGGCGGAGCGGTGACATTGGCCGTGGGCCTGCAGCGCAGCGTGCCGCTGGCCGGGTTGATCGCGCTGTCGACCTACCTGCCGGACCCGGCGGCGGCCGCCAGCCAGTTGCAGCCGGCCGCCATCCGCCAACCGGTGTTCATGGCGCATGGCAGCGCCGACCCGGTGGTGCCGTTCGCCGCCGGCCAGGCCAGCATGCAGGCCCTGCGCACGCTCGGCTTCGCCCTGGAATGGCAGACCTACCCGATGGGCCATCAGGTCTGTCTGGAAGAAATCGAAGCGCTGCGCAACTGGATGCAGGCGCGCTTCACCGCCGCCTGAGCCCATGGCCACCAGCGCCCCGCAGATCACCTGGATGCCGGACCTGTGCCGGCTACCGCGATTGGGCGCCATGCTGGGCTTGGCCGAGCTGGTGGTGCTGGTGGTGACCCTGGTGCCCGATGCCGGCGCCGCGCGCAGCCTCACCTTGTCGCGCTTCGTCTCGGCCAGCGGCCTGGCGCTGTGGCTGGCGCTGGCGGTCACCGTGTTGCTGTGCGTGCTGCGGCCGGGGCTGTCGCGGTTGCCGCCCAAGCTGGGTGGGCTGGCCGCGCTGCTGATCGCCGCGCTGGTGGCGATGCTGGGCGCCGGCATCGTGCACGCGCTGTATGCCGTGCTGGAGCAGGCGCCGCTTGGCCCATTGGTCGGCTTCTGGCGCTTCACCCTGGGCAGTGCGGCCACGGTGGTGCTGATCACCGCGCTGGCGCTGCGCTATTTCTACGTCAGCGACCGCTGGGAAGCGCAGGTGCAGGCCAACGCGCGTGCCGAGGCCGATGCCTTGCAGGCACGCATCCGCCCGCACTTTCTCTTCAACAGCATGAATCTGATTGCCAGCCTGCTGCGGCGCGACCCGGTGGTGGCCGAGCAGGCGGTGCTGGATCTGTCGGATCTGTTTCGCGCCGCGCTCGGCGCCGGCGAAGGCCTCTCCACCCTGCGTGCCGAATGCGAGCTGGCCGAGCGCTATCTGGCCATCGAGTCCTTGCGCCTGGGCGAGCGCCTGCAGGTGCGCTGGCACCGGCAGGAGCCGTTGCCGTGGGAGCTGCCGATGCCGCGCCTGGTGCTGCAGCCGCTGGTCGAAAACGCGGTGCTGCACGGGGTCTCGCGGATGCCCGAGGGCGGCACGCTGTATCTGTCGCTGCGTCAGCGCGGCAGCCAGTTGCAGATCCGCATCGTCAACCCGGCTCCGCAACCCGGAACCCAGTTGCCGCTGCTTGCCGGCGCCGGGCATGCGCAAGCCAGCATCTCGCACCGGCTGGCGTTTCAGTTCGGTGCCGGAGCACGGATGGCGGCCAGCTGGGCTGAAGGCTACTATGCCTGCGAGATCACATTGCCGCTGCCGTGACGGGGAGTTACTGCAGCGAGGGGGATGTCCATGACGGCCACGCAAGTGCGGGTGCTGATCGCTGATGACGAGCCACTGGCGCGCGAGCGCCTGCGCATGCTGCTGGGCGAGCATCCGCAGGTCGAGGTGATCGGCGAGGCCGAAAACGGCCAGCAGGTGCTGCAGCAGTGCGAACACCTGCACCCGGATCTGGTGTTGCTGGATATCGCCATGCCCGGCGTCGACGGCCTGGAAACCGCGCGGCTGCTACGCCAGAGCCAGCCGCCACCGGCGGTGGTGTTCTGCACCGCCTACGACCAGCATGCCTTGTCCGCCTTCGACGCCGCCGCGCTGGATTACCTGATGAAACCGGTGCGCCCGGAACGCCTGGCCTCCGCCTTGGAAAAAGTGGCCACGTTCCTGGCCGGGCGCGCACCCGGCGCCGCACCGCGGCCATTGCGCACCCATCTGTGCGCGCGCCTGCGTGGCAGTCTGCGGCTGATCGCCATCGGCGATATCCGCTATCTGCAGGCCGAAGAGAAGTACGTCATCGTCCACCACACCCGTGGCGAGGACTTGATCGAAGAGTCGCTGAAATCGCTGGAAGACGAATTCGCCGACCGCCTGGTGCGCATCCATCGCAATTGCCTGGTCGCCCGCGACGAGCTGGTGGAGCTGCGCCGTAGCGGCGATGGCCAGGTGCACGCCGTGCTGCGCAACGTGCCGCAGACCCTGGAAGTGAGCCGGCGTTGCGTGGCCAGCCTGCGCGATCAACTGCGTCATGTATGAGTTACCGGTCCGGTCCGCGATAATGGCCGGATGACCACGCTCCGCATCGCTACCCGTAAGAGCCCGCTCGCCCTTTGGCAGAGCGAACACGTCGCCGCCGTGCTGCGCCAGCACCATCCCGGCCTGGAGGTCGTGCTGGTGCCGATGAGCACTCGCGGCGACGAAGTGCTGGACCGCTCGCTGGCGGCAATCGGCGGCAAAGGCCTGTTTCTGAAGGAACTGGAGCTGGCCATGCTGCGCGGCGAGGCCGATTGCGCGGTGCATTCGCTCAAGGACGTGCCGATGGAACTGGACGATCCGTTCGTGCTGCCGGCGATCCTGGGCCGCGGCGACCCGGCCGATGCGCTGGTGTCCAATCTCTACGCCAGCCTGCAGGCGCTGCCGCTGGGCGCGCGGGTGGGCACCTCGTCGTTGCGGCGTCAGGCGCAGTTGCGTGCCGCGCGCCCGGATCTGGAGCTGATCGACCTGCGCGGCAACGTCAACACGCGTCTGGCCAAACTCGACAACGGCGGCTACGACGCCATCGTGCTGGCCTGCGCCGGCCTGCAGCGGCTGGGTTTTGACGCGCGCATCAGTGCGCGGCTGGACGCGCCGGAGTGGTTGCCGGCACCGGCACAGGGCGCGGTAGCAGTGGAATGCCGTGGCGACGATGCGCGCATCCACGCGTTGCTGGCCGTGCTGGATGCGCCCGCCACCCGCGTCTGCGTGGAAGCCGAGCGGGCGATGAATCGCGCGCTGCACGGCAGCTGCCACGTACCGGTGGCCGCGTTCGCCACCTGGGAAGGCGAGAGCCTGTACCTGCAGGGCATGGTCGGCAGCGCCAGCGATGGCCGCCTGATCCATGCCGATGCGCACGGCAGCCCCGACGACACCGAAGAATTAGGTCGCCGCGTTGCACAAGGGTTGTTCGACAAGGGCGCCGCACAGCTATTGGCCGAGCTGTAACGCCGATCCGCCGCCGCATCGTAGGAGCGGCCCAGGCCGCGAGGGCGTTACCGAGGAAGCCCCGTCGCGGCCAGGTCCGCTCCTACGAGAGCGCAGTTGCGTAGTCGCCAGCAGCCGCCACTCACTGTAGGAGCGGCCCAGGCCGCGAGGGCATTACCGGGAAAGCCCTGTCGCGGCCAGGTCCGCTCCTACGAGAGCGCAATTGCGTAATCGCCGGCAGCCGCCACTCACTGTAGGAGCGGCCCAGGCCGCGAGGGCGTTACCGAGGAAGCCCCGTCGCGGCCAGGTCCGCTCCTATGAGGGCCCAATTGCGTAATCGCCAGCAGCCGCTGCATCGTAGGAGCGGCCTAGGCCGCGAGGGCATTACCGATAACCCGCCCCCGCTACCAATCCCGCCCCACAACCGCCCAATCGCTTACTTGAACGTGTAAACCAGGTTTACCGTGGTCAGCGTGTCGGTCTTCTTGTCGCCGTCGCTGACATCGCTGTTGTGACGCATCTGCCATGCGGCCTTCAACGCGAAGTGCGAGTTCATGCTCACCTGCACGCCAAAATCGTTCTGCGCGTAGGTGTTGTACTCGCCCGATTCCACCAGCAGCGTGTTGATCAGATCGGTGTTGTCGGTGACGGTGTACTTGAGGTCGAACAGGCCGCGCCCGATCAGGCCGGTCTCGTTGCGGTCTTCGTCGCTGTTATGCGCGCGGCGGATACCCGGGCCGACCTGCGCGTCCAGATAGAACCGGTCGGCGTTGATCAGACGCGTGCCGTAACCGATACCGAAGGTGGCCAGCCGATCGTAGGTGGCGAAGTCGTCGTGCTCGTAGCGGCCGGTGGCGGTGAGCTGGCGGTGCTCGCCCAACTGCAACGCGCTGCCGGCGCTGCCGGTGTAACGCTCGGCGGTGGTCTGGCGCTCGCGTTCGGTACTGCCGTCGTCGTTGGTATTGGTGTACTCCGAGCTCGAACGCAGCGCGGTGGCATCCAGGCTGTGGATCCAGTCGCCATCGGTGTAGCGCAGGCGCACGCGACCATTGAGGCTATCGGTGGTGCTGTTGCCATGGGCAGCAGCATAGCCCAGCTCGCCGCTACTGCCGCCCCAAGGGGAGGGCATCAGCGCAGCTGCAGGGTCCACTGGCGTCGGTGCAACTGCCTGGGCCCAGACGGCAGGCGTGATCAATAACAACGGCAGCAGGGCAGACAACGGGGCACGGCGGGACATGGGCAGCTCGCTTGAGGGCAGGGCGGGAGGGTGAAAGCGATTTCATGATAACGGACTGTGCGGCACGTCATAACCAAGTGAATGCCGCGCTTCATTGGCGGTTCCGGCGCTGGCCCCGGGGGGTGTGCTGTCGCGTCCGGTCGCGGGCACCGCGCAGGCCTGGCGCGCGGCGTCTTCGCAACCAGCGCAACCCGACCAACGCGGACGGGCCTTGTTCTGCACGGGAGTGCATAGCGACGCTCACCCCGCGGCACGAAGAACCGGACATAATCGGGGCATGGACCGCTATGAACGTATCAACTCCCTGCATCGCCTGCTCAAGTCGGCGCGCTACCCGGTCACGGTGGCGCGGCTGCAGGATGAGCTGAGCTGCTCCCGCGCCACCGTGTATCGCGACCTGGCGTTTCTGCGCGACGCGCTGATGGCGCCGGTGGAAGGCGACGGCGAATCGGGCTTTCGCTATCTGTCCGGCGAAAGCGATCGCTTCGAGCTGCCCGGCCTGTGGCTGAGTTCGGAAGAACTGCATGCCCTGCTGGCGTCCCAGCAATTGCTCGCGCGTACCGGCGGCGGGGTGTTGTCCTCGATGCTGGCGCCGTTGCAGCAGCGCATCGAAGGGCTGCTGGCGGCGCAGGCCGGCGTCTCGCAATGGCCGGTGGACCGGGTGCGGGTGATCCCCCATCGCGGCCGCAAGCTGGACGAAGCCAGCTTCCGCACCGTGGCCTCCGGTGTGCTGGAGCGCAAGCAACTGAGCTTCGATTACCGCGCGCGTTCTACCGACGAGTCGACCAAGCGCACCGTGTCCCCGCAGCGCATCACCCATTACCGCGACAACTGGTACCTGGATGCCTGGGACCATGGCCGCGATGGCGTGCGCAGCTTTGCGGTGGACCGCATCAATCATGCGCGCCTGCTCGATACCGCCCCGCGCGATGTGCCCGACAGCGAGCTGGATGAGCAACTGGCCGCCAGCTACGGCATTTTTTCGGGCGCGCCCAAGGGCTGGGCGACCATCGTGTTCAGCGCCAAGGCCGCGCGCTGGGTGGCCGACGAACACTGGCATTCCAAGCAGCAGGGCCGCTTTCTGCCCGACGGCCGCTACGAACTCAAATTGCCATACAGCAATTCGCGCGAGCTACTGATGGACGTGCTGCATTATGGCTCGGATGCGGAAATCGTCGAACCCGTCTCGCTGCGCGAGCAGACCAAGGCACTGCTGTCGCTGGCGCTGAGCAATTACGACTGAGCGTGGCCGACCGTTGGGCCGTTGTGCGTGGGGATGCGGTCCATCACGCCCAACACTTGAATTAAGCCGACCTGCGAAGCGGGTTCGGCTTGAATGAATTGTTAGGCCGACGGTCCGTGAGAAACAAACTGCAAAGGCTCATTTTGCAAGGACCATTCTGTCAGGTAGACGCGTCCGAATGGTGGGGAAAGCAGCATGACGCCTGGCTCCTCGACACCAATGCTCTCCATCTCGGCGGTCGTGAGGACGACTAGCACAACGGTGCCTGGAGTCTGACCATGCTCCAGCAGAACCGAGTCTCCGACTTGGATTGGCGATCCGTCAGCATAAGTGAGCACTGAGTCTTTCCATCGGGCCTAACGCCTGAATTAAGCCGCGTGCCGCAGGCGCGTCGGTTTGAATGAATTGTTAGAGCCCATGCTTCACCAGATAGGCCGCTAATTGATTGTTGCCGCCTACTTGTGCGTATTCGCTCGGCAGCTGCCCATGGTCGTTGCGCAAAGGCTCTGCACCCAATGAGATTAGTAGTGCCGCTGCCTCTTGGTGATCTTGAGCGACAGCCTCCATGAGCGGAGTGAACCCATGCTCGCCACGCTGATTGATGCGAGCGCCTGCACTCACAAGCAATTGAATGGCTTCGCAGTCGCCCCAAACGGCCGCAACGTGCAACGGATAGTTGTTGAACAGGCCGCGTGTGTTTGCGTCGCCGACTTCAATCTCTGCGAAGTCGGCGACGTTTTCGATCCCTCGAAGCAATTGCGGCAATGTTTTCATGGGCTCTAACGCTTATTCGGCACCTCAAAACCCAGACGATCCACCTGCTCGCGCAGCTGCGGCACGCGCTTGATTTTGTCGGTGTAGATGGAATAGTCGTCGCGCATCTTATCGACCAGCGTGCGGTACTGCTCGCGGCTCATGTCCGGCTTGCGCGAGAAGATCCAGGCCAGGTCGCGGCCGGGGTAGGAAATCAGCATCCAGGAGCCATCCGGTGCGATTTCCAGGATGCGCTGCTTGGCCGGGATCACCTTGTAGAACCACACTCGCCAGTCGCGGTTGCCGCTTTCCGCATCCACCGACGCGCGCGCGCTCACTTCCTTTTCCGGCTCGCCGAAACCATCGCGATACAGATAGCGCACCGTCACCTTGCCGTCTTCGTCCAGGGTGTACTCGTCGCGGCTGGTGACGTGCCCGCGCTCGACCGGATTGGGCATGCGCGCAATCACGTACCAGGTGCCCATGATCTTTGACAGATCGATCGCCGGCTCGGCGGTGGATGTGTCCTTGGCGTGTGCCACAGGCAGGCCAAGGACGAGCAGAAAAGCGAGGGCGATCGTAACGGTCAGGCGCATCGCAACATCACAAAGGGGCAGTAGGAGCAGCACACTACCGCATGCAGGGGGCAAGTTCGCGTCAACGGCCCGGTCTGGCGTCGGCGACAGCGTCATCGGCAGGAGATCGTTGCTGGTCGGAGCGCGACGGACGTTGGTCTGGCGCGGCCGGTGCGGCGCAAGGCGGTATTGCAGAGGGTTGAACGCCGGCGCGGCTCACTCCCAGCCCTCGCTCCCCAATCCTCAATCCCCACCCCAAAGCACATCCCGCAGCGCCGGACCCCGCACGGCTCAACCTTTCGCCGGCCAGGTCGCAATCGGTGAGATGGACACAGGCAATTCTGCCGGCCTGTCCTGATTCCTTCTGCCACGGAGTGCCGCCATGTCGCATCGTTCTTCCTCTCGTTCCGAACGTCCCGATCCGCGTGTGCTGCGCCCGGTGCGGCAGATCGCCCTGGCTGGCCTTGCCCTGGTGCTGGTGTGGCCGGCGGCGCGTGGGCACAGCGAGTGGATCGGCTGGCTGCCGCTGTGGCTGGTAGGCATGCCGATGCTGGCCTGGTGGAGCTTGCACCGCTTCGCGCTGCCCACGCTGACCCGACCGGGCTCGCGGCCGGCCTTGCCGCGTCGGCGCGGTCCGCAGGCGCAGCGTCGGCGTGTCGCTTCGCGGACAGCGACACCGGCGCGGGCGGCCTGACCTTCGGCAGGGGAGGCCGGGCAAGGGGCTGTGGTAGGTTTTCCGGCATTGGTTTTTCCGGAAAAATACATGCCCAAGTTCGCCTCGATCTGCCTGGTTGCCGGCCTGATCACCGCTGGCGCCGTCTCTGCAGAGGAAACCGCCGTGTCCAACGACCCCCACGCCTGGCTGGAAGATGTCACCGGCGCCAAGCCGCTGGACTGGGTCAAGGCCCAGAACGCCAAGACCGAAGCCCGCCTGGCCACCACGCCGGCCTTCAAGCAGATGGAAACCAGCATCCGCGAGGTGCTGGACTCGGACGCCAAGATTCCCGGCGTGCAGAAGATCGGCGAGTTCTATTACAACTTCTGGAAGGACAAGCAGCACGAGCGCGGCCTGTGGCGGCGCACCACGCTGGACGAGTACCGCAAGGCCTCGCCCAAGTGGGAGACGGTGCTGGACCTGGATGCGCTCAACAAGGCCGAGGGCGAGAACTGGGTCTGGCACGGCGCCGACTGCCTGCGCCCGGATTACCAGCGCTGCCTGATCGCGCTGTCGCGCGGCGGCGCCGATGCCGACGTCACCCGCGAGTTCGATCTGGCCGGCAAGCAGTGGGTCAAGGACGGCTTCTTCCGTCCCGAATCCAAGGGCGGGCTGGGCTGGATCGACCAGGACACCGTCTACGTCTTCACCGATTTCGGTGCCGGCAGCATGACCAGCTCCGGCTACCCGCGCATTGCCAAGCAGTGGAAGCGCGGCACCCCGCTCAGCGCCGCTGCGGTGGTCTACGAAGGCAAGCCGACCGATATGTACATCGCGGCCATGCACGATGACACCCCCGGGTTCGAGCGCGATTTCGTCAGCCGTACGCTGGCCTTCTACAACGACGAGCTGTATCTCAAGGGCGCCGACGGCAAGCTGGTCAAGGTGGATGTGCCCAACTCGGCCAGCAAGTCGGTCAAGCGGCAGTGGCTGACGCTGGAATTGCGCGAGCCGTGGACGGTGGGTGGCAAGACCTACACCGCCGGCTCGCTGCTGGCCACGCGTTTTGACGATTTCATGGCCGGCAAGCGCAGCTTCGATGTGCTGTTCGAGCCCACCGACACCACCTCGCTGGCCGGCGTGGCATGGACCAAGTCGCACCTGGTGTTGAACGTGCTGGAAGACGTCAAGAACCGGCTCAGCGTCATCACCCCAGCGCAAGACGGTTGGAAAAAGAGTGCGTTTGTCGGTGCGCCTGCATTCGGCACGGTCGATGTCAGCGCCGTGGACAGCGACGACAGCGACGCACTTTGGCTGACCGTCACCGATTACCTGACGCCCACCACACTGGCCTGGGTCGAGGTAGGCAGCGCTCCGCAGCCGCTCAAGACCATGCCGGCGTTTTTCGATGCCGACAAGGACAGCATCGAGCAGCACTTTGTCACCAGCAAAGACGGCACCCGCGTGCCGTATTTCCTGGTGCGTCCCAAGAACCTCAAGCTCGATGGCAGCGCGCCGACGCTGCTGTATGGCTACGGCGGGTTTGAAATCTCGATGACGCCGAACTATTCCGGCGCGTTGGGCCGCGCCTGGTTGGACAAGGGCGGCGTCTACGTGGTGGCCAACATCCGCGGCGGTGGCGAATACGGCCCGCGCTGGCACCAGGCCGCGCTCAAGCAGAACCGCCACAAGGCCTACGAAGACATGGCCGCAGTGGCCAAGGATCTGGTCGCGCGCAAGATCACCTCCACCAAGCACCTGGGTGTGCAGGGCGGCAGTAACGGCGGTTTGATGACCGGCAACATGCTCACCCAGTACCCGGAGCTGTTCGGTGCGGTGGTGGTGCAGGTGCCGCTGCTGGACATGAAGCGCTATAGCCATCTGTTGGCGGGCGCCTCGTGGATGGCCGAATACGGCAACCCGGATACCGACGACTGGAAATTCATCCAGACCTTCTCGCCGTACCACCTGTTCGACCCGAAGAAGACCTACCCGCCGGTGATCTTCCTGACCTCTACACGCGACGACCGCGTGCACCCGGGCCACGCACGCAAGATGGCGGCCAAGATGATCGAGGCCGGCAAGGACGTGACCTACTACGAGAACATCGAAGGCGGCCACGGCGGCGCGGCCAATAACGCGCAGGCAGCGCATATGTCGGCACTGGCGTATAGCTTCCTGTGGGAGCGGTTGGCCGACTGATCGGTTGGCACAGCCTGCATGATGCGCAGCGCGACACGAGGCCGCCGGCACGATGCAGCGGCCTCGTGGCGTTTGCGATCAAACGAAAGTAAACGTGGACAATGCGGAGTCGTGATCGATGTTGGGCGTGATGATGACTTTGGCGGTCGGCGCGTGCGCAGTCGAGAATGCACGCTACGTGCTGCGCGACGATGCCGACGTGCAAGCCAACTTTCTGGCGGTTGCCAGCGGTCCGCACTGGCCGGCGCAGGTGGCCTTGCGGCTACATTCGTCGCGCACCGGAGGGGAAGCCTGGTTTTTGCCCTGGAGCGGCGGCAGCGATGACAGCCAGCACCTGGCGTCCACCACCGATGTGACCGTGCCGGGTTGGCAGCCTCCCGATCCCGACGGTGGGCCGCGCCCTTTGGGCGATGTGGGCTACATCGGCACCGATGCGACCTACCGTGTCCTGAGTGAGATTCCCCGCGCCGGCATGCCGGCGCCTGCGCATTTCCTGTTGCCCGACTTACGTGAAGCGCTGTGGTACCGAGCGGCGCCAAGCCAGCGGCAAGCGATTGCACGGCAGTTCTTCGATCTGGACAGCTGCGCTACGCAGTGAGACGGTGCAGCACGTTCGTGCCAAGTCTTCGCCGCTGCGATTGGCCGCGAGCGCTATCAGGAGGGGCGAAATGAAGCTGGACGATCTGGGTCCGCGAATCTGCATTCTCGGACCGTCCAACAGCGGTAAATCGACCTTGGCGCAGGCGATTGCGCGCAAGTGCGGGTGCACATGCGTGCATCTGGATCAGCTGCATCATTTCCCAAACACTGCCTGGCTACCTCGTCCCAGGCAGGACTTTTTCGCGCTTCACGATGCGGCCATTGCCACAGAGCAGTGGGTAATGGATGGCAATTACCTGGGGTGCCTGTCGCAGCGTTTGGCGCGTGCAACGGGCGTTGTTCTATTGGACATCCCGATGACGACCAGCCTGGTGCGCTATCTGCGCCGAACCTGGTTCGAGCAGCACCGTTGCGGCGGCCTGGATGGCGCCAAGGAGCAGGTGAGGTGGGAGATGCTGCGCCACATCGCGGCTGTCGAGCGCAGAAAACGCAAAGACCTCGCGAGGGTGTTCGAGCGCAGCAGCTTGCCGAAGATCGCACTGCTGACGGTGCCGGCAATCGATCAGTTCTATCGCTTTGAAAATTTGAGCCGGCAAGGTCTGCGCGAGTGATAGTGGTTCTCAGCGTAGCGTCTTACAAGGAGGCGATTGACCGAGAGGTCGCGCTCACAACGCTTCCTGGATTGCAGTGCTCTTGGCGTCATGCAAGATGCGTCTACAGACTACGTAACCCACGCGCAATACGCTCCACTGCCTGTTCCAGCCGCGGCAGGCTTTGGGTGTAGGCGATGCGCACGTGTTGATTGGCGCGGTGGAAACCGAAGTCGATGCCGGGGGTAAAGGCGACGTGCTCGGTTTCCAGGAAATGCGCGCAGAACGCCTGCGCGTTATCCGAAAACGCGCTGATATCGGCGTAAAGATAGAACGCGCCTTGCGGTTCGACGGCGATGTCGAAGCCAAGCTGGCGTAGCGCGGGCAGCAGATAATCGCGACGTTGCTGGAACTCGGCGCGACGCGCTTCGAAGATGGCGATGCTCTCTGGCGTGAAACATGCAAGCGCCGCGTGCTGCGCGATGGTCGAGGCGCTGATGTAGAGATTTTGCGCGAGTTTTTCCAGCTCGGGCACCGCGTCGGGCGGGGCGATCAGCCAGCCCAGGCGCCAGCCGGTCATGCCGAAGTACTTGGAAAAACTGTTCAAGACGAACGCGCTGTCGTCGACTTCCAGCACGCTATGCGCGTCCAGGCCATAGGTCAGGCCGTGGTAGATCTCGTCCACCACCAGATGCCCGCCGCGCGCACGCAGGGTCTGCGATAACGCAGTCAGTTGCGCGCGCGACAGCACGCTGCCGGTGGGGTTGGCCGGCGACGCCACCAAGGCGCCGACGCTGTCGGCGTTCCAGCACGCGTCCACCAGTGCCGGGGTCAGTTGATAGTCGGTATCCGGCCCGACCGGCACCAGCTGTGCGGCACCTTCGACCAGGCGCAGGAAGTGCCGGTTGCACGGATACCCCGGGTCAGCCAGCAGCCAGTGTTTGCCCGGGTCCACCAGCAGGCTGCTGGCCAACAGCAGCGCGCCCGAGCCGCCCGGCGTGACCAGGATCCGCTCCGGGTCGACGCTGCGGCCATAGCGTTGCGCGTAAAACCCGGCAATCGCCTCGCGCAGTGCGGGCAGCCCGCGTGCGGCGGTGTAGCGGGTATGGCCGGCGGCCAATGCGGCCTGCCCGGCGGCCACGATCGGCGCGGCAGTGGTGAAATCGGGCTCGCCGATTTCCAGGTGGATCACATCGTGACCGGCCTGTTCGAGCGCGTTGGCGCGGGCCAGCAGCGACATCACATGGAACGGCGCGATGTCCTGGCTGCGGCGGCTGTAGCCCGACGCGGGCGAAAGCAAGGAGTCCATTACGAAGATGATAGACCAGCATGACCTAGGACACATGACGCATGGCGGCGGGCTCTTCCACACTCGGTGGCTGGGATGGCATTGCGTTCATCCAACGGACCCCAATCTGATGAAGCCTGTCCTGACCTTGTTGATCGCCAGCCTGATGACCACATCCGCACCTTCTTTTGCCGCTCCCCCGTCGCCGCCAGACGTCGCCAAGCACCCGCATGTGGTCAAGACGCCGTTTGGCGCCACCCGCAACGACGACTACTACTGGTTGCGCGACGACAAGCGCGAAGACAAGGCGATGCTGGCCTATCTCAACGCCGAGAACGCCTACACCGACCAGGTGATGGCGCCGCTCAAGCCGTTGGAAGACACGCTTTACACCGAGATCGTCGGGCGCATCAAGCAGGACGATGCCAGCGTGCCGTATCGCAAACGCGGCTATTGGTATTACACCCGCTTCGAAGCCGGCAAGGATTACCCGATCCAGGCACGTCGCAAGGGCAGCATGGAGGCGCCGGAAGAGATCCTGCTGGACGTCAACCAGATGGCGCAGGACAAGGGTTACTTCAACGTGGGCAAGGCGGAGGTCAGTCAGGACAACCGCATTCTTGCCTGGGCCGACGATGCCGTCGGCCGCCGTCAATACACGATCCGCTTCAAGAATCTGGACACTGGCGAGATCTATCCGGACACCGTGGAGGGCGTCTCCCCGAGCGTGGTCTGGGCCGACGACAACAAGACGGTGTTCTACATCGAAAACGACCCGGAAACGCTGCTCACCGTGCGCGTCAAAAAGCATGTCCTGGGTACTGCGTCCAAGGACGACGTGCTGGTCTACGAAGAGAAGGACGACAGCTTCTACATGGGCATGGGGCGTACCCGCGATGACAAGTACATCGTCATCGGCGTGGAAAGCACGGTGTCGTCGGAGACGCGGTATGCGCTGGCCGCCAAGCCGGACAGCTTCAAGCTGCTGGCCAAGCGCGAGCGCGACGTGGAGTATAGCGTGGAACATTTCGATGGGCGTTGGGTGATCCGTACCAATGCCGATGGCGCCGAGAACTTCAAGCTTGTGACCGCGCCCACCGATGCCACCACGCGCAAGCAGTGGACCGACTGGGTGGCGCACGACGACAACGTCTACATCGAAAACTTCGAGATGTTCGATGGATTCACTGCCATCGAAGAGCGCTCCGGCGGGCTGGAGCGCGTGCGCCTGCTCAAGCGCGATGGCAGCCACGAGTACGTCAAGGCCGACGAGCCGGCGTATTCGATGGGCTTGTCGACCAACCCCGAACCGGATACCGCCTGGCTACGCTATAGCTACACCTCGCTGACCACACCGGCCACCACCTACGAACTCAACACCCAGACCGGCGAGCGCAAGTTGCTCAAGCAGCAGCCGGTGATCGGTTACGAGGCGAGCAAGTATGTGACCGAACGTGTCTGGGTCACGGCCCGCGACGGCGTCAAGGTGCCGGTGTCGTTGGTTTACAAGAAAGGCTTCAAGAAAGACGGCACTGCCGCGTTGTTCCAGTACGCGTACGGCAGCTACGGCATGTCGATGGACCCGGCCTTCAATCTGTCGGCGATCAGCCTGATGGACCGTGGCGTGGTGTACGCCATCGCGCACATCCGCGGCGGCCAGGAACTGGGTCGCAAGTGGTACGACGACGGCAAGCTGCTGCACAAGAAAAACACCTTCAACGATTTCGTCGACGTCACCCGTGGGCTGGTCGCGCAGGGCTACGCCGCGAAAGACCGTGTGGCGGCGTCCGGCGGCAGCGCAGGTGGCTTGTTGATGGGTGCGGTGGCCAACATGGCGCCGCAGGACTATCGCGTGCTGGTGGCGCAGGTGCCATTCGTCGATGTGGTCACCACCATGCTGGACGCCAGCATTCCGTTGACCACCAACGAATACGACGAGTGGGGCAACCCGGAAACCAAGGATTACTACGACTACATGCTGTCGTATTCGCCGTACGACAACGTGCGCAAGCAGGCCTACCCGGCGATGTTCGTCGGCACCGGTCTGTGGGATTCGCAGGTGCAGTATTGGGAGCCGGCCAAGTGGGTGGCCAAGCTGCGCGATGACAACACCGGCAAGGCCCCGATCGTGTTCCGTACCAACATGGAAGCCGGGCATGGCGGCAAGTCCGGCCGTTTCCGCCGTTACCGCGAGCTGGCGGAGTCGTACGCGTTTGTGCTGGATCAGCTGGGTGTCAAGTAGCTGAGGGGCGGGGATTGGGGAGTCGGGAGTTGGGATTCGGCAAAGCGGATGGCTGAGGGTTTGGTGGTTGGTGCAGTGCGTTGGGGTGGGGCGGTTGGTTTCCATTCTCCGTCCTGTCCTTCTGCCTTCTGACCTTTTGTCTTCGCTTTCCGTCTTCCGCCGTTGCTTCCGCTTGGGTTCGTTGCTGTCGCTTTTGCTCCCCAGTCGTTTGAAAGCACGCTGATTCCCGCAGCCACGCGTGGCTGAAGAGGCGCGCTTTCCGGAGCGCAGAGAGTTTGGGTGCCGTGCTGCCTTTGGCGAGGCGCGCGCGGAGCGGTGCAGCTAGATCGCCAATGCCTCCAGCGGCCCCCGCAGTGCTGCACTAGCAACGCGCAGTTCAGACCACCTCACCCCGCTCTGGTCGTATCATTTGCGCATGACGCGACCGAACCGATTTCGCTGGGCTTGGTGGTTGCTGGCGTATGCCAGCCTGGCGACCGGCATTGTCGGGATCTTTGTGCCGGGGTTGCCGACCACCGTGTTCATCCTGATCTCGGCCTGGGCGGCGTCGCGCGGGTCCGAGCGCTTGCATGGGTGGCTGCTGTCGCATCCGCGCTTCGGGCCGGCGATCGTGGAGTGGCAGACCTATCGGGCGGTCAGTCGCAAGGCCAAGTGGATGGCGACGCTGACGATGACCATCTGCGCCGGCATCATGCTGTGGTGCGTGCCGGTGTTCTGGGTGAAATGCCTGTCGATCGGCAGCATGGCGGTGGTGGCGATCTGGTTGTGGCTGCGTCCGGAGCCGCCACCGCGCGCGCTGCAAACGCCGCACTGAGCGCACGGCAGTCAGGGTGTTCTGGCTATACTTCGCTCCATGAGCATCATGTCCCGACCTTCCGTTCGTCTCGCACTGGTTGGTGCGACCTTTGTCCTGCTTGCCGCCTGCGGTAACAAGGGCCCGCTGGTGATGCCGCAGAAGCCGGTGCCGGTGGAAGCCCAGCCCGTGCCGCAGCCGGATGCGCCGCAACCGCTGGATGAGTCCACGCCTGCGCCTGCGCCGGTGGAGACCGACACCAAGCCCGCATCCACTACCGACCAGCCCGCTAGCAGCGGCAATGAGCGCTGACGGTCGCAGCGAGCGCCTGCGTTTCACCAAAATGCATGGCGCCGGCAACGATTTCGTAGTGCTGGACCTGCGCGATGGCACGCCCCCACCGGACGCGGCGCTGGCAGCACGTCTGGCCGACCGCCACTTCGGGGTCGGTTGCGATCAGATCCTGACCATCGAGCCCCCGCGCAGCGAAGGCGCCGTGGCCGCCTATGGCATCTGGAATTCCGATGGCTCGGCCGCGCGTCAATGCGGCAACGGCGCACGCTGCGTCGCCGCCTGGCTAGTGCGCGATGGAACCGCGCAAGGCGAGCGCTTTATCATCGACAGCCCGGTCACCGCACATGCGGTGGAACACGTGGATGCAGGAACCTATTCGGTGGCCATGGGCGTGCCGCAGTTCGAGCCCACGCAGATTCCGCTGGCCGGGTTTGCGCATGCGCGCGACGAATACGCACTGCCCGTGCATGGCGAGACGGTGCGCTTTGGCGCAGTGTCGATGGGTAACCCGCATGCCGTGCTGGAGGTAGCCCGTGTCGACGCCGCCCCGGTGGAGCGTGTGGGTACCTTGCTGCAACAAAACGCCGCGTTCCCCAATTCGGTCAATGTGGGGTTTGCGCAAGTCGTGGACCCCACGCATGTGCGTTTGCGCGTATTCGAGCGCGGTGTCGGCGAAACGCTGGCCTGCGGCAGCGGTGCGTGCGCGGCTGCGGTGGTGCTGATGCAGCGCGGCCGTGTCGAGCGCGACGTACGCGTGTCGTTGCCCGGCGGCGAGTTGCGGATCCGCTGGCCCGCCGATGCACAGGACGTGGTGATGTCTGGTCCTGCGGTGTTCGTCTTCGATGGAGAGTGGAACTGATGAGCGACAACACGGACAAGTTCGGTGCCCACGAGGTCGCAACGTGGTTGCGTCGCCATCCCACCTTTCTCAAGCAATTCCCCGATCTGGCGGTGAGCCTGTTGGTGCCGCGCGACGACGGCCCCACCGCGTCGCTGGCGACCTATCAGCTGGAAGTGTTGCGCGACAAGAACCGCGAGTTGTCGCGGCGCCTGCACGAGCTGGGCAGCAATGCGCAGGTCAATGAACGGCTGGCGGTGCGCACCCATCAACTCACGTTGGCATTGATGCGCCAGACCACCGTTGCCGACACGCTCAAGGCGATGGCCGCCTCGTTGGCGGAAGATTTCAACGGCGAGCTGGTACGGCTGGTATTGCTCGCACCGGTCGCCGGGCTGGAAGCCGACTGGCTACAGGTGATTGCCGCCGACGATGCGCGCCTGGCACCGTTCCGCGATTGTTTGAGCGATGGCGAGCCGATCTGCGGCCGGCTGCAGGCTGAAAAACATGCACTGCTGTACGCCGACCAGGCCGACGTTGTGCAGTCGACGGCGTTGCTGCCGTTGCCGGGGATTGGCTTGATTGCGGTCGGCAGCAGCGATGCCAACCGGTTTTATCCGGGCATGGGCACCTTGTTCCTGCGCATGATGGGCGAATCGCTCGGCGTGGCGCTGCAGCGTTTCGCAGCGTGATGATGGCGGCAGGCCATGCAGTGCGCGGCCTGCTGCGCACCGCAGTGTGGATGCCACCGCAGCAGGACAGCTGAGATGTCGACGGTCGAAGGCTTTCTGGCGTATCTGCAGGTCGAACGTCAGGTGTCGGCGCACACGCTGGATGCGTATCGACGCGATCTTGCCGCGCTGCTGAGCTGGGCGGCCGAGCCGCAGGACGCGACTGGCGTTCCGTTGGATGTCGCGCAACTGGACAGTGCGCAGCTGCGCCAGTTCGTCGCGTCGGAACACCGGCGCGGGCTGTCGGCCAAGAGCCTGCAGCGGCGCTTGTCTGCATGCCGCAGCTATTACGCCTGGTTGCTCAAGCACGGCCGTATCGCCGCCAGCCCCGCGGCGGCGTTGCGTGCGCCCAAGGCCCCGCGCAAGCTGCCGCAGGTGCTAGACGCCGATGAAGCCGTACGCTTGGTCGAGGTGCCGACCGATGCGCCGCTGGGGTTGCGCGATCGCGCATTGCTGGAACTGTTCTATTCGTCGGGGCTGCGCTTGAGCGAGCTCTGCGCGCTGCGCTGGCGCGATCTGGATCTGGCCAGCGGATTGGTGATGGTGCTGGGCAAGGGCGGCAAACAGCGTCTGGTGCCAGTGGGCTCGCATGCGATTGCAGCCTTGCGCGAATGGCAGCGCGACAGTGGCGGGCGTGCGGAAACGCATGTCTTCCCCGGGCGTGCCGGCGGTGCGATTTCGCAGCGTGCGGTGCAGATCCGCATCAAGCAATTGGCGGTGCGCCAAGGCATGTTCAAGGACGTGCACCCGCACATGCTGCGGCACAGTTTTGCCAGCCATATCCTGGAATCGTCCGGCGACCTGCGTGGCGTGCAGGAGTTGCTCGGTCACTCGGACATCGCTACCACGCAAATCTACACGCACCTGGATTTCCAGCATCTGGCCAAGGTCTACGACGCCGCGCATCCGCGTGCCAAGCGCAAGAAGGTTGCCGAGTGAGCGTTTGCGTGAGCGATGTAATCAGCGTGATTGCATGATTTTCTGGCTGATGTAATCGAGGTAGTGGTGCTGCTGGTCCAGCCATTGCAGCTGATGAAGCGAGTGCAGTGGAGCCCTTGCAGCTGGTAAAGCCATTGCAGCTGATAAGGTCATTGCCGCTGATAAGGCAATTACAGCTGCAATGGTCATTGCAGTTGATAAAGCCACTACAGTCGATAAAGCCAGTCCAGCGCTAAGGCGCGGGTTGCCTAGATGGCAAATAACTCGTGGAAATGCTGCTCTAGCCCCTCTCCCCTCGGGAGAGGGGTTGGGGTGAGGGTTCCTGTGCAGATGCTGCTGGGCGTCTTGGGAAGGGTATTGGAGAGCGTCAGAGCTCGCGGGCGCCCCAGTAAGCTTTTAAAAGCGGCGTGTGAAGTAACCGCGGTTAAACACGGCGACGTTTAAAAGGTGGCTAGAAACGCAGGTGCTCCGAGACATTCCTGCATGTAGAGCGTGTTGACGCTGCGGCGTGCAATCAACGGCGGCGGCCGTACCCTCACCCCAACCCCTCTCCCGCCGGGAGAGGGGCTAAGGCGGGTGGCGTCCGATCACCAGGTTGTGTGGCGATCGGTGTATCCCGCTCGTATCGTGTGCGCAGTGCGCAGTGCGCACTTCGTGCCTTGCACCTTGCACTTCGCACCTTGCTCCTCGCCCGTTCACCCAACGGCCCAATGACCAACTCCTCTCTGCACCACTCTCATCGCTGCGTCCCATCGTCGCAGCGCGCTTGAACCCGGCAAGGGCGTCCCCACCTCTTTGGAAACCCCCGGAGGACCCATGGACCCCAGCCAGAATCCCAACATCGTTCACGCCACCACCATCATTTCGGTTCGACGTGGTGGGCATGTCGCCGTCGCGGGCGATGGCCAGGTCACGCTCGGCCACACCGTCATGAAGGGCAACGCGCGCAAGGTACGCCGGCTCGGTCGCGAGGGTCAGGTGCTGGCCGGGTTTGCCGGTGCTGCGGCCGATGCGTTTACGCTGTTCGAATTGTTCGAGGCCAAGCTCGACAAGCACGGGCAGTTGACCCGCGCCGCCGTGGAACTGGCCAAGGATTGGCGCACCGAGCGCCGCCTTGGCAAGCTCGAAGCATTGCTGGCGGTGGCGGATAAAGAGACCTCGCTGATCATCAGCGGCACCGGCGATGTGATCGAGCCGGAAGACGGCATCATCGCGATCGGTTCCGGCGGCTCCTACGCCTTGTCGGCCGCACGCGCGCTGCTGGCGCACACCGAACTGGATGCCAAGACCATCGCCACCGAGGCGATCAATATCGCTGGCGATATCTGCATCTATACCAATCGCAACGTGGTGGTCGAAGAGCTGTGAATCGGGAGTGGGGAATCGGGAATCGCAACAGCGGTTTCGTCTCCACTCCAACGACATAGGCTGCTGATTTTTGCTCCCACGATTCCCCATTCCCAATTCCCAATTCTCGATTCCCCAATGCCAAATCCCGATAGCTCAACCATGACTCCGCGCGAAATCGTGCAGGAGCTCGACCGTCATATCGTTGGCCAGCACGACGCAAAGCGCGCGGTTGCCATTGCGCTGCGCAATCGCTGGCGGCGCATGCAGTTGCCCGAAGAACTGCGCAACGAAGTGATGCCCAAGAACATCCTGATGATCGGCCCCACCGGCGTCGGCAAAACCGAGATTGCGCGACGTCTGGCAACCCTGGCCAACGCGCCGTTCGTCAAGGTGGAAGCCACGCGCTTTACCGAAGTGGGCTACGTCGGCAAGGACGTGGAGCAGATCATTCGCGATCTGGCCGACACCTCGGTCAAGTTGTATCGCGAGCAGGCCAAGGTGCGCGTGCGCAACCAGGCCGAAGAGCGTGCCGAAGATCGCATTCTGGATGCGCTGCTGCCGCGCCGCGCGGCCGGTATTGGTTTTGATCCGGAAGCCGCACGCAACGAGCCGTCGTCGCAAGATAACGAAACCCGCATCAAGTTCCGCCGCATGCTGCGCAATGGCGAGCTGGACGAGCGCGAAATTGAATTGGATGTCGCGATCAACGCCAGCATGGACATCATGACCCCGCCGGGCATGGAAGAAATGGGCCAGCAGCTGCGCCAGATGTTTTCCAATCTGGGCAGCGGCAAGTCGCAAAAGCGCAAGCTCACCATCAAGGCCGCGCGCCCGCTGTTGATCGAAGAAGAAGCCGGCAAGCTGGTCAACGAAGACGACGTGCGTGCAGCGGCGATCGAAGCCTGCGAGCAGCACGGTATCGTGTTCATCGATGAGATCGACAAGGTCGCCAAGCGTGGCGAAGCCGGCTCCAATGGCGGCGATGTGAGTCGCGAAGGCGTGCAGCGCGATCTGCTGCCGTTGGTGGAAGGTTCCAACGTGTCAACCAAGTACGGCACGGTCAAGACCGACCATATCCTGTTCATCGCTTCTGGCGCGTTCCATCTGGCAAAGCCCAGCGATCTGATTCCGGAGTTGCAGGGGCGCTTCCCGATCCGGGTGGAATTGACTGCGCTGACCAAGGCCGATTTCGTGCGCATTCTCACCGAGCCCAAGGCCGCGCTGATCAAGCAGTACGAAGCCTTGTTGCAGACCGAAGGCGTGACGCTGACCTTCGGTGCGGACGCGGTTGACCGCCTGGCCGAGATTGCGGCACAGGTCAACGAGCGGCAGGAAAATATCGGCGCGCGCCGTCTGCACACCGTGCTTGAGCGGCTGCTCGATGTGCTGAGTTACGAAGCGCCGGATCGCGACGGCCAGAGCGTGACTGTCGATGCGGCGTATGTCGATGCACAGCTCGGCGAGCTGGTGCAGGATCCGGATCTGAGTCGCTACATCCTCTGATCGCAGCGCACGGCAACCTGCGCGCTGGATGAGACGCACCAAATGGAAAAAGACCCGCCAGTTGGCGGGTCTTTTGTTTCTAGCAGTGCACCTAGATCAACGTACGCCTTGGCGCTGGTTGGCGCGATAACTACGGATCAACACAGCACCCAGGTGCGCTTCGGCATGACAGCTGGATTGCCCACTGCCTGTCACCGCGTGCTGCCGCGCAATCGATTGACCGGTGCGCTCAGTCCTCGCCGATGTCCTCGTTCCACACATCCGGGTTGGCGGAAATATAGCCGCCCAGCAGGTCGATGCATTCCTGGCTTTGCAGGTCGATGACGTTGACGCCGTGCTCGCGCAGCCAGGCGATGCCACCCTGGAAGGTGACCGACTCGCCGACCACCACGGTGCCGATATTGAACTGTCGCACCAGTCCGCTGCAGTACCAGCATGGCGCCAGCGTGGTGACCATGATGGTGTCTTTGTAGCGGCGCTGACGGCCGGCCTTGCGAAAGGCATCGGTTTCGCCATGCACCGACGGGTCGTTTTCCTGCACGCGACGATTGTGGCCGCAGCCGAGCAGGCGCCCGTCGTTGTGATACAGCGCCGCACCAATCGGGATGCCGCCTTCGGCCAGGCCCTGGCGGGCTTCGGTGATGGCGGTGTCGAGCAATGCGCGGTAGTCGGGGGTGGTGATCATGCGGACTCCAAAGTGGCCGCGCCGGCAGGGCGCAGCATGTCGAGATGCGGGATGCCGTCTTCCAGATACGGCGCGGACGATGGCGCGAAGCCATGCGCAGCGTAGAACGGTTGCAGGTGCGCTTGCGCACCGAGTTGAATCGCGCTGCCCGGCCAGTGCGTGTGCACCAAGCGGATGCCTTCGCGCAACAGCGCATGGGCCAACCCGGTGCCGCGATACGCGGCAGCGACCACCACACGGCCGATGCTGGGTTCGGCATAACGCAGGCCCGGCGGTAGCACGCGCAGGTAGGCCGCCAACGCAGTGGTGTGGGTGGTGCCCAGCACATGCAGTACGCCGGGATCGGTGTCCTTGCCATCCAGTTCCGGGTAGGCGCACTGCTGCTCCACCACGAACACATCCGTGCGCAGTTGCAGCAGCGCGTACAACTGCATCGTGCTCAGCTGCGTAAAGCGCAGTTGCTGCCAGTGCAAGGGATGCGTTGGTGTAGAGGGCATCGGCGCATGATAACGGCATCGCCCGCGCACGGCAGACAGAGAAGCGCTACGCGTACAAGAAGCACTCCTGGCGAATGGGGGCATCAGCGCTGAGGCACAAAAGGACCATCCTCGATGTTGTCCGCGTCTGCCGCCCAGGTCGCGTGGAGCGCCTAAAAACGTAGCGTGCAGTCGTCAGCTAGGGGTGGACGACGCACTCGGAACCGCAATGTACGAGTGGCCCATGCTGCGCGGGGCACCGGCCACGCCCGCTGGCAGGTTGCGCAGTCGGTTTGTTAGCCGCTCTTGGCGCGTGGCGTCGGCAGCGCTCAATCGGCCGCGCTGTCGGTATCGACCGCCACCACGACCGACATGCCCGGGCGCAGACGCGGCGCCAGCGATTGGCCGGGATCGACGCTGATGCGTAGCGGAATGCGCTGGGCGATCTTGACGAAATTACCGGTGGCGTTGTCGGCCGGCAGTACGCTGAATTCCGAGCCGGCGGCCGGAGAGATTTCCTGCACGCGGCCATGCAGGCGCGCGTTGTCCAGCGCATCCACGGTAAAGCTGGCGCGCTGCCCGATGCGGATCTTCGCCATCTGGGTTTCCTTGAAATTGGCCACGATCCACAGTGTGTCCGGCACCAGCGACATCAACTGCGTGCCGTTGGTGACATAGGCGCCCTGACGCACGCCGAGCTGGCCGAGCTGACCATCGCGCGGGGCCACGATGCGCGTGTTGTCCAGATTGATCTGCGCCAGTTGCACCGCCGCCTGCGCATTGGCAACGGCCGCTTCCAGCGCTGCGCGATTGACGGTGACGCTGCGCGCATTTTCTTCGGCGGCCTGCACCGACGCACGCGCCTGCGCCACGCCAGCGTCGGCTTGCGCGCGCGCGGCAAAGGCGGTGTCGCGGTCCTGTTCGGATACCAGTTTCTGGTTGGCCAGCTGTTGCGTACGCGCATATGCCGAGCGGGTGCGATCGCGCAGCGCCTGATTGCTGCTCAGCGCTGCGCGTTGTTCGGCAATGGTCGCGTCCGCGCCATGGCGTTGCTGCTCCCAGTTGGCGAGATTGGCCTGCGCGGTCTGCACTTGCGCCTTGGCCTGTTCGAGCTGCTGGGCGTAGATGCGATTGTCGATGGTGGCCAGCAGCTGGCCGCGTGTGACATGCGCAAAGTCCTGCACCGTGACGTCGGTGACATAGCCGCTGACCTGCGGAGCGATCACGGTGATCTGTCCGTGCACCATGGCGTTTTCGGTGCGCTCGGTCGCGCTGACGAACGGTGGCAGCCGCCATGCGTACAGCACCAGCGCCACGCCGATCAGGGCGAGCCCGCCAAAGCCAATCGCGCCGGTGATGCGACGGCGGCGACGACGGGCGCGCTCGGAGGCGGCAGTGTGATCGGTAGATGTGTTCATGGGCGCGCAGTGGAAGCAGGAGGAGAGGGTGACACGGAAGGACGCAGATAGCGTCGCCACACCAGCACGGACAGGATCCACACCCCGGTGGCGATGGCGATACAGCCGATCAGCAGAAACACGTCGTTATAGGCCAGCACATTGGCTTCGCGCGTGGCCACGCTGCCGAGTGCACGCACGCCCTGCGCCTGGCGCAGCGTGGGGTCGCCGATGCTGCGGCCATACAGGCTGGCATACGCCTGCACGCGCGCGGCCACCTGCGGGTCGGTCAAGACCAGATGCTCGACCAACTGACTGGAATGGTATTTCTCGCGCAGGATCTGCACGCTGCCGAGCAGGGCGCTGCCGAGCAGCCCACCCATGTTCTGCGCCATGCCGAACAGCACGATGAAGCTGATCAGATTGCCGGGTTGCGCAATCACCCGGCCAAGCCCGGCCACCATTGCCGGGCCGATAAAGAACGTGCTGCCGAAGGCGAGCAGGAACTGGCTGACGTACATCTGCTCCGGGCGGGTGAGGCTGGTGGCATCGGCATCCATGAAGCAGCCGAGACAGATCGCCGCCACGGCGATGATCAGATGCTCGGCGATGCGCGCCGGATTGATCAGCCATGCGCTGGCGGCCACTCCAGCGACCGCGCCCAGCAACATCAGCGCGAACAACGTCTGCAACTGATCGTTGGCCAGGCCCAGGGTCTGGAAGAAGCCGATCGCGCCGGTGCTTTGTTCCGACAGCACCAGCCGAATCAGCAGAATCGCCAGTCCCAACCGCAGCATGTCCGCGCTGGCCAGCCAACGCGTGTTGATCATCGGGTTGCGGCGGTTGTGTTCGATCCAGGCCGCCATGCACAGCAGCACGATGGACAGCGCCAGCACCACGCCCAGCCATGGCGTGCTGGTCCACCACAGCAGCCGGCCCAGCGACAGCACCGCAGCCAGCCCGGCCGCGCCGGCCGCAAACAAGGGGAAGGTGACGAAATCCAGCGGTTCGAACACCCGGTAGCGGTCGCTTGGCGGCAACTTGAGCGCCAGCACGCAGGCCAGCGCGAAGATCGCCAGCCCGAATTCGAACAGGTACAAGCCCTGCCACTGCCCGAATTCCAGCAGGTCGGTGGAGAACACCCGCGCCAGCGGCAACGCCAACTGGGTCACACCCAGGCCCAGCACCACTGCCTTGAGTCGATACTTGCTGGGAAATGCCTGGATCACGTAATACAGGCCCAGCGAGCTGAGTGCCGCGCCAACCAACCCATGCGCCGCGCGCACGGTGATCGCCGAGCTCAGGCTGTGCACGAACAAGTGCGCCAGCGCGATGGCCGCATACAGCGCCAAAAAAATCTCGGTGAAGCGGCGCAGCCCGTACTGCTGGCGAAACTTCACCAGCAACAGATTGGCCGACATGTTGGTCATCACGTAGGCGGCCGGCAGCCAGGCCATTTCGGTGGCGTAGGCGCCCAGGGTGCCCTGCAGATACGGCAGGTTGGCGGTGACCAGCGCATTGCTCAGCCCGCCGGTCAGCGCCACCACCACGCCGACCAGGCCGTACTGGATGCGGCGCCAGGTCGGGTGCAGCGGCGTGGACGCCGACCCCGGCAGGGTGGGCTTTTCGTGGGGCTGCCAGTCGCGTGGGGCGTACTTGTCGGGCACGCAATGCTCGCAGGGCCGGTTGCGGAAGAGTTCGCGATTGTGGTCCCGTTGCGGTCATGGCGGCGTCAGCAGTGCGATAATCCAGGCATGAGCGAATCTCCCTATACCTCCGGCACCACCCATTTCGGCTTTCGCGATGTCGCTGCCAAGGACAAGCAGAAGCTGGTCGGCGAAGTGTTCACCTCGGTCGCGCGCAACTACGACCTGATGAACGATCTGATGAGCCTGGGCGTCCACCGCGCATGGAAACGCTACTTCGTGGCGACCGCGCAGGTGAAGCCGGGCGACCGTGTGCTGGATCTGGCCGGCGGCACCGGCGACATCGCCGTGCTGCTCAAGGAGCGCGTCGGCGATGAAGGCGCCGTGGTACTGGGCGACATCAACGCCGGCATGTTGTCGGTGGGCCGCGACCGCCTGACCAATCGCGGCCTGGTGGCGGGCTTCGACTACGTGCAATGCAACGCCGAAGCCCTGCCGTTCCCGGATCAGAGTTTCGATCTGGTGACCATCTCCTTTGGCCTGCGCAATGTCACCGACAAGGACGCCGCACTGCGCGAGATGTATCGCGTGTTGAAGGTGGGCGGCCAGGCGCGCGTACTGGAATTTTCCGAAGTCACCGCCGAGTGGTTCAAGCCGATCTACGACTTCCACTCGTTCAAGATTCTGCCCAAGCTGGGCCAGTTGTTCGCACGCGATGCCGACAGCTACCAGTATCTGGCCGAAAGCATCCGCAAGCACCCGCCGCAGGATTCGCTCAAGGGCATGATGGGCGAGGCCGGGTTTGCACGCTGCCACTACAAGAATCTGACCGGCGGCATCGTGGCGATTCATTCCGGTTACAAGATCTGAATCCCGCCCGCGGCTGATGGCCGACGTGGCGCGTGCATCACGTGCCACTTCTTGTAATTCAGGGGCATCGCTTGTGTTCGCTTGATACGGCCTCGCTACTCGCAGGCACGTGCGCACCAACGAATTTCTGAGACTTTCGTCGCGTTGGCTCCACCATCTGTCGGCGACACTAGGCGCTCTTTTGTCGGAGAGTTGGATGCGCTTATACGCCGGGCTCTCGCGCGTGTTTCCCCGTTCCTTCAGCGCCAAGTTGCTGGCGGTGACCTTTGTCGGGATTCACCTGCCGCTGCTGTTGTTGATCGCGTGGCTGGCATCGCAAAGCGAGCTGGAAGGGCAGCTGTTGTGGTCAGTGATCATCGTCGCCCTGCTGGCCACGCTGGCGGGCACCGCCTTGACGCTGTCTGCCTTGTATCGCCTGCTGGCGCCGTTGCGCATCGCCGCCGATGCGCTGGATACCTACTACGCCGATCAACGTCTGCCCAGCCTGCCGGAGCATGGCGACGATGAGCTGGGGCGCCTGCTGCGCGGGATCAATCGCAGCCTGCGCGGGATCGACGCCGGTATGCGCGATCTCAAGAAGCATGCCCTGTTCGATCCACTCACCGAGGCGCTGAACCGGCGCGGCTGCGAACAGGCAATGCGCGATTCGGTCACCGCCTCCCAACGCGAAGGTTGGCCGTTCGTGTTGTTCGTGCTGGACATGGACAACCTCAAGCAGATCAACGACCGCTTCGGGCATCTGGCCGGCGACCGCGTGCTGGTGCGTTTGGTGGAGTCGGCCTACGGCTGGCTGGGCGCGCAGGACTGGATCGGACGCTGGGGCGGCGATGAATTCCTGATCGGCGTGCACGCCAGCGAAGACGAGGCCACGCTCAAGCTCAATCAGTGGCTGTCGATGCTCGAACGCGAAGACGGCGAAGAAGCGCCGTTGCATCTGAGCGCCGGCAGCGCGGTCTGCGAGCAAGGCGTGGACGCCACCGAGCTGTATCGGCGCGCGGATGCGGCGATGTATCGCGCCAAGTTTTCTGGCGGCCGGCGTTTGGTGCGCGACGGCCACGACACCTCGCGCATTCATCCGGTGACGTAAGCGCCGACGAGGCGGTACAGCGGCAATCTGCAAGCGGTTGTTGCCGACTGCACGGGCAGGCATCGGCGCGGAGCGCTAAAATGTCCGATTCCCTTGCTGCGGTGCCGTCGATGCGCTTCCCGTACCTGTCGCTGTCCCTGGCCGTCTCCATTGCGCTGGCCGGCTGTTCCAACGAATCCACATCGCCGGCTGCCACCACCGCTGCGCCGGCCGCCACCGCCAAGGCCCCCGTGAAAGCAGACGCCCGCAACCACGACGAAAGTTCCTACGCCCAGCCCGACCAGGTGGTCATCAAGGACCTGGCGCTGGACCTGAAGCTGGATTTCGACAGCAAGCAGATCGGCGGCACCGCGACCTACACGCTGGAGTGGAAGAACAAGTCCGCCAAACAGCTGGTGCTGGATACGCGCGAACTGAGCATCGCGCAGGTGCAGGCCGACGATGGCAAGGGCGGCTTGTCGCCATTGCAATTTGCGCTGGCGCCGGTCGACAAGACCTTCGGCAGCAAGCTCACCATCGAAACCCCGAACCAGCCAGGCAAGGTCGTGATCACCTATCACACTGCGCCGACCGCGTCGGGCCTGCAGTGGCTGGAGCCGTCGATGACCGAAGGCAAGCAGCTGCCTTTCATGTTCAGTCAGTCGCAGGCGATCCACGCGCGCAGCTGGGTGCCGCTGCAGGACACCCCGAGCGTGCGCTTCACCTATAGCGCGCACGTGACCTCGCGCCCGGACGTGATGGTGCTGATGAGCGCCGACAACGACCCCAAGGCCGCGCGCGATGGCGATTACAGCTTCAAGATGCCCGAGCCGATTCCGTCCTATCTGCTGGCCATTGCCGCCGGCGATGTGGTGTTCAAGCCGATTTCCGCGCGCTCGGGCGTGTGGGCCGAGCCGTCGATGGCCGACAAGGCCGCCAAGGAATTCGAAGACACCGAAAAGATGATCGGTGCCGCCGAAAAACTCTACGGCCCGTATCGCTGGGGCCGTTACGACATGCTGGTGCTGCCGCCGTCGTTCCCGTTCGGCGGCATGGAAAATCCGCGCCTGACCTTCGCCACGCCCACCGTGATCGTCGGCGACAAGTCGCTGGTGTCGCTGGTCGCGCATGAGTTGGCGCATAGCTGGTCCGGCAATTTGGTGACAAACGCCAGCTGGAAGGACATCTGGCTCAACGAAGGCTTTACCACTTACGTGCAGGGCCGCATCACCGAAGCGTTGTACGGCGCGGAAATGGCCGAGATGGAGCGCGAGATCGACCAGGGCGATCTGCTGGCCGAAGTGAAAGACATGCCGCCAGCCGACCAGACTCTGGCCCTGCCGCCGCTGGCGCAGCGCGACCCCGACGAAGCCTTGAGCCAGGTGGCCTACGTCAAGGGCGCGTGGTTCCTGCAGTTCCTGGAGCAGCGTTTTGGCCGTGAGGTGTTCGACCCGTTCCTGCGTGGCTGGTTCGACGATCACGCGTTCCAGAGCGCGACCACCGACCAGTTCGTCGATTATCTGCAGAAGAACCTGCTCGCCAAGCATCCCAACACGGTCAGCGCTGCTGAGGTGGATGCCTGGTTGAAGCAGCCGGGCATCCCGGCGTTTGCGGCCAAGGCACGCTCGCGCAGCTTCTCGATCGTGGACACCGCGCGTATCGCCTGGAGTGGTAGCGCCACGCTGCCCAACAAGCAGGTCACCAGCGAATGGGGCACGCAGGAATGGGTGCATTTCCTCAGCGGCATGGGCGCCACCTTGAAGCCCGAACAGCTCAAGCAGCTGGACGATGCCTATCACTTCACCGGCACGCCGAACGGCGAGATCGCGATGCGCTGGTATCCGTTGGCGATCCGCAGCGGTTACACCGACGCACGTCCTGCCGCCGGTGAGTTCATCGAGCGGGTGGGCCGCCGCAAGTTGGTGTTGCCGATCTACGCCGAACTGTTGAAGACCCCGGATGGCATCGCGTTTGCCGAACAGGCCTTCGAAAAAGCCAAGCCCAGCTATCACCCGATCACCACCGCCTCGGTGGCCGAGATGATTGCCAAGGCCAAGGCAGCACCGCCAGCGCAACCGTGATGGCAGGGGAGGGCGTTGCGGACGCCCTCCCGTCGCGGCCCAAACCCCGCCGCGTAGGAGCGCACCCGGGCGCGATGAGGCATTACCAGTAAAGCCCCGTCGCGCCCGGGTGCGCTCCTACGTTTGCCGATTGATGCCGAAGTGCTGAAGACCCCGGACGGCAGTGCATTCGCCGGACAGGCCTTCGAAAAAGCCAAGCCAGCTATGCCAGCGCAGCCGTGATGGCAAGGGAGGACGTTGCGGACGCCCTCCCGTCGCGGCGCAACCCCGCCGTAGGAGCGCAACCCCCGCTGTAGGAGCGCACCTGGGCGCGATGAGGCATTTACCGGTAAAGCCCCATCGCGCCCAGGTGCGCTCCTACGGGTCCGGTGGTGGTGCGGTCACTGCGACATCTATCGCCCTGCCGATCTATCGCACATGGACAGGCTGGTATCGTTGCCGCTGAATTCGCCCTGGAGTCGACGATGAAGTATCTGTTGAGCGCGGTCTTGTGCGTCGCGGCCCTGAGTGGCTGTACCGACCGCGAGGCGCAACGCAAGGCGCAGGAAACCGCGCAGGCGCAGGCAAAAGAAACCCAGGCCGATGCGCTCGCCAAGCAATACGACGAAGCCGTCCAGGCGCAGAACTGGGACATGGCGCGCGCACATGGCGCGGCCTTGCTCGAAGGCTATGCCGGTACGGCGGCCGCAACGCGCATCGAACCCGGGTATGCCGACATCAAGGCCAAGGGCGAACAGGCGCGCGAGTTGCGCCGCATGCAGGCGCTTTGGCAGTACTCGCAGGTGCCCGCAAAGGGCGGCACGCAGCGCTCGGCCATGATCGATGCCAAGGAGCGCGTGGATGTGGATGGCAGCGGTCCCAAGCCGGTGAGCCTGGTGTTCCGCGATCATCCGCAGTGGAAGCGTCACAGCTATCTCGTGCTCAAGGCCGGCGACTTCAATTGCTACGGCGGCTGCAAGGTGCAGGTCTCCGCCGATGGCGGCGCACCACGCGCGATGGCCGCGCATCGCCCCGACACCGACGAGGCGATCGCCATGTTCATCGACGACGACAAGGCGTTGTGGAAAGTGGTGCGCAACGCCAAGCGCATCAGCATCGCTTTCCCGGTCAAGGCCGGCGGCACGCGGACTGCGGAGTTCGACGTGGGCGGGCTGGATACCGCCCAGATGCCGGGCTGGAAATAATTCATGGATGGCGCAAGCGCAGCCCGACTACCGTTGTCCGCCTACCGGCATTGGGTGTTCGACATGGATGGCACGCTCACTGTGCCGGTGCACGATTTCGCGTTGATCCGGCGCGAGCTTGAGATCCCGCCCGATGCCGACATCCTGCACCACCTGGCCGCATTGCCCGCCGAGCAGGCGCAGGCCAAGCACGCCTGGTTGCTGGAGCACGAGCGCGTCCTGGCTGAAGCGGCCCAGCCAGCGCCCGGCGCGCAAGAAGTGGTGCGCGCGCTGCACGCCAATGGCTGCCGCCTCGGCGTGCTGACCCGCAACGCACGCAGCCTGGCGCAGATAACGCTGGAGGCGATCGGCCTGGGCGATGCCTTCGCCTGGGACGACGTTGTCGGCCGCGACGAGGCCGCGCCCAAGCCCGCACCCGACGGCCTGCAGTATTTCCAGCAGCGGTGGGCAGTGAGCGCCACTGCATTGCTCATGATTGGCGACCACCACAACGACCTGGCCTGCGGCCGCGCCGCTGGCGCAGCGACCGTGCTGGTCAACACCCCTGGCGACCCCTGGCCCGGCCTGGCCGATTGGCGCCTGCGCGATTGCAGCGAACTGTTACAGCGCTGGCAGGCCCGCGTAGACGGCTGACGTTGGATCAGTCGCGTCTCGGCGCCGGGAGAGCAAGGACGCTTGACCGCCTTGTACACGTCGATAAACCAATCGCCCCTCTCCCCACGGGCGAGGGGTTGGGTGAGGGTGCAGGGGCGAAGCCCTGGTGCCGCTTCAACTGCATGGGCTACGCCCGTACCCTCATCCGCCCCTTCGGGGCACCTTCTCCCGAGGGGAGAAGGAACAGACGTGTGCTCCCGAGGGTAGAGGAATAAATGCGTGGCGCCGCGCTCTAGCCCCTCTCCCTGCGGGAGAGGGGTTGGGGTGAGGGTACGGACCAAGCGCAGTCCGTCAGATCCCCAGGATCTCGCTTCAAAAGCGCACGACGGCAAACGCATCGACGGCGGTAGCAGGGCACCCCTCGTCCGCCCTTCGAGCGCATTCCTCCAACGGCAAAACAAACGCAGGTGTCGGCGTGCTCGGCTCGTTGTCGTTGTCGTTACTGGTGCAGCAACGTCGCCAATTCGATGCCATCTCATTCGCCGCCATCTCCAGAAACCCCTAGGCTCCGGAAAACGTCTGGCGTCGTACCGACCAGGTGTCTCTACCGCGTACCACCGAAGCGCCTCCGCCCAATCTGTTCCATCGCTGCTACAGCACGCTCGGCGCAAAGTGTGCCAAATCCGATACAGCTCTCGCGCGGCATTCACTGCGTCCATACAAAGCCCTGACACAGCAAGGTGCTGCGACGCAACAACGCACTGGCACGCGCTGTGCTCTGTCCTATCGCGGTACCCACCCGTTTGCGCCGTCGTTGCGTGCATCAAACGCCAGTGGCTGTTCGTTCGATTGGATTGTTCACCGAGAGGGGTAGACGCATATGCACCAATCTTCCTGTCGCAGCGTCCGCAGCGGCGCGCTGCTGATGCTTGCGCTGAGCGCTGTGTTGGCCGGTTGCAAAAAAGAAACGCCGGCAGAAACCGCCGCGCCCGCACCTGCAGCCACACCCGCCGCGGCGCCAGCCGCCGCCGTGGTCGATACCGATAGCGAATTCACCGCCAACGCCAGCAATGCCGACAACTGGGGTGGCGTGGGTCGCGATTTCGCATTAACCCGGCACAGCCCGCTAGCCGAAATCAATCGCGACAACGTCAAGAATCTGAAGATGTCGTGGGAAATGAAGACCGACGCCACGCGCGGCCACGAAGGCCAGCCGCTGGTGATCGGCAGCATCATGTACATGGTCAGCGCGTATCCGAACAACGTATTCGCGATCGACCTGGCCGCGCAGGAGGACGGTGGCAAGGTGTTGTGGAAATACACCCCGCAACAGGACGAACGCTCAGTGGCGGTGGCCTGCTGCGATACCGTCAACCGCGGTGCGTCGTATGCCGATGGCAAGCTGGTGTTCGGCAGCCTGAGCGGCGATGTGATTGCGCTCGATGCCAAGACCGGCAAGGAAGTGTGGAAGCAGAAACTCGCGCACCCGGACAAGGGCGAAACCATCACCATGGCTCCGATCATCGCCGATGGCAAAGTGGTGGCCGGCATCAGCGGTAACGAGTTCGGCGTGCTCGGGCGCGTGGCGGCTTACAACCTGTCCGATGGCAAGCAGTCATGGTCCTGCGATGCCGCCGGTACCGACAAGGCGATCTGCCTGGGCCCGGACTTCAATAAGGCCAATCCGCAACACGGCCAGCTCGGCGATCTGGGTATCAAGACCTTCCCGAACGACGAATGGAAGCGCGGTGGCGGTGCGGCCTGGGGCTGGTACAGCTACGACCCGAAGTTGAAGCTGGTCTATTACGGCACCGGTAATCCCGGTCTGTGGAGCCCGTCGTATCGCTGCGGAAAGACCTCGCATGAGGAGTGCAACAACGGCGAGCACGACAATAAGTGGTCGATGACGCTGTTCGCGCGCAAGATCGATACCGGCGAAGCGGTGTGGGGCTATCAGAAGACCCCGTTCGACCAGTGGGATTACGACGGCATCAACGAGCCGATCCTGGTCGATCTGACCATCGACGGCAAGGAAGTTCCATCGGTGGTGCAGTTCGATCGCAACGGCTTTGCCTACGTGCTCGATCGCCGCGACGGCACCTTGCTGCGCGCGCACAAGTTCGTGCCGGCCAACTGGGCCGAACGCATCGACATGAAGACCGGTCGCCCGGTGAAAGTGGCGGCGCATTCCCCGCTGGAACGCGGCAAGAAAGTGCAGGCATTCCCGTCGGCAATGGGCGGCAAGGATCAGCAGCCGTGCTCGGTGGATCCGGCCAATACGGCGGTGTTTTTCTGCGGTACCAATAACTGGCACATGGAACTGGAACCGCAGGAACGCGGCAACACCATGATGGGCCTGCCGTATGTATTCGCCAACGTGATGATGAAGCCCAATGAGCCGGGCGCTCTGGGTATCGTCAAGGCGTTCGACGTGGTGGAAGGCAAGTCCAAGTGGGAGATCAAGGAAAAGTTCCCGGTGTGGAGCGGCACCCTGGTCACCGATGGCGGGCTGGTGTTCTACGGCACGCTCGACGGCTGGTTCCGTGCGGTGGACAAGGACACCGGCAAGAAGCTGTGGGAGATGAAGCTGCCGTCCGGCATCATCGGTAACCCGATCGCGTACAAGGCCAATGGTCACCAGTACGTGGCGGTGTTCTCGGGCATTGGTGGCTGGATCGGTCTGCCGGTGGCTGCCGGTCTGGATCCGGCCGATCCGTACGGCGCGCTGGGTGCTGCCGGGCTGGCGTTCGGCGCCGGCTTCGACAAGATCCCGCTCGGTGGCATGGTGCACACCTTCCGTATCGATGGCGCCGGCAAGACGGTGACCGCCACGGCAACCGCTACTGCGGCCGCCGGTGGTGGCACCGCAAATGCAGCAGCGAAGACTGCACGATGAGATCCACGCAAGGCGTTGGACGCACACGTCGGCAGGTCACTGCCGGCGTGTGCGGCATGACCCGGCACCTGCGCAAGGTGCTGGTGGTTTGCAGCCTCGGACTCGTCGCCGCAGGTTGCACACGCGAGCCGTCTTCACCGACGGCTCGCGCTTCTGATTCCGATGCGGCGCCCGCAGCGGCGCCTGCATCCACTGCAGCGCCAACCTCCGCGCAGACGCCTGCAAACACGCCGCCGCCTGCGCCCGATCCGACGGTGCTGCGTGTGTGTGCCGATCCGGGCAACATGCCGTTGTCCAACAAGGCTGGCGAAGGCTTCCAGAACAAGATTGCACAAGTCGTCGCCGATGCGATGGGCCGTCGCCTGGAATACGAATGGCGCACCTATTACCAGCGCGGGCTGGCGCGCAGCACCATCAACGCCGGCCGCTGCGATCTGCTGATGGATCTCAACAGCGACTTCGAGCAGGGCCTGACCACACGCCCGGTGTATCGCTCGGCCTATGTGCTGGTGACGCGCAAAGGGTTGAATCTGGTGCCGACGTCGCTGGACGATCCAGCGTTGAAAAAACTGCGGCTGGGTGTGTTTCAGAGCTCGCCCGCGCGCCAGGCCCTGTACGAGCACGGCATCAGTGGCGAAGTGCAATACCTGTTCTACGACTCGGCCACCGCACCGGAAGAACATCCGGGCAAGCTGGTGGAGCGAGTGGCCGCCAATGAACTGGATGCAGCCGAATCCTGGGGCCCGGTGGCCGGTTACTACGCTGCGCGTAGCAATCTGGGCGTGGTGCCGTTGAACACCATCGACGACGCGGTACTGGAATACTCGATGGCGTGGGCGGTGTCGCGCAAAAACGCCGCATTGCGCGATGCGCTGAACACTGCGCTGCAAGACAATGCGGTAAAGATCGCCGAGATCTTGCGCAGTTATCACGTGCCGCTGGTGCGTTGCAGCGAGTGCATCGTGGCTGGCGATCTGCCGTCGCATGGGCCGTACGCCACACCGACCTCCGCCTCGACTGCGCCGAGCCCTGCTGCGTCGTCGCAGGAGCTGGCGCAGTTGCAGTTACGCATCGCCGATGGTGCTGACCCCAACCAGGAGCTGGCGCATGCGCTGGATGCCGGCGACGCAGTGCGTGCGGCCTGGTTGTTGCGGCATGGCGCCGATGCCAACACGCCCAACCTGCTCGGTGAGCCGCCATTGCATCAGGCCATCCGCAATCAGGAACCGGATCTGGTCGGCCTGTTACTGGATGCCGGCGCGCGCCTGGATGCGCGCGATGCCAGCGGTTGGACTGCGCTGATGAAAGCCGCATGGGCCAACGATGCCGATAGCGTGACCCGGCTGGTGGGCAAACGCGCGCCTGTCGATACGGTGTCCGGCGATGGCTGGAGCGCACTGGATCTGGCGGTCTCGTATGCCGACGCCAGCGTGGTGCAGGCACTGCTGGCCGCGGGGGCGAATGTGAAGCGTGCCAATCCCACCGGATTCACCCCGGTGATGTTCGCAGTGGCGCGCGACGACCCCGCCATTCTCGATGCGCTGGTTGCACGCGGCGCCGACGTGGGACATGCCAATCAGGCGGGTGTCACCGCCTTGATGCTGGCCGCAGCCGCCGGGCGCGAGGACGTAGCCAAGCGTCTGCTGGCGGCCGGTGCCGACCCTGCGGCGCGCAACCGCGATGGCAAGACCGCCGCGACATTGGCGAAGGACCGCGGCGATGCCGCGTTGTCTGCACTGCTCAGCGAGGCCAAGCGCCCTTCCAGACGCTGAGCGTTTCATCCACCGCGTGCACGGGGTGCGCGGTGTTCCCTCCGATCAGAAAGGTTCGTTCATGCGTAAGTCCACCGTGGGTTGTATCGATCGTTCCATGCGCGCAGCGCTCTGCGCGTTGTTGCTGAGCACACTGCTGGCCGCTTGCGGAAAAGAGACTCCGCCGGCACCGGCACCCGACGCGGCGCCATCGCCCGCCGCCAGCGCGCCGCCTGCCGATGCCGCCGCGCCACCGCCGCCCGCAACTGCCTCCGCAGCGATGCCCAATCCGGCCGCAGGCCCTGCGCCGGATCCGGCTACGCCGGCTGCACCCCCGGCCGCGGTGACGCCGATCCCGAAGGGACCGGAGGTCAAGGTCACTCCCGAGTTGATCGCCGAAGGCAAGAAGATCTATTTCTCTGCCGGCTGCAATGCCTGCCACGGCGGCACCGGTGGCGGCGGCATGTGCCCGCCGCTGACCAACGACATCTGGGTCTATGGCAGCGATGACGACACCCTGCGCACGCTGATCAGCGAAGGCACCGCAGCCATGATCACGCACGGCAAGACGCGGGTCGGGCATGAAAGAGTGGTGGGGCAGATGCCGCCGTTTGCGCCGGTGCTCAAGCCGGGCGACACCGAAAAACTGCTGGCCTTCATCCATTCGATCAACAAGACCGCGGGCAAGGCGCAATGAAGCAAGGCGCACCGCGCTCGCCGATCGGTCGCTGGCGGCGCACCTGTGCAGTGATTGCATCGGGTGCGTTGCTGTTGGTCGCCGGTTGCCAGCGCGATGCTGCCGCACCGGATGCTGCAGCCACTGCATCGCCTGCTGCGTCCACCAGTGCGGCACCGGCGCCGGCAGCATCGCCGGTGTTGGCGTACGTGCCCAACCAACGCAGCGGCACGGTGTCGGTGATCGACACCGGCACCGATACGGTGGTGCGCACGCTCAGTGCGCAAGGCCAGCTCGGCAAGCGTCTGCAGCAGGTGTTGCCCGGCCCGCAGGGCCATTTGTACTTGATCGATGCCGAGCATCACCGGTTGATTGAACTCGACACCGCCAAGGACACGGTATTGCGGCAAGTGGACATCGGCGAAAACGCCGAAGGCATCGCGTTGTCGCCCGATGGCAAGCAGTTCGCCGTGTGCGTGGAAGGGCAGAACCAGGTGATGTTGATCGATGCGGCGCAGTTCCGTGTGCAGCAGGTCATCGCCACGCGTGGGCAGGCGCCGGAGCATTGCGCATACACGCCCGACGGGAAGTGGCTGCTCACCAGCAACGAAGGTTCCAACGACATGGACATGATCGAGCTGGCCACGCGTCAGTCGCGCGGCGTGGTCGCCACCAGCGGCCATCCGCGCGGCATGGCGTTCGCGCCCGATGGTCGCAGCGTTTATATCGCGCAGGAGACTGCCAACGTGGTGGATGTGATCGACCTGCAGACCCGTACGCGCCGCGCCAGTTTGCCGGCCGGCGTGCGCACTGCCGGTGTGACACTGTCGGCCGACGGCACGCGGCTGTACGCGTCCAACGGTGGTGCCGGCACGGTCAGCGTGATCGATACCACCACTGCACGCAGTCTGGCCGAGATTCCGGTCGGATTACGGCCCTGGAATCCGGCGCTCACGCCCGCCGGCGACAAGTTGTACGTGGCCAATGGCCGCTCCAATACCGTGAGCGTGATCGATACCGCGAGCATGCGCGAACTCAAACAGATCCCCGTCGGCGAACTGCCGTGGGGCGTGGTCATCGCGCGCTGAGTGCCGGCCATGCCGATACGCGCCGGGGAGGCGGGATGAAGACACGCGCTGCGGTCGCCTGGGGCCCGCATCAGCCGTTGACCATCGAAGAGGTGGACCTGCAGCCGCCGCGCCCCGGCGAAGTGCTGGTGCGGCTGGTTGCCACCGGCATCTGCCACGGCGATGCGCATGCGCTGGCGCACGGGCATGCGAGCAGCTTTCCGGCGATTTTGGGCCAGGAGGGCGCGGGAATTGTGGAAGACGTGGGCATCGGCGTGACCAGCGTGCGTGCCGGCGATCATGTCATCCCGCTGTACATGCCCGAATGCGGCGTCTGCAAGTTCTGCCGCTCCGGGCGCACCAACCTGTGCCAGGCGATTCGCAGCAGTCAGGAACGTGGCTTGATGCCCGACGGTAGCAGCCGGTTTTCATTGAACGGGCGTCCGATCCTGCACCACATGGGCACCAGTACGTTTTCCGAATACACCGTGTTGCCGGAGATCGCAGTGGCGCGTATCCATCCGGATGCGGCGCTGGATCAGGTCTGCCTGCTCGGTTGCACGGTCACCACCGGCGTTGGCGCGGTCCTCAACAGCACGCATGTGCGGCCGGGCGATTGCGTGGCGGTCTTCGGGCTGGGCGGGATCGGCCTGTCGGTGGTGCAGGGCGCGGTGCTGGCGCGGGCCGGGCGCATCATTGCGGTGGATATCGACCCGGGCAAGTTCGCATTGGCGCGGGCGCTGGGCGCCACCGATTGCCTGGACCCGCGCGACTACGGTGCACCGATCCAGCAAGTGATCGTGGACCTCACCGATGGCGGCGCCGACCACAGTTTCGAATGCGTAGGCGATGTCGGTGCGATGCGTGCGGCACTGGAGTGCTGCCACAAGGGCTGGGGCGAGAGCGTCATTCTCGGTGTGGCCGACGATGCGCAAGAGATCAGCACGCGGCCGTTTCAGTTGGTGACCGGCCGGGTGTGGCGTGGCAGCGCGTTCGGCGGGGTGAAAGGACGCAGCGAGTTGCCAGGCTATGTGGAGCGTTATCTGCATGGCGAGATCCAGTTGGCACCGCTGATCACCCGTACCCTGGCATTGGACGACATCAATCAGGCGCTGGCGGATCTGTGCGCGGCGCGCGGCATCAAATCGATCGTGCTGTATTGAAGGAGACGACATGACGTCGACGCATGACCTGCTGGGCCACCGCAGTACCTCGCCGCTTCGCACCGCTCGCCCTGGATCCGATGTACTGCAACGCCATCGGCTTACCTGCGCCTGTGCAGCGCTGCTGTGCGCTGGCACGATCGGCCCCGCACTGGCTGACGGCACCCCGCAAGTCACCTGGCTGGATCGCATAGAAGTCACTGCCACGCCCATCCCCGGCACCACCATCGACGCGGCGCAATTGCCGTACATGGTGCAATCGGCGACCAATGCGGAGTTGTCGCGTGGGCGCAGCAACAACATCAGCGATCTGCTGCAGCGGCGGTTTGTCGGTGTGGATGGCAACGATGTGCAGGGCAGCGCATTTCAGAACGACCTTACCTTCCATGGCTTTCGCGCATCGGCCTTGCCGGGCGCCTCGCAAGGTGTGTCGGTGTATCTGGACGGCGTCCGCGTCAACGAACCGTTCGCCGATATCGTCAGCTGGGACATGCTGCCCGAATCCGCCATCACCGCCGTCACCCTGATGCCCGGTTCCAACCCGTTATTCGGGCCGAATACGCTCGGCGGCGCTGTGGTGCTGTCCACCGCATCCGGACTCACCGCACCGGGACTGCAAGGCGAACTGAGCATCGGCAGCGGCGCGCGCAAGCGGCTGGATGCCAGTTATGGCATTGCCGGCGGCGATGGCTGGCATGGCTTTATCGCAGTGACCGGCTTCGACGAAAACGGCTGGCGCGATGCCTCCGAAGGACGTCTGGGCACGGTGTTCGGCAAGCTCGGTCGGCAAGGCGATGACACCGACTGGAGTCTGTCGCTGCTGCACGGGCGCAGCCGCCTGATCGGCAATGGACTGTTGCCCGATACCAGCTACACCGACGAAGGACCCGAGCCAGGCCTGTACCGTGCCGACCGCCGTGCGGTGTATACCTCGCCCGATCTCACCCGCAATCGCAATACGCTGCTGACAGCGCAGTTAGACCACCGGTTCGATGCGGATACCGCGCTGCATGCGCTGGCGTATTCGCGCGTTGGCCGGCGCGACACCGTCAATGGCGATATCGGCGAGGACTACGAAGAATTCGTCGAAGAATGCGCCTCCGGCTACGCCGCCGACGGCAGCGCGCTGGATGCCGATTGCGAGGTGGCGCGCGCCGACGCCGATGCGCTGCATACCGGCGCCCTCAACACCACCCAGATGCGTCAGGAAGCGCAGGGGCTTGCGATCAATCTGAGCAAGCAATGGGGAGCGCATGCGCTCAGTGCCGGTGTCACCTTCGACCGCGGCCATGTGCGTTACCGGCAATTCGCCCGCGATGGTTGGGTGCAGCCGGATCGGTCGGTGTTGGCAGATCCCGATGTCGAGCGTGCGTTCTTCTCTGGCGTGCGCGGCAGCACCAAAACGTTGGGTGCCTTTGTCGCAGACACCTGGGAGCTGGACGCGGCCACCCATCTCACCGCCGCAGTGCGCTGGAACCGGGTGGTGGTCGACAACATCCTGTCCACCGCCGAGGACGGCGACCGCCCGCGCGAGCGCTTTGTCTACGCCAAGGCGAACCCGTCGCTGGGGCTCACCCATCGGCTCGACTCCGGCCTCACCGTGTACGGCTCGGTGGCGCAGAACACGCGCGCGCCGACCGCGATCGAGTTGGGGTGCGCCGACCCCACCCAGCCGTGCCGGCTGCCGACCGGCTTGCAGGCCGATCCGCGCCTGGAGCAGATCGTGTCGCGAACCTATGAGTTGGGCGCGCGCTGGTCGCCGTGGGCCGACAGCAACGCCACCGTGTCGGTGTACCGCGCCGACAATCGCGACGACATTTTGTTTTTGCGTGCGCCGGACACGCAGCTAGGCTACTTCGATAATGTGGGACGCACCCGCTATCAAGGCGTCGACGCTGCGCTGCACCTGCGCAGCGGCGATTGGCAATGGTCGGCCGGGTACAGCTACCTGGACGCGACCTATCGCAGCGACGGCGAACTGCTGTCCGGCGAGCGTGTGATCACGTTGCGGCCCGGTTTGCGGATCGCCGCGCTACCCCGGCATAACCTCAAGCTCGGGGTGGAGTGGCAGCGCGATGCGCTGACGCTGGGCGCCGGCGTGCGCGCGGTGTCCGGGCGCGTGGCCAGCGGCAACGAAGATGGGCAGGTCGACAATGCCGAAGCGGGCGAGCCCGCACCGCAGCGCATCGATATCGGTACCGCCGGCTATGCGCTGGTGGATCTGCAGGCGCGTTGGGCCATCAGCACGCGCGTGTCGGTCTTTGCGCGTATCGACAACCTGTTCGATCGCCAGTACGCCACCTATGCCGCGGTGGCCGAAGATGTGTTTCCCGATGGCGAACTTGCCCGCCCGCAGGACGCGCCCGTCGAAACAGGTCCGGCACGCTTTCTGGCGCCGGGCGTGACCAGGCAGTATCTGATCGGGCTGCGCTGGGCGTTGTGAGTTTGGGGCGGTGATTCGGGATTGGAGATTCATGAGGCGTCAGCACCAACCGCGCTCCGCGTTATCTGGAGGGTCGCGCGTCGCGCTGGTCGGGCGCGCGTGCCCTCACCGCTCGCGGGACACGCCGTGAACCCGTCCCTGGGGGCTCGGTGGCGGCATCCATGCCGCCACACGGTCCCGCAAGCGGCGAGGGCACCGCACCAGAACGTTGGTCGGTGGTCGCGTGAAAGCTGCTTGTAGCGCGTTGCACATCAAACGTTGCGCCGGCACGTGATGACCCGACAACGCGCATCAAGCACTGCTCCTACCATGCACACCGACCATCTCCACTGGTCCTTGCCCGCCAACTGACGCGGGACCTTACGCGGCATGGATGCCGCGTAAGAGCTTACAAGGACGTACTTGCAGCATGCCCCGCGAGGGTGGGCGGGCAAGGACCCTGCAGCCAAGCCACAGATCATCCGCTCCGTAATCGCGGCACGTAGCGTGCCACATGGCGCACCAAGCCACAGCGGTGCCGCCTGATGGCGAAAAAATAATTGTGTTAATCGCTCTAAATAGCAGCGCCAAGCCACCGCTTTGGCTTTGACGTATTCCCAATCCCAAATCCCCGCCCCTCCATCAGCCCGTATCCAACCCATGTTTGCGCAGCTTGCGATATAGCGTATTGCGGCTGATCCCCAGTGCGTCGGCGGTGCGGCTGACATTCCAGCGATGGCGTTCGAGTTGTTGCTGCAATACCAGGCGTTCGGCTTGATCCAGCGCAACCCGGCCCGGCATGTCGTCGGCGGCCACGGCACGGCCATCGACCAGGCATGGCGCGCTGCCGGCATCGACGATTTCCTGCGGCAGGTTCGGCAGGCGGATGACGCCGTCGCTGCATAACACCGCTGCGGTGCGCAGCACATTGCGTAACTGGCGCAGGTTGCCTGGCCAGGCGTAGCTGAGCAATTTGTGCATCGCCTCTTCGCTGATGCGCACGCTGCGCTCTGCGTTTTCTTCGCGCAGCAAGGTACGGATCAACTCCGCTTTATCGCTGCGCTCGCGCAGTGGGGGCAGATGCAACACCACGCCGTTTAGTCGGTAATACAAGTCCTCGCGAAACTCGCCTGCGGCCACGCGTTGCGCCAGGTCGCGATGGCTTGCGCTGATGACGTGCAGCTCCAGCGGCACCGCACGTTCGCTGCCCAGCGGGGTCACGCATTGTTCTTCCAGCACGCGCAGCAGGCGGCTTTGTAATGGCAATGGCATATCGCCGATTTCATCCAGAAACAGCGTGCCGCCGCTGGCCTGCAGCAATTTGCCGTGCCGTCCTTCGCGCGCCGCGTCGGTGAAGGCACCGCGTGCGTAACCGAACAACTCGCTTTCGATCAGCGCCTCGGGAATGGCGGCGCAATTGATCGCGACAAACGCGCCGCTGGCCCAGGGCGAGCCACGATGCACCGCCTTGGCGAACTCTTCCTTGCCGGTGCCGGTGTCGCCACGCAGCAGGATCGAGACGCGGTGCGCGGCCAGTTTCAGCGCATTGGCCAAGTTGTGGCGCATGCGCGGATCCGAACCGACGTGCTCGCTTGGTTGCAATTCGGAATCCGGTGCGGCCTGCGCCGGCCCGCCGACCGCCGGTAGCGCCGGGCGGGCGCGTGGCGGGCGCACCAGCGCATAGAAGCGCCGCCCGTGGCAGGCGCAGCGGATCGACCACAGGGTGCCCGCGTCGCTGCCGGCCCGGTGTTCGATGGTGTCGAAGTCCAGCTGCATCACCTGCGAGATATCGCGACCCACCAACTGGCTGCGATCGATCTTGCCCAGTTGCTCCAGCACCGCTTCGTTGACCGCCAGCACGCGGCCATCGGCACCGATGGCGATCAATGCCTCGTGCAACAAGCCGGCAAATTCGGGGCGGCTGTGAAAGCGCAGGATGAACGCATGACCAAACTGATTGAGGAAATGCGAGCGCGAAATCTGTGCGGCCGACATGCTCACCAAGGCCACGGTATGGCGCTGGATCTGCTTGCTGTCCTGCGCATTGGGGGTGGACGCATCCAGCACCGCCAGCAGCCCCCCATGCGGGTCCAGGATCGGTGCGCCGCTGCACGACAGCGGTAAATGCCGGGTCAGATAGTGTTCGCCGCGATGCACGCTGACCGCCGTGCGCTCGGCCGCGCAGGTGCCCAGACCGTTGGTGCCCTGATGGCATTCGGCCCAGCTGGCGCCACAGAACAGCCCCGCCTGGCGGAACTCGCGCAGCAGGGTGGAGTCGTGCACGCTGTGCAGCACGGTGGCGTCGGCATCGCCAAAGATCACCGCATAGCCGCTGCCGGCGATCTGCTCGTACAGGTTTTCCATTTCCACCTTGGCGATGCGCAGCACCTCGCCAAGCCGCTGCTGGCGCTCGCGCACGTGCAGGGCGTCGTGCACTAACGGTTCGGGCGTTGCCTCGGGCAGCAGCGCGTAGTCGTCCAGGCAACGCCGCCACGACCGCGACAGCGGCGGCGCCAGCGGCGCAATATCGCGCAGCCGTCTGATCTGCCGGAGTACATCCGGTTCGATCTCCGGCAGCGTGATGGAAGGAGCGGCGACAACGCTTGGCTCGGACATGGGCCAGCGTTCCTCAGTGGGCGCGAAACGTCAGTAGAGGCACAAACTGCTCCTATGCTCAAACCGCATTGCAACAAACTGCGCCGCGCTGCTCGCAATACGTGCATCGATGAGGGGCCGAGGATGCCTGAGGCCACGACGGCGTTTTGGGGGATAAGGGTCGAGCTCGGTCGACGCGCAGCTTGCTCGGCGGGGCGAGGGAGCGTGCGCATTTAGCGCTGAGAGCGGCTAACAAAGGGCAGCGAGCGGTCGTCAGACGGGTGTGGAGGGCGTGCTTAGAATCGGACTCTACGAGCGGTATAGCGCGCACCGAGCGCTGGCCGCGCCAGCCGCCTGGCGGCTGCGCAAGCAGTCTTTAGGGGCGCCCGCGTCGCAAAGGCCGCCTTGGGGCGGAGTACGGGCCGGCGCGGTGACGCTGTTCGAAGCGAGTGTGTCGTTCGAGCTGCGCGCGGCATCGCGCAGACCGGCATCTGCCGCTGCGAGGCCCCTTCTCCCGAAGAGAGAAGGGGGGCCTAGCCAGCGCCAGCGCCGGCATCGCAGGTGCGGGCCGGGCGCGGAGCAAGCGCTGGAGTGGGAGCTGACGGTGCGCAGCCGAGGTGTCGCACCGATGCCGCTGCGGGCATTTCTACAGCGCGTAACCGAACTGCTGTTTGAACTGATCGTTGAATTCGGCGAAGTCGAAGCGTTGGTTCTGGGTGCCGGGGTGTTCCACCTTCAATGCGCCCATCAGATTGCCCATGCGCCCGATCGTCAGCCAGTCGTAGTTGTGCTGGATGCCGTAGATCAGGCCGGCGCGGAACGCATCGCCGCAGCCGGTGGGGTCCACCACGCGGCGCTCATGCGCCGGCGGAATGTCGTAGGTCTTCTCGGGCGTGTGCACCAGCGCGCCCTTCGGGCCCTGCGTGGTGATGTAGGCCTGCACGCGCGACACGATGTCTTTCTCGTTCCAGCCGGTGCGTTCCTGCAGCAGGTTGGACTCGTAGTCGTTGACCACCACGTAGTCGGCCTGCTCGATGAATTCACGCAGTTCCGGTCCGTTGAACAACGGCATCGCCTGGCCAGGATCGAAGATGAAAGGAATGCCGCCGGCAGCGAACTCTTCCGCATTCTGGATCATGCCTTCGCGCCCGTCCGGGCCGACCAGGCCCAGGGTCACGCCCGGCACGTCGCGCACGTGGTTCTCGTAACTGCGCATCATCGCGCCCGGATGGAAGGCGGTGATCTGGTTGTTGTCGTGATCGGTGGTGATGAACGCCTGCGGGGTGAACAGGTCATCGATGATCTTCACGCGCGACAGATCGATGCCCAGCGTTTCGAAATGTTCGCGGTACGGGCCGAAATCCTGGCCTACGGTGCCCATCGGAATCGGCGCGCCGCCGAGCAGATGCAGGTTGTAGGCGATGTTGCCGGCGCAGCCGCCGAACTCGCGGCGCATGCGCGGCACCAGGAACGACACATTCAGGATGTGCACCTTGTCCGGCAGGATGTGATTCTTGAACTGGTCCGGGAACACCATGATGGTGTCGTAGGCGAGGGAACCACAGATCAGTGCGGACATCGAGTCAGGCCTTTGCGTAAGGAAATACCCGCCAGTTGCCGGCATGGCGGCGGGACGGCGCCAACGCCGCGGCGCAAAGGGTAACGGCTGCGACCGATCAGAGCCACAACCGCGTGCCATGCCCGGCGTGACCGCCACATGAAAACCGGGCCGGAAACACCGATTTTTCCTTGCCCGCACCGGGGGGGATTGCTAGGCTAGTGGACTTCGTTTTCTGCCCAAAATTTCGCCAGTCTGGCGGCGGGCACGCGACTTACCCAGGAACAACTCCCTCGATGTTCAAGAAACTGCGCGGCATGTTCTCCAACGACCTGTCCATCGATCTGGGCACGGCCAATACGCTGATCTACGTGCGCGGACAGGGCATCGTGCTGAACGAGCCATCGGTGGTTGCGGTGCGTCAGGACCGCGCAATCGGCGGGACGCGCTCGGTGGCTGCCGTCGGCGCGGAGGCCAAGCAGATGCTCGGTCGTACCCCCGGCCACATCACCACCATCCGCCCGATGAAAGACGGCGTCATCGCCGATTTCACCTACACCGAAGCAATGCTGAAGCACTTCATCAAGAAGGTGCACAAATCGCGCTTCCTGCGCCCCAGCCCACGCGTGCTGGTGTGCGTGCCGGCCGGTTCCACCCAGGTGGAGCGTCGCGCTATCAAGGAATCTGCGGAAGAGGCCGGTGCGCGCGACGTGTACTTGATCGAAGAACCCATGGCCGCTGCCATCGGTGCCGGCATGCCGGTGACCGAAGCGCGCGGCTCGATGGTCATCGACATCGGCGGCGGCACCACCGAAGTGGCGGTGATCTCGCTCAACGGCATCGTCTACTCGCAGTCGGTGCGCGTGGGCGGCGACCGCTTCGATGAGTCGATCACCAACTACGTGCGTCGCAACCACGGCATGTTGATCGGCGAAGCCACGGCCGAGCGCATCAAGTTGCAGATCGGCTGCGCCTACCCGCAGGACGAGGTGCAGGAGATGGAAATCTCCGGCCGTAACCTCGCCGAAGGCGTGCCGAAGATGATCAAGATCAACTCCAACGAAGTGCTCGAAGCGCTGCATGAGCCGTTGTCGGGCATCATCTCCGCAGTGAAGCTGGCGCTGGAGCAGACCCCGCCGGAACTGTGCGCCGACGTCGCCGAGCGCGGCATCGTGCTCACCGGTGGCGGCGCGCTGCTGCGCGACCTGGACCGTCTGATCTCCGAAGAAACCGGCCTGCACGTGCAGGTGGCCGATGACCCGCTGACCTGCGTGGCCCGCGGCGGCGGCCGCGCGCTGGAGCTGGTGGACATGCACGGCAACGAGTTCTTCGCGCCGGAATAATGGAGCTGGGAATGGGGAATCGGGAATGGGGAATCGTCGCGCGGCTCCCCGCCTCCGGCCTTGCGTGGTCACTGCGCATTCCCGTCCGTGTATCCCTTAGCCCTTCCGTGGGCAGCACATTGCCCACCGATTTCCCATTCCCGACTCCCCAATCCCGGCCCTGAAAGTGCCCTCCTACGCCGGTCCTCCCGTCGCCTCCCGTCCGGGCGAAGTCACCTCCACGCTGCGGCTGCTGGTCTATCTGGTGCTGGCGATCACGTTGATTGCGCTCGATAGCCGCGGCAGCTGGCTGAGCCAGGTGCGAATGCAGGCCAATCTGCTGATCCAGCCGATCTGGGCAGTGGCCGGGTTGCCAGGGCGCATCGGGTCGCAGGTGCGCGACAACGCCGCCACGCACGCGCAACTGGTGGAAGAAACCCGCGACCTGCGCAATCAGCTGCTGGTCGCCAACGCCCGCCTGACCCGGCTGCAGACCGCTGCGCTGGATAACGCCCAGTTGCGCGAGCTGCTCAACGTGGCCGAGCGCCGTGGCCTGGACGTGCAGCTGGCGCCGATCCTGGATATCGACCTGGACCCGACCCGCCAGCGCTTGCTGCTGGACGCCGGCAGCCGCGATGGCGTGCTGATGGGCCAGGCGGTGATCGATGCTGGCGGCCTGATGGGCCAGGTGATCGAAGTGACCCCGCTGCATTCGACCGTCTTGCTGCTGACCGACCCAGACCACGCGGTGCCGGTCAGCGTGGCGCGCAACGGCGTGCGCCTGATCGTCTACGGCCGCGGCGACCGGCTCGAATTGCGCGACATCCCGCTGAGTGCCGGCGTGCAGGTGGGCGACGAGATCGTCACCTCCGGCCTGGGCGGCCGCTTCCCGGCCGGCTTCCCGGTGGGCAAGGTCTCCGAGCTGCATCCCGACGACACCCACGCCTTCCTGGTCGGCGAGCTGACCCCGGCCGCCAAACTCGACCGCGGCCGCGACGTGCTGTTGTTGCGCGCCGGCAAGCCGTTGCGGGTGGTGCCGGGAATGGGGAATGGGGAATCGGGAATGGGGAATGGCAACGTCAATGGCAACGGCGCTGCGGCAGCTGCCGCTGCGGCGCCAGCAAACGCGCCGGTGATCGCAACGCCACGCACGCCAGCGAGCGGAGTGTCCGGCGCGGCGATGGATACCGCACGCCCGACGGCGGGCGCAGCATCGGGCACCGGCACCGGCACCGGCACCGGCACCGGCACCGCTCAGGGCACCCAGTCCGCGCCGACACCTGCCGCGCCCGGCACGCAGCCGTCCAGTGCGCCAGCGTCCGGCCGCCCGGCCAGCACGCCCGCGCGCGCGACTGCGTCGAATGCATCCAACATCCCGATGCCTGATTCGCGTCCTGCTTCGCCGCAGGGCTTGCGGGCAGCCGGAACGAGGAATGGCAACGGCACGCAGTCGCCAGCTGGCCGTGCGAACGATGCGCCGCCGCCGCAAGGCACCGCTCCTGCCGATTCCCGACTCCCGATTCCCGATTCCCGTGCGTCTCCACCGGAGACGGACCAATGACCCGCATGCGCAACACCTGGATCCTGCCAGTGAGCCTGCTCATCGCGCTGGTGCTGGGTCTGCTGCCGTTGCCGGAGGTGGTGCAGCCGCTGCGCCCGTACTGGGTGGCGCTGGTGCTGGCCTACTGGGTGATCGAGGAGCCGGATCGGGTGGGGCTGGGTGTGGCCTTCGTGGCCGGCGTGCTGGCCGATCTGCTGTACGGCGGGCTGCTGGGCGAGCAGGCGCTGCGGTTGGTGATCATGACCTTCATCCTGCAGCGCTTCCGCGCGCGGATGCGGTTTTTCCCGGTGTCGCAGCAGGCGCTGGCGATCGGCGGGCTGCTGCTCAACGACCGCATCGTGTCTTCGGCGGTGCATCTGGCGATCGGCGAGCCGACCCTGCCGTGGAGTTACTGGTGGGCGCCGCTGCTGGGCATGGCGCTGTGGCCGCCGCTGTTCGTGTTGCTGGATGCGGTGCGCCTGGGCAAGCGGGGCAAGAAGTAGCCCATGCACGGTCGGCGCCAACCCAAGAACCCGCATGCCGAGGCCGAGCAGTTCCGCCGCCGGGCGGTGCTGGGGTTTGTGATGGTGGTGATCTGCCTGGTCGGCCTGGGCGGGTGGTATTTCAAGCTGCAGGTGCTCGACCACGAGGTCTACGCCACCCGCTCGGAAGCCAACCGCATCAAGCCCAAACCGGTGGTGCCCGGGCGCGGCATGATCTACGACCGCACCGGTCGGTTGCTGGCCGAAAACGTGCCGGCGTTCCGGCTGGACGTGACCCCGGACAAGGTCGCCGACATGGGCGCCATGCTGGCCGCGCTGGGCAAGGTGATCCCGATCGCGCCGGAGGATCTGGAGCGCTTCAACCGTGAGCGCCGCGCGCGCCGCAGCTTCCTGCCGGTCACCCTCAAACTGCGCATGAGCGATGAAGAGATGGCGCGCTTTGCGGTGGAGCGCTGGCGCTTCCCCGGCGTGGAGCTGGAGCCGTATCTGACCCGGCGCTACCCGTATGGGCCGTTGTTCGCGCACATCATCGGCTACGTCGGCCGCATCGACGAAAAAGATCTGGCGGTGCTGGGCGAGGGCAACGCTGCGCTCACCCATATGGGCAAGTCCGGCCTGGAGCGCTATTACGAACAGGACCTGCGCGGGCAGGTCGGCTACGAGCAGGTCGAGACCAACGTGCAGGGGCGGGCGATCCGCACCGTCGGCCGGGTCGCGCCGCAGTCGGGTGCGGATCTGCGGCTGTCGGTGGATGCCGATCTGCAGCGCGCAATGGTGGCGGCGTTCGGCGAACACGAAGGTGCAGCCATTGCGATGGACCCGCGCACCGGCGAGATCCTGGGCATGGTCAGCCTGCCCAGCTACAACCCCAATCTGTTCGTCAACGGCATCTCGCATACCGATTTCAAGATGCTCAACGACAACCCGTCGCGTCCGCAGTTCAACCGGCTGGTGCTCGGTGGCGTGGCGCCGGGCTCCACGCTCAAGCCGCTGATCGCCCTGGCCGGCCTGGATAGCGGCCTGCGCCGGCCGGAAGACCGGGTGTTGTCCACCGGCATGTTCTATCTGCCCGGCGTCAGCCGCGGCTGGGGCGACTCGCACCGTGGCGGCCACGGCTGGACCGATCTGCGCAAATCCATCGCCCAGTCGGTCAATACCTACTACTACCGCCTGGCGGTGGACATGGGGGTCGAGCGCTTCGACCATTACATGGGCGGATACGGCTTCGGGGCGCCCACCGGGGTGGATCTGTTGGGCGAAATCGGCGGCATTCTGCCGTCGCCGGCCTACAAGTACAAGAGCCGCAAGGAGCGTTGGTACCCCGGCGACACCGTCAACATCGCCATTGGCCAGGGCGACTGGAAGGTGACTCCGTTACAGCTGGTGCGCGGCGTCTCGGCGATCGCCAGCGGCCTGCTGCTGCGCCCGCATCTGGTGCTGGAAGAACGCACCGGCTTCGATCACCCCTGGCAGCCGATGATCCAGCCGCCGGGCAAGCCGGTCAGCCCGAATCCGGCGCATCTGCAGGTGGTGCGCGAGGGCATGATGGACACCATGCGCCCGGGCGGTACCGGCTACGCCATCACGCCCGGCGCGCCCTACCAGATGGCCGGCAAGACCGGCACCGCGCAGGTGGTCAGCCGCAAGGGCGTGGCCGCCGTGGACCCGCGCAGCCTGCCGATGCACCTGCGCCACCGTGGTCTGTTCGTCGGCTTTGCGCCGGCCGACAACCCGGTCATTGCGGTGGCGGTGGCGGTGGAGGGCGGTGGTTTTGGTACCAGCTCGGCAGCGCCGATTGCGCGCAAGATTTTCGACGCCTGGCTGCTGGGCAAGATGCCTGCGGGCATCCTGCCGCTGGACAGCGAACTCGGCATGACCGCCGTTGGCGTCAACCAGTTCGAAGCCGGCGCCACCGATGCACGTGCGGCCGGCGATGCGGCTGCCGCCACGCTGGAAGAATTGCCGGTGGTGATCGGCCAGGCCGCCGTTGCGCTGGATCCCAGCACGCCCGCGCAGCCGGTGATACCGGATGTGCCGGATGCGGTGCAGGAGACCGATCATTGAGTGACATCCTGCGCTGGTTGGCGGACATGGCCGCGCGTTTTACGCGCAGCCTGGACTGGGTGCTGTGCCTGGCGCTGGGCGCGTTGATGGTGATCGGCCTGTCGGTGCTCAAGAGCGCCGGCGGCACGGCCAACGGCGATCATCTGGTGATGGCGCAAGGCATCCGCTTCGTCATCGGCGTGGCCGCGATGTGGGGCATCTCGCGCATGTCGGTGCTGCGCCTGCGCGCCTGGACCCCGTGGGTGTATGGCTTGTCGATGCTGCCGCTGCTGGCGGTGTTCGCGCTAGGCACCGGCAAATACGGCCGGCAGTGGCTGGATCTGAAAGTGTTCTATCTGCAGCCGGCCGAGCTGCTCAAGATCAGCCTGCCGATGATGGCGGCCTGGTATCTGCACCGCATGCCGTTGCCGCCGCGTATCTCCACCGTGTTGGTCACCTGCATGATCATCGGCGTGCCCACCGCGTTGATCATGTTGCAGCCGGACTTCGGGACCGGCGTGCTGATCGCCGCCAGCGGCGTGTTCGTGCTGCTGCTGGCCGGCCTGCCGTGGTGGTGGGTAGCCGTGGGTCTGGGCGGCGTGGCGGCGGCGGCGCCGATCGCCTGGTTCTGGCTGCTGCGGCCGTACCAGAAGGACCGCATCATGATGTTCCTCAACCCCGAGAACGACGCGCTCGGCGCCGGCTGGAACATCATCCAGTCCAAGATCGCGATTGGCTCTGGCGGGTTGGATGGCAAGGGCTGGGGGTTGGGCTCGCAATCGCATCTGAACTTCATTCCCGAACAGACCACCGACTTTGCGTTCTCGGTGCTCAGCGAAGAATTCGGCTGGATCGGCGTGGCCACCGTACTGACGCTGTATCTCATCGTCATCGGCCGCTGCCTGTGGATCGCCTCGCAGGCGCGCGACACCTATTCGCGCCTGGTCGCTGGCGCCACCGGTCTGGCGTTCTTCGTCTACGTGCTGGTCAACGGCGGCATGATCTCCGGCCTGCTGCCGGTGGTCGGCGTGCCCATGCCCTTGATGAGTTACGGCGGCACCTCGGCGGTGTCGTTGCTGGCCGGATTGGGCCTGGTGATGGCAGTGAAGGCGCACCGGCCGGTGCACGGGTACTGACGCATAGCGTCATGCCGTTGGCGCGTTGCATCGCGTCAACCCACGCGCAAGCGGCATGCTCCGCATTGCAACGCCGACTGATGCGACACGCGTGTGTCACCGCGTCGGCAATGTAGCGATGGCATCGCGTTTTTGCGCGCTGCGTTGCAATGACGACACCTCGACGTAGGGTGGCTTCGCTCGGGCGGCATCCGGTTCGCTCGCGTTCTGCATGTGCGATGTGTGCTCCGTAGAGTCCGCTATGCCGCTGCAGTGATGGCGGCCGCGTCGCGTTGCCTATGCAGGCGCGCGCCATTCCTCTTTCGGGTGCCTGTTTCCATGAAATTGCTAACCGCCGCCATCGGCGGTGTTTGTCTGATGCTTGCCACGCAGGCCAGCGCTGTCACCTTCGCCACGGGCGATGCCCGCGCTGTCGCGCAACCGGCAATTCCGCCCACGTGTCCGCCCTCCTTGAAGGCCGGCCTGACGCCGAGCGGGCGTCAATTCGATGATGCATTGGAGCGCTCGCCGCCTGATACCAAGACCATCCAGGCCGCGCTCAATGCCTGTAAAAACGGCAGCGTGCTGTTGACCAGCGGCAGTGGCAACGCGTTTCTGACTGGCCCGCTGACCATTCCCAGTGGCGTCACGCTGGTGGTCGACCAGGGCGTCACCTTGTACGGCTCACGCAATCCGGCCGACTACGGCAGCGGCTGCGGCGTGGCCGGTTCCAAGAGTGGCGGCTGTGCGCCGCTGATCAGCGTCAAGGGCGCCAAGTCGGGCGTCATGGGCATCCGCATCGGCGGGCGTCAGGGCACCATCGATGGCCGCGGCGATCTGACCATGCTGGGCAAGAGCACCACCTGGTGGCAATTGGGCGAAGACGCCAAGGCGGCCGGCCTGGTGCAGAACAGCCCGGATCTGATCAAGGTGCAGAATTCAACGGCGTTTACGCTGTACGACATCAATCTGATCAACGCGGCGTACTTCCATTTCTTCGCGCATATCGTTGATGGCCTGACCATCTGGGGCGTGCGGGTGAAGTCACCGGCCACCAGTCCCAACACCGATGGCCTGGATCTGGACAGCGTGGTCAATGCCACTCTCCACGACAACGATGTGATGGGCGGCGACGATTGCGTGGCGATCAAGACCATCGCTTCCAAGTCGGCCAACATCACCGTGCGCAATACGCGTTGCTACGGCACGCATGGCATCTCCATCGGCAGCGAAGTGATGTCTGGCGTCAGCAATGTGCTGGTCGACAACAACGCGCTGGTGTCCACCGACGATGCAGGCAATCGCAGCACCGACAACAACGGGTTGCGCATCAAGACCAGCATCGTCAAGGGTGGGCCGGTCAGCCTGGTTACGTATCGCAACACGTGCCTCTACGGCGTGACCAGCCCGCTGGTGATCAACCCGTTCTATGCCGGCGGGAGCAGCGGCACCAAACCGACCTTCCACGACATCGTCGTCGACGGGCTGCGCAGTGCGAACGATGCCGGCGGCAAGGGCTGGATTCTGCGTGGCTACGATGCGCAGACGCGGCTTGATCTGGTGCTGGCCAACGTGGCGACCAGCAACACATCGGTCAATGCGAGCAACGCGCAGATCGGGCTGAGCAACAGCGCGCTGACTCCGACCGGGAGCGGTGTCACCACTGCGCCGGTGCAAGTCGGCGGCGGCATACCGACCTGCTCGAGCGCACCGCACTTCCCGGCGCTGTGAGGCTACAGGCGCGGCCGATCCTAGCGGCCGCGCCTGGTTTTCTGCCACGGCTGCTCAGTCGATGCAGCCGCCTGGCAGTGGGCTTTGATGTCCCATGAGCTGCCAAGCCGGCTAGCTGTCTTCGGTTCTTTCCAAGGGGGCAACGGCCGCCTTCGCGTCACTGACATCAGCGCGGCGATCTCGCCCGCGATCAGCTGATCGCAATCACCGTCGAGCACCCAGTTGTTAGCGCGGCACCCACATGCCAGTGGTGCATATCGCGCTAGCGCGCCCTGTGGCCGGACTCCCGCTCCTGCCAGCCGCCGCTCCCAATCCCGATTCCCCAGCCACCAAACTGCCCCACCTGCTGCGGCAGACCTTGACTTTGGCTAAAGTCTTTTCGTTTCATGGTCTTATTGCCAGAAGTTCATCTGATGTCTGTTACCCTCGGCCGATGATTCGACGCACTCTGACCTGCCTGCTCACCCTCGGCCTTGTCGCCTGCGCGACCCAGCCCAGCCCTCCGTCCCCGCCGCCGGCTGCCAGTGCGCCTCCGGCCAAGCCGCCCGTGGCTCCGGTCGCGCCTGCAAGTGCCGCCGCCGAAGCGCCTGCACTACCGCCGGTCGATCTGACTCCGGTGCCGTTCGAGATCGCACGTGCCAACTTCGTGCGCGACACCGCCGCCAAATACGGCATCGACGCCGCACAGATCGAAGCGGTGCTGGCGCAAGCGCAATTCAAGGACGCCATCGTCACCGCGATGTCGCGCCCGGCCGAGCGGGTCAAGCCATGGAACGAATACCGGCCGATGTTCATCACCCAGGCACGCATCGATGGGGGCCGCAAATTCCTGGCCGAGCACCGCGCCGAGCTGAGCAAGGTCGAAGCCGCCACCGGCGTGCCGGCGCAGGTGATCGTGGCCATCATCGGGGTGGAAACCAGTTACGGCAGCAATGCCGGCAAGTACCGCGTGTTGGATGCGCTGTACACGCTGGCGTTCCGCTACCCGCGCAGCGGCGACCCGGCCAAGCTCGAGCGCGAAGTGCGTCGCGAGCTGTTTTTCCGCGATGAACTCGGCCAATTGTTCGCGCTCGGCAAGGAAGAGCAACTCGACGTCACCAGCCTGATCGGCAGCTACGCCGGCGCGATGGGCATGGGCCAGTTCATGCCTTCCAGCTACCGCCAGTTCGGTGTCGATGGCGATGCGGATGGCAAGCGCAATCTGTTCACCGATTACAACGACGTGTTCGCCTCGATCGCCAATTACTTCGTCAAGAAGGGCGGCTGGGTGCGCGGCGGTGAAGTCGCCGTGCCGGCCACGCTGGCTGCCGGCCGCGAAGAATTCAATCCCACCGACTGGTCGCCGGTGTACACGCTGGCCGATCTGTCTGCGCGCGGGTATCACCCTGGCGCGCCGGTGGTGGCGGGTAGCACCGCCACGCCGATCAGCCTGGACGACGCCAACGGCAAGCAGTACTGGCTGGGCTTCCAGAACTTCTACGCGATCACCCGATACAACATTTCCAAGATGTATGCGATGGCCGTGTTCCAGTTGTCCGAGGCCATCGCCGGCAAGGAGTTACCCCCGGCATGAACAGCATGACAGGCCCCAAGTGGCTGATCCCGATGGCGCTGATGCTCGGCCTGGCGGCCTGTAGCAGCGCACCGAAGAAAAGCGTCGCTGCCAAGGGCGGCGGCGCCATCAAGGGCGTCAAGATCGACGGCAAGGGGCCGGCGTACGTCGCCACCGGATGCCCGTCGACCTCGCCGTATGCGGCCGCCAAGGAAGACCCGTCCACGCGCGGCGACTACACCGCCGGCGGCCTGTACAAACCCGGCGTCAAGGACACCACGCCCGACCACGTGCCCAACGTGGCCTGCATCCCCGAACCGCTGGTCACCAACGAGCCGCGCTCGGCGGTCGGCAATCGCTCGCCCTATGAAGTGCTGGGCAAGCGTTACGTGGTGATGGACGACCCGGGCGACTATGTCGAACGCGGCACCGCCTCGTATTACGGCAGCAAATTCCATGGCCGGCTCACCTCCAACAAGGAGGTCTACGACATGTACGCCTTCACCGCTGCGCACAAGACGTTGCCGCTGCCCAGTTTCGCGCTGGTGACCAATACCGACACCGGCGATTCGGTGGTGGTGCGCGTCAACGACCGCGGCCCGTTTCACGATGGCCGCGTGATCGACCTCAGCTACGCCGCCGCGGTCAAGCTCGGCATCACCGGCAGAGGCACCGGCAATGTCGAAGTGCGCGGGCTGACCGAAGCCGATAACGGCAACCTGCTGGCCAAGCGCAATCGTGGCCAGGTGCCGGTCACGACGGCGGTTGCCACCGCGCGGCCGGCGTCGGGCAGCAGCCAGATCGATGGTCTGGTGCAGCGTCTGCCCACGCGCACGGTTCCGCCGCGCACGGTGACGACAGGCGCGGGCACAGCGGTTGTCACGTCTGCAGTAGCGATTGCTGCAGCACCGGTCACTGCGGCCGGCGAGCGTTGGCGCTATCGCGTGGCCGATTCGCGCCAGCCCGGCAATGCCGACAACTTCGATGCCTGGATGAAGACGCAGGGCGTGCGTGTGGCCACCGGCAAGCCTGCCGCTGCCGTGCAGCGACCGACCGGCGCGACAACCACAGCTGCCGCCGCACCGGTCGCCGTTGCCGTGGTCAAGGCATCGGAAAGCGTGGCTGCGCGTCCGCTCAAGCCCGATCCGATGCCGGCCAAGGCACCCAGCGTGGCCGAGGCTGCGCTGGGCGACATCCTGTTGCAGGTCGCCAGCTTCGCCAGCCGCGAAAATGCCAACCGCGCGCTGTCGCAGCTGGCCTCGGCCGGTATCGCCGGTGCCAGCGTCAGCGACATCGTCAGCGGTGGCCGCACCCTGTGGCGCTTGCGCGTCAACGCACGCGACCACGCAAACGCATCGGAGATTTCCCAGCGGATTGCCGGCCTGGGCTTTGGACGTCCGCAGATCGTCGCCAACTGAGCACAGACCGTTATGCCGTGGTTAGCCGCCATCCAGCGAGCGGGTCTGATACACGGCGCTTGCGTCCAACCGCGCGACAGCGTGGTTCCGCTAGGCGCGCTGCGGCGTCGGTGCGGCGCGCGTCCCGCGCGGTACGCCAGCAGTCACGCTGAACTGTGGAGGCGCGCCGGTCCCTGCGCGCGTCGCTTGAATCTTCATCGCACCTTACAATTTCGTATTACCCAGCCTTCGGGCCCGTCAGGAGTCGTTCTTCAATGAAATTCCGCTTCGCCGCCGCTGCCGTGGCCACGTTCGCCTTCGGCCTGGTCTGCGCCCAGACACCTGCGCCGCAGCCGACTCCCGCTGTGGCTGCCGCGCCGGCTGCACTGCCGGTTCCGCCCGCACCCGCGCCGGCCGTGTCCAAATCCTGGATCCTGATGGACTACGCCACCGGGCAGGTGCTCGCCGGCGACAACATCCATCAGCAGTTGGCACCGGCCAGCATCACCAAGGTGATGACGTCCTACGTGGTGGCCGCGGAAATCAAGAACGGCAAGGTCAAGCGCGACGACCAGGTCATGATGAGCGAGCGCGCCTGGCGCGAGGGCGGCGCCGGCACCGATGGCAGCTATAGCGGCTTCCCGGTCAACCAGACCGCGCGTCTGGAAGACATGGAAAAGGGCATGGCCATCCAGTCCGGCAACGATGCCGCGATTGCGCTGGCCGAGCATGTGGCCGGTAGCGAAGAAGCCTTCGCCTCGCTGATGAACAGCTACGCCGCCAAGATCGGCATGAAGAATTCGTACTTCGTCAATGCGCATGGGTTGAGTGCCGAAGGCCATCATTCCACCGCCTACGACCTGGCGATGCTGGGCCGCGCGATGGTGCGCGATTACCCGGAAACCTACGCCTACAACAAGATCAAGGAATTCCAGGTCGGCACCATCAAGCAGAGCAACCGTAACCGGCTGCTGTGGCGCGACCCGGCGGTGGACGGCATCAAGACCGGCCACACCTCCGAGGCCGGCTACTGCCTGCTGAGCTCGGCCAAGCGCGGCGACCAGCGCCTGATCGCGGTGGTCATGGGCGACACCTCTGAAGAACAACGCGCCACTGACAGCCTGGCTCTGCTCAACTGGGGGTTCCGCTTCTTCGAAACCCACAGCCTGTACGCGCCCGGCAAGGTCGTGACCAAGCAGAAGGTCTGGAAGGGCGAGCAGGACGAAGTGCAGCTGGGCGTGGCGCAGCCATTGCTGGTCAGCCTGCAACGCGGCCGCTACAACGACCTCAAGCCCAGCATGGACGTGGCCAAGAATCTCGAAGCGCCCATCAAGAAGGGCCAGCAGGTCGGCACCGTGAAGGTCAGCCTCGACGGCAAGATCATCGCCCAGGCCCCGCTGGTCGCCATCAACGCGGTGGAGGAGGGCGGCTTCTTCAAGCGCCTCTGGGATTCGTTCTGGATGTGGTGGGAATCGGAATAAGTGCAGCAAAAAGCCGGCGAAAGCCGGCTTTTTGTTTCTGGGATTAGGGATTTGGCATTCGGGATTCGCAACAGCCAGAGCAGATGCAACGCAACCGCAGCCGCTCGGACTAATCCCAATCCTGACTCCCTAATCCCTGACCAGACGCATCTGCTTAAACGAGAAGCTGGCTATGTGGATGCGGCAGCAATCCGAATGGTTCAACCAAAAAAGCTGGCTTTTTGTTGGCGGTGATTAGGGATTCGAGATTGGCAAGAGCAAAAGCAGGTGCAAATCCCCAGCGGCCCGCTTCGGCGAATCCCCAGTCCCAACTCTCCAATCCCCGCTCTCGATCAGGCTGCCGACCATCGCAAAGCCCCAGCAGCCCGCTCTAACGAATCCCCAATCCCGACTCCCCAATCCCAGCCCTCAAAGCATCCGACTGATCGTGAAGCTGCCGTACACCGGGGTTTCGCGTTGGGTCTCGAATTCGCGGGTGCGGTGGTAGCGGGCGAGGGCGAACTTCCACCGGCCGTACATCACGGCCAGGCCGTAGCCGACATCGCCCACGAACGGGCGCTTGTCCACGCTGTGGCTGTTGCGGAAGGTGTTGCCGTCCAGGGTGATATCGCGGATCACCCAGCGCGCGTCGGTGGTCACGAACAGATGGCTCGACCAGCCACTGGAACGTCCCAGCCGGCTCGGCGCAGTGTTTTCGCCCGCCGGGCGGGTGGGGGTGCTGCCGAAGTCGTCCGGCAGTTTCCAGCCAAAACGCGCTTCGCCACCGGCGTTCAGATGCGTGGCCATGTTGCCGACCGCCCCGCCCCAGTGCGAGATGAAATCCCAACCGAATCCATCGGCGTTGCCGCTGGCATCGGCCGGCCACCGGCGCATACGTTCGTGCACCAGATTGATCAGCGGCTCGTTATGCAGCTGATTGTCCCAACCCTGGAATTTCTCGTCGCCCAGCGCATCGTGGATCGCATCCTGCGCCTCCTCGGCAAGGGCCCACGGGCCGACCACGCCAATCTGCAGCTGCGTGGTCCGCAGGTGCGCATCGTTGCGCGCGTTGTAGCCGAAGCTCGCCAACAGGATGCCCGCATACGGGCGGTCCTCCGGGATCACGTCGCGACGGGTGTAATCGGTCGGCGTAAAGATTGCCTGGCCGATCGAAAACACCATGTTCTGCTGATCGAACTCGCCTGGGTGCAGCCGCTCCAGGTAGCTGTTGACCCAGCGCGCGGTGCGCGGCAGGCACGGGTCGTCGGTGTAGTCGACCAGGTTGGGCGAGACCAGCGTCAGCACCGCACCGTTGGAATATCCCTGGTCCTGGTCCTCCCCGCCGAACAAATCGTTGTCGACCCGGAAATTGACCGCTGGCGGCGTGCGCCCCAGTCGGCTGGAATCGCACTGATCCGCAGCGATGGCCGGCATCGACAGCCCGGTGAGAGAGAGCAGCAAGGCAGCAGACAACGCGCGCGGTCGGAGCATGGAAGGCCTGGGGGAGTAGGAGGGACGGGATGGTGCAAAGGTGCCTGCGCCAGCGGCTGCGCCGCGTGAACGTACCGGTCATGATGCCCCGAGGGCTGCACTTGGGCGACGCTATCCCAGGCAGCGGTCCGTTCTGTCTGAGACATGCCGACACTGCGACCTGGTAGCGATGAAAAGCGCGCGCGAATAGCATATGATCCGCCCCCGGGGAAAGAAGCCCCAAGGAACGGCGGCCCTCACAGGCCATTTCATCACCAACGGATCGCGTTCGCCGACGGCAGCGCAGGTGTCAGGGGGAATAAACATGAGCAAGACGATTTCTGTGAGCGCAGCTGTACTGTCCGGCGTGCTGGGCATTGCATTGGCTAGCGTCAGCGCGCCGGCATCGGCCGGCTTCAAGGATGCCTTCAAGGGCAAGGGCTCCGCGCAGGACCAACGCAAACAAGGCGTTGCGGAGATCCCGGTGTGCACCAAGCCGCTGGGCAGCCTGTCGGTCATCGAGCCGGAAGACGCAGTCAACTGGTGGACGGGGCAGCAGCTGCCGGCGCCATCCAAGTTGATCAAGGTGTTTGTCAACAAGTCACGCTGCTTCACCCTGGTGGACCGCGGCGCGGGCATGGCTGCATCGCAGCGCGAGCGCGAGATGGCGGCCAGTGGCGATCTGCGTGCGCGTTCCAACATCGGTAAAGGTCAGATCCGCGCGGCCGACTATGTGATGACGCCAGACCTCATTTCGCAGAACAGCAATGCTGGCGGCAGTGCGGTTGCAGGTTTGCTGGGCGGCCTGGTGGGCGGTAATGCAGGCGCTCTGGTGGGAGGGTTGAATTTCACCAAGAAGACTGCTGACGTAGCGCTGACCGTCACCGATGTGCGCTCCTCCGAACAGGTCGCCATGGCCGAAGGTAACGCCAAGAAGACCGACATGGGCTGGGGCGGGGCGGGCGGCCTGTTCACTGGCGGCGGTTTAGGCGCGGCTGGCGTTGGCGGTTATGCCAATACCGAAATTGGCCAGGTCATCACGCTGGCGTATCTGCAGGCCTATACCGACATCGTCACCCAGCTGGGCGGGCTGTCCGGCAATGCGGCGGCGTCCAACACCCAGCAGGCGGTCACCGTGACCCGCGCAGGGCGTCTGTTGGCTAACGCCAAGGGCTCCGGCGCAGCAGTGCGCACGCTGGAGCCGGGCATGATGCTGTATCCCACCGGCACCAAGGAAGGCGTCATGTGGGAAGTCGAAGACGAGATGGGGAACCGTGGCTGGGTGTCGTCGGCCATGCTGGAACTGTCCAAGTAAGCACAGGCCTCGGCCGGATGTGTTCGGCTGTGTCAGAAAGTCAGGCGAGCGTTAAAAATCCAGGTGCGCCGCGCGCGCATCTGGCCTTCGGGCGCAGTCTGATTTAGCGGATGTCTCGCTTCGCTGTCGAACGCCATCGTTGAACAACCCCGCCAGTCGCTCACTGTCTGGCGGGACGAGCGGAGCCCGTGCCATGCACGTGGCTCCGCTTATCGTTTCGGGGAACGCACACTTGGGTTTGCCCTCCACCGGCCCGATAATGGGGCGATGGATATCAGCACCGACAACCCCGATCACGGCTTCCAGTTTCCCGGTACCTTCGAGCTCAGCGCTATGGGCGCAGCCGAGCGCGGTCTGGAAACCGAATTGCCACGTCTGCTCGCTGCCACCGGCGTGGAGCTGCTGCAGGAAAGCATCAGCTGGAAGCACTCTTCCAGCGGCAAATACGTCTCGGTCAAGATCGGCTTCCGTGCCGAGAGCCGGGAGCAGTTCGACGCGGCGCATCAGGCACTGCGCGATCACCCGGAAGTGAAGTGGACGCTTTAGCGGCCGAACCTGCGGTGCTCGCTGCCTCGATCCCGCCCGCACCGTTGCGCGACCTCGGGCAGCAGGACTATCTGCCGGTGTGGCGTGCAATGCAGCGTTTCACCGATGCGCGTGACGTGCACACCGCCGACGAGGTGTGGGTGGTCGAACATGCGCCAGTGTTCACGCTGGGCCAGGCCGGCAAACCGGAGCACGTGCTGGCACCCGGCGACATTCCGGTGCTGCAGGTGGATCGTGGCGGTCAGGTGACCTATCACGGCCCTGGCCAGCTGGTGGTCTATCCGCTGCTGGATCTGCGCCGGCTCAAGATTGGCGTGCGCGATTACGTGTGCAAGATCGAGCAGGCACTGATCGACACGCTGGACGAGTGGAATATCGTGGCCGAACGCCGCGATGGCGCGCCGGGCGTGTACGTCGGTGACGCCAAGATTGCCGCGCTTGGTATCCGGGTGCGGCGCGGCTGCACCTTCCATGGGTTGTCGTTCAACGTGGCCATGGACCTGGAGCCGTTCCACCGCATCAACCCGTGCGGCTACGAGGGCCTGCAGGTGACCTCGGTGCTAGACTTGGGCGGCCCCTCAGGGATGAACGCCGTCAAGGCAGTGCTGCTCGATCAGCTGGCCCGCCAGTTCGGCCTGACGCTGCACCCCGCCTCCGCAATGCCCGACCTTTCGCTTCCGGCCTGAGCGCCCGTACCGTCATGACCCAGCCTATCGCCCGTTCCATCCCCTTGCAGGTCGTCTCCGGCGACACCGCCGCGCCTGCGCCGCTGCAGACCGGCGTCAAGCAGATCGGTGGCGACAAGATCAACCGCTCGCCGGTGCAGTTTGTGGACGCGCCGGTACTGCGTAAACCGTCGTGGATCCGCGTGCGGATTCCGTCCGGCAACGCGGTGCAGAACCTCAAGGCCAAGTTGCGCGAGAACCGTCTGGTCACGGTGTGCGAAGAGGCCAGCTGCCCGAACATCCACGAGTGCTTCAGCCATGGCACCGCGACCTTCATGATTCTGGGCGAGGTGTGCACGCGGCGGTGCTCGTTCTGCGATGTGGCGCACGGCCGGCCCAAGCCGCCGGACGCCAGCGAGCCGGCAAGCCTGGCCACCACGGTTGCCGATATGGGCCTGAAGTATGTGGTGGTGACCAGCGTTGACCGCGACGATCTGCGCGACGGCGGTGCCCAGCATTTTGTGGACTGCATCACGGCCATCCGGGCCAGTTCGCCCAAGACCCGTATCGAGATCCTGACCCCGGATTTCCGCGGCAAGGGCCGCATGGACCGTGCGCTGGAAATTCTGGCGCTGAGCCCGCCGGACGTGTTCAACCACAACATCGAAACCGTGCCGGACCTGTATCCGAACGTGCGCCCCGGTGCGGATTACCAGTGGTCGCTGACGCTGCTGCAGCGCTTCAAGGCGCAGCATCCGTCCATCGCCACCAAGTCCGGCATCATGCTCGGCCTGGGCGAAACGATGGAGCAGGTGCAGGCCACCTTGCGCGATCTGCGTGCGCACGATGTGGACATGATCACGATCGGTCAGTACCTGCAGCCGACGCCGCACCATCACCCGGTGATGCGCTACTGGACGCCGGAGGAATACAAGGCGCTGGAAGACTACGGCAACGCACTGGGCTTCAGCCACGTGGCCTCCGGCCCGATGGTGCGCTCGTCGTATCACGCCGATCGGCAGGCTGCCGGCGCCGGCGTCGCTGCCTGAGCGACACCGGGCGCTCGACGCGCGCCCGGACAGCGCAGCAGGTGACCGCAACAGCACCCGAAGCTGCGAAGGCATCAGGGCGCTCGCTTGCGCGGGTGTTGCCCTAGCGGCCCCAGACAACTATTTCATCGCCGGCCCTGTGCATTGCACGGGGCCGTGTCGTTTCCGACTGCGGGGCTGCCAGCACAAGGTACGGCCGCGTTCACAATCCGATACAGGCCCGGCGCTAGGCTGATTCAGCCAGCGGATGACAACGCCAGCAACTTTGGGCACTGTCATGCTGTCTGATCCGTTCACCGCCTTTCTTTCGTCGGCCTTGTGCCGAGAGCCATTCGATGACCTACAACGTTTCTGCGTCCATGAAGGCCGGCCTGCTGGCGCTGGTGTTGACCACTCCGATGGCCTTGCTTGCACGCGCCGATACAGCGCTGCCGGCCGCCGCCACGCCCGATCAGGCGACGGCGACCAAACTTGTCTACGGCCTGCTGTCCGACAGTCGCTATGCCTACCGTCCGCGGACGCTGGACGAGGGGATGTCCAAGGACGTCTTCAAGCGCTATCTGGAATCGCTGGATGGCGGCAAACAGTTCTTTACCCAGGCCGATATCGATGGCTTTGCGCCGCTGCAGGCCGGCGTGGGCGACGCGTTGCGCGGCGGCAACCTGGAGCCGGCGTTTCAGGTGTTTGCGGTCTACAAAAAGCGCGTCGATCAGCGCGTCAAATACGCGCGCGACCTGCTCAAGCAGGACTTCGATTTCAACGGTAGCGACAAGTTCGAGTACGACCGCAAGGACGTGCCGTGGGCGTCGGACGACAAACAGCTGGATGTGCTGTGGCGGCAGTCGGTGATGAACGACTGGCTGCGTCTGAAGCTGGCCGGCAAGAAGCCTGATGAGATCCGAAAGACCCTGGACAAGCGCTATGCCGCGCTCGCCGATTCGGTGAAGCAGCTGACCGGCGAGAATGTGTTCCAGTCCTTCGTCAACGCGTACACCAACGCAGTCGACCCGCACACCGATTACTTCACCCCGCGCACTGCAGAGACGTTCAACCAGCAGATGTCGCTGTCGCTGGAAGGCATCGGCGCGCAACTGCAGAAGCAGGACGACATGGTGGTGATCCGCGAGGTGATCCCGGGTGGTCCGGCGGCGGTGGATGGCACGCTCAAGCCGGGCGATCGCATCGTCGGCGTGGGGCAGGCCAAGTCCGGCGCGATCGAAGATGTGATCGGCTGGCGCATCGACGATGTGGTGGCCAAGATCCGCGGCAGCAAGGATACCCAGGTGCGCCTGGAGTACATTCCGGCCGAGTCGGGCATCGACGGCAAGCACCGCATGGTGACCCTGACCCGTCAGAAGGTGCGTCTGGCCGAACAGGCGGCCAAGGGCGAGACGATCACCCTGCCGGCCAAGGGCAGCGAACCGGAACGTCGCATCGGCATCATCAAGCTGCCGGGCTTCTATCAGGATTTCGAAGGCCGCCGCCGTAACGCGACCGATTACGCGTCCGCAACGCGCGATGTCGCCAAGCTGCTGGCTGGCTTCAAGACCGACAAGGTCGACGGCGTGGTGCTGGACCTGCGCAACAACGGTGGCGGTTCGCTGGACGAAGCGATCGAGCTCACCGGCCTGTTCATCGAGCAGGGTCCGGTAGTGCAGGTGCGCGAATCCGGTGGCCGCGTGACCGTCAATGGCGACAGCAATCCCAAGGTCGCCTGGGATGGTCCGCTGGGCGTGTTGATCAACCGTGGCTCGGCCTCGGCATCGGAAATCTTTGCCGGTGCGATCCAGGATTACGGTCGCGGCCTGGTGATCGGCGAAACCAGCTTCGGCAAGGGCACCGTGCAGAACATCGTCGACCTGGACCGTTGGCCGGCTGCCGAAGGCCAGCGCTATGGACAGGTCAAGCTGACGATTGCGCAGTTCTTCCGTGTCAGCGGCTCCAGCACGCAGCACAAGGGCGTGGTGCCGGACATCGCGTTCCCGGCTAGCGTGGATGCCACCGAGTTCGGTGAAAGCACCTACGACAACGCGCTGCCGTGGACGCGTATCGCTGCCGCACCGCACACCCAGTACGGCAACTTCGCACCGCTGCTGCCCAAGTTGCAGACGCTGCACACTGCGCGCATCGCTACCGACAAGGAGTTCCAGTGGTGGGAAGAGGACGTCAAGCAGTTCCGCGACGAGAAGGCCAAGAAGTACATCTCGTTGAACGAAGCCGAGCGTGTTGCCGAGCGTCAGAAGCAGGACCAGCAGCGCAAGGATCGCCAGCAGGTGCGCAAGCAGCTGGGCTTGCCGCTCGATCCGCTTGCCGATGACAGCGATGACGGCCTGACCGGCAACGAGCGTGACATCGTCAAGGACACGGCACGCGAGAAGGCGGCGGAAAAGCGTCCCGATCCGCTGCTGCACGAATCTGCCGCGATTCTCGCCGATGCGCTGGGCCTGCTCGTGCAGGATCAGCCGCTGTCGGCGCAGGTGCTACCTCAGTCCACAGCGCCGGGACGTTGGGCTGACTGATCGTTCCCTGAGCACCTGGCGACAGCATTGGGTTGAAGTAAAGAACGCCACCGCACTGCGGTGGCGTTTTTGTTGGCCACCCCTTGCATATCGGGCACGGCACCGCAGGCGGGTTTGACAGCTGATCGATTGGCTGGCTACCGTGCCGGTGTGTCGTGCAACGCGTCATTGCCTCCGAGGTGGCTTTACGCCAATGCCTGCCAAACGCCTTGCAGGCCGAGCACCAGCAACGTGGCGAAAAAAAAGCGCCGAAACGTATCGGCGGAAATGCGATTGCGCACCCAGGCGCCCAGCCACATGCCGATGGCGGTGGGCAGCAGCGCCCACATCGACGGAGCGATCGCCGTGCCGGGAAGCGCGCCGTGCCAGGCAAGGGCACTGGCCAGCGCCAGCGTCGCCACTCCGAAGCACCAGCCAAGAGACCGGATCAACAGCTCGCGCGGCAGTTGCAGTGCGGTGAGGTAGGGCAGCGATGGCAGCACGAACACCCCGGTGGCGCCACTCAACAGACCGGTGGATAGTCCGGCCAACGGTCCTGCCCAGCGTTCGTGATGCGCCTGCATCGTCCAGTGTCGGCGCGCCAGCCCAAGCAAGGCATACAGCGCCAGCAGCACGCCCAACCCGGCGCGGACTAGAGTGGGATCAGCGCCTGTCAGCACCCCCGCGCTCAGCCAGGTACCGAGTGTCACGGTTGCCAGCAATGGCCACAGACGTCGCAGCAGGGTTGGCGTGTCTGGCCCCCAGGCTTGCTGCACATTCGTCACAAGCGAAGGCAGTGCGAGTAATGCCGCTGCCTCGGCAGGCGTCAGCCAAAGACCCAGCAGCCCCATTGCAACAGTCGGCAAGCCCATCCCGGCCACGCCCTTGACCCAGCCAGCCAGCAAAAAAATGCCTGCGATCAGATACCAGTGGGAGTGCAAGGTCTGCATGCAGGCAAGGATCCGGGCGTGTTTTGCGCCACACAATGCGTGATTGTTTGATGCAGGCTTCGGTTGAGGCGAAGGCTGAGGCATAAGATGCCCACCGTAGAAGGATCAATGGGCTGGCCGGCTTCGTCGGCGGCGAGTGCACTTCGATTGACGTACACGTGCTTGGGGAGCGGTCATGCATCTGGAATTTGTGGATTTACGGTTGTTCATTGCGGTGGTCGAGGCGGGCAGCATCACTGCCGGTGCGCAGCGCGCGGCGTTGTCGTTGGCGGCTGCCAGCGCACGGATTCGCGCGCTGGAGGTGCAAGTGGGCGCCGCCCTGCTGGAACGCGGGCGCCGCGGTGTCAGCCTGACCCCGGCCGGTGGCGTGTTGCTGCGGCACGCACGGCAATTGCAACGCCAGACCGAGGCGTTGCAGCTGGAGCTGGGCGGCTATGGCGGCGGCGGGCAGGTGACGCTGCGGCTGGCGGCCAATACTGCGGCGCTGTCGGCATGGCTGCCCGAACGGCTGGCGGAGTTTCTCATCGCACATCCACAGCTGGATCTGGCGCTGACCGAGCAGGGGAGCGACGAGGCGGCCGATGCGGTGCGCGAGGAGCGCGCCGACATCGCCGTGGTCGCAGGCCATGCCGACGTAAGTGGGCTGCAGGTGCTGCCGTTCCGTGAGGATCGGCTGGTGCTGGTGATGGCTGCCACTCATCCACTGGCCGGCGCCTCGACGTTGCGATTGAGCGAACTCGCGGGAATGGACATGCTGGGGCTGGCTGGCGACAGCGCATTGCAACGGCATCTGCGCGTGCAAATGAACCGGGCCGGCGCGCAGGTGCGCATGCGTGCAAAGGTACAAGGGATCGACGCGTTGTGCCGCATGCTCGCGCAAGGCATGGGCATGGCAATTCTTCCGAACGCCGCAGTGCAGCGCTCATGCGTGCGCGATCAGCTGGGCACGGTGCCCTTGGATGAAGCCTGGGCACCTCGGCAACTTTCGATCGTGCTGCCTCACGCGTCTGCGTCGTCGCCCATCCTGCAAGCGCTGGTCGATTGTCTGCAACGCGACTGACCTGCGTACCGTCAGACAGGCCGGCATCGTGACAGTGTCACCTTGCCGGCGCGATCAACGCGGCCAGGCGAATTCGGCCAACACCGGGTAGTGGTCCGACGGCAGGACACCGCCAGGACGTGCGTCCAGCGTGGTGAAGCGTGTCGGTGTCAGACCGCGAAACAGGATCCAGTCGATGCGCCGAGTCGGGCGGGTGCTGAAGTCCTGGAACGTCTTTTCGGGGCCTTGCGGCGTCGCCACGCTGGCGCGTGCGTCTTTAAGCGTTGCGGTGAGCGTGCGGTAGGTGCCCTGATCGGGATTGCTGTTGAAATCGCCGGTCAGCACCACCGGAACATCTGCCGGCAAGCTTGCGATACGCGACAGGATCATGCGCGCACCTTGTTCGCGCGCTGCCTCATCCTGGTCGCGGTGCGGCAGATGGGTGTTCAACAGATAAAAACGGTGCTTGTCGCTGCGGCGCTCGAACAAGGCCCAGGTGACCATGCGCGGCAGGTCGGTGTTCCAGCTGCTGCTGCCGGGCACGTCGGGGGTGTCGGACAGCCAGAAATCGCCCGATTCCACGACCGACAGCGCGTGGCTATCGTAGAACACGCCCATATGCTCATCGCTGCCATCGGCGCGGCGGCCCTTGCCGAACCAGCGGTAAGCAGGCAACTGCGACGCCAGATACTGCGCCTGATCCTGCACCAACTCCTGGGTGCCGAAGACATCGGGATGGGTGTGCTTGATCAGCTCGACCATGGCCGTGCGTCGTACCGACCAGCGCTTGTCGCCGTCGGTGTCTACCGGCACACGCACGTTGAACGACATCACCCGCAATGGCGCAGGTGCAGGTGCAGCCCATGCAGACAGCGTCATGCACAGCAGGGCGATGACAGCGAGCAATGGCCGAGAGACAGCGCGAAGGGACTGCTGTGGCATGCGATGGATTCCGGAATGGCCAGCCGCCAAGTCTAGTCCGCGTGCATGACATAGTGTGTCGGCGCGCGATTGAACAAACACGCTTGACGCGGCCATCTATCGGCGTAGCATTTGCAGCAAGCCAGCGGAGAGACCGCTGACTGACCACTCAACCGTGAGGGATTCTCATGGCAGCACAGTACGACTATCTTGTGTTTATCGGGCGTTTCGAGCCCTTTCATAACGGCCACGCTGCCGTCGCCCGCCACGCGCTGGGCAAAGCGAGCAAGCTCATTGTGTTGATCGGCTCGGCCGACACACCACGCACCATCCGCAACCCCTGGACCGTTGCCGAACGCGCAGTGATGATCGAGTCCGCATTGCCGGGCGAGAGCGAGCGTTTGATCCTGCGTCCGTTGCGCGACCATCTGTATAACGAAAGCCTGTGGATTGCCGAAGTGCAGCGCCAGGTTGCCGAAGTGGTGCACGCCGATGGTGGCACGCTCGATGCGCGCATCGGCCTGATCGGCATGGACAAGGACGCCAGCAGTTATTACCTGCGTGAGTTTCCGCAGTGGCCGCTGGAAGACGTGCAACATACCGCCACGTTGTCGGCCACCGAGTTGCGCCGTTATCTGTTCGAGGCTGGCGACATCGGTTTTCATGGCGGGTTGCTGATGCTACGCGGCAATGTGCCGGCGCCGGTGTACGAGATGCTGGAAGCGTTCCGCCGCAATTCGCCCAGCTACGCGCAACTGGTGGCGGAATACCGCTTCATCGAGCAGTACCGCGCGGCCTGGAAGGATGCGCCGTATGCACCGACCTTCGTGACCACCGATGCAGTGGTGGTGCATTCCGGGCACGTGCTGCTGGTGCGGCGGCGCGCCGAGCCGGGCAAGGGGTTATGGGCACTGCCGGGCGGTTTCGTTGCCCAGGAAGAAGGGCTGCTGGACAGCTGCTTGCGCGAGCTGCGCGAGGAAACACGGCTCAAGGTCCCTGTGCCGGTGCTCAAGGGTTCGTTGCGCGGACGCCAGGTCTTCGATCACCCCGAGCGCAGCCTGCGCGGGCGCACCATTACCCACGCATTCCATTTCGAATTTCCGGCCGGTGAGTTGCCCGCGGTGCGCGGTGGCGACGATGCCGACAAGGCGCGCTGGATTCCGATTGCCGAAGTCATGGCGATGGGCCCGCGCCTGTACGAAGACCACCTGCATATTCTTGAATTCTTCCTGGGTCGTGGCTGAGCGCGACGTCATCGCCTGCGTGCCGCTGCCGACCGGCGTCGGTCACGTCGATGCGTCTTGCTTGAATCACGACCTCCCACCGGCGGACAGACCGCTGGTTTTCCCGACGCGAAGGAGCTTCCGTCATGCATTACCTCGATAACCTGCTGCTCAATACCGATAGCTACAAGGCCAGCCACTGGCTGCAGTATCCGCCCGGCACCGATGCCTCGTTTTTCTATGTCGAATCGCGCGGCGGCGTGTACGACCAGACCGTGTTCTTCGGTCTGCAGTCGATCCTGAAAGAAGCCATCAACCGTCCGGTGACCCACGCCGACATCGACGATGCCAAGGCCTTGCTGGCCGCGCATGGCGAGCCGTTCAACGAAGTCGGCTGGCGCGATATCGTCGACCGCCTTGGCGGGCAGTTGCCGATCCGTATCCGTGCGGTGCCCGAAGGTGAGGTGGTGCCGACGCACAACGTGTTGATGACGATCGAATCCACCGACGCCAAGGCGTTCTGGGTGCCGTCGTATCTGGAAACCTTGTTGCTGCGCGTGTGGTACCCGGTGACGGTGGCCACGGTGAGCTGGCAGGTGAAGCAGATCGTGCGCGATTACCTGGAGCGCACCAGCGACGATCCAGAAGGCCAGTTGCCTTTCAAACTGCACGACTTTGGTGCGCGCGGTGTGTCCAGTCTGGGCTCGGCGGCCCTCGGTGGCGCCGCGCATCTGGTGAACTTCCTCGGCACCGATACCCTGTCTGCCTTGCTGCTGGCACGCGCGCATTACCACACGCCGGTTGCGGGGTTTTCGATTCCCGCCGCCGAACACAGCACCATCACCAGTTGGGGCCGCGAGCGCGAGGTGGATGCGTACCGCAACATGCTCACGCAATTCGCGCACCCGGGTTCCATCGTGGCCGTGGTGTCCGACAGCTACGACATCTATCGCGCCATTCGCGAGCATTGGGGCACCACCTTGCGGGAAGAGATCATCGCCTCCGGCGCGACGGTGGTGATCCGCCCCGATTCCGGCGACCCGGTGGATGTGGTCGAACAGTGCCTGCTATTGCTGGACGAGGCCTTTGGGCATCAGGTCAACGGCAAGGGCTACAAGGTGCTCAACCATGTGCGCGTGATCCAGGGTGACGGCATCAATCCGCAGTCGTTGCGCGCCATTCTGGAGCGCATCACTGCAGCCGGTTATGCCGCCGACAACGTCGCCTTCGGTATGGGTGGTGCATTGCTGCAGAAGGTGGACCGCGATACGCAGAAGTTTGCGTTGAAGTGCTCGGCAGTGCGTGTAGATGGGCAGTGGATCGACGTCTACAAGGACCCGATCACCGACCAGGGCAAGCAGAGCAAGCGCGGCCGGCTGACCCTGCTGCGCGACCGTCGCGATGGCAGTTACCGCAGTGCGTTGCTCGACGAGGTAGCCGCCAGCACCGACAGCGACGATGCGTTGGTGACGGTGTGGGAAAACGGCGCGATGCAGCAGGAATGGACGTTGCAGCAGGTACGCGAGCGTGCCGATGCCGCCCGGCGCTGACGGGTTGCACGCAGGCATGCCGATGCCCGCTTCCATCGATGCTGTGCCGCTGCTGCCTGCCTCACCGCTGTTGGCGCAGTTGCGCGCCACGGCGCCCAACCTGCAGCGGCGCGTGCCGCTGCAGGACGACAGCAACCGATGGCATGCGTTGCAGATCGGCGCACGCCGCTATCGGGTTGCGCTGCCGATCACGTTGACGCCGTACGCCTCGGTGCGGCCCTGTTCGGCGCGTTGTGGGTTTTGTTCGGAGAATCTGCGGCAGCACGCGGGCGGTCTGGCGGGGTCGATGCTGCGTCCGGGCCCGGACTATTTCGCGCAGTTGCGCAGCGCACTGCAGCTGCTGCATGCGGTGCCGTTGTCGTATTCGCTGTCGGGCCTGGAAATGACCGACGACGCGCAGTGGCTGCTGACCTTGCTGCACACCTTGGCGACCACGCCCAATGGCCCGCGCGTCGAGCAGCGCGTGCTGTACAGCAATGGTGCAGGCCTGGCGCGAGCGCACGCTGAGCGTCTGCTCGATGCGCTGGTCGATTTCGGCGTGTCCTGGATCGAGCTGTCGCGTCACCACCCGTTGCAGGCGCATAACGACGCGATCATGCGCTTCCGCGCGGACGAGCCCATCGCCGATGCCACGACGTTCGTGCAGACCGCACGTCGCATTGCTGCACGTCTGCCGGTGCGGCTGGTGTGCATCGTGCAACGGGGCGGGGTGTGCAGCGCCGAGGAGATCGCGCGGTATATCGCGTGGGCGCGCAGCTGCGGCGCAGGTCAGGTGATCTTCCGCGAGTTGTCGCGGCTGGATGATGCGTATCGCAACAACGGCACGTTGCGTTACATCGAGCAGCACCGCATCGGTGTGGAGCATCTGCTGGCCGAGTGCATGCAGCAGCCGTGGTGGTCGCGTTGGCAGCTGGACGGCATGACGGAAGGGTATTACTTCTGGAATGTGCGGATGCGCAGCGACGATGGCATGCAAGTAGTGTTCGAAAGCGCCGATTACGCGGCGATGCACGCGCGCCATGCCACCGGCGATGTGTACAAGCTGGTGTTCTTCGCCAACGGCCGGTTGTGCGCGGGATGGGACCCGGATGCCGATGTGCTATGGGACGCAGCAGATGGATGAGTTCGATCAGCGCAGCTGGTGGACGCCGGCAGCCGATGATGCGGCCTGGGCACTCCCCGACGACCTGCGTGCGCGCGACCCGCTCAACGGGCGCGACTGTGGTTGGGTCAATCAGATGCGGCCGTTCGTGCGCCATTTCAGCCAGCCGGGCGAGCAGGTGTTCGACCCGTTCTGCGGGTTCGGCAGTACGTTGCTGGCTGCGGCCATTGAAGGCCGCAACGCGCACGGCATGGAGATCGACGAGGCGCGTGCGCAGCTGGCACGCACGCGGCTGCAACGGCACGGCGTGGATGCGCCGATCGTGGTCGGTAGCCTGGTGCAGACCGCGCCGGCTGCGCCGATCGATCTGTGCCTGACCAACGTGCCGTATTTCGGTTGCCAGTGGCGCGGTGCGTCCGTGGCTGGGCAGCTGTATGCCAGCGCCGACTACGCGGGGTATCTGGCAGGCATACGCGCGGTGTTTCACGCGTTGCGGCGGCAGTTGCGTCCGGGCGCATTCGGCGTGGCCATGGTCGAGAATGTGCGTGTGGGCGGGCACATGATCCCGCAGGCCTGGGAGTTGGGCCGGATCCTCGGCAGCCTGTTCACACTGCATGACGAGCGGGTGTTGTGTTATTCGCGTGCTGCGGCTGGGTTGGACCATGCAGGCACCGCCAGCAATCGCAGCCACGAGTACGCGCTGATCTTTCAGCACTGCCGCGCCCGCTTGGATGTACAGCAGGCGGCGCAGCTGCTGCAGGCCGTGCAGGCGCTTGGCGTGCCGGTGGTAGTGCACGGCAGTTATGCGCGTTGGCTGCAATCGCCTGCGCTGGTGCCGCAAGGCCCGGCGGATCTGGACCTGATGCTGCGCGCCGAGCAGCCGCTGTGGGACCGCCTGACCAGCTGGCTGCAGGTGCAGGGTTTCAATCTGAGCCTGTGGGGCGAGCCCTGTCGCGCGCCGGTGGCGCTGGCAACGGTACGTGCGCATCACTACCTGCGCGCCGAGCGGATCGGTGCCGATGGCAGCCGCCTGCAGGTCGACCTGCAACTGCCAGCGGATGAACCGCCGATGCCCTGAGCCGGCAACACGACGCCGCGCGCACATCGGTTGCAGCTATGCTTTGCCCGGTTTTGGATGCCGGAGTCTTCTCATGTCGTGTACTTCCCTGATCGCGCGTGGCGCGCTGCTTGGCGCGTTGGCAACCTTGGTGGGCTGCGGCGGCAGCAAGGGCGACACCATGCTGATGCGCGAGTCGTTCAATTCCGACGATACGTATTCGCGCAGCGTGGCGGCCAGCTCGCCACAGGCCTGCGAAGCCGCACGGCGCGTGCTGTTGAGTCAGGGCTACGCCGTGACGCGTGCCGATGCCGCGGCGGTGGAAGGCAGCAAGAACTTCCAGCTGAAGGAAGCCGACCAGAGCGAGCAGCTCAATCTACGGATTTCCTGCGCCACGCAGGACGGTGGCAAGGCGCAGATCTTCGTCAGCGCGCTGCAGGATCGATACGCATTGAAGAAGAGCTCCACCTCGGCCAGCGTGGGTGTGGGCGTGCTCGGCTCGTTGTCGTTGCCGGTGGGTAGCAGTGGCGACTCGCTGGTGCGCGTGTCCAGCACCACGGTGCAGGACGCGGCCTTCTACAAGCGCTTTTTCGAACGACTGAACTCCTATCTGCCCAAGGTGACCGAAGCGGCGCCTGCTGCTGCCGCCGCGATGCCTGCGCCGGTACCGGCAGCCCCGCACCCGCCGGCGGCACCAGCCGCACCGCCCGCCGCGGCGCCGACACCGGCGGTCAGCGCGCCTGGTGCGCCAACCGCTGCAGCACCGAGCCCAACCACGGTCGAGCAGCCGCCCGTCGCACCGTTGCCGGTCGAAGCGCAGGACCCGCCACCAGCGCCGGCCAACGTGCCGCAGAGTGGACCCGCCACTCAACCGTGACGCGCGATTCACGCACCGCTCCAAAGCCTGAATAGAGGGTTTTGCGCTTCACGTTGTGTTCTCGACCCAGTGGCCAGAGTGCAGCCATGGCTCGCCGAATGGGCGAGAACGATGGAGACGTACGATGAAAATGCGCAATTCCCTGATGGGTATGTCCCTGATCGCTCTGATGGCGACGAGCACCTTCGCGCAAGCGCAGAACTACTCGCAGCACCGTTACACCACGGCAGACGAAGGCCGCAGGTTCAATGACGGTACGCGCGTGCGCTGCAAGAACGTCGAGGTGCAGAAGAATTCCACCGACCCGAATCGCATCGGCGGCACGCTTGCCGGCGCAGCCATCGGCGGTCTGCTTGGTAACCAGGTTGGCGGCGGTAACGGCAAGAAGCTCGCCACCGTGGCAGGCGCGGTTGCCGGTGGCGCGGCAGGCCGCACCATCTAGGGCAACCGCCAGCAAGCTAACGGCAATCGCCAGGTCGAGCGCGTCTGCGAACGTCGCTGAGCGTGATGCAGTGAATGTCATGAGCCCCGGTCCTGCCGGGGCTTTGTTTTGGTCCAGGAGCAGCGCTGTGCTGCCAATCCACTTCTCCGCTCGATGAGTGCATTCCAGGTGCAGAGCAGACGCTGGGCGGTGCGATCCACGCCTGCAGCGCACACACGCGTGCGGCACGTCGCGTGGCGCCGCGTGGCTACGCTGTTCTGTGCAGTGGCGCTGTGCGGTCTGCAGCTGCTGCACGTGGCCGCTGCTGCACCAAGTCAAACGGCCAGCACGGCCGCACCCGATTGCGTGGAAGCGTTATTACGGCGATTGGGTTGGAGCATCAACAGTGCGTCGATCAGTGCGCCAATCATCCAGCGCGGCGCGCCCTGTACGCGGGCCTCGCTTGCGCAGGCGCGCGCAGCGGGCGATCTGCAGATCACATTGCCGGCGGGCTGGGACGCGCAGCAACGCGGCGTAGCGCTGACAGCACTGTTGGACGATTCCGCTACCCAATGCGCCTACGGATTCGACATTGGCGCCGCCACACGGCGCGCCGTCACCCAACTGCAAGACAATCCGCATTACCGGTTTTCTGCGTTGCAACTGGGCTGGATCGGCTTCGGCTGGCGTGGCGCCGCTGCGCAGGGCTGGAGTGGATTCAAGAGCTTTGGCCGCGGCTATCAGCCACGCGGCAGCAATGCGCAGGCGCTGGACGCGTTCTATCGCGGACAGGTGCGTTCCGAATGCGGCGTTGGGCGGCAGGTGGCCCAGCTCGCCACGCAGCGCGAACTGTATGGCGATGCCGGATTCGATCAGGTATTTACGCCGGGCGAACTGTCGATCGGTACATTTTTGACCTTGCACGACACCGACAGCATTCTGCTTGGCGCACACGCCGGCGAATTTTTTGCCGACGGTAAAGCGGTGAAGACCGCGCAACTGGGGCGCCAGGCGTTTGTCGGTGCGCCAGGCTTCATCGCGCATGTGTTCGACAAGGCGTATCTGGACGATATCCATAACCAGGCCGAAAACTTCGTGGTGGTGGATGTCAGCGATGCGGCGGCGCAGGCGTTGGCGCGGCACGGCGGCTTTGCGCATTACGACACGATCAACCGGCAGATTTGGGAACTCTCCAGGCAGCTGCATGGGCCCGGCAAGCGACGGTTCGAGCGGTTGCTGTACGAGCGCGACGCGGCGTTGCGGGCAACGCTTGATCCGCAGCAGCAGGCGCGGCTGCAGGAACTGCAGACGTTGCTGGACGATCCGTTCTACCAAGGCTTTCTGGTGTATGTGCATCCCAAAGGCACCAAGCCGATCGGCTATCACGTCGCGCGCCTGCTCGATCGCAACCCGCGCACCCCATATGCGATCGACCTGACCTTGCACAATCTGCGCACCACCTTGTACTGGCGATGGATCGATTGGCAGCTGCAACAGTGCGGCGCCAGCACCGTCACGGAACAATCCATTGAAAATTCCGCCACGCCGGCGTACGCCCGGCGTGGCACCCTGCACTGATCAGATCATTGAGGAGTGGTTATGGAACTGGGTATGGTGGGTTTGGGCCGCATGGGCGCCAACATGGCCGAGCGTCTGGTGCACGGCGGGCATCGTGTGCACGGCTACGATCCCGGCGATAGCGCGCGTAGCAGCGCACAGGCCAAGGGCATTGTCACTGCCGATGCGTTGGCAGCGCTGGTGTCTGCGCTGCCGAGCCCGCGCGTGGTGTGGCTGATGGTGCCGGCAGGCAAGATCGTCGACGACACGCTGGCACAACTGCTGCCGTTGTTGCAGGCCGGCGACATCGTCATTGATGGCGGCAATTCGTATTACAAGGATTCGCAACGTCGCGCGGCGCAACTGCAGGAAAGCGGTATTGCATTCGTCGACTGCGGCACCAGCGGTGGCGTCTGGGGCCTGAAAGAAGGCTATAGCCTGATGGTTGGCGGCGAAGAGTCCGCAGTGACCACGCTGCATCCGATCCTGGCCACGCTGGCGCCTGCGGCGGACAAGGGCTGGGGGCGGGTGGGCCCGAGCGGTGCTGGCCACTTCACCAAGATGGTCCACAACGGCATCGAGTACGGAATGATGCAGGCCTACGCCGAAGGCTTCGCACTGATGCAGCACAAGACCGATTTTGCGCTGGATTTGCACCAGGTCTCGGAGATCTGGCGCGACGGGAGCGTGGTGCGTTCGTGGTTGCTGGACCTGACTGCCGATGCGCTGCAACACAACCCGACCATGTCCGGTATCGCGCCGTTCGTAGCCGACTCGGGCGAGGGCCGCTGGACGGTGGCTGAGGCGATCGACCTGGAAGTGTCTGCACCCATCATCACGTTGTCGCTGATGGAGCGGTTGCGTTCGCGCGACAAGGATTCGTTCACCGACAAATTGCTGGCGGCAATGCGCAACCAGTTCGGTGGGCATGCAGTGAAGACCACCACCGCTGCAGCGCCGGCGATCGGCAGCAAGGACGCGTAAGCGCGTCGCTGACACGGCCGCGGTTGCCGAACGGCGGCGCGGTCGTTGCTCGATTGGAATTCGCTCGATCCGCGTACGCGTTCTACGCGTGGGCGATGCTGCTCACGATGTGGGTCGCTCGACCCTCAGCGGCCACGGTTTTACTTCGGTCTGCGTGCCTGATGTAGCGCGTGTTCGGCAGCTAAGAACTACGGCGCGGTGCGCCAGATCGATGCAGCGACGCTGCGCATGCATGCATCACGCGCATGGCACGCCTTTAAGCGGCAGTGCACGATGGCCAGACATTTTCCTGCATCGGCTGCACGCTTTAACTGCGCAAGCAGCCGATGCCTGCGTCATCGGAGCGTGCGCTCACCATCCAGCCATTGCACCTGTCCGGTCGCAGCGCTGTGCTGCGCCAGTTCCAGCAAGCGCATGAGTTGCACCGCGTCTGCGCCATCGACCGGTGCCGGGCCGTTGCCTGCCAACGCATCGCGGAAGGCGGCATAGCATTGCCGATAATCGCCGGGCAGGTTGTCGGGTTGATGGGTGTGTACGCGGCCCTCTTCGTCCACGCGGGTGAGCGTGCCCGGTAATGGGTCCACGCCCCAGCCAACCGTGCCAGGACGACGCCCGGCGCGCAGCTGGTCTTCCTGCGTGTCCAGGCCGTGCTTGAGATAACTGCCGCGCGTGCCGTGCACGGCAAACCGCAGGCGGTTGTCGGCGACCAGCGAGCCGGCATGCAGGATCACCCGCAGCCGCGGGTAATGCAGGGTGACGTGAAAATAATCGTCGCTGCGCGCCTGGCTGCGCTGGCGCTGCAAATCCGCAGCGATCGCCTGCGGTGCGCCGAACAGTTGCAATGCCTGGTCGAGCAGGTGCGGGCCCAGGTCGTACCACAGGCCTGCGCCCGGGATATCGCTTTCGCGCCAGCGGTCGCGGACCTGCGGCCGATAACGGTCGAAGTGCGAATGAAACTCCACCACCTCGCCCAGTTGGCCTTCGTCGATCAGGCGGCGCACGGTCAGAAAGTCTGCGTCCCACCGTCGATTCTGGAACACGCTGATGACGCGGCCGGCTGCCGCGGCAGCGTCGACCATGGCACGCGCCTGCGCGGCATCCAGCGCAAAGGGTTTATCGACCAATACGTGCTTGCCCGCAGCCAGTGCCTGCAATGCGAATGGCGCATGGGTCTGATTGGGTGTGGCAAGCACAACGGCGTCGAGTGCCGGGTCGGCCAGGGCACTGTCGAGGTCGGCAACGACGCTGATCTCCGGGAAATCGGCTTGCGCCTGTTGCGGTTTGGACGACACCACGCTGTGCAAGCGCAGGCCCGGCGTGCTGGCGATCAGCGGCGCATGGAAGGTGTGGCCGACATAGCCGTAGCCGACGACGGCCAGATTGAACGGTTTAGCCATTGAAAACGGTTCATCGCAACGAACGAGGGAATCTGCATGGTATTGCACCCACCCGTGTGCGCGGGGTTCACAACCTCTGCATGCAACGGTCACGTGTACGCGACGACCGCCGCCGCAAGCTGCAGCCACATTCAACGGGAGTGATTCGAATGAAGAACATGATGCATGCACGCAAGCTGTTGGCGCTGTCGTTGTCGCTCGGTCTGACCCTGGGTGCTTCGCAGGCATTTGCTGCGCCGCAGGACATGGGCGCGCACAAGGACCACGCCGCCGGCATGAATGAATCCAAGAAGCCGGTCACCGATACCTGGATCACCACCAAGGTCAAGGCCGATCTGCTCGCCACTGACAACGTGTCTGGCACCGACGTCAAGGTCGAGACCAAGAACGGTATCGTGATGTTGACCGGTTCGGTTGCGACCCAGGCTGAGCACGACAAGGCCGTGGCTGTTGCCAAGGGCATCGAAGGCGTCAAGAGCGTCAAGTCGACCGGCCTGAAGGTCGTCGCTGCGAAGATGTAATTGCAGCGGCAGCGAATGCTGGGCCAGCTGCGGCGAGGCAGTTGAACCGGGCACGAGGCGCACTCTACGGAGTGCGCTTTTTTTTGTGCGTCGTCAGGGAAGCCACTTGTCGGCATGCTCGCGCGATCAGCGCTGGAACGGTGGCTTGCTGTGCGGTGCTGGCAGGCGCTGATTCGCTTTACTGCCCAGCATCTGCTCGCTACGTTTTGTTGGCTACTTTGTTGGCGTAGCTTGTCGTCGTTAGATGCTCTGTGTGCCGGTGACGGACATCGACGCTTCGGTCACTGTCTACGGCGACGCATTGATTGGTATCCGATCATGCCGTCGACTTGGGATCATTGCAGCGGACCTTGCCGTCTTCTGATGTGGATGGCGATGCCTTCGGTAGTGGCGGGGATCCGTACCTATCGACGCGCGATCGCATCAGGTGAGCGTCTATGCGTGGCAGCGCTCAGGATCGAACGTAGGCATGCAGCTGCTCAGTAGTGGTGTGGTGCGCCCCGTTGGGCTCGCCCAGGGCCCATCGGTCACCACGGCGCCGACAAACGGCGGCCTTCTCGCGCCATTTTCACCTTTGCTGCACTTATGATATGCCCATTCAGCTATGTCACGATGGCGGTGTCATGGGCTGAATCATTCATCTCGCTTGGGGTGTGATCGGAGACAATACCGACGCGTCTTTAGGCACGTGCAGCGAACGGATACAGACCTAGCAATGCAGACAACGGTCCAAGCAGACAGATGGGATCGCTGGCGCCTGCCCTTATTGGCGGTTGCCGTGTGCCTCATTGTGGTGGTGCCGTCGTTGCTGCTGCAGCAGATGGCGCGCAACGCCAATCAGGCGGCAGTGTGGGTGTCGCATAGCCAGGAAGTGCAGGAGACCGCGCAGCGGTTGGAAGCGGCAATGCGCGATACCGAATCGGCCGCGTTGATGCGCTCGCACGGCGTGGAGCGCCCGGCGTTGCTGGAACGCATGCGGCGTGGCCGTCGCGAGTCGCTGGCTGCGGTCGAGCGATTGATCGAACTGACCAAGGACAACCCGGCGCAGCAAGTGCGCATGGGGCGTATCCAGAGCACCATCGAGCGTCGGCTGTTGCTGGCCGAGCGGATTGCGGTGACCACCGGGCAGGCACAGATTCGCGCGCTGATCGACGATATGACCTTGAACAACCCGATCCGTGTGCTGATCGATGAGTTGCAGGGTGCCGAGGGCCGGTTGCTGACCCTGCGCAACGCGCGCGCGGACACCGAGCGCCTGCACTACGCGGTGCTGAGCTGGGCCGCGCTGGCCGTGCAGTTGCTCTTGCTGGCGACAGTGATCTGGTTGCTGCAGCGGCAGATCCGCCGCCGTCTCGCCGCCGAGCAGGAATATTTGCGTGCCAGCGGCCGTGCCAGTTCGGTGCTGCAGACTGTGCGCGAGCCGATCGTGTTGCTGGATACCAATCAACGCATCGTGCTGCACAACCCCGCCTTCGCCGAGTTGTACGGCCTGGAGGAGCGCGGCAACGAATTGATGGCGCTGGAAGATGTGGGCGAGGGGGTCTGGCGCGATCCGCTGTTCCATCAGCGCCTGGCCGACGTATTGCTGCGTGGCCGCGAGCTGTGGGACTTCGAGCATGAGCAGCGCGCCGCCGATGGCGTGTTGCGCACCATGCTGATCAACGCCCGCCGCATGCCGCTGCCCGACACCGTCGACGAAGACGTGGTACTGATGACGGTCAGCGACATCAGCCTGCAAAAGGCCTCGCAACTGCGCATCCAGGAGCTCAACCGGCAGATGGAGGGCAAGGTGGAGCAGGTGTCTGAGGTCAACCGCGAACTGGAAGCCTTCAGCTATTCGGTATCGCACGACCTGCGCGCGCCGCTGCGCCACGTGGCCGGTTTTTCGGACAAGCTGGCGCGTCACCTGGGCGATGCGGCGGACGAAAAATCGCGTCACTACATGGAAGTGATCAGTTCCTCGGCGCGGCGCATGGCGTCGCTGATCGACGACCTGCTGGTGTATTCGCGCCTGGGTCGCAGCGCGTTGCGGCTGCAGGCGGTGGATATGCAATCGCTGGTGGCCGAGACGCGTGCGATCCTGGATTCCAACGTGCAGAGCGAAAATACCGGCCACCGTGTGGACTGGCATGTCGCGCCGTTGCCGGTGCTGGTGGCCGACGAAAACATGATGCGCCAGCTGTGGATGAATCTGCTGGGCAATGCGGTCAAGTACAGCGCCAAGCGCGAGGTGGCCAGGATCGAGGTCAGCTACACGCCGATGGCCGACGGCGGCCATCAGTTCAGCGTGCGCGACAATGGCGCGGGCTTCGATATGGAGTACAGCGGCAAGTTGTTCGGCGTGTTCCAGCGCTTGCACAAGGCCAGCGAATACGCTGGCACCGGCATCGGTCTGGCCAGCGTGCGGCGTGTGTTGGCGCGTCACGGTGGCCGCATTTGGGCTGAAGGCGTCGTCGATGAAGGCGCCACGTTTTATTTCGAGCTTCCTCCCGCGCTTGAAGCGCCCAACCAAGAGTTCAGTGTATGACCGCCATCCGTACCATTCTTCTGGCAGAAGACAGCCCGGCCGATGCCGAGATGGCAGTCGACGCCCTGCGCGACGCCCGTCTTGCCAACCCCATCGTGCACGTCGAAGACGGCGTGGAAGCCATGGATTACCTGCTGCGCCGCGGCGCCTATGCCAACCGCGAGGAAGGCCTGCCGGCGGTGCTGCTGCTGGACATCAAGATGCCGCGCCTGGATGGGCTGGAAGTGCTCAAGCAGGTGCGCAACGATGAGGCACTCAAGCGCCTTCCGGTGGTGATCCTGTCGTCCTCGCGCGAAGAGAGCGACCTGGCCCGCAGCTGGGACCTGGGCGTCAATGCCTACGTGGTCAAGCCGGTGGATGTCGATCAGTTCTTTACCGCGGTCAAGACGCTCGGCACGTTCTGGGCGGTGATCAATCAGGCACCGGAGCTGGACTGACCCATGCCGCATGAGGGTGGCAAACTGGAGCAGCTGAAGATCCTTCTGGTGGAAGATTCACCGGAAGATGCCGAGCTGTTGTCCGATCAGTTGCTCGATGCCGGCATCGATGCGGCGTTCGAGCGCGTGGACAGCGAGCCATCGCTGCGCAGCGCGCTGGAGGCGTTTCAGCCGGACATCGTGTTGTCGGATCTGAGCATGCCCGGATTTTCCGGCTACCAGGCACTGCGCCTGGTGCGTCAGAACGGCGCCACCCCCTTCATCTTCGTCTCCGGCACCATGGGGGAGGAGACCGCGGTCAAGGCGCTGCAGGACGGTGCCAACGACTACATCATCAAGCACAACCCCACCCGGCTGCCGAGCGCGGTAATGCGCGCCATCCGCGAGGCGCGTGCGGAGCTCGAGCGCCAGCGTGTGGAAAGCGAGCTGATGCGTGCGCAGCGACTGGAAAGCCTGGCGATGCTGGCGGCCGGCCTGAGCCACGATCTGCGCAACATCCTGCAGCCGCTGCTGATCGTGCCCGACCTGCTGGCCGGGCGGACCGACGACCCGCAGCTGCGTCAGCTGGCCAATGTGGTGGCCGAATGCGGCCGGCGCGGGCATGACATGGCCGAGTCGATGCTGTCGTTCGTGCGTGGCTCCAACAAGCCGCGCGAGCAGGTGTCCATTGCCAAACTGTTCCAGGCGGTGCAGATGCTGCTGCGGAGCAGCCTGCCCGATGGCGTGCGGCTGCAGATGGACATGATCGCCTCGGATCTGACCATCGAAGCCAACTACACCGAATTGCAGCAGTGCTTGCTCAACCTGGGCTTGAACGCGATCCAGGCGATGCCCGGCGGCGGCACCCTGGTGCTGTCGGCCGATCGCTTTGATGCCACGCGCGTGCGCATGAGCGTGGCCGACACCGGCGTGGGCATGACCGATGAAACGCGCGCACGCCTGTTCAGTCCTTTTTTCACGACCAAGGCCGATGGCACCGGGTTGGGGCTGATTTCGTGCAAACGCATCGTGGAAAGCTACGGTGGCAACATCCAGGTCGACAGCCGGCTGGGCGAAGGCACGCGCTTCGACATGATCGTGCCGATGCGCGCGGCCTCGGTGACCATTGCCGATACAGAACCGCCGCTGGCGCTGGGCCAGGGGCAGCGCATTCTGCTGGTGGATGGCGAAGCCACGCGGCTGTCGTTGCTGGGTAATGCGCTGTCCAGCCAGGGCTATCAGCCGCAGCTGGCCACCGATGGCGCCGCTGCGCTGCAACTGGTGCAGCAGCACGCGATGCCGGATCTGGTGATCATCGACAGCGACATCATCTTGCTATCGGCGGTGAGCGTGCTGCTGAGCATGCAGGAGCTGGGCTACCAGGGTCCGGCGATCGTGCTGGAAGACGTCGGCGCGCCGCTGCAGCGTGCGCATTTTCCTCCCGACATCCCGGTGCACGTGTTGCGCAAACCGCTGGAAATGCGCCGTGTATTTCGCGCGGTAGCGCATGCGCTGGAAATGGCCTGAGCCACGCACGCACGCGCGCTGCGCGTGCGCTGATGTACCTGCAGCGCGCAGCAACAGTTGACGCTGACGCCGGCCGCATGCGCGAATACCGTATGACCACCGTGCTCCTCAGCCTCGGCAGCAATGTCCAGCCGACTCACTACCTGCGCTTGGCCGTCGCCGCCTTGCGCGCGCGCTTCGGCCAGCTCGACGTCTCCCCGGCGTATCGCACGCCGGCGGTGGGCTTCGATGGGCCGGACTTCGTCAACAACGCCGTGGCCTTGCAGACCGATCTGGACCTGCATGCCCTCGACCAGTGGCTGCATGCGCTGGAAGACGCGCATGGTCGCGATCGCAGCGGACCGCGTTTCAGCGACCGTACGCTGGATGTGGATGTGGTGTTTTTCGGCGATTGCATTGTCGAAGGCCCCGGGCATCTACGCATCCCGCGTCCCGAGCTCAAGCATGCCTTTGTGCTCAAGCCGCTGGCCGATATCGCGCCGGACTTTGTCGACCCGCTGAGCGGACGCACGCTCGCCGCGCTGTGGCAGGCGCATCCGCAGTACGGCAGCGCATTTGCGACAGTGCCGCTGGATGCGCCTGCGCTGAGTGCCGCGCAGTAGCGCAGGTGTGCAGTGCGGCTGGTCGTGCTGCAATGTGGTGGTGAGGGGAAGTCAGTTCGGCGCGGATCGGCCTATGCGCTTCGCACGCCGATCGCTGACGATGCGCTTCACGTAGCGCGTGCGTTCGTGCGACGTCTGCTCTAGAGCGGCTAACAAAACGTGGTGAGCAGTCATCAGGCAGCTGTGGGCGTCGCACTCAGAACCGCAATGTACGAGTGGCACTACCGCACCGAGCATCGGCCGCGCCCGCCTGGCGGTTAGCGCAGTCGTGCTGCTAGCCGCTCTCAGCTGAGTTGACGGCCGCCATCCACATGCAAGGTCTGGCCAGTGATGAAGCTGGCATCGTCCAGCAACCAACGCACCGCCTCGGCGATTTCTTCCGGCGTGCCGATGCGCGCCAGCGGCGTGCGGGCGAGCAGCGCCTGCTTGGCGTCGGATGATTTGCCTTCTTCCGGCCACAGAATGGCGCCGGGCGCGACGGCGTTGACGCGGACCTGCGGTGCCAGGTCCAGCGCCAGCGAGCGGGTCAGCATCTCCAGCGCGCTCTTGGAGGCGCCGTATAGCGGGTGGTTGCGCATCGGCTGCTGTGCATGCAGGTCGGTGAGATTGACGATGGCGCCGCGGTGCTGGCGCAGCTGCGCAGCAGCGGCCTGGGCAATGAAGAACGGCGCGCGTGCATTGACCGCGAACAGCTCGTCCCACTGCGCCGGCGTGGCTTCGCCCACAGCGGTGGGGTAAAACGCCGAGGCGTTGTTGACCACGCCATCCAGGCGGCCGAACGCGTCGATGCACGCGGCGACCAGTTGCGCAGGTGCGTGCGGCAGGCGCAGATCCGCGTGCAAGGCCTGCGCGCTGCCTGCGCGTTGCGCGCACAACTCGGCCACGCGTGCGCGCAGCGCGTCGGCGGACTGATGCGCATGCAGGGCAACGCGGTAGCCGGCGGCGTGCAGCGTGGTGGCGATCTGCGCGCCGATGCGGCGGCCTGCGCCGGTGATCAACACCACCTTGGAACTGTCTGTCATGACGTACTCGCTCGGCGTTGCAAAGGGCTCGGCTATCCTGTGCATTGTCCCCGCAACCGGTGCCCGCATGCACGCCGACCTCCCCAACCCCGATTCGGACGCGCTGGCGCACAGCGACCGACTGGCTGCGCATGTGCGCGCCGAAATCCAGGCCGCCGGCGGTGCGATCCCGTTTTCGCGTTTCATGGAGCTGGCGTTGTATGCGCCGGGCCTTGGCTATTACAGCGCCGGGTCGAGCAAGTTTGGCGAGGCCGGCGATTTCGTCACCGCGCCCGAGCTGGGCCCGTTGTTTGCGGCGACCGTGTCTGGTGCGCTGGCACCGGTGCTGCAGCAGCTGGGGCCGCAGGCGCGCATGTTGGAAGTGGGGGGCGGCAGTGGCGCATTTGCCGAAGTCATGCTCAAGCGGCTGCTGGAGCTGGATGCATTGCCCGAGCGTTACGCGATTCTCGAACCCAGTGCGGACCTGCGCGAGCGTCAGCGCGAGCGCCTGGGGCGCAGCCTGATCCCGCCGGTGTTCGATTTGGTCGAATGGCTGGATGGCCCGTTCCCGGACGATTGGGACGGCGTGTTGTTCGCCAACGAGGTGATCGATGCGCTGCCCACGCCGCGCTTTGCGATCCGTGAGGGCGAGGTCTACGAAGAAACCGTGGTGCTCGATGCGCAGCAGCAATTTGCGCGTGGCGAGCAGCCGGCCGATGCGTTGTTGAGCGCGGCGGTGCGGCATCTGGAGCGCTATCTCGATCAGCCCTTCGCCGATGGCTATCGCTCCGAGTTGTTGCCGCAGCTGCCGTACTGGATCCAGGCGGTGGCCGGCGGCCTGAAGCGCGGTGCGATGGTGTTTGTCGACTACGGCTATCCGCGCGGCGAGTTCTATCGCGCGCAGCGCGAGGACGGCACCTTGCGTGCGTTCTATCGCCATCGCATGCATGAGGACCTATATCGCTGGCCCGGCCTGCAGGATCTGACCGCGTCGGTGGATTTCACCGCGCTGGCGGAGGCGGGTACCGGTGCTGGTTTTGAGCTGGCGGGTTACTGCACGCAGGCCAGTTTCCTGCTGGGCAACGGCCTGGATGCGTTGCTGACGCAGGCCGATACGCGCACCGATGAAGTGGGGCGCATGCGTCTGCGTGAGCAGATCAAGCGGCTGACCTTGCCCAGCGAGATGGGCGAGCGTTTCCAGGTGATGGGCTTCGCGCGCAATGTGGATATTGCGCCCGCATTTCTGGCCGGCGATCTCACATGGCGGCTGTAACGCAGACGCTGCGCCCGTTTCATCGGCCGCGATTGTGGGTGGGGTTGTGGATCGCTGCGATCGTGGTGGTGATTGCGGTCTGTCTGGGCCCGCCGCCGGAGATTCCGGAACTGCCGGATAACAGCGACAAGGCCGAGCATTTTTTGACCTTCGCATTGTTGTGCTGGGGCGCGGTGCAGTTGTTTGCCACCCGTCGCGCGCAGATCGTTGCAGCCATCGGTTTGGTGGCCTTGGGAATCGGCATTGAGATCGCGCAGGGCGCACTGACGACCAATCGAAGCGCCGACCCATACGATGCGCTGGCCGACACGCTGGGTATCGTTGCCGGCCTGTGCCTGGCATGGACGCCGCTGCGCTTTGTGATGTTGCGGATCGATCAGCGGCTGTTTGCGCGGCGTTGAGTTGCGTGCGCGTGTTGGGCATGCGGACGCAGTCACGCGTGCAGCGTTATCGGCAACGCAACGGTGTTGCTTCCGATCGCGCAGTGATGCGCTGGTATGACCGCAAGCACTGAATCGCTGCAGGAGCCGACTGCAGTGCCTGACATCGCAGATCCGTGGCATGGCTGCTGCGTTGTGCAGCAGCCATGCCGTCATCGCCGAATGAGCTACTGGTCCCGGCCTGCGGATGCCGGAGTTACAGCTTCATGTTCAAGCCGAGATAGAGCTGGCGTCCTGCCGCTGGCGAAAACATCGGCTGCGCCTGGGTCCAGAAGAAACTGTCGTACCACACGTAGGCATACTCGCGACCGGTGGCATTGCGGACCTGCAGATCCACGCTCCAGGCAGGATTGATGGTGTATCTGGCGGTGAGATCCAGGGTGGCAAAGCCACCGTATTTGCCGGCTACATTGCGTTCTTCCAGATAATAATCGCCTTGCGCACGGCCCTGCATCCCCAAGCGCAGCGCATCGGTTGGCCGGTACTCGACGCCGATGTTGCTGATGTAACGCGGCGTTGCCGCCACCTCGCGGCCGACCAGCGACACGCTGGCATCGCGGTCGTCGCGTTCGATCTTCGCTTCCTGATACGCGTGCGATGTCCATAGCGTCCACCTGTCGCCCAGCTGCGCATTGATCTGCGCGTCTACGCCGCGTCGGCGTGTCTTGCCCAGGGTGACGGTGGTGCCGGTGGCGGGCATGTTGGAGACTTCGTTGGCCGCGTCCTGCTGCCACACCGCGATGCGCGCCTGGCTTCCGTGGAACGGGCTGAATTTCATGCCCAGCTCCATGCCGGTATTGGTGGACGGGCGCACGTCCGGTTGCCCGGCGGTGAGGTAGGCCGGTGCGGTGGACCCGGTCAGTACCTGGAAAGTACGGCCCCAGTTGGCATAGACGTTGGTGGTCGGGGTGAAGGCGTAGACCAGGCTCAGTTTGGGCTGCTCGATGGTGCCGTAGCGCTGCAGCGGTGCACGCACGCCGCCCGGCAGTTGGGTGTCGCCATCGAAGCGATCCACGCGGTAGGCCGGCACGATCTTCAGCGCCTCGATGGGCTGATAGATCGCCTGCACGTAGGCGCCCCAGTTGTCGAAGGTATGGCGGTCGTCGTTCTGGATGCGTGCCGGCGTGGCGTTGAAGTTGGTGGGCTCGGCATAGCGGAAGCGTTCGCGTCGGTAGGCGTTGTCCTGATGCTCGTAGTTGACGCCGCCTTCCAGGGTGAGCGTGTCGCTGCTGCGCCAGGTCAGCGTGTTGAGCATGCCGATCTGCGTCTCGTCCCAGCTGCGGCGCTGGCGTGGTGCATTGCCGGTGGGCAGGTCGCTGAAAGTCACCTGGCGGTCGTCCAGATAACGGTTGTAGTACAGCTTGGTGCCCAGAAACAGGTTCTCGGCCAGCTTCAAATCCATGTGGATGCCGACCTGACGCATGTCGCGGTCGTCGCCGTCGTTGCGGTTGCGCAGGTCCGAGCTGCGACGGTCGGCCCGCATTTCCGCTGCGGTCATGAAGCCGGGTTCGTCGGCTTCGTTGTGATAGACGCGAGCGGTCAGGCCGATGCGCATGCCGTCGTCGAGGTTGCCGTAGAACCATTTGCCGCCCAACGAATATTTGCTGGAGGTGTCGTGGTCGCGGTAGCCATCGGAGGCCTGCACGCCGATGAAATAGTTCTGCGCGAACCCGTCGCGCTCGCGGCCCACGGCCAGCTGCGCATCGCGGGTATTGAAGCTGCCGTAGGTCAGACGCGCGTCGGTGTAATTGCCGCCCTGTCGCGTGCCGAAATTGATGTTGCCACCGATATTGTGCAACCCGTAGCGCGGATCGTTGGTGCCGCGCACCACCTCGATGTAACTGATTTCCAGCGGGAACAGCATGTCGATGAAGCGCTGGTTGCCGCTGTTGACGTTGCTGGGGATGCCATCGATCAGCGTCTTGATGGCATTGAGGTAGCCCTCGCCATTGAACGCGCGAAAGCTGACCTTGCCCGATTCGGCGCCTTGCCGGGTTTCGGTGAGTTGGATGCCGGGCATCTGCCCGAGCAGCTCCCAGCTGTAGGACACGTTCTTGTCTTCGATCTGGTCGGCGCCCAGCACGTCCACCGAGGTCAGCACCTGATGTGCGGTGAGTTGGCCTTCGCCATGCTGGTGGACATCGACCTTGCCGAGCGTCAGTGCCGAATCCGACGACTGCGCACGCGACTCGGCGACAAACAGGACGGCAGCCACTGCCGCCACGAGAATATGGATCTTCATGGATCGAACGACACCGATGCGAGGAGGAGCTGATCACCCCATGTGTCAGCTAATGCAATATTATAACATATGTGATGCACGTCTCTAGCGGCGTGCTGGAGCGGGTGGCATGACGGGACGCGGTGCGCGCCGCAATGGGCGCGCCGGGCGCTGTGTTGTGCGACGAAGCTGGGTGTTGGGCGCGTTGCGCGATCAGTCCGGCAGGCACGCCGCGCGCTCGCGCAGCCACTTGGTCGCTACCCACTTTTCGCCGGCCAGGACTGGGGCGCCGGCATGCAGGCTGCGTGTCATCGGATGCGGGCGGTCGTAGCTGAAGAACACCGCGTTGCCCTTGATCGCGGCGATGTCCAGCTGCACATCGGGAAAGCGCGTCGCCCCGCCGCGGTCGGGCGTGTTGAGGTACATCACCAACGAGGCAACGCGTTGCCCGCCGGCTTGCAGCAACACCGGCGTGCCGGCTGCGTCGGGGTCGAAGTAATCGTAGTGCGGCTGATATTCGGCGCCGGTGGTGTAGCGCAAGACCTGCAAGCCTTCGCCGTGATCCACCGGCCAGTCGAGCAGACGGGCGATACGCGACTCGATGCGTTGGCAGAGCGCATCCTGCCCGAGTTGCAAACACATGCTGTCGCTGGTGCGTGCGGCATGCACCACATGTGCGCCGTTGGCGTTGTCTACGGTGCGCGAACGTGCAAGGCGCGGCTGCGCGAGGGCGATCACTGCATCGCATTCGGCATCGGATAAAAAACCACCCAGCACCATCACGCGCGGCAACTGCATGCGCATCAACACGCTCACCTGGCGATCACCCAGATCCAATAGCGACGCATCGCTGTCCTGCAGTAGCGCCGGCACGCGCACCGGCATCGGCAATCCATGTGTTTGCGCGTGCTGTTGGATGTGCGCACGCACCAGCGCTTCGACTGCATCGATGGCGTCCTGCATGTTCCAGCCACGATCCAGCAGCGGTTGCAGCGCGTGCTCGGGCGGTTGGCCGGCCAAAGCCTGCGCCACGATCCAGTCGGCCAGAGCGCTGGGAATATCGGTGAATGTCATCCCGCTACAGTGCATGCCAACGTGTGGCAGCTATGTGTCAAATGTGTCGTGGTAAGACAAATGCAACAGACGGCCCCTATAAAGGTGACGGGGATCTTGAACGTGCTCGCCACTGCAGTGAGCGGAACGCAACCAATTCTTGACGACTCCTCTTCATACCGGACCCTTTGACCTGGAGATCAGCCGCATGTCCGTTCGCAACAGCAGCAAGACACTTCTCATGACCTTTAGCACCGCACTGGCGTTGTCTGCCTGCGGTGGCGGTGCCGACCGTGTCGCTTCGCCTGGCGAAGGCGCGTTTCCGCCCGCACCGGCACCGACCCCGGCGCCCACGCCTGCACCAACCCCGGCTCCGACACCGACGCCGACCGGCCCGGCTGCGGATTGCCCCACCGGTTTTTCCAACGTCGGCACCATTGCCAGCAACACGCTGCGCGCCTGCCAGTTGCCGGAGACCATCACTGGCAATCTGGTGGTGCCCGCGCGCGCCGGCACCGCGTATTCGATCAGCGGCCGCGTCAACGTCGGCACCGATCGTGGCGGCAACGCCATTGCGCCGGCGGCCGGCAGCACGCAGGGCGTGTTGACCATCGAGCCGGGTGTCACCTTGTATGGCTCGGCCGGTAGCGACTACATCGTGGTCAATCGCGGTTCGCAGATTTTTGCCGAAGGCAGCGCGACTGCGCCGATCGTCTTCACTGCACGTCAGGCGCTGGATGGCACGGTTAGCGCCAACACCATCGGCCTGTGGGGCGGCATCGTGGTGCTGGGTCGTGCAGCGATCAACAACTGCCCGGGCGCCACCGTGTCGGGCACGCCGGAATGTCAGGCGCAGGTCGAAGGCACCAACGCGTTCTACGGCGGCAATAGCGCCACCGATAACAGCGGCTCGATGCGCTACCTGCGCGTGATGTATTCGGGTTTCGAAATCTCGCCCAACAACGAGCTGCAGGGAATCACCCTGGCCGGCGTGGGCAGCGGCACGCGTCTGGATTACATACAGATCCACAACAGCTCCGACGACGGGATCGAATGGTTTGGCGGTACGGTCAACGGTAGCCACGTGGTCATCACCGGCGCCGACGACGATTCGCTGGATACCGATGCCGGTTGGAGCGGCGCATTGCAGTTCGGCATCGTGGTCCAGCGCGCTGGTGGCGGCGACCGCATGAACGAGTGGAGCAGCCTGCGTCGCCAGCCGTATTCGCGTCCGAAGGTGGCCAACTTCACTTACGTGGGCAATGCCCGCACGGGTGCGGCGATCATGCTCAACCAGGGCACGCAGGCCGCGTTCTACAACTCGGTGTTCACCCGTCCGGCCGGTGGCACCGGCGATGGTCTGGTGTGCTTCAACCTGGCCGATACCGATACCGTGGGAACGTTCAACTCGGTGTTCTTCGCCTGCCCGACCGCGTTCGGCAGCGACCCGCGTGCGGCCAGCCAGTTCGCCGCCGGTACCAACAATGTCGCCAACGGCGTGTCCACGCTGCAGAACACCTTCATCAATGGCGCCAACGAAACTGCAGTGCCGGCGTTCCAGGGCTTGAACGGCGTGAGCAGCTTCTTCCAGCAGGTGAACTACATCGGTGGCGTGCGTGATGCCAACGACACCTGGTGGCAGGGCTGGACCTGCGGGCTGACCGCCGATCGCCCCTGCTGAGGCACGGCATCGCACGGCGGCCATCGCGTCGCCGTGTGATGCGTCCAGCTTCATTTTTCTGTTGTCAGGGCCCCCACGATGCGAACCTTCGCTGTTGCCCGTCTTTCGCGGACGGGCCTGTCTCTTTCCATTTCCACCTTGCTGCTGTCCGGCGCCGCCATGGCGCAGTCGACCAGCAGCGATGCCGCTGGCGGTAGCAGCAGTTCCAGCGCTGCTGCCATTGCGCCCAAGCAACTCGATCAGGTCGTGGTACGCGGCGAATACATTCCCGAACCGATGCTGCAAACCTCCGAAGTGGCCTCGTTCATCACCCGCGAGGACATGGAGCGCACCGGCGACAGCAGCGCTGCGGTAGCGCTGACGCGTGTTACCGGGCTGAGCCTGTCGCGCGGCAAATACGTGTACGTACGCGGCCTGGGCGAGCGCTATTCGTCGGCCTTGTTCAACGGCTCGCCACTGCCCAGCCCGGAGCCGATGCAGCGCGTGGTGCCGCTGGATCTGTTTCCCAGCGATGTGCTGCAAAGCGTGACCGTGCAAAAGACGTATTCGGCCGACTATCCTGGCGAATTCGGCGGCGGTGTGATCGATCTGCAATCGATGACGGTGCCGGACAAACCGTTTCTGTCGCTCACCGTGGGCGGCGGCGCCAATAGCGTCAGTACCGGCGAGAAGGGCCTGACGTACTACGGTTCCGGCGATGACGAGTGGGGCTATGACGATGGCACGCGCAAGCAACCTGCCGCGTTGCGCGATGCGATCCGCACCGGGCGGCGCGTGGACCTGGGCAGTTTTTCGCGCGAGGACATCCGCCGCATCGGCCGCAGCATGAACAACGCCAACCTGTATGTGCTGCAGGAGAAGGACAGCATTGACCCGGACGTCAATGTCGGCGGCAGCGCCGGCTACAGCATGGACATCGGCGAGGCCAAGCTGGGCATTCTGGCCGTGGCCAGCTACGACAACGAGTGGCGCACGCGTACCGGCAAGCAGCAGGACGGCATCTTTGTCGGCGACAGCGTGGAGTTCAATTCCAACTACGACTTTGCGACCACGCGCAACAACGTGCGCACCAACGGCATGCTCGGCCTGGGCTGGGAATATGGCCGCCACAAGATCGGCTGGACCACCTTGTATGTGCACGACACCCTGAAGGTGGCGCGCAGCCGCGCCGGCCGCGACGAACTGGCCGGGTTCGATGTGCGCGACGACAACACCGAGTGGTATGCGCGTCAGTTGATCAATAACCAGCTGCTTGGCTCGCATGCGTTTGGCGAATACGACGATCTCAAGATCGAGTGGCGTGCCGCGGTGGCCAACGCCAGCCGCGATGTGCCGTACGAAACCGGCATCCGATACGAGTTGCTCGATGGCTACTGGGCGCACGACGCCTCGCGCGTGCAGAACTACACACGCTTCAGCAAGGTCGATGACAAAGTCGCCAGTGGCGGCGTGGATGTGACCTGGCGGCTGCCGATCGAACACGACCTCACCGTCAAGGGCGGCTTGGCCTATCTGGATAACGACCGCACTGCGTGGAGCCGCGAATTCCGCTTTCTGGCGCTGGACGGCCCGTTGCCGTTCCTGAACCAGTATCAGCGCGTGGATTATCTGATCTCCGACTACAACCTCAGCAACGATCTGCTGCGCTTACGTGAAACCACCGGCAGTTTCGGTGCGGCTGCGTACGACGCGACGTTGAAGGTCAAGGCGGCGTATCTGCAGGCCGAAGGCGAAATCGTGCCGACCCTGCGTGCCACCGTTGGCGTGCGTTACGAGGACGCCACCCAGGCGGTGCATCCGTACGACATCTTCAGCGGTGCACGCCAGGACAGCGTGGCGCCGTTGCAGAACAGCTATGCGTTGCCATCGGCCACGGTGACCTGGAACTTTGCCGACAATCAGCAGCTGCGCTTCGGTGCGTCCAAGACGATTGCGCGGCCACAATTCCGCGAAATGGCACCGCAGCAGTATCTGGACCCGGATATCGACCGCCAGTTCTTCGGCAACCCGTTCCTGATCGACAGCGAACTGGTCAATCTGGATGCGCGCTACGAATGGTTCTTCGAGCCGGGCCAGTACGTCACCGTCGGTGCGTTCTACAAGGACATCGACAAGCCGATCGAAGCCATCGTCAACGATGCACCCGGCGGCGGCATCGTGCAGAGCTTCATCAATGCGCCCAAGGCCACGCTGTACGGCATTGAGCTGGAAGCCAAGAAGTATCTGGACGTGCCGGTCGCGGCCGATTGGTGGGGCGACAAGCGCCTGTTCGTGTCCGGCAACTACACGCGCACCAAGTCCGAGGTGAGCGCGAGTGCCGGCGATACCGTGCAGCCGTTTGGCTTCAGTGCACCGGTGCAGGCCAACCTGTTCATTCGCGACGGATCGGCACTGCAGGGGCAATCGGACGATATCGCCAACCTGCAGATCGGTGTGGAAAGCGAGAGCACGCATAGCCAGGCGACCTTGATCGCCAACTACGTGGGCGAGCGTATTTCTGCGCGTGGTCGTCCGGGTCAGCCGGACTACATCGACAAGCCGGGTACTTCGCTGGATCTGGTGATCAAGAAGGGCCTGGTGTGGTCGGGCGATACGCTGTCGGTGAACTTTGCTGCACGCAATCTGCTCAAGACCAAATACCAGGAATTCCAGCGCGTGGGCAGCAACCGGGTGGATCTGTACACCTACCAGCCCGGCATCAGCTATGACATCAGTGTGACAGCGCGTTTCTGATCCCTCAGACGCCTGCAGGAACGCAAACGCCCGCTGTGCTTCGCATGGCGGGCGTTTGCGTTTTGCCGCATGTCGGAGTGTGTCGGCTTGTGTCATCGATTTCTTCGAACTGACACATTGCTGCCGCATTCTGTCATCCGATCGCAATCCTGAGACGGATGTCCGCTTTGCACCGCGCCTTGCCCCCGTTGACCACCGTCATGTCGTCGCATGCCGCACGCACGGCACTGGTCTGTGCGCTGGTCGCGTTGCTGGCACTGCAAGGGCTGCGATTGCTTTGGTTGGTGCTGACGCCGGTCGGTCCGGTGGGTCATGCACCGCCGAGCGCTGCCACGGCATCCGACCTGTCTGCATTACGCCGCGACGTGTTCTATCGCAGCGTTGCCGACAGCACTAGCAATAGCGACGGTGTGGTGCTGCACGGTGTGCGCGCGGGTGCTGCGCAGGCAGCGGCCTACCTGAGTCTTGGCGATGGCCGGCAAGGTGCCTACCGCGTCGGCGATACGGTGGTGCCCGGCGTGGTGTTGCAAGCGGTCGCTGCTGACCATGTGCTGTTGCGCACCGGTAGCGGCGTGCGCCGCCTGGCACTGCGCGATGCGGCAGCGCCGGCGCTTGCAACAACGCCATCGTCAGCGAACACAGCGGCAGCAGGCAGCGCATCCGGCGTGATGTCCAACGTAGGCAATGCGACGGCAGCAGCAGGCGCAACCGCGGTCGACCCGCAACAGCTGCTGAGCAGCGCCGGGCTGCGCGCAAGCGCGGACGGCAGCGGTTTCACCATCATGCCGCGTGGCGATGGCGCGCTGTTGCGCCAGGCCGGGCTGGCAGCAGGCGATGTGCTGACCCAGATCAACGGCCGCACGCTCGATGCAGAACACCTGCGCGAGTTGCAGGACGAACTACGCGATGGCCAGGCGGCCACGCTGACCTATCGCCGCGACGGCCAGACCCACACCATGACCTTGAAGCGCCCGCAATGACCGCTGTTCGCCCCTTATGGCTGTTGTCGGCCACGTTGCTGTGCATGTGTGCCGTCGCACCGGTGGTGTCGCTGCAGGCCGCCGATGCGCCTGCCGTGCGCCTGCAGGACGTGGACCTGCGTGCCTTCATCCAGGATGTCTCGCGCGCTACCGGCATCACCTTCATCGTGGATACGCGCGTGCAGGGCACGGTGAACGTGGCGCGCGCGCAGGCGATGAGCGAAGCCGATCTGCTCGGCATGCTGCTGGCGGTATTGCGCGCCAACGGCTTGATTGCGGTGTCCAGTGGTCCATCGACGTATCGCATCATTCCCGACGACACCGCTGCGCAACAGCCGGGCAGTGCCGTCAGCGGCAACCTGGGTTTTGCCACGCAGGTGTTTACGCTGCAGCGCGTGGATGCGCGTAGCGCGGCAGAAATCCTCAAGCCGCTGATCGGACGTGGCGGCGTGATCATGGCGCTGCCGCAGGGCAACAGCTTGCTGATTGCCGATTACGCCGACAACTTGCGCCGCATTCGCGGGCTGGTGGCGCAGATCGATACCGACCGTGCGGCCATCGACACGGTGACCTTGCGCAATAGCTCTGCGCAGGAGCTGGCACGCACATTGACCTCGCTGTTCGGCCAGGCAGGCGAACGCAGCGCGGTGTTGTCGGTGTTGCCGGTGGAGAGCAGCAACTCGTTGATCGTGCGTGGCGACCCGGCGCTGGTGCAGCGCGTGGTGCGTACCGCGATGGATCTGGACGGGCGCGCCGAGCGTCGCGGCGATGTCAGCGTGGTGCGGTTGCAACACGCCAGCGCCGAGCAATTGCTGCCGGTGCTGCAACAGTTGGTCGGGCAGACGCCGGGCAATGAGGCGCAAGCCGGGCAGGACACGCGCTCCACTGCCGTTGATGTGGCAGCAGCCGGCACCGCGCAGACCCAGGTGATTGCGCCAGCCGCCGGCAAGCGCCCGGTGATCGTGCGCTACCCCGGCTCCAATGCCTTGATCATCAATGCCGACCCGGAAACCCAGCGCGCCTTGATGGATGTCATCCGCCAGCTGGACGTGCATCGCGAGCAGGTGCTGGTGGAGGCGATCGTGGTGGAGATTTCCGACACCGCAGCCAAGCGCTTGGGCGTGCAACTGCTGCTGGCCGGTCGCAATGGCACCGTGCCGTTGATCGCCACGCAGTACAGCGGTGCATCGCCGGGCATCGTACCGCTTGCCGCCGCAGCGGCCGGTACGCGCAGCGGCAATGACGACGACGATTCGGTGCTGGAACAGGCGCGCAATGTGGCCGCGCAATCGCTGCTGGGGTTGAGCGGCGGCCTGATTGGTCTGGCCGGGCAAAGCAACGATGCGGTGTTCGGCATGATCATCGATGCGGTCAAGAGCGATACCGGCTCCAATCTATTGTCCACGCCGTCGATCATGACGTTGGACAACGAACAGGCGCGCATTTTGGTGGGCCAGGAAGTGCCGATCACCACCGGCGAAGTGCTGGGCGCGGCCAACGACAACCCGTTCCGCACCATCCAGCGCCAGGACGTGGGCGTGGAGCTGGAAGTGCGCCCGCAGATCAATACCGCCGGCGGCATTACGCTGGCGATCAAACAGGAAGTCTCGGCCATTGCCGGGCCGGTGAGCGCGCAGTCCTCGGAGCTGGTCTTCAATAAACGCCAGATCGAAACGCGGGTGGTGGTGGAAAACGGCGCCATCGTCGCGCTCGGTGGGCTGCTGGATCAAAACGACCGCCAGACCGTGGAAAAGGTGCCGCTGCTGGGCGACGTGCCGGGCTTGGGCGCACTGTTCCGGCACAAGTCGCGCAACCGCGACAAGACCAACCTGATGGTCTTCATCCGCCCCACCATCATTCGCGATGCGGCCGATGCGCAGCGCATGACCGCACCACGCTACAGCTATCTACGCGACCGCCAGCTGGCCGACGGCGACCCGGAAGCGGCGCTCGATGCCCTGGTACGCGACTATCTGCGCGCCCAGCCGCCCCAGTTGCCGGCCGGGCCATCGCCGGTGGCGCCGGCACCTGCAGCCACGCCTGCACCCAGCGCACGCCCCGTGCAGCGCTGATGCCATGAGCACTGCGCACGCCAGCATTTCCTACGCATTCGCCAAGCGCCACGGCGTGGTGCTGCTTGGTGCCGACGACATTGCACAGATCGGGCTGCGTGATGGTGCCGACGTGCACGCCTTGATCGAGTTGCGTCGGGCGCTGGGCATGCCGTTGCAGGTGCGCACGCTGGCACCGGCGGTGTTCGACCGGCATGTGTCGGAGATCTACGCCGATGCTGGCATGGAGCAGGGCGTGCAGGTCGAAGCGCTGGATCTGCATGGCAGCCTGGATGCATTGATCGACGATATTCCCACCGCCGATCTGCTCGACAGCCAGGACGATGCGCCGATCATCCGCTTGATCAACGGCATCATTGCCGAAGCCGCACGCCTGGGCGCGTCCGACGTGCATCTGGAATCCTACGAATCGCGACTGCGCGTGCGCCTGCGCGTGGATGGAGTGATGCGCGAAGCGGCTACGTTGCCCGGACGCATCGCACCGCTGCTGGTGTCGCGCGTCAAGGTGATGGCCCGCCTGGATATCGCCGAAAAACGTGTCCCGCAGGATGGCCGGGTGTCGCTGGTGATGGGCGCAAAGGCGTTGGACGTGCGCGTGTCCACCTTGCCCACGCGCAACAGCGAGCGCGTGGTGCTGCGTATCCTGGACAAGGAGCAAGGCAGCTTGTCGTTGACCCAGTTGGGCATGCCCGCGGCAGTGATGCACACCGTGCAGCGCGCATTGCAGGTGCCCAACGGCATCGTGCTGGTGACCGGCCCCACCGGCTCGGGCAAGACCACCACCTTGTACGCCGCGTTGAGCCTGCTCAACGATGGCTCGCGCAATATCCTCACCGTCGAAGACCCGGTGGAATACGCCATCGACGGGGTCGGCCAGACCCAGGTCAACGCGCGTGTGGGCATGACCTTCGCCGCCGGCTTGCGCGCCATCCTGCGACAGGACCCGGACGTGGTGATGATCGGCGAGATCCGCGATGCCGAGACCGCGCAGATCGCGGTGCAGGCCAGCCTCACCGGCCACCTGGTGCTGTCCACCGTGCACACCAACGATGCGGTGGGCGCGGTCACGCGTCTGCGCGACATGGGGATCGAACCGTTTCTGCTGGCATCGAGCCTGCGCCTGATTCTGGCGCAGCGGCTGGTGCGGCGGCTGTGCCCGCAGTGCTGCACGCCGCGGCCACTGGATGCAGCCGCGCGGCAGCTGCTTGTAGTCGACGACGATGGCAGTGCAACCGTCTATGCAGCGGTGGGCTGCGCGGTGTGCCATCACAGCGGTTATGCCGGACGCGTGGGCATTTACGAAGCCATTGCGGTGGACGATGCGCTGCGCCGCCTGATCGGCGACAACGCCGATGAAGATGCGCTGGCGGCAGTCGCGTTCGCACGCGCGCCGCGGTTGGGCGATGCCGCACGCGCTGCGGTGCTGCAGGGGCTGACCACGCTGGAAGAAGCCTTGCGCGTCACCCGCCAGCAGGACGATGCGCATGCCGCGCTTTGATTACACCGTGCTCGATCTGCAGGGGCGCAGCCGCCAGGGCGTGATCAGTGCCGACAGCGTGCACAGTGCGCGCGCGCAGCTGGAGCGGCGCCAATGGGTACCGGTGCGGATCGCTGCCGCAGCAGCTGCATCGACCGCCGTGCATGCGGCACGCTTCAGCGGCAAGGATCTGGTGTTGTTCACACGCCAGCTGTCGACGTTGGTGGAAACCGCGCCGTTGGAAGAAGCCTTGCGCACCATCGGCACGCAATCCGAACGTCGTGGCGTGCGCCGCGTCACCAGCCAGACGCATGGCTTGGTGGTCGAAGGCTTTCGCCTATCCGATGCAATGGCACGCCAGGGCAAGGCGTTTCCGCCGTTGTATCGCGCCATGGTGGCCGCAGGCGAAAGCGCTGGCGCGTTGCCGCAGGTGCTTGAGCGGTTGGCCGATCTGCTCGAGCGGCAGGCGCAGGTGCGCAGCAAGCTGCAGTCCGCATTGGTCTACCCGGCCGCGTTGGCGTTGACTGCCGGTGCGGTGGTGATCGTGTTGATGACCTTTGTCGTGCCGAAGGTGGTGGACCAGTTCGATTCGATGGGCCGCGCCTTGCCATGGCTGACGCGCGCGGTGATCGCGGTGTCGAACTTCCTGCTGCATGCCGGCATTCCGCTGCTGGTTGCGCTGGTGATCGCGGTCATCGCCGCGCTGCGGTTGCTCAAACGCCCGGCGTTGCGGCTGGCTGCGGATCGCGCACTCTTGCGCGCGCCTTTGCTTGGCCGGCTGCTCCGCGACCTGCACGCCGCGCGCATGGCGCGCACTTTGGCGATCATGGTCAACAGCGGCCTGCCGCTGATGGAAGGCCTGATGATCGCCGCACGCACCGTCGACAACCGTGCATTGCGGCTGGCCACCGACAGCATGGTCACCGCCATTCGCGAGGGTGGCAGCCTGGCTGCGGCGATGAAGCGCGCCGGCGTGTTTCCGCCCACGCTGCTGTACATGGCGTCCAGTGGGGAAAACAGCGGGCGCCTGGCGCCGATGCTGGAACGCGCCGCCGATTATCTGGAGCGCGAGTTCGAATCGTTCACCACTGCGGCGATGAGCCTGCTGGAGCCGGCCATCATCGTGCTGCTCGGCGGCGTAGTGGCGGTGATCGTGCTGTCGATCCTGTTGCCCATCCTGCAATTCAACACCCTCGCGCTTGGCTGAGCACGGCCGCTTTCTTCGGAGATCCACATGCAGTCCACCCAATGTCGTGCACTCGCCGGCCCGCTTGTCTCGCGCAGTGGCGTGCGCGGTTTTACCCTGGTCGAGTTGATGGTGGTGATCGTCATCATCGGCCTGCTGGCCACCGTGGTGATGATCAACGTGATGCCCAGCCAGGACCGCGCCATGGTCGAAAAGGCACGCGCCGATGTCGCGGTGTTGGAGCAGGCACTGGAAACCTACCGCCTGGACAACCTGACCTATCCGACCACCGAGCAGGGCTTGCAGGCCTTGCTCAACCCGCCGAGCGGCCTGACCCGGCCGGAGCGCTATCGGCAGGGCGGTTACATCCGCCGGTTGCCGGAAGACCCGTGGGGCCACGCGTATCAGTACCGTCGCCCGGGCCGAAACGGCGGCTTCGACGTCTACTCGTTCGGTGCCGACGGCGCCGAAGGTGGCGATGCCGACAATGCCGACATCGGCAACTGGCGCTGAGGTGCCGCTGTGCTGACTGCGTCACCCAGCGAGCAATGCGTGTCGTTACGCAGCGTGCGCGCACGCATGCGCGGCTTCACCCTGCTAGAGCTGCTGGCGGTGCTGGTGATTACCGCCCTTGCCAGCACCCTGGTGGTGATGACGTTGCCTGACACGCGTCAGGATCTGCACGATCAGGCGGACATGCTGGCCAGCGCGCTGGCCAATGCCCGCGACGAAGCGATCCTGAGTCTGCGCATGGTGGAAGTCACCATCGATGCGGGTGGTTATGCATTCCGTCGGCAGGCGCAGCAACGTTGGGCGGCACTGGACGACACGCCGTTTGCCGCAACGCGCTGGCCTGCCGGCGTGCAGACGCAGTTTCCGGCTGGCGGCACCCAGTTGAGCGTTCGCTTCGACCCGACCGGTGCGGCCACGCCGCAACGCATCGCGCTGGCCGATGGGCAGCAACAGGTACAGGTGACGGTGGATGCCGCCGGTGTGGTGCAGGTCGATGCGCCGCATCGATAATCACCGCGCCTGTGCCGGATTTTCGCTGCTTGAGTTGATGGTCGCCTTGGCCATCTTCGGCATGGCCGTGGTCGGCTTGTTGAATCTGTCGGGCGAGAGCACGCGCACCGCGGTAGTGCTGGAAGAACGCATGCTGGCTGCGTTGGTTGCAGAAAATAAGGCGATCGAGGCGATGCTGGCGCCGGCCAACGCCGCAGTGGCGCCTGCGCAAGGCCAGGACACACTGGGTGGCCGTGGTTGGGACTGGCAACGCCAGGCGGTGCCGGCAAGCGCCGGCATGGTGCGTATCGAGGTGCGCGTGCGCGCCGCAGGACAAGCGCAGCAGATTGCCAGCCTGAGCATGTTGCGGAGTGTGCAATGAGCCGTACGCGCCGCATGCAGGGCTTCACCTTGATCGAACTGCTGGTGGCGCTGGCGGTCTTCGCGCTGGTGGCCAGCGCCGCAGTGGTGGTGATGCGGCAAAGCATCGATCAGCGCGATGCGGTGCGCGCGCGCCTGCAGCAGGTGCGCGATCTTCAACTGGCCCATGGCCTGCTGCGCAGCGATCTGCAACAGGCTGCGGTACGCCGCACCCGCAACAGCGATGGCAGCGCCGCGCGCACTGCGTTCGTTGCGCGTGCGCCCGGAACGCAAGGGCCATTGTTCGGCTTTGTTCGGCGTGGCTGGAGCAATCCGGATCAGGCGCCGCGTGCGTCGCTGCAATATGTCGAATACCGCATCGTCGATGGACGCCTGGAGCGCACTGCGCGGCCGGCGCTGGATGGCGCGGTGGCCGGGGCGCCGCAGGTGCTGCTGCGAGGGGTGCGCTCGGCCGAGGTGGCGTTTCACTACCGCGCGCAGTGGAGCGATGGCTGGAGCGGCGGGCTGGAAGCACTGCCGGATGCGCTGTCGCTGGAACTGGATCTGGAACACTGGGGCCGCGTGCGTCAGCTGTTCCTACTGCCGGAGGGACGCGCATGAAAACGCTGCAGGCGCCTGCGCAACAACGCGGCGTCGCGTTATTGACGGTGTTGTTGCTGGTGGCGATGATGACGCTGCTGATGGTGGCGGTCTTGAACGACCTGCGCTTTGGTCTGCGCCGCAGCGGTAACGCAGAGGCGATGACGCAGGCGCAGTGGTATGCGCTGGGCAGCGAAACCCTCGCGCGGCAACGCTTGCAGGCGTTGGCCAGTCGCGACCCGTTGCGCACCACGCTGGAGGGCGGCTGGAACGATCAACCGATCACCTTCCCGTTGGACGATGGGATGGTGAGCGTGCGGCTGCGCGATCGCGGCGGCTGCTTCAACCTCAATAGCGTGGTGATGGGTGCACCCGAGCAATGGCAACGTAGCGACGATGGCGCCAACCAGTATCTGGCTTTGCTGGAAGCGTTGGGCATCGCGCCGCAACAGGCACAGGCGCTGACCGATGCGCTGGTGGACTGGATCGATAGCGATGCACAGCCGGGCGCGCAAGGTGCCGAAGACGACCGCTATCTGCAAGCGCCGGTACCGCTGCGCACTGGCGCGACCTTGTTGGCGGGCGTCAGCGAGCTGCGCGCCATCGCCGGTTACGCGCCGGCGCTCGTCGCGCAGCTGCAGCCCTATGTGTGTGCACTGCCCGAAGGGCGGTTGTCGCCGATCAACATCAATACGCTGCGCGCCGCAGATGCACCGGTGCTGGTGGCTTTGACCGAAGGCGCCGTGGAGTTGCCGGCGGCACGCCGCATCATCGCCGCACGGCCGGTCGGCGGTTGGAGCGATGCAGCGGCGTTCTGGAAGCAACCCGCACTGATGCAGGCGCAATTGCCCGACGCGGTGTTTCAGCAGATCGCATTACGCACGTCCTATTTTGCCCTCTACAGCCAGGTCGACCATGCCGGTGCGCAGATCCTGCTGGAGGCATTGCTACAACAGGACCCTGCCGGCCGTGTGCGGCTGGTTGCACGCCAATGGAGCCCCGACCAATGAGTAGCACCCTGGTGTTGTTGCCGGCCGATGCCACAACGCAGCCCACCACCGTACGCGTAGATGCACACGGCCAGGTGCTGGCGCAGGACGCGTTGAATGAGCGCCCCGCGCAAACAACGCAGACCGTGCTGGTGGTGCCAGGCGTGGATGTGCATCTGCGCTGGATGGCCTTGCCTGGGCGCAGCGTCGCGCAGTCGCTGGCTGCGGCGCGGCTGCAGCTGGCCGAGCATCTGGCGGGCGATGCCCAAGCGCTGCATGTGGTGATCGCCGACCACGCAGAGAGCGATGGCATGCGCTTGGTCGCTGCAGTGGATGCGTCGGTGATGCGACAGTGGCTAGACCGCGCAGCAGCCCTGGGCATCGTGCCCGATGCACTGGTGCCCGACTGTCTGCTGCTGCCCGACGCGGCGGCGGATCAACCGCCGACGCTGCTGTACTGGGATGGCCGCTGGGTGGTGCGTGGTACACGCATCGCCTGCAGCCTGGAGCCGCAGCTTGCGCAGGTGCTGATCGCAGCACTCCCGGTCGCACCGGCACTGCCGCCGGATCCGGATCCAATGCGTGCCATCGCGCAGTTTGCGCGGCATGCCGCCACCGCGCCGATCAATCTGCGCCAGCAAGGCTTCGCCGCGCCAACGCGCCAGCGTGCACAGCTGAGCGCACGCACGCTTGCGTGGTTGCTTGCGCTGCTGATGCTGTCGCTGGTGTTTCTGATGGTGGCGCAGAGCCTGCGCTACGAGATCGGCGCGCAGCTCCTGCAGCGGCGCAGCGCACAGTTGATGGGTAAGAATGTCATGACGCCCGGCGCAGACAAAACCCGGCAGACCGCCGCCTCGCAGAATGCATTCGCACCGCAACTGGCCGCACTGTTCGCTGCAGTCGAAGCAGTGCCGGGAGCAGAACTGGACGCGCTCGCTTACCAGCAACAGGGTCCGCTGCGTGTCACCTTGCTACACAACGACGCCGCACAACTGGAACACTTCTCCGCCCAGCTCAGTCGCGCCGGTTGGCAGGTGCGCGCAGGCGCAGGCCAGCCCCGCGACGACAGACTCGCCACCGCATTGGAACTGGAGCCGCCGCAATGAGCACGCTGCAACGTTTACCGGTGTGGTGGCAGAGCCGCGCACCACGCGAGCGCCTCATGCTGTCGGTCATGATGGTCGCCATCGCTGCATTCATCGGCTGGTACGCGCTGCTGGTGCCGCTGCGGCACTGGCGCAGCAGCGCGCAGGCGCGCTATGACCATGCTGCGGAGGCGCTGCTCATTGCGCGCGCAGCGCAAGCCGGCAGTACCGTGGCCGCCATTCCGCTGGCGCGCATCGCGCAAAGCGCGCGCGATGCGACTATCAGCATCACTCACCAACAGCGCAGTTCGACAGGAACACTCGCATTGCAGATCGACACCGTCACTAGCCCCGTCTTGTTCGCCTGGCTGGAACAGCTGCGCCAGCGCCACGGTCTGACGCCTTCGGCGCTTGAAATCAGCCGCCGCGACGGGCAACTGCAGGTGCGCTGCACGTTCTCGGGTATCGCGCTATGAGGGCAGTGCGTTGGTTGCTGCTGGGCAGCGTGTTGCTGGTCATCGGCGTCATCGCCACCTTGCCGCTGCGGTGGGTGCTGCCGATCGACACGCTGCCGTTTGCCGCGCTGGAAGCGCAGGGCTCGATCTGGAACGGCACCCTGCGTGGCGTGACCTGGACCAGCATGGACGTGGGCGATGTCGGCGTGCGTCTGCGTCCGCTGCCCTTGTTGCGCGGGCAACGCCAGGTGCAGCTGCGCTCGGCCACCGCGCAGCTGGTGGCGTTGCAAGGCGCGCAGCAGGGTGTGGAGCAGGCCAACGGTCGCCTGTTGCTACGCAAGCCGGGTGGGGTGGCTTTGCTGGACCTGTCGATCGACCTGCGCGAGGTACATGCGGTTTTCGATGCCACACGCTGCACGCAGGCCGGCGGCGATGTGGCCGTGCAGGTGTTGCCTAACGCCGGTGGCGAAGCCGCCGGGCTGCTGCCGCTGCGTCTGCGTGGCAGCCCGCGGTGCGTGGACGATGCGGTGGTGCTGGCACTGACGCCCGATGGCGGCCTGCCCGAAGGCGTCAACCTCAGCGCCGAGCTGCGTGTGCAGCGTGATGGCCGCTGGCAGTGGCGCACCCAGGTCGAGCCCGGCAACGACACTGCGCTGCAGTTGGGCCTGCAACTGCTCGGCTTCGTCCAGACGCCGGAGCGTTGGCTGGTGCGTGTCGATCAGGGGCAGCTGTAGCGCAGACGCCTGATGCCTTTGCCGTTGGGCCGGGTTGCTGCAGTTGGGCATGGCCCAATCTTTCGACCTGCGCAACGGAACTGCTCGGCTGCCGACCTCGGCACCGACGAAATTGGTCTGATCTACCCGGCCACACATCGGCCGGTCGCCACCGCGCCTTGTCAGGGCCGTTGCCGATAGGACGCCCCATCCGATGCGGATCAGTCCTTGCCGTGCCGACATTCATCGGCCAATCCGCAGGTACACCGGCAGGCCACCCCAGTGCCCGCCAGACCAGTCCACTCGCGCCGACACAGCACAGGGCTGGTGCGTCGCCGTCGATTGGTACTATATTGGACCTATCGAATTCGGGCGGGCGGGACTAACGATGGTCAAGGCCAAGGCGGACGCCGACAAGCGACTGGACGACCTGCACCTGGACGCGTCCGCGCCAACCCCGCTGTACCTGCAGCTGGCCGGCAAGCTCACCGATGCCATCCGTGGCGGTCAGTGGAAGGCAGGCGAAGCGCTGCCGGCCGAGCGCCAGCTGTGCGAGCGCCTGCAGATCTCGCGGGTCACTCTGCGGCAGGCAGTCGATGTACTGGTCGAACAAGGCCTGGTCTCGCGTCGCCAGGGGGCCGGCACCTTCGTCACCACCCAGATCCAGCACCAACTCAGTGGTCTGACCAGTTTCAGCGAAACGCTGCGCATCAAGGGCTATGAGCCCGGCACGCGCTGGCTGGAGCGGCGTCTGCGCCCGGCGCATGGCGAAGAAATCCTGCGGCTGGGCCTGTCGCCGGATGCGGCGGTGGCCTCGCTGACGCGCCTGCGTAGCGCCGACGACCGCGTCATGGCCTACGAGCATGCGGTGTTGCCGCAGCGTATCGTCGCCGACCCGCAGCAGGTGGGCGATTCGCTCTACAGCTATCTGGATGCGCAGGGGACGCCGGTGGTGCGCGCATTGCAGTACTTCCGCGCGATCAATCTGCCGGCGCGTCTGGCCGAACATCTGCGCATGAAAACCGGCGAGGCGATTTTGCACGTGGTGCGCGTGGGCTACACCCGCGACGGCAGCGCAATCGAATTGACCGACACCTATTGCCATAACGATTTCTACGACTTCGTCGCCGAACTGCGCCGCTGACGCCAACGGCATTCCTTACGACAACCTCAGAGCCAGCCGATCCATGACTACCGCCAGGCCCGCAAATCCCGTTGTCTCGATCGCCATCGTCGGCGTGCTGTTTTTCATCATCGGCTTTTTCACCTGGATCAACGGGCCGCTGATCACCTTCGTGCGGCTGGCGTTCGACCTCAACGAGGTCAACGCGTTCCTGGTGCTGATGGTGTTCTACCTGTCGTACTTCTTTCTGGCGCTGCCGTCGTCGTGGATTCTCAAGCGCACCGGCATGAAGAAAGGCCTGGCCTTGAGCCTGGTGGTGATGGCAGTGGGCGCGGCCGCGTTCGGCCAGTTCGCCACTCAGCGCTGGTATCCAGGCGCATTGGGCGGGCTGTTCGTGATCGGTAGCGGCCTGGCCTTGCTGCAGACTGCGATCAACCCCTACATCAGCATCCTGGGGCCGATCGAAAGCGCCGCACGCCGCATCGCGCTGATGGGCATCTGCAACAAGATCGCCGGCATCCTGGCGCCGATCCTGATCGGCTCGCTGGTGCTGCACGGGATCGGCGATCTGTCCGCACAGGTGGCCAGTGCCGACGCCGCGACCAAGGAAACCTTGCTCACTGCGTTTGCCGCCAAGATCCACGCACCGTATCTGGTGATGTCCGGCGTGCTGTTGGTGCTGGCCATCGGCGTGCTGTTCTCGCCGCTGCCGGAACTCAAGGCCTCCGAAGCCAACGCAACGCCTGGTGCTGCCGGCGTGCAGAAATCCAGCATCTTCCAGTTCCCGCATCTGTGGCTGGGCGTGCTGTGCCTGTTCGTCTATGTGGGCGTGGAAGTGATGGCCGGCGATGCCATCGGCACCTACGGGCATGGCTTCAACCTGCCGCTGGACAGCACCAAGCTGTTCACCTCCTACACGTTGGGCGCGATGCTGCTGGGCTACATCGCCGGCCTGGTATTGATCCCGGCGGTCATTTCGCAGGCGCGTTACCTGAGCATCTCGGCGGTGCTGGGTGTGGTGTTCTCGCTGGGTGCGTTGTTCACCCATGGCTACGTGTCGGTGGCCTTCGTGGCCGCACTCGGCTTCGCCAACGCCATGATGTGGCCGGCGATCTTTCCGCTGGCCATTCGCGGGCTCGGCCGCTTTACCGAGATCGGCTCGGCGCTGCTGGTGATGGGCATTGCCGGCGGCGCGATCATTCCGCAGCTGTTCGCCATTCTCAAGCAGCATTACGACTTCCAGGGCGTGTTCGCTGCGCTGATGGTGCCGTGCTATCTGTACATCCTGTTTTATTCGCTGCGCGGTCATCGCGTGGGCCTGCCGGCCCAGGCTAAGTGAGCGACGCGGCATGATGCGTTCCGACGAACAAGGCACTTCCATGCGCAGGCCCACTATCAAAGACGTCGCCGAGCGCGCCAAGGTCTCGTTGAAGACCGTGTCGCGGGTGATCAACAACGAGCCATCGGTGATGCAGGCCACGCGCGCGCGCGTGCTGCGCGCCATCGCCGATCTCGATTACGAACCCGATCCGTCCGCACGCAATCTGCGTAGCGGTACGCCATTCGTGATCGGGCTGGTCTACGACAACCCCAACCCGTATCACATCATCGGCATCCAGAACGGCGTGCTGGCCGCCTGCCGCGAAACCGGCTTTGGCCTGCAGATCCATCCCTGCGATTCCACTTCGCCGTTGCTGGCCGAAGAACTGGCCGAGTGGGTGCAGCGCTCGCGTCTGGCCGGGGTGGTGTTGACCGCGCCGATGTCCGAACGCCCCGAACTGCTCGCCGGCCTGGCCGCGCGCGGCATCAAGAGCGTGCGCATCATCGCGTCCACCGAAGATCCCGGCGACGGCCCGTGCGTGTATATCGACGACCGCGATGCCGCATATGAAATCACCGAGCATCTGATCCAGCTCGGTCATCAACGCATCGGCTTTTTGTGGGGCGGCCCGCAGCATCGCTCCAGCGGCGAGCGCTACGCCGGCTACGAAGCGGCGTTGAAGGACTACGGCATCCCGCTGGACAAGCATCTGGTGATTCCCGGCGATTACACCTTCGACGATGGCTTCCGTGGTGCGCGCCGGTTGCTGTCGCTGCGCGAGCCGCCCACTGCGATCTTCGGCAGCAACGACGAAATCGCCGCCGGCGTGCTGGCCGCGGCCAAGTCCACCGGCATGAATGTGCCGTATCAGTTGTCGATCGCCGGCTTCGAAGACAGCCCGTTCTCACGGCAGTCCTGGCCGGCGTTGACCACCGCAAAGCAGGCCACCGAAGACATCGCGCGGCACGCGGCACGCTTGTTGATCAGCCAGCTGCGCAGCGATGCCTACGACGACCAGCCGGCGCAATTGCAGAACCGCGGCTTCGTACCACAGCTGGTGGTGCGCGGTTCCACCGCACCGGCGCAGACACCGGCCGCCAAATCCCTTCCCCCCGAATCCGCCTGAGTACCGATGACTCTCCCCCAGGAAACCGACACCTTGATGTTCCGCGAGGCGGCGCAAACCGCCGACGTGGTCGCCGCACAGTTCGCGCGTAATGCCGGCACCATCGCTGCGCTTGCGCAGTCGTTGCGCGACAACCCGCCGCCGTTCGTGGTGACCTGCGCGCGCGGCAGCTCCGATCACGCCGCGACGTATGCCAAGTACCTGTTCGAGACGCAGCTGGGCATCGTCACTGCCTCTGCATCGCCATCGGTGGGCTCGGTGTACGCCGCGCCGCTGCAACTGCGTGGCGCGCTGTATATCGTGATTTCGCAATCGGGCAAAAGCCCCGACCTGCTGCGCAATGCCGAAGCCGCCAAGGCCGCCGGTGCGCGCGTGGTGGCCCTGGTCAATGTGGAAGATTCGCCGCTGGCGCAGCTGGCCGATGTGGTGATTCCGCTCGGCGCCGGCCCGGAAAAAAGCGTCGCTGCCACCAAGAGCTACCTCGCCTCGCTCGCTGCGGTGCTGCACCTGGGCGCGGTGTGGAAGAACGACCCGGCCTTGCTCGCCGCAGTGGATGCGTTGCCGCAACAACTGCGCAGCGCCTGGCAGGCCGACTGGTCTGCACTGACCACCGGTTTGACGCCTGCGCACAACCTGTTCGTGCTCGGTCGCGGCCTGGGCCTGGGCGCGGCACAGGAAGCGGCATTGAAGTTCAAGGAAACCTGCGGCCTGCATGCCGAAGCCTATAGCTCGGCCGAGGTCAAACACGGGCCGATGGCCTTGGTCGGCCCGGGCTTTCCGGTGCTGGTCTTCGCGCAGCCCGACGAAACCGGCGCCGGCACGCGTGCACTGGCAGAAGAATTTCGCGCGCGTGGCGCGCAGGTGTGGCTGGCTGCGCCCGATGGCGATCTGCCGCTTGCCGATGCCGCACACCCGGCGTGCGCGCCGCTGCTGACCGTGCAGAGCTTCTATCGCGCCATCAATGCGCTGGCGCTGCAGCGTGGCCACAATCCCGATTTACCGCCGCATTTGAACAAGGTTACGGAAACCGTTTGAACATGGATGCTTCCCGCACTCAGGCATTGTGCAACGCACGCGTATTCACCGATGACGGCTTGCAGGAGGGCCTGGTCGTGCTGCTGGATGGTGCGCAGATCCAGGCGGTCGTGCCGGCCGACGACGCGCGCGTTGCACAGGCGCACACGCGCGTGGAGTTGGGCGGCGCCACCTTGTTGCCGGGCTTCATCGACATCCAGGTCAATGGCGGCGGCGGGGTGTTGTTCAACAACGCACGCGACCCGCAGGCACTGGCCAAGATTGCTGCGGCGCATCGCCGCTTCGGCACCACCGGCATGCTGCCGACGCTGATCAGCGATACCGCGCAGGTGATGGCCGAAGCGATCGACGCCACCCGCGCGGCCATCGCACAAGGCGTGCCCGGCGTGCTCGGCATCCATCTGGAAGGCCCGTACCTGAGCCCCGCGCGCAAGGGCACCCACGACGCGCACAAGTTTCGTTTGCCGGACGCGCACGAAATTGCCGTCGACACCTCGCTGGACAATGGCGTCACCCTGATCACGCTCGCGCCCGAGCGCGTGCCGCTGGATGACATCCGCGCATTCGTGACCGGTGGTGCGATCGTATTCGCCGGCCACACTGCGGCCACTTACGAGCAGGCGCGCGATGGCATTGCTGCCGGCGTGAGCGGCTTTACGCACGTCTACAACGCCATGTCGCAACTGGCCGGGCGCGAGCCCAACGCCGTCGGTGCCGCACTGGAAGACCCGCAGGTGTGGTGCGGCGTCATCGTCGATGGCGTGCACGTGCACCCGGCCAGCCTGCGCGTGGTGCTGGCAGCCAAACCGCGTGGCAAGGTGCTGCTGGTCACCGACGCCATGCCGATGGTCGGCGCCGACAGCCCCAGCTTCGATCTGTACGGCGAAACCATCACCGCCGTGGATGGCGTGGTGCGCAACGCCGACGGCGCACTCGCCGGCTCCGCCCTGGACATGGCCACCGCGGTGCGCAACAGCGTGCAGTGGCTGGGCGTGGATCTGGCCGAAGCCGCACGTATGGCCTCGACCTACCCCGCGCAATGCATCGGCCTGGGCGACCGCCTGGGACGCATCGCACCCGGCTACCAGGCCGATCTGGTGCTGGTGGATACGAACGTGCAAGTGCTGGGCACCTGGGTTGGCGGGCAGCGCGACTGAGGGCGTCAGCACATTTGGTGCGGCGTGCTATGAGGTAAGTGCAGCCGATGGGATGGCAGATGGCCACGACGTGTCGCGTATCCGGGTGCAATGCCGAGGTTTGCGGAGGCATGCTTGTCGCAAGCATTGCGTGGACCAGTCGCTCTCGTGACGGTTAGGTGATCCCTTCCATGCCGCCAGTCCGGAACGTCTGGTTGTAGCTCCGCTTTTGGCGGCGCAGCAGATGCGTCATCGTCGCCGATGCGGACGTGGCACTGCGTTGCGAGCGGGCAAGGGGCCGCTGCTAGACTCGCGGCTGACTCAGGGACTACGGTGTTGCCGATGAGAAACGCATGGAAGCGGTGGTGGTTGGCGGTTTGTTTGCTGTGCGTCGCGCATGCAGCTGCAGCGGCAGCCAGTTGGCAACTGATCGCCGGCGGGGCGGATTATCAGCTGGATGCGGCCCACGGTGATGTGCAGACGCCCGAGGGTGCACGGCTGCGTCTGACTGCTGGCGCCAAGCGCACGGCTGCGTTTGGTACAGTCGCTGTGCAACTCGATGCCGTCCCGCTGCGCGGTCAGTCGCTGGCGCTGGACGGCCTTCTCCACGCCTCCCGAGCGATGCAGGGTGCGAACCTGTGGATGCGCGCAGTCGATGCGCAGGGCAAGGTCCTGGCATTTGAAACCTCGCAGGCTGATCGGGTGAGTGGCAGTGCTCAGGCACACCGTCGCATTGCGATGCAGATTCCCTCTGAAGCAAGTCGATTGGCAGTCGGCGTGGTGCTGGAAGGGGATGGTGCGGTCGAGGTGACCGGCTTGCGGCTGATGGCGCAAGCCACCGTTGATGCCGCATCGGCGTCCGCGATTTTCGATATCGCCATCCCGGCCATCCGTGACCACGCATTGCAGCGCACCCGGATCGACTGGGCCACCCGCGAGCCACAGCTGCGCGCACAGGCCGCAAGCATGCGCGAAGCTGACGCGTATGCCGCCATTGACGCGCTGATCGCCGAGCTCGCTGACGGCCACAGCTTCCTGATACGCCCCACCGCGCTGCGCCAGATGGAGGCGCGCGCCGCCGAGCGACCCGCAGTGCAGGCACGCTTGCTGCAGCCGGATGTGGGCTATGTCGAGGTCACCGGCTTGTCGACTTCGTCCAATGACGTCAGGGGCGCCTATCAACGCGCCCTTGCCGCCGCGCTGGACAGCAAGGCATCGCAGGCGCGCTGCGGATGGATCGTGGATCTGCGACAGAACACCGGCGGCACGATGTGGCCGATGGTCAACGGGCTGCAACCGTTGCTGGGTGACGAGTTACTCGGGTACTTCGTCGACTCAACGGGCAGGCAGACACCCTGGCATGCGAGGCCGGCTTCCGGTGCGCATGCGTCGCAAACCGAGCGCGCGGTGGCCGTCCTGATCGGGCCAAGCACGGCAAGCTCGGGCGAGATGGTCGCCATCGCGATGCGTGGCCGCCCGGCAACGCGCAGTTTCGGCCAGCCGAGTGCGGGGCAGACCACCAGCAATCGCGCGGTCGATCTGCCCGGTGGTGGCGTTCTCGCAATTGCCAGCAGTGCCACGCAAGACCGCAATGCACGGCAGCTGGACGGCGCACTGCATCCGAACGTCGTGCTTGCGCTGCAGGACGATGCCATCGACGCGGCGGCGCAGTGGTTGCGCACCCAGCGATGCGTAGAGCTTGAGTGAGACACGCAGCGCGTCGTTTTTGATCGCGTTGCTATGCTCTATACGAAGTATGGCGTGCGGGCTGGGATGACACCTTCTGGCCACAGTGCGGCTAACGAAGCCGATGCCGTATTGGAGTGGGCGTGTCGTCATGTCGCAGAGATCGCTATTCCCATCGCGCAACACCGTGCCTGCGCGCGAGCACAGATCACGTGGGTTGCATCAGTAACGATGCGCTTACTTCAACTGCACCAACGCAGCACTCTGCATTGCAACATTTCGCTGCGCAGCCTTGTAGCGTCGGCTCGCGGGCGCATTGGTCTGCATCGGTTGATGCCCAGACTGCGATAGCGATCACGCTGTCATTCCGCAATCGGCAGCAGAAATAGCGCATTCCGCACAAAACCCGGCAATTCTGATGTCGGGTTGACAGTGCAACTTGCGGAAGGCACCTTCGCTGATAACGTTGTCAGCGAACAGGAGCCTGTTTCACTCGATCACATCACTGTAGCCAGCCGTGCATCGGCGTGGCCTTTCGATCCGTGCGCTGTATAGAGCTGCGCGGATCGCCGCTCGCGATCCGGCACAGGGGACGGACCGCAGCATGGCGCGCGCAGCGCGCTTTAGTGCAACCCATCGGTTGCGACCTGACGTATCTGCCACGAGGTCAATGTAATGCTGTTTCCCCGTCTGTTCCCGTTGTCTGTTTCCGCAACAAGCCAACCCGCCGCGCAGTCAATCGACGTGCGCCATCATCTCTGCGCAGCGACGCAGGCCCGTTCTAAATCGCGCTTTACGACGGCTGTTGAAGCCAATCCCGCGCAGTCGCGTAGCGCTTCCTTGAGTACTGCTGCAGCCAGGCATTGGCCGCAACGCGCGCGATTGAGCGCGGCGGTGCGCGGCTTGCTGATTGGTGGCGCCGCAATGAGCGGCGTACTGGCGCTTCCCGCTTCTGCGCAGCAACAATCCGAACCTGCGCCCGCACAACAACAGCCCGTCGCTGCGCCATCGCAAGAACAGGCGCCAACCAATCCTTCGGTTTCCACCCTGGACGAAATCAAGGTGGTGGGCTACCAGGCCAGCCTGGGCAAGGCGCTCAACGTCAAGCGCAATGCCGATGCGATCGTCGATGCGATCAGCGCAGAAGACATCGGCAAGTTTCCGGACACCAACGTCGCCGAGTCGCTGTCGCGGTTGTCTGGCATCACCGTGGACCGCCAGTTCGGCGAAGGCGAAAAGGTCAGCATCCTTGGTACCGACCCGGCACTTAATCGCGTGTTGCTCAATGGCCAGACTATTGCATCGACCAGTTGGGGCGGCGACCCCAACGACCCGGACAGCCGCTCGTTCAACTACAGCACGCTGGCGCCAGAAGTTGTGGGGCTGATGGAGGTCTACAAGACGCCGGAAGCGCGCATCGACGAAGGGTCCATTGGCGGCACGGTGATCGTGCATACGCGCAAGCCGCTGGATCTGGAGCGCAATACGCTGACCGGCACGGTGAGCTACGGTTACAACGACCGGTCCGAGGAAGGCAAGCCCAACGCATCGGCGCTGTACAGCTGGAAGAACCAGGACGAAACCCTGGGTGTGCTCACCTCGGTGATGCATTCCCAGCGCGTGCTGCGCCGCGATGGTGTGGAAATCTTCGGTTACGACAACGTGGCCGGCGCGGCGTTTCCGCCTGCGGTGGTTGGCAACAACACCGGCGTGTTCCCCACCTCGATCAACACTGCGTTGTTTCAGCAGACGCGCAAACGCGATGGCATCAGTGCAGCGCTGCAGTGGAAACCCGACGCCGACTTCGAGCTCAACCTGACCGGCCTGTACGTCAAGGAAAGTTTCGACAACTACAACCAGAGCCGTTACGGCTACTGGGGCTCCAATCCTGGCGACGCGCAGGCATTGGGCTTCGAAAACGGCGTGGCCACCTCGGGGACGTTTGGTGATCAGTCCACCACGTTCCTGGACGGTTACCTGCGCAACAGCGACGTCACCACCGGCAGCATCCACTTGCGTGCCGACTGGCATGGCGATGGCTGGAATGCATCGAGCCAGGTTGGCTACACCAGCTCGCAAGGCGGTGCCGAGCGCATCTACGGCATCCAGTTCCGCAATCTTGCCGGCTACAGCTACAACATCGACGGTCGCCGCACCGCGATGGACTACAGCACCGACCCCACCAACGCAGCGGCGATGCAACTTAACAACGCCTCGGCCAGCCATAGCCCGCAGTACGACAAAGAGCGTTACCTGCAGCTGGACTTCGACCATGCGGTGGAGTGGGGCCCGTTTACGCAGATCATGACCGGCATCAAGCTCACCAATCACGCTACCGGGCAGTCGTCCTACAGCCGCACCTGGGCCCCGAACGATGGCAGTACTCTGGCGGATTTCTCGCCGGGCACCACACCCTCCGGTTATCTGGACGGACTATCGACCAGCGCCGACATGCAGCGCTGGTCCACCATCAATCGCGGTGCCATCGGTCAGTACATCGGTGGCCTGGAGGGCGATGACGGCTTGCCGATCAGCTACGCCGGCAACTACAGCATCGAAGAACAGAATCGCGCTTGGTTCCTGCAGGCCAACTTCTCCGGCGAGCGCTATCGCGGCAACATCGGCGTGCGCTATGTGCACACGCGCGATTCCACCGATGGTTTCAGCTATGCGCCGGGCGGCAGCTACACGCCGGTGAACTTTCTCAGCAGTTACGGCAAGTGGTTGCCGGCCTTCAATATCGCCTACGACCTACGCGATGATCTGATGCTGCGCTTTGCCGCCTCCAAGGTCATCGCGCGGCCGCGCTACACCAACATGACGCCGTACGTTGCCACCGACGACACCACGTTGACCGCGTCCACCGGCAATCCCGGGTTGAGTCCTTACGAGTCGACCAATCTCGGTGCGTCGGTGGAGTGGTACTTCTCCGACAGCAGCTTGCTCAGCGGCGAGTTCTTCTCGCGCGATATCTCCAACTACATCCTGACCACGGTGCAGGACCGCGTGTTTTTCAATAACGCCACCGGTGGGCCGAGTACGTATCAGACCTCGGTGCCGACCAACGCCGGCGACGCCAAAGTGCAAGGCGTGGCGCTCAATCTGCAGCACAACTTCGGCAACGGTTTCGGTCTGGTCGCCAACTACACGTACTCCGATTCCAACACCGACGGCGATTACAGCCTGCCGTACAACTCGCGCAACGCCTACAACATCAGCCCGTACTACGAGCAGGGCAAGTGGAGTGCGCGCGTCAATCTGGGCTGGCGCTCGGAGTACTTCACCCAGATCGGTCGCCTCAACGGTCAGCAGATGACCGATGCGTTCACTCAGGTGGATGCATCGTTCGGCTACCAGGCCACCGAGCGGCTGCGCGTGGCGCTGGAAGCCACCAACCTGCTGGACGAAACCTACTTCAGCTACATCGGCAACAAGAACCAGCCGTACTACATCTACAAAAACGGCCGCTCCTTCATGCTGAGCCTGAATTTCAAGATGTAAGCGTTACCGCCGGAGCGGTTGCTGGAGCGCCGCCGCTTCGTTCGGTGTCGGCGCTTTCAGCCATTGGTGCCGTTATGTTGTGTCTGCAGACGATAGAGCTCTGCATAGGCGCGGCCGTAGTGCATCAGTTCCGTGTGAGTGCCCTGCTCGATTAATTGGCCTTCTTTCAGGAAGAAGATCCGGTCCGCTTCACGCACGCTGGCCAGACGATGGGTAATAAGCACCACGGTGCGCCCGCGGCCAAGTTCGCGCAAAGACTGAAAGACGACATGTTCGGCCTTTGCATCAAGAGGTGCAGTGGGTTCGTCCCAGATCACCAGGGGCGCATCGCGAAAAATGCCGCGCGCTACTGCAAGTCTCTGCCATTGACCACTTGATAGATCATGGCCACCAATGAACTCACGCGACAAAAGGCAGTTCCAGCCGCCGGGCAATTCCCCTATCACGTCAATTGCTTGAGCGCGTGCGGCTGCCCGATGCAGGTCTTCATCCATGGGGTCGTGACGTGAAGGCTGGCCTAGGCGGACGTTTTCGCGAACGGTGCCTGGCCAGCGCAGTGGATGCTGCGGGACGATACTTACCCGTTCGCGTAACGCATCTATCTGAAGTTGGTGGAGTTCGAAGCCATCCCAGCGGATCGTGCCGCTGGTTGGTCTATAGAGTCCTGCGATCAACTTGGCCAAAGTAGTTTTTCCGGAGCCATTTTCGCCAACCAATGCAACCGTCTGTCCTGCTTGAATACACAACGAGATGTCGTTCAGTGCAACACGTTCACTCATTCCAGGATAGCGGAATCCGACATCCTCCAGCACGATCTCATTCGGTTGTAGGGCGGGTATCACGCTGCCACCAATGGTGTGGTTTGCCATCGCCAATGCAAGAAAGTCGTGATAATCGTCTACATAGAGCGCGCGTTCCGAGATCTCGTGCAGCATGCGCAGGCACTGAGCGAATGCACTGGTTGTGACCTGGATGGCGACGACGGCAGTGCCGGCTAACGCCAGATTCAACCAGCCAGCATGCAGCATGGCGGCGAGGCAACCGAAGGTGAGTAGCAATCCAACTGCCGATAGCAGGCGGCCCCGCAATAGCGTTCGTGCTTCCAGGGTTGCCTGGGTAGTCAAATGCTCTTGTAACGGAATCGCACTGCGCCGATGTTGATCGAGGACGTAGTCCTGTGCCTGGCATGCGCGAATCTCCGCCGCTGCATCGCGCGATGTGGCAAGCTCGGAGATCATCCGCGCATGCCTGGTCAGCGCGATCGTCTTGTCCATTCCTGAATAGTGCAGCCTTGCCGCGGCAAGCGCGGCCCATCCCTCCGGGATGAAGGCCATCGACATGGCGAGAAGCAGCAGCGGATGCAGCCACAGCAAGGCGAGCGAGGCGGCGACAACCGACAGTAGCGCCGACAACGCTTCCGACAAGCAGACGGTCACACGCTCGATATGCAGCGCGCCGCGGTCGCGCGCGCGTTGCATACGATCGAAAAAATGAGGATCGTCGAATGCGGCCAGATCAATAGACAGGCTTGCAGCCAGAATCTGGTCGTCAGCCAGGTGCCGTACCTTGGGCACCAACTGCGCTTGTGCGGACAGACTGGCGGCGTGTGCACCGACTTTTAGCAAATGCGCGAGCAGCAATAAGGCACCGACAGGCAGGAGCTGCGCACCCCAATCTGCTGCAGAAACGCCAGAGAGCAGTACCGTCAACACCTGTCTGAGCAGTAGCAATCCCCATACCGAAGCTGCTGCCGACAACAGCTGGCTGGCGACAAGCAGACGCATGGCAGTTGGCGCAGCTTGGCGAGCGATACCAACGACGGGTCGGATTGCTCTGGTGAGTCGCACTAGGATCGCTCCCAAGTCCTGGGAGGAAGCGTCATCTGCGATACGCCAGTAGGGGCTCTGAATCTGTCCGGGATCGTGTGCCATAGACGTTAAATCTCCAGTCCTCCCTGTAGCAGAATCGATGGCACGCGATGCTGCGGATGCGCCCTGAGCAACTGATAGGCGATTCCACCCAGGCCAGGCATCAAGCCGGGGGATAGGGTGTCGCGCAGTAGTCCGCAGCATGCGCCATGTTCTTCAATACTGGTCAGCACGCTGCCCAGTAATTCGGTCGCCATTTCGCGGTGTTTCGCCGGTTGCAGACGCGCGGCTGTATCGAACAATTCCCATGCGCCAAGATCACCGTGGCAGGCGCAGTGATTCCATCCCAGCCCTTGGCGGCGTGTTGCGTCAGTGGCGATGCGCAGGACTTCGCGGGTCCGCGTATGTGTCAACTGTGGATCAAGGTCTGCGTGTGCAAGGCCGATTCCTACCGCACCGTGACACCACGCAGCGGCGGTTGGATTTCCAGCCAGCATACGTAGATCGCGCCAGTTGCGATGCGCATGGTCGTAGAGGCCATCCTCGAAGGCGAACGCCGCCTGCGCGCATTCGGTATGCAGCTGGCACCCGGTGGCTCGTGCAAGCTTGGTCAGCGCCCAGCCGATTCCTGTTACACCATGGGCGAAGCCGCCGACACCTTCGGGCCAACGGGTGTGGACCCAGTGCATGGCTTCACCATCGCGCGTTCCCGCTTCGCATATTCGGTTGCCGAGCAATACGGCCGTTTCAAGATGACGCTGGTCTTGGGTATGTCTGGCCAACGCAAGCATTGGAACGATCGCACCGGCGCAGCCGGTCAGGATATCGAAGACCTGGTCGGCCTGTGCTGCATCCGGAAGCTCCTGCGCAAGCGCTATCGCATGGTCCAGGGCCGCTTCGATACCGAAATCCGCAAGCACTAGATATGCCCAAAGCTGCGACCCCAGTCCGATGTACCCGCCAGGCGGCAGTGGGCGGAAGCGGATTCCATCGCGCATGAGCCGGCTCCGTTTTGCATCACCCATAATCATCGTGGTGATGCACGCTTGCAGGCAGTGCTCGATGCCATCGACCGGATCGGCACGGCCTTCGGCAGATTCCCTGCGGTAGGCCGCGAGCAACATCGCCATGCCGGCAATACCGTTGTAAACGTCTGGTCCGAGCGGCTGCACCGACCAGCCGTTGGCTGCCAGTACCGGTGCCAGCCACGCAATGCTGCCGTCCTTGCCGATGACCGCATTCCCGACCAGTTGACGCATGAGCACGCAGAGTTGCTGCCGCCGCCTTTGCTCGGCGTCTTCCTGTTGAGGTACCGCGGGCAATAACGAGCGGTCTTCCGGCATCCAGCCATCGTTGACGAATGCACTGATGAGCGACGCCTGGATCACTTCACGCTCAAGTGCGATGTCGGCATTGCGCCAATCGGCCAGTGCGTTGGCGATCAGGTTATCAGCGATCTTCCAGCGGGTATTTCCTGGGCCTGCTAGGCAGCCATCGTCGGTAGTCGCGGAGAAGTACGGGATGTCACCGCTTAGCAGATCGTCGATCTCGGCGTTGAGGACATCTGAATCCTTGGGCACAGATCCCATATTGTCGGCCATGCGCAGCATCAATGAGTAGGCACGCTGGCGTGCCTGTTCGGGATTGTGCAGCGACACTGGATGCCAAAGCATGCGGCCGATTTCTGCATAGGTTTCGGTCGGCCGCGCGACGAAGCGAACGACGCATCCCGCGAATCCTTCCAAATGCGGTCCTAATGCAGCACGGGCATCCATTTCTTGAAGTAACTGCGTCATTTCACCAAAGCCGGCCAACACGTCCGGCCAATAGCGTGCAAGCTCAGGGCGCGCATTCGGGAGATTCTGTGTCTCAAGCGTTCCGCGTGTCTCGCCAAGCCCGATGCGTGCCTTGTCCGTGCCTGCATCGATCATTTCAGGTCGTGCTATCTCTGGCTGTTGGCCGGGTATTGAGCCCAGTGCAGAATGATCCGCACCACGCCATCCAAGCCCGGTGGCGCGGCTAGGCAGCATCCCGATGTTGGCAGCGGTGCCTGCGATGGTGGCGGCAACACGATCCGCCGCTTCGCCAAGACCTGACGCAGGGGCAGGCAGACGCGGTGTAAAAAGTGTCTCGCAGTCGATGATGGTCGGTGCGGACCCATGTGCGATGAGGTTGCCTGCGTGCAGATCGGTGCCTGCAAGTAACCGCATGACCGCCAGCCAGTGGCCGCTGGCGCGATAGAAATCCCGCTGCGCGGAAGGTGTGTCTGCTTGCCGATGAGTGACGAATTCCACCCAGCCGTAGTGACCGCAATCGATGGCGTGGGGTACGTGCATGTTGGTTGCAATTTTCTCGCCTAGCGCTTGGACAAATTGTGCAAGTGCCAAATCGATTGCGACCGACCTAGGTTTGTAGACCAGGGGACCACCAGTGCAACGTACCAGCACCACGCTCTGCCCACCGCAATGGCTGTCGCCCGCTCCGAAAGTGACTTCTAGCAGCAAACCGCAAGTGGCATGCAGTAAGGTCGGCAACAGATGCCGGTCGTTGCACCATCGGTTCGCAAACATGAGCGCTGCGGCGCAGCGATGTGAAACTAAAGTATCGACGCGTTCTGCCAGCCCGGGATAATGCGGGGCCAATGACTGCCAGTAATCCGGCTTGCAAGTCAGTTGCTGGAATGCGGTCCAACGCTCTTCAGCGCTATCGCCATCGAGTCGGGCATTCACCCGGGCGGCATTCAGTTCCAGCAACAACAGACGGGTAAGTTTACCGTGGAGTACCGCCAACAGTGCTTGACGCGTTGCAGTGAGGATGGCCTCGCGTTCCACCTGTTGAAGTGCGACAACCTGGGTGAGCTGGACTGCCAGTTTCTCTAGGGGTGACGAAATCAGGCAATCCAGCGACGTGCCAAAGTCACCGCCTTGCTGGCCGGAGACCATGCCGCCTCAACAGCACTGGAAGGTGGCTGACCCTGTACAAATCGTACCGCACTGCTCGGTGACCGCGGCTGCCTCGCACACGATGTCGGCCTCCGCATAGGCACCGCTGACGAACAACGGACCGGCGGGATTGTCATCGCCGGCATGATTACGCCAATAGTCCACCAGATTGTTCCCAGTCTCTTCGCTCATGAGCAGATCCTTTGTCTTGAAGTGAGATGCGACATTTACGGTGCGGCAAACATGAAATTTCGGCACGAATACTAGATGTATTGATCCTTGAGTAATTGCGTGCAGATGCTGCCGCTTTCCGATGCTATCCGTGAGAGGGTTTGAAAACTGATACTTACGTCTGAAAATAGCCGCCATGATTGGCGGATTCGCCTCGGCCAGATACACGCGCCTGTGCAATCGCGGCGATGCGCGCCTTCGTCAGGGCCTCGCCGATTTGCGGGCCTTGCAAGCCTTCGGCGGCCAGGTCGCGTGCGTTGATCGCCAGGGCGGCGGCATGCAGGCGTTGGAGTTCGGCGCCTTGCGGGTATGCGGCGTCTTCGCTGCCGAGCCTGCCGCGCTTGTCGGCCTCGCAGACCAGCGCCAGTTGCGCGATGCGCTCCGGTCGACGAAATGCATCACAGCGCACCAGTAGTTCGTGCAGCGTGCGGTCGCGCAGTTCCGCCAGACGATGCACGTTGAGGTGCTCGCGGCAGGCGATGACGGCGAGCTGGCGATAGTCTTGCGGCAGCTTGAGCCGTTCGCACAGCGCCTGCAGCGGCGCAACGCCGCGCTGTTCGTGCATCACATGGCGCGGCCATTCGTCCGGCGGTGTCAGCGCCTTGCCCAGGTCGTGGGTCAACGCGGCAAAGCCGATCAGCGCGTCGCCAGGTGCCAGCCGCGCAGCCATGTCGCTGACCATTTCCTGATGGATGCCGGTATCCACTTCCGGATGAAATTCGGCACGTTGAGGGACGCCATACAGCGCATCGATTTCCGGCAGGATGACGCGCAGCGCATCGGTGTCGTGCAACGTGCGCAAAAACGCAGAGGGCTGTGCGCACGTCAGCGCACGACGCAGTTCCTGCCACACGCGTTCGGGCACCAGGCTGTCCAGCTCGCCGCTGGCGGCCATTTCGCGCATCAGTGCGGCAGTGTCCGGTGCGATGCTGAAACCCAGCGGTACCAGCCGTGCCATGAAGCGCGCCGCGCGCAAGACGCGCACGGGGTCTTCGACAAAGGCCGGGCCTACGTGGCGAAGCACGCGCGCTTGCAGATCGCGGGCACCGCCGTACGGGTCGACCAATGTGCCAGTGTCTTCGTCGCGCGCCATCGCGTTGATGGTGAAGTCGCGGCGCAGCAGATCTTCTTCCAGCGTCACCGACGGATCGGCATCCACCACAAACCCGCGGTAGCCGCGCCCGGATTTGCGCTCGGTGCGAGCCAATGCATATTCCTCGCCGCTGCGTGGATGCAGAAACACCGGGAAGTCCTTGCCCACCGGTTTGAAACCCTGTGCCTGCATCTGCGCCTGGTCGGCGCCAACCACCACCCAGTCACGGTCGCCGGCGGGTTGGCCAAGCAAGGCATCGCGGACTGCGCCGCCAACGAGATAGATCTTCATCGCTCCATGATGCCCGATGCGGTGCTTGCGTCGAAACAACTTGCGGCGAGTCCTTGGGGGAGTCTGCTTGCGTGTGGTACCAGGCAGGGTGCCGTTACGTAGTTCCTGGCGTCTGCAAGCGATTGCTGCAGATGGATGATGCGCAAGGCGTCTGGTCTGCGGGTTCGCTGCAGGGCCCTTGCCTGCGCACCATCGCGGGACACGCTGCAAGTACGTCCATGTAAGCTCTTACGCGGCATCCATGCCGCGTAAGGTCCCGCGACGGTGAGCGGGCAAAGGCCAGCCGTGCAGGTCGGTGTGCATGAGTGAGCGCTGCAGAACGTCGCTCTGCGGACCATTGGGGCGTTTTAGCTCTATCTCGCCAGTTCTGCGGCCACACTTGTCGAACGTGATAACGCAGCAAACCGCAGCAGCCCCTGGCACGACCTCGCAGCAATTGCTCCTCGTCCAAGCGCCGACCAACGTCATGATGCGGTGTCCTTGCCGCTTGCGGGACCCTGTGGCGGCATGGATGCCGCTACGGAGCCTCCATGGACGGATTCACGGCGTGTCCCGTAAGCGGTGAGGGCATCGCGCCCTCGACTAGCTGGAGCATGCCGCGCCGAAACTATGAGCCGCGCTCATGTCAGCTGTAGGATGCAACGTCGCGACGACCGAGCTGCGGGTTCGCTGCAGGGCCCTTGCCCGCCCACCATCGCGGGACACGCTGCAAGTACGTCCTTGTAAGCTCTTACGCGGCATCCATGCCGCGTAAGGTCCCGCGACGGTGAGCGGGCAAGGGCCGGTCACGATGGTCGGTGTGCACCATTGAAGCAGTGCATGATTTCATCGATCTGAGCGATACGCGCCGCGCCCGGCTAGGTGCCGCTGTTGAATCGCCGTTTGCACGGTGCGTGACCTTGCAGCTGCAGCGCATCTGGACGTTCCGCTGCGTCAGATCTTGGCGCGTTGTTCCCGCAGACCCGTCAATTGCACAGTCCAATCGTTCAAGCGCGCACGCTCTTGCTCGACGACCGCCGCCGGTGCGTTCTGCACGAAGGTGGCATTGCCAAGTTTGCCGTTGCACTTGCCGATCTCGCTTTCCACGCGCTTGATCTCCTTGTCCAGACGGGTGCGCTCGGCCTCCATGTCGACCAGGCCTTCCAGCGGTACTAGCAGGGTGAGTTCGCCCACGATGGCGGCAGCGGCTGGCGGGGTGTCCTGGCCGGCGTCCAGCCAGTCGATGGCTTCGAGCTTGAGCAAGAACGCCAGCTGCGATGCGAAGCGCGATACCCGCGTGCGGTCGTCGGCGGTGCCGGCCTGCAGCAGCAGCTGCACCTGCTTTGAGGGCGGCACGTTCAACTCGCTGCGTACGCGCCGCAAGGCCGACACCATCGACTTCAACCATTCGACATCGGCGTCTGCGCTGGCGTAGCTGCTGGTGTCCACGTCGCCGACTTGCGGGAACGTCTGCAGGGAGATCGTCGCGGTGGTGATGCCCAGGCGCGGAGCGACCTGTTGCCACAGCTCTTCGGTGACGAACGGGGTGAGCGGGTGCAGCAGGCGCAGCAGCGATTCGAGCACGTACAGCAGGGTGTGGCGCGTGCTGGCGGCAGCGTCGTTGTCCTGCACGGCACCGTTGAGCGCAGGCTTTGCCAGCTCCACGAACCAATCGCAGAAAGCATTCCAGGCGAATTCGTACAACGACTGCGTCAGCAGGTCGAAGCGGTAGTTGGCGTAATGCGCATGCGTTTCCGCAGTGACCTTGTCCAGCCGCGCGAGAATCCACTTCTCCGCTTCGGTACGCGGTTGCGGCACACCGGCAAAGCGCGCGCCTTCAGTGTTCATCAGGACAAAGCGCGTGGCGTTCCACAGCTTGTTGCAGAAATTCTTGTAACCCTCGGCGCGGCCCAGGTCGAACTTGATGTCACGACCATGGGTGGCGAGTGCGGCGATGGTGAAGCGCAGCGCGTCGGCGCCGTGGGCGATGATGCCGTCCGGGAATTCGCGACGCGTGGCTTTTTCGATCTTCTCGGCCATCCGCGGTTGCATCAGCCCGCTGGTGCGCTTGGCGACCAGGTCCTCGATGCTGATGCCGTCGATGATGTCCAGCGGGTCGAGCACATTGCCCTTGGACTTGGACATCTTCTGGCCCTGCGCATCGCGGATCAGGCCGGTGATGTAGACATCACGGAACGGCACCTGCCCGGTGAAGCTATCGGTGGCCATGATCATGCGCGCCACCCAGAAGAAGATGATGTCGAAGCCTGTGACCAGCACGCTAGAGGGCAGATAGCGCTCGAAACCGCGCTCGGCCATCGCATCGGCATCCGGCCAGCCCAGCGTGGAGAATGGCCACAGCTGCGAGGAGAACCAGGTTTCCAGCACGTCGCTGTCCTGATGCAACGCGATCTCTGTGCCCAGGCCGTGTTTCGCACGCACCTCGGCTTCGTCGTGGCCGACATAGCACTTGCCTGCGTCGTCGAACCACGCCGGAATGCGATGCCCCCACCACAGCTGACGGCTGATGCACCAATCCTGGATATTCTCCATCCAGTGGCGATAGGTGTTGATCCAGTTCGGCGGCACGAATTTGATCTGGCCGCTTTCGACCAGCTCCAGGCCACGCTTGGCCAGCGCGTCCATCTTCACGAACCACTGGTCGGTGAGATACGGCTCGATCACTTGGCCGGTGCGGTCGCCGCGGGGTACCTGCAGTTTGTGCGGCTTGGTTTCGACCAACAGGCCCAACTCTTCCAGCTCCGACAACACCAGCTTGCGTGCGTCGTAGCGATCAAGACCCCAGTATTTTTCTGGTATTCCGATATCCCCGGCCATATCGACAACATCAAAAACGCGCCCGCTGTTTTCAGCGGGATTAGATGTCGTCTGATTCATGTGCCAATCGGCAGCCGAATTGCTTACGATTTTTGCTTCTTTGGTCAAGATATTGATCAACGGCAAGTCGTGGCGCACACCCACCTGGTAATCGTTGAAATCATGCGCAGGCGTGACCTTGACCACGCCGGTACCGAAGGCGCGATCGACATAATCGTCGGTGATCACTGGCACTTGCCGGCCGGTCAGCGGCAGCACGATGCGCGCGTTGTGCAGTGTGGCGTAGCGCGCATCGTCCGGGTGCACCATCGCCGCGGTATCGCCCAGCATGGTTTCCGGACGCGTGGTGGCCACCACCAGGTAATCGCGGGTTTCGCGCAGGGTCTCATTGCCGTCGGCGTCGTGCTCGACGTGTTCGTAGGTCACGCCATCGGCCAGCGGGTAGCGGATCGACCACAAAAAACCGTCTTCTTCGACGTTTTCCACTTCCAGGTCGGAGATGGCGGTCTTCAGCACCGGGTCCCAGTTGACCAGCCGCTGGCCGCGATAGATCAGGCCCTGCTCGTACCAGCGCACGAAGGCTTCGTTGACCGCTGCCGACGGTTGCGGGTCCATGGTGAAGGTGCTGCGCGACCAATCGCTGGAGGTGCCCAGGCGACGCATCTGGCGCTCGATGATGTCGCCGGATTCGGCCTTCCATTCCCACACCTTGGCGATGAAACCGTCGCGCCCGAGCGAGTCGCGCGTTTCGCCGTTGCCTTCCAGCGCCAGATTGCGCGACACCACCATCTCGGTGGCAATGCCGGCGTGGTCGGTGCCCACCTGCCACAGCGTGTCGAAGCCGCGCATGCGGTGATAGCGCACCAGCGCATCCATCAGCGTCTGCTGAAACGCGTGGCCCATGTGCAGCGTGCCGGTGACATTGGGCGGCGGCAGCAACACGGTGTACGGCTCGCCCTTGCCGGACGGCACGAAGTAGCCGGCCGCCTCCCATTGCGCGTACAGGCGCGATTCGAAGGAAGAGGGTTCGTAGCTGGAGGCGAGGGTGGTCATAGTGGGGCGGGGATTCGTTGATTCGGGATTTGGGATTGGTTGCGTCATGGGGCCGGCGAGAATCACTGGCAATCCACTCATCAACGTCGGCGGTGGTGTTGTGGAGCGAAGATCGGCGATTCGGGATTCGTCGTTGGGTGCAGTCTTGGGATGCGCAAAAAATCCGCTTTTACCAATCCCCACTCTCCAATCCCCGCCCCACTCACATATCGTATTTGGTCAGTTCCAGGCCCAGGGCCTTGTACTGTTTCCAGCGTTCGCGCAGCGGTTCGCGGGCGGCGGGATCGGCGGGCACCACTTCCAGCACGCGGTCGCAGGCGCCCAGGTACGGGTCGTCGCGCAGGTTGATCACCAGCGGGCGCGAGGGCGCGGCGAACTCCGGCGCGGCGATCAGCACCGGCGCCAGTTCGTCTTCCTCATCGGTGCCGGCGATCTGGTGCGGCACATAGGCTTCGTCGTCGAACGCCCACAACAGGTCATCCAGCGCCTCGGCCTGCGCGGCATCGCGCGCCAGGATCAGCGTGGACAGGTTGGCGTCGTTGGCCTTGCGCGCCAGCTCGCAGACCAGCCGCAGCGGTTCGTCGAGGAAGCGCGGTTTGGCGATCAGGTAGAAATCGGCACGGGGCATGGGAAGGTCACGAAACAGAAGGGAAAACGGATTCAGCGATAAACACGCCGAGCATGAACAGCAGGCCGGAGGCCAGTATCGCCAGCACGAAGCCGCCCATTGCACGCAGGCGCCGGCCCACCGGCCGCGAGCGATACAGATAGATGGGGATGAACACCAGCCAGGCCAGCACCATCCCGATGTTGATCCACGTCGGGCGGTGAAAGCCCTGCCGGCGGCTGTCGGCCGCCAGCCAGACAAAGATCAGCGCCAGCAATAGTGCAAACCGCAGCAGATCGCTGCCAGTGCCGGTCCAGCCGGGCAGCGCGCAGGTGGCCCCGTCCGCCAGGGTGAACCCGGCGATCAGGGCCAGCGCGGCGCGCGGTGACATCAGGCCGCGCGATCCAGCAACCACTGCGTCAACAGACCGACCGGGCGACCGGTGGCCATGCCGCGCTTGCCTTCGTCGCTGGCCACGCCGGCGATGTCCAGATGCGCCCAGCGCTGGTTTTCGGTGAAGCGCGACAGGAAGCAGCCCGCGGTGATCGCGCCACCCCAGCGGCCGCCGATGTTGTAAACGTCGGCAAAGGTGGAATCCAGCAGGCCCTGGTATTCGTCCCACAAGGGCAGGCGCCAGGCGCGGTCGAACACATGCTCGCCGGCGGCCAGCAGTTCGTTGGCCAGGTCGTCGTGCTTGCTCATCAGGCCGGCAGTCTGGTGGCCCAGGGCCACCATGCAGGCGCCGGTCAGCGTGGCCACGTCCACCAGCGCTTCGGGATTGAAGCGCTCGGCGTAGGTCAGCGCATCGCACAGGATCAGGCGGCCTTCGGCATCGGTATTGCCCACTTCGATGGTCTTGCCGGACATGCTGGTGATCACGTCCGAGGGACGATAGGCATTGCCGTCGATGGCGTTTTCCACCGCCGGCACCACCACCACCAGATTGATCGGCAGCTCGGCCTTGACCGTGGCCACGAAGGTGCCGATGACGTTGGCGCCACCGCACATGTCGTACTTCATTTCCTCGATGCCGCCCTGCGTCTTGAGATTGACGCCGCCGGTATCGAAGGTGATGCCCTTGCCGACCAGCACATACGGGCGCGCGTCGCCGCCGCCATTCCACTTCAGCACGATCAGGCGCGGGCGGTTGGCCGAGCCGCGCGCCACCGACAGCAGCGAGCCCATGCCCAGCGCTTCCATCTGCGCCTCGTCCAGGATCTCGGCTTCGGCACCGGCGTACTTGCCGGCAAATGCGGCCGCGGTGTCGGCCAGGTAGGCCGGGGTGCAATAGTTCGGCGGCAGATTACCCAGCTCGCGGGCGAACTCCACGCCCTCGGCGGTCGCAATGCCCACGGCCAGCGCGCGGGCGTCGTCGCCGGCGATCGCAAGCGTGGTCAGGCCGGTCTCGTCGACCTTCTTTTTGCCCAGCGTGGCGGTGTAGCGATACGCCGCATGGTCGCTGACGATGACTGCCTGGCGGATATTCCAGGCCGCGTCGCGGGCCTTGACCGGCAGTTCGGTGAGGGTGAGCAGGGCGGTGCCGACGGCGCCGGTCTTCAGCGCGCGGGTCGCATCGCCGATGGCCTTGAGGTAGGGCGCCACGCCGAACTTGGCGGTCTCGCCCAGCCCGACCACCAACACGCGCGGGGCGGTCACGCCGGGCAGGTCGTGGACCAGGGTGGTGCTGCCGGTCTTGGCAACCACGTCGCCGCGTGTCACCAGGGCCGTCAGGCGGCCCTGGCTGGCGCTGTCCAGCGCCTGCGCGGCGGGCGACAGGGTCTTGTCGGCGAACACGCCAACCACGATGCAGTCGACGGCGGCGCTTGCCGGCGCGTCTTGGTTCAGGGTGAATTGCAGGGCCATTGATCAGATTCCGTAGGCAAATCCGTACAATCGCGGACTGTTTACGCCAACCTGATTAGGCTGGCGGCGCCGCGAACGAATCCGAGAGTTTAAAACAAGCCCACCCTATGCCGAAGCTCGATCGATATCTGCTTAGCGATTTCACCCAGAGCTTCCTGGCCACCTTGATCGTGCTGCTGGTCGTCAGCGTCGGCGGTGTGCTGGTGGATATCCTCGGCAATATCGCCGATGGCCGCATCCCAGCGCGCTTGCTGCTGTCTCAGGTGGGCCTGCAATTCGTGGCCTATCTGCCGATCATCCTGCCGCTGGCGTTGATGCTGGGCCTGTTATTGGCGCTGGCGCGGCTGTACCGCGATTCAGAAATGGCGGTCATTACCGCCATTGGCGTCGGCCCCAGGCGCATGTTGCGACCGATGCTGATGCTGGTGGTGCCGGTGGTGATCATCATCGGACTGTGCTCGCTGTGGCTGGGTCCCTGGGCCAGCCGTACCGCCGAAACCATGCTGGAAGACGCCAACCGCAGCGTGCTGATGGCTGGCCTGGAGTCGGGCAAGTTCACCCCGCTGTCCGGCGGTGGCGTGGTCTACCTGACCACCATCTCCGCCGATGGCAAGGGCCTGGGCAAGGTCTTCATGCAGCGCCAGAAGGACGACCGCATCGATGTGGTCACTGCCCAGCGCGGCGCGATGTTCTTCGAAGGCAAGACCGACCGTTACCTGCGTCTGGAGGATGGCTATCGCATCGAAGGCCCGGCCGCCGGCGACACCCTGGACTACCGCTTGATGAAGTTCGCCAGCAACGACGTGGCCTTGCCCGATCGCACCCGGACCCACGACGCCAACGACCCGGAAGTGATGTGGACCACGCAGCTGCTGTCCGATGAGCGTCCGGCTGCGCGTGCGCAGTTGCACGAGCGCCTGGCGCCGCCCTTGCTGGCGCTGGCCTTCGCGTTGCTGACCCTGCCGCTGTCGCGCAGCGCGCCACGGCAGCAGCGCTACGGCCGGATCATGCTGGCGTTCCTGGCCTACATGGTGGGCACCAATCTGATGATCGTCGGCACCCAGTGGATCGCCAACGGCAAGACCCCGGCTGCGCTGGGCTTGTGGTGGCTGACGCTGCCGCTGCTGGCGGTGGCGGTCTGGGCGTATGCACGCGATGGCCGCGTGCGTCGGCCGAGGGCGAACGCATGAGGCTGACCCCGCGGGTCCATGATTGGTACGTCGGTCGCGTGGTGTTGTTCACCGTGCTGCTGACCTGGGCGGTGCTGCTGGGTCTGGACCTGGTCAATGCCTTCGCCAGCGAGGCCAAGAACATCGGCCAAGGCAGCTACAGCTTCGGTCACGCGGTGGCCTTTGTGGCCTACACCGTGCCGCGTCGCGCTTACACCTTGTTCCCCACCGCCGCAGTGATCGGTGCCCTGATGGGCCTGGGGCAGCTGGCGGCCACATCCGAATTGACCGCCTTGCGCGCGCTGGGCGTGTCGCGCAAGCGCATGTCCGCCTCGGTGGTGGCAGCGATGGCGCTGTTGACCGCGAGCATGGTGATCAGCGGCGAAACCGTCGGGCCATGGGCGCAGAACCAGGCCGACACCCTCAAGGCCAGTGCCCGCTACAACAACAGCATGGCGTCCTCGCGCTATTCGGGCCTGTGGGCACGCGAAGGCGACACCTTCCTCAATGCGCTCAGCGGCGAAGAAAAGCTGCTCGACGGCGGCGGCACCGCGCTCGATCTGCACGATGTGCGGCTGTATCACCTGGATGCCAACGGCAGGCTGCAACAGCTGACCTACGCCTCCGTGGCCGAGCACCGCGATGGCCGCTGGACCTTGCGCCAGGTGCGTCGCGATACCTTCCAGGAACGTTCGGTGCAGCGCGAAACCTTCCCCGAGCTGCCATGGCAATCGCAGCTGAGTCCTGCGGCGCTGGCGGCTGGATTGGCCAAGCCGCGTAATCTCTCGGCGCACGAGCTGGAGCAGAGCATCGAATACCGTCGCCGCAACGGACTGGATGCGCGCGATTACGAAGATCAGTACTGGAGCCGCTGGTTCTACCCGCTCAACGTGTTGGCGTTGTGCATGGCGGCGATTCCGTTCTCGTTCGGTTCGCTGCGCAGCGGCGGCCTGGGCAAGCGCCTGTTTTTGGGCATCTTGTTCGCCCTCGGCTTCTGGCTGCTGCAGCTGTTCTTCGGCCGTATGGCGGGCGCGCTAAAGCTGGATTACCGCATCGCCTACGCACTGCCCCCGATGGTGATGCTGGGCGTGTCGGCGTGGTTGTTCCGGCGGCGCAGTAGTTGAGGTGCGCCGGCTGAGTCTGACCGGATTGGCGATGTGCGTGACGTATGCGGCGCTGACCGCGTTCTGTCTGCGGTTGGCGCACGATCCGGAGGTCAACTACAAGACCCAGCTGGTATGGCAGCAACTGCCAGTGATGTCGCAGATGATGATTGCGGACGCTCTGGGCCTGACGCGCTTGCCTTTCGAGCTACCCTGGGCTGTGGCCTATGTGCTGATGGTGGCGCCCATGCTCCTGGCGCTTTACCTGTTCGGTAGCGTGCTGGAGAGCACCTTCAAAGATTATCGCGCGATTTCGAAGGGCGCATCCAAAAAGGATGAGCGCGGACACTGAGATTCACACTCTTGCGCCGCCCATGCGGCTGTAATGCGACCGCGATTAGCAGAACTCGCACAGTCCGGTCCGTCGCCGCCTACTCCACATCCAACTATCAGGCTGGTGGCTCAAAACGTCGCAGTGGCCTGGTGTCAGTTGCGTGATCATCGTGCCCTGCGAATGAGGCGTTGTGCCATGACGTGGCGTGTGACATTCGGTACCACGTTGTGCCCGCTGACATCGGAATTGCTAGGAAAGCGTAGCGAGAATGCTCATGTGGGTGCGGACGGGCGCGGTCAGACCCTAAGCGTACGAGTGGTCCATGCCACACCAAGCACAGGCCGCGCCAGCATGGTGGCGCGCGCCGTAGCTTTTAGGCTTTGGGTCTGACCATTCGCTGCAATCTGGTTGCGCTTGCGCGGTCATGCCAGGTCAGCCGATCGCGATCGACCAACGCCCACCAGAATCCGAGTCCGCCCAGGGCCAGCGATAGCGTGCCTACCGCATAGCGGATCCACAATGCACGCCAGGAGGCTTGCGGGCCGACCAACCGTAGCCGCCAAGGACGCATGCCCAGGGTCTGGCCGCCGCGTCGCCAGCTCACCGTGGCGTACCCGCCGGCGGCGGCCCAGCAGCACAGCCAAAGCAGCCACTGCCAGGCACTGAACGGTGCGATGTTTTCGCGTGCGGGATGCCCGGCCAGGGTGAAGCCGAGCGTGAAGCCTGAGGAAATCAGCATCCACAGCGCCAGCACTGGCCAGGCGTCGTAGCACATGGACAGCAGCCGCCAGTGCAACAAGGCAGCTGGCCGTGGGGAATCGGATGCGGCGATCGACGTCATGGCGCGAGCATAGCTGGCGCCAGCGATCCGGCAACGCCGCGGTGCAGTAACACTTCCAACCCATCCAGTCGCGGCGTCTTGATGTCCAGCAGCACGGCGTATCGAACACGCGGCGGCCGATGCTGGCTGTGGTAACGGCAGAACGGCTGCGGCCGGTGTTTGGAGTTGGCTTTGATGCTGTTGCCGGTGCGGTGGAGGTTCTTCGGCAGATGTGCGGATTGGCACGTCTCGCGTTACCACGTCGCGCCTGCGTTTCGGGGCGCCCTTGGATGCGGCGGGTTTCTCGGCTACGGCGTCGCGCCCGGGTGCGCTCCTACGTGTGTGATGTGTGCGGATGGATGTGTCGTGGGCGCGCGCGATGGGTCTGCCGGCAACGTTCGTTAACCGCGTGGGTGATGCGTGGCATGCAGCTTCTGCAGGTGCTGCCTGGCCACCAACGTGTAGATCTGGGTGGTCGACAGCGAGCTGTGGCCCAGCAGCATCTGCAGCGCGCGCAGGTCTGCACCATGGTTGAGCAGGTGGGTCGCAAAACTGTGTCGCAGGCCGTGCGGGCTGACCGTTGCCGGGTCGATGCCGGCCACCGCCGCATAGCGTTTGACCAAGGCCCAGAAGTGCTGACGGCTGGGCGGCTGGCGTGCTGCATCGATGAATAGCGGCACCTGGCCGTCCACCGCCGCCACGGCCTTGTGATCGGCCAGCAACGGGCGTGCCTCGTGCAGATAGCGCTCCAGCCAATGCTGCGACTCTTCGCCCAGCGGCACCAGGCGTTCCTTGCTGCCCTTGCCGGTCACGCGCAGCACGCCCTGGCGCAGATTGACGCCCACCGCCGGCAGATTGACCAACTCGCTGACACGCAGCCCCGCGGCGTACATCAACTCGAGCATGGCGCGGTCGCGCAGGCCAAGCGGTGTCTGGATATCCGGCGCCGCCAGCAAGGCCTCGATCTGGGTTTCGGTCAGCGCCTTGGGCAGCGAGCGCGGCAATCGGGGTGGATCCAGCAGGGCGGTGGGGTCATCGCTGCGCACGCCATCGCGCAGGCACAGGCCGTAGAAGGCGCGCAAGGTCGACAACAGCCGGGCATTGCTGCGCGGCGAATATCTGGCCTCGGTCCGCCAGCGCAGGTAATCGAACAACACCGAACGATCGATGCCCAGCAAGCCGCCGCCGGCACCATCGCGCCAGCGTGCCAAGCCTTCCAGATCGCGCCGGTAACTGTCCAGCGTCTGCCGCGCCACACCTTGCTCGGCCCACAAGCGATCCAGAAAGCGCTCGATGGCGGCGGCATCGGCCGCCTGCACCGGCGGCAGCTGTTGGGTGAGTTGGCGACGTTCGGCGGGACTGCTGGCTGACATCGCCACAGCATAGAGCGTGCCGCGCATATTGCGAGGCGCCACGGTGGTGATCGGCCACCTATCGCCAGCGCGTGCCTTGCCGTATCGCGCCTAAGGGTTTGGCGCCCCCAAGGGCAGTCGCATACCGCGCCTGATGCTGCTCGCCAGCGTGGCGGCCAGCTCACGGATCGTGGCAAACCACACTCAGGACAACATGCAAAGGCACACCCGATCACATACGTAGGAGCGCACCCGGGCGCGAGGCCGTTGGCCAGGAAAAACCCGCCGCACCCAATCCCGCTCCGGTGCTCTCCAAGCGCTGCCTTGGCAGCACCAGCGTGACAAGCCCTACGTCTGACCTCGCAGCGCCATGGATCACGCACGTAGGAGCGCACCCGGGCGCGAGGCCGTTGGCCGGGAAAACCCGCCGCACCCAATCCCGCTCCGGTGCTCTCCAAGCGCTGCCTTGGCAGCACCAGGCGTAACAAAGCCCTACGTCTGACCTCGCAGCGCCATGGATCACACACGTAGGAGCGCACCCGGGCGCGACGGCCTTCACCGGAAATCCCGCCGCACCCAATCCCGCTTCAATGCGCCAAACGCTGACTTGGCAGTGCCAAGCGCAACAATCCGCTCGTCTGCACTGGAGGCGCCACGAACCCACCGGCCGGCGAACGAACAAACTGTCGCGGCCGCTGCCTGGCTTCATCCGCCCTGTGCGAGAATCCAATCACCCCGATTCCACTGGATGCGTGAATGTATCGTCTTGTTATCGCCGCGCTGCTGGGCGCGCTCAGCCTTACCGCCTGCGCACAATCGTCGCAGCCTGCGGCAAGCGCCGCCGGCGCCAAGCCAGCCGCCGCTGCCCCCGCCGCCGCGACTGGCAATGTGGATCAGCGCGTCGGCGCCGCCCTCAAGGCACTGGATCCGGACTTCAAGCCGGATTACATCGGCGCCGCGCCGTTCCCCGGGTTCCGCGAGGTGGTGGTCGGTGGACAGGTGCTGTACGTCAGCGATGACGGCCGTTATCTGATCCAGGCGCAGCCGTTCGACATCCAGAACAAGCAGTTTGCCGCTAGCCCGGGCCTGCTGGCGTACCGCCGCAAGCAGCTGGACACCGTGCCCAAGGCCGACCGCATCGTGTTCGCACCGGCCAACCCCAAGTACACCGTCACCGTGTTCACCGACGTGGAATGCGGCTACTGCCGCAAGCTGCACAGCGAGATCGGCGAGCTCAACAAGCAGGGCATCGCGGTCGAATATCTGGCCTTCCCGCGCATGGGCCTGGGTAGCCAGGACCACAAGGAAATGATCGCCGTGTGGTGCGCGGCCGACCGCAAGCAGGCCTTGACGGCGGCCAAGTCGGGCCAGCCAGTCAATGCCAAGGACTGCAAGAACCCGGTGTCGATGGAATACACGCTGGGTCAGCGTCTTGGCGTCAACGGCACCCCGGCGATCTTTGCGCCCGACGGCACCCAGCTGGGTGGTTACCTGCCGCCGGCGCAGCTGCGCGAAGCGTTGGAAAAGCGCGCCGTCACCACCGCCGGTGGCAGCCGCTAAGCTGGAATATGTGAGTCTGGCAGTAGTGGCGCGCCGGTAAGGCGCGTCGCCACGACGGGACACGCTTGAGGAAGGGCTGGATGCGCATGCATCCGGCCCTTCGTCGTTTTAGCGGCATTGCCGTGCGGAAAAAGGCAGTGGTCAGTGGCTGACTGGAGCGATGCCAGGCAAGCATCCAGCCTGGAAGCCGACTTCCAACTACCCAGACCCAGACCCAGACCCAGACCCAGACCACAGACCACAGACCACAGACCACAGACCACAGACCACAGACCACAGACCACAGACCACAGATCCCAATCCCCAATCCCCAATCCCCAATCCCCAATCCCCAATCCCCAATCCCCAATCCCCAATCCCCAATCCCCAATCCCGGCCCGCACCGACCAACCTCCGCTACAATGATCGGCCCCGTTTCTGACACGGTTCCCCGGACATGATGGTCCTCGAGGGCGCTTCCGCCCTTTCGCCGTTCCGCCGCGCTCGGCTCGAAACCCGCCTGCAAACCCTCGTCCCCGCGCTGCGCATTACCGGCGCCTGGCACGTGTATTTCATCCGCGCCGAGGCCGGGCAGTCGCCCGATCAGGCCACCTTGCAGCGGATCCTGCAGGCCGAAGCGGACCCCGCGCCGCGCGACGAACAGGCGTCCTCGCATTACGTGGTGCCGCGTCTGGGCACGCTGTCGCCGTGGTCGAGCAAGGCCACCGAACTGGTGCGCGGTGCCGGGCAGCCGATCCAGCGCGTAGAGCGCGGCACCCGCATCGATCTGGTCGGTTGGCCGGACGACGCAGCTACCAGGGCCGCCGTGGCCAAGCTGCTGCACGACCCGATGACGCAATCGCTGCTCGGCTCGGCCGCCGCCGCCGAGGCGCTATTCAACGTGCCCGACCCGGGCCATCTGCAGCGCGTGCCGCTGGATGGGCTGGAGCAGGCCAACCGCGACCTGGGCCTGGCCCTGGCGCAGGACGAGATCGACTACCTGCGCGAGCGCTTCGCCGAACTGGGGCGCGACCCGGCCGATGTCGAGCTGATGATGTTTGCGCAGGCCAATTCCGAGCACTGCCGGCACAAGATCTTCAACGCCAGCTGGACCATCGACGGCAAGCCGCAGGAACGCTCGCTGTTCCGCATGATCAAGCACACCCACCAGCAGACCCCGCAAAACACGTTGTCGGCCTATAGCGACAATGCGGCGGTGGTGGAAGGCGTGCCGGCCGCGCGCTATCGCCCGGATCCGGCCACCGGCCAGTACCGCAGTGAAGCGGTGCTGCCGTCGGCATTCGCCATTAAGGTGGAAACGCATAATCACCCGACCGCGATCGCGCCGTTTCCCGGTGCGGCCACCGGTGCCGGTGGCGAGATCCGCGACGAAGGCGCCACCGGACGCGGCGGCAAGCCCAAGGCTGGCCTGACCGGTTTCACGGTGTCGCACCTGCGTATTCCGACCCTGCCTCAGCCGTGGGAAGCGCCGCGCGCGCTGAACCCGCGCATGGCTCCGGCCCTGGACATCATGCTCGACGGCCCGCTGGGCGGCGCCGCATTCAACAACGAATTCGGCCGGCCGAATCTGCTCGGGTATTTCCGCAGCTTCGAACTGGCCGAAGGCCCGGGCCTGACCCGCGCCTACGACAAGCCGATCATGCTGGCCGGCGGCCTGGGCGCGATCGATCGCAATCAGGTCGAAAAGCTGCGCCTGCAGCCAGGCGATGCGGTGATCGTGCTGGGCGGCCCGGCGATGCTGATCGGCCTGGGCGGCGGTGCGGCCAGTTCAGTGGCCGCCGGCGATAGCGCCGAGGCGCTGGATTTTGCCAGCGTGCAGCGCGAGAACCCGGAAATGGAGCGCCGCTGCCAGGAGGTCATCGACCGCTGCGTGGCGCTGGGCATCGACAACCCGATCCGCTGGTTCCACGACGTAGGTGCAGGCGGCCTGTCCAACGCGATTCCCGAGCTGCTGCATGACTCCGGCGTGGGCGGCATCATCGACCTGGGCCGCGTGCTCAGCGACGACCCGTCGTTGTCGCCGCTGGAACTGTGGTGCAACGAATCGCAGGAACGCTACGTGCTGGGCGTGCCGCAGGTGCGTCTGCAGGAGTTTGCCGCGATCTGCGCCCGCGAACGCTGCCCGTTCGCCGCCGTCGGCATCGCCACGGCCGAGGAGCGGCTGGTGGTGGGATACGGCGTCCTTGACGCCGGGAATCGGGAATCGGGAATCGGGAATGGCAACGGCGCCACGCCGGTTGCCGACGCTGCTGCTTCAAACCATTCCCGATTCTCCAATCCCGATTCCCAGCTCCCCATCGACCTGCCCATGGACGTGCTTTTCGGCAAGGCGCCGAAGATGCATCGCGATGCGGTGCATCCGCCGGCACCACAGTGGCCGGTGTTGCAGACGGCGACGCTGGATCTGCAGCAGGCCGGTTTGCGCGTGCTGGCGCATCCCACGGTGGCGTCCAAGAGCTTTCTGGTCACCATCGGCGACCGCAGCGTGGGTGGCTTGACCGCGCGCGAACAGATGATCGGCCCGTGGCAGCTGCCGCTGGCTGACTGCGCGATCACCCTGGCCGGGTTCGAGACGTTTTCCGGCGAGGCGATGTCGATCGGCGAGCGCACGCCGCTGGCGCTGTTGAACGCTGCCGCGTCCGCGCGCATGGCGGTGGGCGAAGCGATCACCAATCTGTGCGCTGCTCCGGTGCAGTCGCTGGACAGCATCAAGCTGTCGGCCAACTGGATGGCCGCCGCCGGCCACGCTGGCGAAGACGCCTTGTTGTACGACGCGGTACGTGCGATCGGCATGGAACTGTGCCCCGCGCTGGAGCTGAGCGTGCCGGTGGGCAAGGACTCGCTGTCGATGCAGGCGCAGTGGGTTGCCGGGAATGGGGAATCGGGAATTGGGAATGGTGAACTGCCAGAGCCCTCCGCTTCTTCCATTCCCGATTCCCGATTCCCGATTCCCGGTGAAACGCTGAAAAGCGTTTCACCTGTGTCGCTGATCATCAGCGCCTTCGCGCCGGTCGGCGATGTGCGGACGCAGCTGACGCCGTTGTTGCGCAACGACGAAGAAAGCGAGCTGTGGTTGATCGGGCTGGGCGGGGGCAAGCAGCGTTTGGGTGGGTCGGTGCTGGCGCAGGTGTATGCCGACGATGCGGCCTTGCCGGCGTTCGGCGGCGACGTGCCGGATCTGGAGGACGCACAACGGCTGCGCAGTTTCTTTGAATTGATCCGCGATGCGCGCGAAAGCGGCCTGTTGCTGGCGTATCACGATCGCAGCGATGGCGGTGCGTTTGCGGCGCTGTGCGAGATGGCCTTTGCCTCGCGCCAGGGCCTGGATATCACGCTGGATGCGTGGGGCGACGACGCGTTCCGCAGCCTGTTCAATGAAGAACTCGGTGCGGTGGTGCAGATCGCCAGCGAAGATCGCGCCGCGTTTGCGGATCTGGTCGAACGCCATGCACTGACCGAGTGCGCGCAACGTATCGCGCGTCCAACCGGCGCGCCGCGCGTGCGGGTGAGCGGGCAGGGGCGGGTGCTGGCGGAATGGCGTTGGGAGGAGTTGTTCGATGCGTGGTGGTCGGTGACCCATGCCATGCAGAAGCTGCGCGACAACCCGGACAGTGCCGACGAAGAGCGCGCGCTGGCGCGCGATTTCCAGGCGCCCGGGCTGCGTCCCACGTTGGTGTTCGACCCGTCCGAGGATGTGGCCGCGCCGTTCGTGGCGACCGGCGCGCGGCCCAAGGTGGCGATCCTGCGCGAGCAGGGCGTCAACGGGCAGATCGAAATGGCCTACAACTTCGAGCGCGCCGGGTTCAGTGCATTCGATGTGCACATGAGCGACCTGATCGAAGGGCGCGTGGATCTGGCGCAATTTTCCGGCTTCGCCGCCTGTGGCGGTTTCAGCTACGGCGACGTGCTGGGCGCCGGCCGCGGCTGGGCCACCTCGATCCTGGAGCGCACCGCGTTGCGCGATGCGTTTGCCGCGTTTTTCGCACGTAGCGATACGTTCGCGCTGGGTGTGTGCAACGGCTGCCAGATGCTCAGCCAGCTCAAGGACATCATTCCCGGTGCCGGGCATTGGCCGCGTTTCTTGCGTAATCGCAGCGAGCAGTTTGAAGCGCGCACCGCGCTGCTGGAAGTGGTGGAGTCGCCGTCGATCTTCCTGCGCGGCATGGCGGGCTCGCGGATTCCGGTGGCGGTGGCGCATGGCGAAGGCCGTGCGGAGTTCGAGACTGCCGTGGACCAGGCCGCCGCACGCGTGGCGCTGCGCTTCATCGATGGCAACGGCGCGGTGGCATCGCAGTATCCGCTCAACCCGAACGGGTCGCCGGACGGCATCACCGGGCTGACCAGCACCGATGGCCGCGCCACCATCCTGATGCCGCATCCCGAGCGCACGCCGCGCACGGCAAACCTGAGTTGGCATCCGGCCGACTGGGGCGACGACTCGCCGTGGCTGCGCATGTTCCGTAATGCGCGGGTGTGGTGCGGTTGAGTGAGGTGATCCCGAGCCGCGTGCGCTAAGCGCGCGTCACGCGTCTCCCTGACGGCCGTGTGCAGCGATGCACACGGCCGTTTTCGTTTGTGCCCACGGTCTGATGCCACCGCGTCGCAAGGTGGCTGCGCGACGGTCTGGATGGATTGGGTTGCATCGCGCATCGCCATGCAGCGGTGCGGCGATGCTGTCGCTGAAAGAGGCGTGCACTCGGTGCGTTCTAGCCGGCTGCTGGCGCGTACGGGTCGGTCTATCCATGTGTTCCGGGCGGTGCGTTGCGGCAACGCGGCCCAGCAACTCGGCGATCGACACAGTGTCGCGCCTGGTCATGCCGACTTGGCTGTGCAGTCGCGGCTAGGTTTCGTAAAGACAATAACGTTTTCTTGAAGTAAATTTGAGGGTTGCTAGTTATTCGCATCAAAGGTTTTTTGCGTGCGTGATGCGCTCCGTATTTAGTTGTTTGGGTGTTCAATAAACTCATCTAGCGTTACGTCTTTAGTGTAAGCAGCACGTCTGTCACGCACTCGGAGGCGCTTATTTTTCAAGGTAAGTCTCGGTGAAGGGAGGCTGCTGCGCTCGATAAAACCTTGGCGTGACGCACGCAAATCAGGTGTGCGGTGGTCGGTTATCACACGCCCGGAAATGCTGAAGAGTAAGTGTTCAATGAGGAGTATCGAAAATGCCGAGGGTGGCCGCCCTCCGATAAGACGATGCATTATTCGATTATCTCGAACATGCCGGCGCGGGGCCGTCTGCCTGTGTGCCGCGGCCTGGTCGCTGCCATCTGCGTAGTGCTGGTGGGCAGTGCCATCACATTCACCGCAATGGCGCAGGCGCGTAGTCCGACGACGCCGTACAGCGTGGTCGATGGCTAACGTCTGTGTGCGCAGTGACCGGCTGTCGCTGACGCGTCGACGGGTTCGGTTGCCGTTGCGGTGGAGCCGGCGCTCTCGTCCAGCGCGGCGATGTTGGTCGAAGACGACACCGGCGTACTTCCATTCGTCGACGCGCGCGATGTCATTGCTCTTGGGGCAGCAAGCAATGCGCTTGCCGATGGCGCCAGCGCGCTGGGAGCGGGCAGCCCGGCATTGGCGCGCGATGCGACCGCGGTGGGGTGCAAATGCGATGGCGATCGGCACATCTGCAGTGGTGGTTAGCGGAGTTGCAACGGTGCACGACTACGACGCGTTCTGCTTTGTTGTCGGCAGCAACGAGCAAACCACCGAGGCCGCCGGTGTTGTGTCCAGCGCGATCGGTGGCGGTGCCAATGCGGTCGACGCGCTCATGACGGCAATAGTCGGCACCGGCGGTGACACGTGCGCTGCGGCGTTGCGACGCCGATGATCTGAACTGCAGGCAGGATGCCCAAGTCCTGCAAAACGGCACGATCCAGCGCGGCGTGTCCACTGGGGCCAGGACTGCGGGTGTGCTCACCTTCCAGGCGTCCGCAGGCCAGTTACTGAGCTTTCTCAGCGTCGGTGGCAGCGGGCAGGCGTCGCTGTATGGCGCACTGGGCCGCGCGCCCAGCGCCGACGACAACGACAACGCCTCCATGCGCAGCAGCACCAGCCAGGCATTGCGCTTCACCGCGCCGCGCGCAGGTTCAAACGTGAGGACGCCATCTTCGACGGCGTGAGCCTGCTGGAGCGCCAAGGAGCCGACGTCTGGCATCGATGCAGGGCGCGGTCGTCATTTCCTTGGCGCAAATGGATCCAGCGCTGCTAGCGGCGAAGCTGCCGGACAACAACGGCCGACACGCAGCGGGCTGACCCGTCATCTGACCTGCTCCTGGTGTGTTTTTGCGCAACCAAGCCCCTTGGCGTCTCGCCAGCGGGTTTTTTTGTCTGCAAAAGACATGGCTATTCAGCTTGGAAATGTCTTGAGAGACATGATCTAGGTCGCTGTTTTCCAAAGAATTATCAAAAATCTAATAAAAGCAAGCAGAAGTGTGACGAAAAGCACTCTTATCTTCGCTTTCTGTCAAAAACTTGACGCCAGATTTGACGGCTGTTAACACTTCGCGCAGTTCTATGGTTGGGTAGCGTTCACTTTTTGACTATCCAGGGTGCAGGCGCAAGCCGTCCATCGCCGCAAGGCCCATAGGCGCACAACCACGGGGAATCGCGTGGCCGAAAGGCCTTCCGAGGGTGGGCGCTCGCCAAAAACCAGTCCCAACAACTCAGGAGTAGTGCGTCGATGAATCGGATTTATCGCAAGGTCTGGAACAAGTCATTGGGTGTGTGGGCCGTGGCCTCGGAATTGGCCAGCGGTGACAGCACCGGAGCCGTTGCTCCAGCCTCGCTCATCGACCGCCGCCAAAGCCTGGCATTGGCCGCCGCCATCACCCTGGCGCTCGGCGGCGCCGGATTCGTCACGCCACTCCCCGCCAGCGCGCAATCGGTCGAAGTCGGCCGCGGTGCCTCCGCACCTGCCGCCAAGGCGACCGCCATCGGTGCCGGCAGCACGGCCAGCGCCACCGGCGCGGTCGCTACCGGTGCCGACAGCAGCGCCAGCGGTGTGAATAGCAGCGCGATTGGTCGCCAGACCAACGCCATCGGCGAAAACGCCGTGGCCATCGGCTACAACAGTTTTGTGCGCCAGGCAGGCGAAAACGGCGTGGCGCTGGGCGCCAATGCCGGCGTCACCGGTGCCAATTCGGTGGCGCTGGGCGCAGGCTCGCGCACGCACGAAGACGACGTGGTGTCGGTGGGTAGCGGCAATGGTCGCGGCGGCCCGGCAACGCGTCGCATCACCAACGTCGGTGCCGGCATCAACGCCACCGATGCGGTCAACGTGGCGCAGCTGCGCGACGTGGCCGATGTGGCCGAAGAAACCGCGCTGTTCTTCAAGGCAAGCCCGGGCGACGACAGCGTCGGCGCCTATGTCGATGGCAATAGCGCACTGGCCGCAGGCGATGCCGCCAATGCGATCGGTACCGCAACCACCGCGCTCGGCACCGGCGCCAATGCCACCGCTGAGAACGCGACGGCCGTGGGCGCCAATGCACTGGCCTCCGGCCAGAACAGCGCAGCGTTCGGCCATAACGCGCAGGCCAATGGCCCGGCCAGCGTGGCTGTGGGCGGCGCTGCGGTCAACGAAGATGGCCAGCCGTTGATCACCAATGGCGGTGTGCCGGTCACCACCGGTGCCACCAGCGCCGGCGTTGGCGGAACGGCGGTCGGCGCCAGCGCCAATGCCGACGGTTTCGCGGCGTCCTCGTTCGGCGTCGGCGCATATGCCGCCGGTGCGCAGGCATCGGCATTCGGTGCAGTGGCCAACGCCGGTGGCGATTACGCCACTGCCGTCGGCACCCAGACCAGCGCCAGCGGCACCAGCAGCACGGCTGTGGGCGGCCCGGTGGATCTGATTCCCGGACTGGGCTTCTTCGTGCAGACCCAGGCCAGCGGCGACGCGTCTACTGCGCTCGGCGCCGGTGCGATTGCATCGGGCACCTACACCACCGCTGTCGGCACGTTGAGCGAGGCGTCGGGCACCGAAGCCACGGCAGTGGGCTACTTCGCCTACGCACCGGGCGAAGGCGCAACCGCGGTCGGTCCGGAATCCTGGGCCAGCGGTGAGCTGAGCACGGCGCTGGGCTACTACAGCACCGCACGCGGCGCCAACTCGGTGGCGCTGGGCGCCAATTCGGTCGCCACGCGCGCCGACACCGTGTCGGTCGGCGCAGCCGGCGCAGAGCGTCAGATCACCAGCGTCGCTGCCGGTACCGAAGCCACCGATGCAGTGAATCTCGGCCAGCTCACCGCCGTCTCCGATGTCGCCTCCACCACCGCGCGCACGTTCGTCGCCACCGGTGAGGGCGCTGCAGTTGTCGAAGGCGTGGACAGCGTCGCGGCAGGGTCCAATGCATCAGCGCTTGCCGATTACAGCACTGCGCTGGGTTCCAGCAGCATTGCATCGGACATCAACACCACTGCCGTGGGCAGCGGTGCAGTTGCGAACGTCAACAACGCCACGGCGGTGGGTTTCAACAGCATCGCCAGCGACCGTTATGCCACTGCGCTGGGCGCAGACAGCACCGCGTCGGGCTTCTACGGCACCGCACTTGGCAGCACCAGCGTGGCCGTCGGCCGCGGTGCGACTGCGGTCGGTTTCGAAAGCATCGGCAACGGGCTTGAATCCACGGCGCTGGGGTTTGCCAGCGTGGCGTTCGGCGACACCAGCACCGCGATCGGTGCGGAAAGCACCGCGTATGGCACAGGCAGCGTGGCAGTTGGCATCACCTCGGCCGCAGGTGGCGATGCTTCGATTGCCATCGGCGATACCACATTCACCGGTGGCAATCGTGCAGTTGCGATTGGGTCGCAGGCCAATGCTTACGGCGATCGTTCGCTTGCGCTGGGTGCCAACACCTTCGTCGAAGGCACCGATAGCGTTGCGATCGGCGATGGTGCGCAAGTTGCGGTGGACAACAGCGTTGCGCTTGGCGTGAACGCTGTTGCCGATCGCGCCAACACGGTGTCGGTGGGCACGGTCGGCGGCGAGCGTCAGATCACCAATGTCGCTGCCGGTACCGAAGGCACCGATGCGGTGAATCTGGATCAGCTCAACGCAGTGGCCGGCACCGCCGAAACCACCGCGCGCCTGTATGCAGGCACCGGCGACGGCACTGCCGTCGCACAGGGTGAAGATGCAACGGCGGCCGGTTCCAATGCCACCGCTGAAGGCGATTACAGCAGCGCGTTCGGTGCCAGCAGCAATGCCACCGCGATCAGTGCAGTGGCCATCGGCAGCGGCGCCAACGCAACGGCGCAGTACGCCAATGCCGCCGGTTACAACGCAGCAGCCAGCGGCTTTGGCAGCGTGTCCAACGGCGCCTTCAGCCAGGCCAGCGGCGACTATGCCGTGGCCGTGGGGGGCGAGAGCGAAGCAGCCGGCGCGCAGAGCACCGCGCTCGGTGCAGCGGCAGGCGCCTATGGCGATGGCTCGCTGGCGGTTGGTGCGCTGAGCGAGGCACAGGGCAGCGAATCCACCGCGATGGGTTACTTCGCCAGCGCCAGCGGCGAATCGGCCACGGCAATCGGCGCAGAAAGCGTCGCCGATGGCACCACCGCAGCAGCACTGGGCTTCGGCGCACAGGCGACGGCCAATTACGCCACCGCCGTCGGTGGGTATTCCACCGCGAGCGGCTTCAACAGCACCGCGTTGGGTAACTTCAGCACCGCCAGCGGCTCCAACACGGTCGCCGTGGGCAGTGACGCCACCGCCACTGGCGCCTACAGCGTTGCAGCCGGCCAGGGCAGTGTGGCCAGCGGCTATAACAGCGTGTCGGTCGGCGGCGCCTTGCTCGGCCTGTTGCCCACCGAAGCTTCCGGCGATTTCTCCACCGCCGTGGGTGGTGCTGCATGGGCACCGGGCCTCAACAGCACCGCGTTGGGTAACTTTGCCGAATCCACCGGCGAAAGCAGCGTGGCATTGGGTGCCGATTCGGTCGCCGATCGCGACTTTGCGGTGTCCGTCGGTAGCGCCGGCAACGAGCGTCAGATCACCAACGTGGCGGCCGGCACCCAGGGTACCGATGCGGTGAATCTGGATCAGCTCAATGCGGTTGCCGAAGCCGGTGCAACCACCAGCAAGTACTTCCAGGCCAGCGGCAGCGACGACAGCGATGCCGGTGCGTACGTCGCAGGCGATAACGCATTGGCTGCAGGCGAGGGCGCCAACGCCACCGCCAACGGCACCACTGCATTGGGCGCAGGTGCACAGGCAGTGGCCGATGCAGCCACCGCAGTCGGCTTGAATGCGCTGGCGAGCGGCACCAGTGCCGCAGCGGTCGGCAGCAACGCGCAGGCGTTGGCCGAAAACAGCAGCGCATTCGGCAGCAATGCACAGGCCAGCGCTATCGGCGCCACCGCAAATGGCGCTGGCGCGCAGGCAAGCTCCACCTACACCACCGCGCTCGGCAGCGAGGCAGTGGCATCGGACAACCAGGCCACCGCCGCGGGCTTCCGCAGTGCGGCGTCCAACGTCGGCAGCGCGGCATTTGGCGGCTACAGCGAATCCAGCGGCCGGCTGTCGTCGGCACTGGGTTACGGCGCGGTGGCGTCCAGCGATTACAGCACCGCCGTCGGTGCGGCATCGCTGGCCTCCGGCGCCAGCGCGGTAGCCGTGGGTGAGTTCAGCGAAGCCACCGGCGACGAAAGCGTTGCGGTCGGTGGCAGCACGTTCTTCGGCTTCATCCCGGCGCGTGCCTCGGGAACCGGCGCAGCCGCCTTCGGTGCGGGTGCGTGGGCAACCGCGGACTACACCACCGCGATCGGCTGGAACTCGTATGCGGACGGCACCAATGCCACCGCGCTGGGTCAGAGCGCTGCGGCGTTGGCCAACAACACGCTGGCACTGGGTGGTAACAGCCGCGCCGATGCGGTCGGCGCCAGCGTGATCGGCGTGGATGCGTCGGCCACCGGCATCAACAGCACCGGTGTCGGTCGTCAGGTCAATGTGATCGGCGAAAACGCGGTCTCGGTGGGCTACAACTCGTTCGTCCGCCAGAGCGCTGTCAACGGTGTGGCGCTGGGTGCCAACGCCGGCGCAACCGGTGCCGATTCGGTGGCATTGGGCTCGGGTTCGCGCACCTATGAAGCCGACACGGTGTCGATCGGTAGCGGCAATGGCCGCGGTGGTCCGGCGACGCGTCGCATCGTCAATGTCAGCGATGGCCAGACCGCGACTGATGCGGTCAACAAGGGTCAGCTGGATGCGGTGTCGGCCGATGTGCAGAACACCAGCAGCAAGTTCAAGACCACCGGCGATACGGTGGCCACCGCAACCGGCGAGCGCAGCACGGCTGCGGGCTCTGGTGCTATTGCCACGGGTGCACGCAGTGTTGCCATCGCTTCCGGCAGCAGCGCGTCGGCGACCGGTGCCAGCGCGATGGGTGTGGACAGCAGCGCCAGCGGCGTGAACAGCACCGCGATGGGCCGTCAGACCAATTCCATCGGCGAAAATGGTGTGGCGCTGGGCTATAACTCCTTCGTGCGCGAGAGCGGCAGCAATGCGGTGGCCCTGGGTGCGAATGCCGGTGCCAGCGGTGCCGATTCGGTCGCCTTGGGCTCGGGCTCGCGCACCTACGACGCCAATACGGTGTCGGTGGGTAGCGGCAATGGTCGCGGCGGCCCGGCAACGCGTCGCATCGTCAACGTCAGCGACGGCCAGACCGCCAGCGATGCCGTCAACAAGGGGCAGCTGGACGCATTGGCGGCCGATGTGCAGACCACCAGCGGCATGGTCAAGACCACCGGCACCGGCGTAGCCGTGGCAACCGGTGATCGCGCAACCGCTGCAGGTGCGGGTGCCACTGCCAGTGGTGCACGCAGTGTCGCCATTGCTTCCGGCAGCAGCGCCACCGGCACTGGTGCCAGTGCGGTGGGCGTGGACAGCAGCGCCAGCGGCATGAACAGCACCGCGATGGGTCAACAGACCAATGCCATCGGCGAGAAGAGCGTGGCGCTGGGCTACAACTCCTTCGTCCGCCAGAGTGCGGTCAACAGCGTGGCGTTGGGCGCCAATGCCGGTGCAACCGGCGCCGATTCGGTGGCGTTGGGCTCGGGTTCGCGCACCTACGAGGCCAATACGGTGTCGGTGGGTAGCGGCAATGGCCGCGGTGGTCCGGCAACGCGTCGCATCGTCAACGTGGGCGCCGGCGCGATTGCCGATGCCAGCGCCGATGCCATCAACGGCGGTCAGTTGTTCCAGTCGCTCAGCAATGCCGCCAGCTTCCTTGGTGGCGGTGCGGCGATCGGCGCGCAAGGCGTCTTCGTTGCGCCGACCTACGTGATTCAAGGCGCCAGCTACAACAACGTGGGCGCGGCATTGACCGCGCTGGACACCAAGGTCACCCAACTGGATGCACGTGGTGGCACTGCGGTTGCCAGCACCACGGCATCGCTGCGGACCGCCACGGTGCCGGCTGTCGCTGCACCTGCTGCTAGCGATGCAGCAAGCAACGTCAGCACCGCCACTGCGACTGCCGGCGTGCAAGGCACGCCGACGGCAGCCGTGGTCGGCAGCATCACGCCGGCGGCAACCTCGACGGCAGTCGGTACAGCGGCGGTGGCCAACCATGTCACCGGTACCGCGATTGGCGGCAGCGCTTACGCGCACGGCCCCAACGACACCGCCATCGGCAGCAATGCGCGCGTCAATGCCGACGGCAGTACGGCGGTCGGCGCCAACACGCAGATTGCGGCGGTGGCCACCAATGCGGTGGCGATGGGCGAGGGTGCGCAGGTCAGCGCCGCATCCGGTACCGCCATCGGCCAGGGCGCACGTGCCAGTGCACAGGGTGCGGTCGCGTTGGGTCAGGGCTCTGTGGCCGACCGCGCCAACACGGTGTCGGTGGGCAGTGTCGGCGGCGAGCGGCAGGTGGCCAATGTGGCGGCCGGTACGCGCGCCACCGATGCGGTGAACAAGGGCCAGTTGGATGGCGGTATTGCGACGGCCAACAGCTACACCGACAGCCGCTACAGCGCGATGGCCGATAGCTTCGAAAGCTATCAGGGCGATATCGAAGACCGTCTGCGTCGGCAGAACCGTCGTCTGGATCGTCAGGGCGCGATGAGCTCGGCGATGTTGAACATGTCTGCCAGCGTGGCCGGTATTGCCTCGCAGAACCGCGTCGGTGCCGGCGTCGGTTTCCAGAACGGCGAGTCGGCGTTGTCGGTGGGCTACCAGCGTGCGATCAGCCCGCGCGCCACGTTGACCGTGGGCGGTGCGCTGAGCGGCGATGACAGCTCGATCGGCGTGGGTGCCGGTTTCGGCTGGTAACCCTCAGCAACAGCGTACTCAGTTGCATCAAACGCGGCGGCGCCGATGTGCGCCGCCGCGGTAAGGCCTGAGGGGGCGGGCAAGGACCGTGGCTAGGCCAGCCAACGGATTCGCATGGAGTGATGGCCGTACCAGGAGCGATCGATCAACTGCCGCAGGCCGGCTCACGGCTGCGCGGCGTTGTCGACCCCGTTCCAAGCCTGATTCACGAAAAACACGAAGAGGATTTCACCGTGATCGACAAGACCTTCCGCCTCACCCCGCTGACCGGCGCCATCCTGATGATGGCCCTTGGTGCATCCGGCACCCTGGCAGCCGCACCGAAACTGCTGGTCAAGGAACCGACCCAGTCCGCTTCGGCCGGCGCCCAATTCAGTAGCCGCCTGATCGTGCGCTACAAGGACAACACTGCCGCTGCGACCGATCGCAGCAGCAAGCTCAATGCCGTGCAGGCCGCTGTCGGCCGCGTCGGTGCCAGTACCGGCGCACGTAGCAGCGCAGCCGCCGCCAAGGCGACGTATGTGCGCAAGCTCGGTATCGGCTCGGACCTGATCAAGCTGTCCAGCACGTTGACCGCCGCGCAGGTGGACAAGGTGGTGGTCGAGCTGAAGAACGATCCGTCCGTGGTCGACGTGCAGATCGATCGCATGCTGCGTCCGGTCGAGATCAAGAAAAGCGTTGCGGCCACCGATGTGAGCCCGCAGCTGGTTCCCAACGACCCGCTGTATGCGCAGTACCAGTGGCACCTGAGCAACCCCAACGGCGGTATCAATGCGCCGGCCGCATGGGATCTGTCGCAGGGCGCTGGCGTGGTGGTGGCGGTGCTGGATACCGGCATCCTGCCGGGCCATCCCGATTTTGCCGGCAACCTGCTGCAGGGCTATGACTTCATCAGCGATGCCGAAGTCTCGCGTCGTCCGACCGATGCCCGCGTCCCCGGTGCACTGGATTACGGCGACTGGGAAGAAGCCGACAACGTCTGCTACACCGGCTCGGTGGCGCAGGAGAGCTCCTGGCACGGCACCCATGTCTCGGGCACCGTGGCCGAAGCGACCAATAACGGCATCGGCATGGCCGGCGTCGCACCCAAGTCGTCCATCCTGCCGGTGCGCGTGCTCGGCCGTTGCGGCGGGTATACCTCCGACATCGCCGACGCCATCGTGTGGGCATCCGGCGGCACGGTCGAAGGCGTCCCCGCCAACACCAACCCGGCCGAAGTGATCAACATGAGCCTGGGCGGCGGTGGGGCTTGCGATTCGGCCACCCAGCTGGCGATCAACGGTGCGGTGGCGCGCGGCACCACTGTCGTGGTCGCTGCCGGCAACGATGGCGATGACGCGGCCAACCATTCGCCGGCCAGCTGCAACAACACCGTCACCGTCGGTGCCACCCGCATCACCGGCGGCATCACCTACTACTCCAACTACGGCAGCAAGGTCGATTTGTCCGGCCCGGGCGGCGGTGGCAGTGTGGACGGCAATCCGGGCGGCTACATCTGGCAGGCCGGCTACGACGGTGCGACCACGCCGACCTCCGGTAGCTATAGCTACATGGGCATGGGCGGAACCTCGATGGCGTCCCCGCATGTGGCTGGCGTCGTGGCGCTGGTGCAGAGCGCGGCGATCGGTCTGGGCGACGGCCCGCTGACCCCGGCCGCGGTCGAAGCGTTGCTCAAGCAGACCAGCCGCCGTTTCCCGGTGACCCCGCCGGCCAGCACCCCGATCGGCAGCGGCATCGTCGACGCCAAGGCCGCGCTGGAAGCGGTGTTGGTGGAGCCGTGCGATCCGGCCACCGAGTCCTGCGCACCGACCGCCGTCGCGTTGACCAACAAGGCGCCGCTGACCGGCCTGAGTGGCACCTTCGGCAGCTCCACGTTGTACAGCTTCGAAGCCAAGGCCGGTGCGGTGCTGAGCTTCATGACCTACGGCGGTACCGGCGATGTGTCGGTGTACGTCAGCTATGAAGCCGAGCCCAGCGCCAGCAGTTTCGATGCCAAGTCGACGCGTCCGGGCAACAGCGAAACCGTCCGCTTCACTGCCCCCAAGGCAGGCACGTACTACATCAAGTTGGTGGGTGCATCCGATTACGCGAAGCTGACCCTCGTTGCACGACAGTAAGTAGTGAAATAGTGTGACCAATGCCCCCGGCTAATCACCGGGGGCATTGTTTTTCAGGACGATTCAGATGCGTGCGGTTGATCGTCGCGGCAAACTGCTACAGTCGGCGCCGAACCAGTGGAGACGAGTGTGAACGCGGTTGCCGTCGATCCAATTGAGCATCGAAGTGCGGAAACGCGCATCGTCGAAGCATTGCTTGAACGCCGTCGTCTGAAGGACTCCGACCTGCTGCGCGCGCGCCAGTTGCAGGCCGAATCCGGCATGGGCTTGCTGGCCCTGCTCGGCCGCCTGGGCCTGGTGTCCGAGCGCGATCATGCAGAGACCTGCGCCGATGTGCTCGGCCTGCCGTTGGTGGATGCACGCCAACTCGGCGATACCCCGCCGGAAATGCTGCCCGACGTGCAGGGCTTGTCGCTGCGCTTTCTCAAACAATTTCATCTGTGCCCGGTGGGCGAACACGATGGCCGGCTGGATCTTTGGATCGCCGATCCATACGACGATTACGCCATTGATGCGGTGCGTCTTGCCACTGGCTGTGCATTGTTCCTGCAGGTCGGCCTGCGTTCGGAGATCGACGATCTGATCGAGCGCTGGTATGGCCAGGGCCGCAGTGCGATGGGCACCATTGTCGAAACCGCCGATGGCGATGCCAACAGCAGCGACGATATCGAAGCGCTGCGCGATCTGGCCTCCGAAGCGCCGGTGATTCGCCTGGTGAATCTGGTGATCCAGCACGCGGTGGAATTGCGCGCCTCGGATATCCATATCGAACCGTTCGAGAGCCGCCTCAAGGTGCGTTACCGCGTCGATGGCGTGCTGGTGGAAGGCGAAAGCCCGCCGGCCAAACTCACCGCCGCGGTGATCAGCCGCATCAAGATCATGGCCAAGCTCAATATCGCCGAGCGCCGCCTGCCGCAGGACGGTCGCATCATGTTGCGCGTGCAGGGCAAGGAGCTGGATCTGCGCGTCAGCACCGTGCCCACCGCGCATGGCGAGAGCGTGGTGATGCGTCTGCTCGATCGCGAAACGGTGGTGTTCGACTTCTACAAGCTGGGCTTTACCGAAGACTTTCTGCCGCAGTTCCGCAAGGTGCTGGAGCAACCGCACGGCATCATGCTGGTCACCGGCCCCACCGGCTCGGGCAAGACCACCACGCTGTACACCGCGCTGAGCCAGCTCAATACCTCCGACGTCAAGATCATCACCGTCGAAGACCCGGTGGAATACCAGATCGAAGGCATCAACCAGATCCAGGCCAAGCCGCAGATCGGGCTGGATTTTGCCAATGCGCTGCGCAGCATCGTGCGTCAGGACCCGGACATCATCATGATCGGCGAAATGCGCGATCTGGAAACCGCGCGCATTGCGATCCAGTCCGCGCTCACCGGCCATCTGGTGCTGTCCACGCTGCACACCAACAATGCCGCCGGCGGCATCACCCGTTTGCTGGACATGGGCGTGGAGGATTACCTGCTCACCTCCACCATTAACGGCATTCTGGCGCAGCGCCTGGTGCGCAAACTCGACCTGGCCAACGCCGAACGCTACCCCGCATCGCCGGAAGAAATCGAACGTTTCAACCTGCGTCGCCTGCAGCCGGAGGGCGAGATCTTCCTGTATCGCCCGCGTGCCTCGGCGGCCGCGCCGACCGGCTATCTGGGCCGTACCACCATCGTCGAATTCCTGGTGATGAACGACGAATTGCGGCGCGCGGTGATGCGTCGTGCCGGCATGGGCGAGATCGAACAACTCGCCCGCAAGGCCGGCATGCGCACCATGTACGAAGACGGCCTGTCCAAGGCCTTGCGCGGCGAAACCACCATCGAAGAAGTCCTGCGTGTGACGGAGGATGCATGATCGGTGAAGTGACCGGGTGGTCGGGACCGGGGACCCGGGACCGGGGACCCGGGAACAGCCAAGGCAAGTGCTTGGTCGTCGCTGTCGTATGCGCCGATCGACGTGCTGCCGGATTCCAGTACTGCGGTACGCCGCTTTCCTCGGGTCCCGGGTCCCGGGTCCCCGGTCCCGGCCGTTCCTGATGCCGCTCTACCGCTACAAAGCGCTCGACGCTCACGGCGAAATGCTCGACGGCCAGATGGAAGCGGGCAGCGATGCCGAGGTGGCGCTGCGTCTGCAGGAGCAGGGCCATCTGCCGGTGGAAACGCGGCTTGCCACCGGCGAAAACGATTCGCCATCACTGCGCATGCTGCTGCGCAAGAAGCCGTTCGACAATGCCGCGCTGGTGCAATTCACCCAGCAGCTGGCCACCTTGATTGGGGCCGGGCAACCGTTGGATCGCGCGTTGTCGATCCTGATGGATCTGCCGGAAGACGAAAAAAGCCGGCGCGTCATCGGCGACATCCGCGACACCGTGCGCGGCGGTGCGCCGCTGTCGTCTGCGTTGGAACGTCAGCATGGGCTGTTCTCCAAGCTGTACATCAACATGGTGCGTGCCGGCGAAGCCGGCGGCAGCATGCAGGACACCTTGCAACGGTTGGCCGATTACCTGGAGCGCAGCCGCGCGCTCAAGGGCAAGGTGATCAATGCGTTGATCTACCCGGCGATTCTGCTGGCGGTGGTCGGGTGCGCCTTGTTGTTTTTGCTGGGCTACGTGGTGCCGCAATTCGCGCAGATGTACGAAAGCCTGGATGTCGCGCTGCCCTGGTTCACCCAGGCGGTGTTGAGCGTGGGATTGCTGGTACGCGACTGGTGGCTTGTGCTGATCGTGGTGCCGGGTGTGCTCGGGCTGTGGCTGGATCGCAAGCGTCGCAATGCCGCTTTCCGTGCAGCGCTGGACGAATGGTTGCTGCGCCAGAAAGTGGTCGGCAGCCTGATCGCGCGGCTGGAAACCGCACGGCTGACGCGCACCCTGGGCACCTTATTGCGCAACGGCGTGCCGTTGCTGGCCGCGATCGGCATCGCGCGCAACGTCATGTCCAATCTGGCGTTGGTCGAGGATGTCGCCAACGCTGCCGACGATGTCAAGAACGGGCATGGCCTGGCGATATCGCTGGCGCGCGGCAAGCGCTTTCCGCGATTGGCCCTGCAGATGATCCAGGTGGGCGAAGAATCCGGCGCGTTGGACACGATGTTGCTCAAGACCGCTGACACCTTCGAGCTGGAAACTGCACAAGCCATCGACCGTGCGCTGGCTGCATTGGTACCGCTGATCACGCTGGTCCTGGCCTCAGTGGTGGGGCTTGTCATCATTTCGGTACTGGTACCGCTGTATGACCTCACCAATGCGATCGGTTGAGCGCGCGAGCAACGCGCCTGCGCAGCTGCAAGGCGGGCGCAAGCGGGACTCGGCATCGGCATGCATCGCTCGTACACTCTATTAACGGCACGCGGCGCTTTTCATTAGGCGGCGTCTTCACAACAACGTTCCGGTGACCGCACGACACCTACGCGGGAACCAATGCAATGGCCGCCATGTCATCTAGTGGCGGCAGCATCCTTCATCGACGTGCAAGGAAATCGTTCATGATCAAGCGTTCCATCACCCGTAGTCCGTCGCGCGCAGGCCAGGCCGGCATGAGCTTGCTGGAAATCATCATCGTCATCGTGCTGATCGGCGCGGTGCTCACCTTGGTCGGCAGCCGCGTGCTTGGTGGCGCCGATCGCGGCAAGGCCAATCTGGCCAAGTCGCAGATCCAGACCCTGGCCGGCAAGATCGAAAACTTTCAGCTCGACACCGGCAAGTTGCCGAGCAAGCTCGATGACCTGGTGACCCAGCCCGGCGGCAGCAGCGGCTGGCTGGGCCCGTACGCCAAGGCGGTGGAGCTTAACGATCCGTGGGGTCACACCATCGAGTACCGCGCGCCGGGCGATGGCCAGCCGTTCGATCTGATCAGCCTGGGCAAGGATGGTCGCCCCGGTGGTAGCAGCTACGACTCGGATATCAAGTACCAATAAGTCCTCGCCATGCGCGTTGCGTGTCAGCCGTTGCGTCATCCGCATGGAGTCGGTCCTGGCCGTACCCGCACGCGTGGCAGCTCGCTGCTCGAAATGCTGCTGGTCATCGCGTTGATCGCAATGGCCGGCGTGCTGGCCGCAGCCGCATTGAACGGCGGTATCGATGGTATGCGCCTGCGCACCGCCGGCAAGGCGATCGCCTCGCAACTGCGCTACACGCGCACCCAGGCGATTGCCACCGGCACCCCGCAACGCTTTCTGATCGACCCGCTGCAGCGCCGTTGGGAAGCGCCCGGCGGCCATCACGGCGACCTGCCGTCGTCGCTGCAGGTGCGCTTCACCGGCGCGCGCCAGGTGCAGTCGCGGGAAGATCAGGGCGCCATCCAATTCTTCCCCGATGGGGCGTCCACGGGCGGTCGCATCGATCTGCAGGTCAAGGACGCGCGCTGGCGCGTGGACGTGGGCTGGATCACCGGCGAAGTGCGTTCGGGTCCGCTACGGACGCCTGCGCCATGAAGCGGCAACGTGGTTACACCCTGATCGAGGTGATCGTCGCTTTTGCCTTGCTCGCCTTGGCATTGAGCCTGTTGCTGGGGTCGTTGTCCGGTGCGGCACGTCAGGTGCGCGCGGCCGATGACAGCACGCGTGCGACCTTGCACGCGCAATCGCTGCTGGCGTTGCAAGGCATGGACAAGCCGCTGGTGCCCGAGCAACAACAAGGCACCTTCGAAGCCGGGCATTTCCGTTGGTCGATGGATGTGCGTCCCTACGACGAACCACGGCGTAATCCGCAGGCGCCGGTGGCCCCTGGCGCGCACAAACTGCTGCAACTGACCCTGGTGGTGCGTTGGGGCGAGGCGCCCAATCAAATGCTGCAATGGCGCACCTTGCGCCTGGTGGCCGCCACCGCACAGGACAGCGCGCTGTGATTCGTTCGCGCAGCGCCGGCTTCACCCTGATCGAAGTGCTGCTGGCCACGATGCTGTTGGTCGGCGGGCTGGCGTTGGCCTTCGCCACATTGCGCTCGGCCAGCGCGGTGAGTCAGCGTGGCGAGGCGATTGCCCAGCGCAGCGAGCGTGTGCGTGCGGTGGAAGAATTCCTGCGCCGTCGGTTGGCTGCCGCATTGCCGCTGGCAATGAGCATCGACCCGCAAAGCCAGCAACCGATGTTGTTTGTCGGCGAACCGCAGCGCATGCGCTTTGCCGCCGATGTGCCGGATTATCTGGGACGCGGTGGCCCGTATCTGCACGAGTTGTCGGTGGTCGGCGATGGCGAGCAACGCACCTTGCAGATTGCGTTGACCATGCTGCAATCGGGCAAATCGATCGAGGAAGGCAGTAAATTGCCGCCGGAGCCGCTGGCGCAAGGCGTGCAGCAGGTGAGCTTTCGTTACCGTGGCATGGATCCGCAGAACGGCCGCCTGAGCGCCTGGTTGCCGCAGTGGGAATGGCACGACCGCCTGCCGCTGCTGGTGCGGATCGAGATCCGTAGTGGCGACGCTGCATGGCCGCCGCTGGTCGTGGCGTTGCCGCAATCCAGCAACCCCGGAGCGGGGCAATGAGCCGGATACGTGGCGCTGCCTTGGTGCTGGTGTTGTGGTTGATCGCCTTGCTCACCGCGATGATCGGTGCGTTTGCGCTCACCGCGCGCGTGGAAGCCTTGCAAGGCACTATGCTGCGCAATGGCGCGCAGGCGCAGGAATACGCACGCGCTGGCCTGGAATACGCACTGTCCCGCTTGCAGAGCGCCGATACCCAGGCACGCTGGCGCGCAGATGGCCGACGGTATCGTTGGCAGATGGACGATGCCACGGTGGAGATTCGTATCACTGACGAAAGCGGCAAGGTGGATCTGAACATGGCCGAGCCGGCGCTGTTGGCCGGGCTGGTGCGTGCCGTGGGCGGCGAACAAGGCCGCGATACGCGCATTGCCGGTGCCATCGTCGATTGGCGCGATGGCGACTCGCTGAGCCAGCCCGGCGGTGGAGCAGAAGACCGCGATTACGCCGATGCCGGCTTGCCCTATGGCGCAAAGGACAGCCCATTCGAAACGTTGGGCGAACTGCGCCTGGTGCTGGGCATGGACAGCGAGTTGTATCGCAAGTTGCTGCCCAACATCACCTTGTACAGCGGCCGCTCGCGGCCAGAAGCGCGTTTTGCACCCGGCCCGGTGTTGACTGCGATGGGCCTGGATGCGCGGGAACTGCTGGCGCAGCGTGACGCGCCGCTGGGTTTGCCGGGCAGCGAGGCGACGGTCGGTGGGTCTGACACTTATAGTATCGAGAGCCGGGCGCGACTGAGTCAGGGACGCGAGGCTGTGTTGCGCGCGGTCGTGTCGACAAGCGCGTCCGCAGTACCGGGATCGGCCTACACCGTGTTGCGTTGGGAACAGGGAGCAGCAGTGCAATGACCGCATGGCGGGATACCTTGGGTCGTATCGGCGTACGCGCCATGCCGGGAGCCGGAGGCTTCTGGCGTTGGTGGCAGCAATCGCTGCTGGCGTGGCTGCCGCAGCGCTGGCAGTGGCAATTGGGCCTGTCGCAGGCGCGCCTGTTGTTGCAGCTCGATGGCGACACGTTGCAGTTGCTGCGCCAACGCGATCAGAGCCGTGAGGCGATCGCCAGCCTGCCGTGGCCGGTGCAGCCGCAGGAAGTCAATGCCGTGCTGCCGACTGCGCTGGATGGTCTACCGCGGCATTGGTTGTTGCCGTCGGCGCATGCATTGCGGCGGCCGTTGCGGCTGCCGGCAGCGGCTGCCGCGCGGCTGCAGGATGTAGCGCGTTTCGAAATCGACCGGCAAACCCCGTTCACCGCCGACCAGGTGTATTTCGACGCACGCGTGCTCGATGTGCGCGAAGACGGCCAGCTGGATGCGGAACTGGTCGTGGTGCCACGGCGCATGATCGATGGCCCGGCCGGTGTGCCCGATGCCTGGACCAACGCGCTGTCCGGCATCGATGTGGCCGATGCGCAGGGCGCTCCATTGGGAGTGAATCTGCTGCCGCCGGCACGCCGGCTGCGGCGTAGCGACCCGATGCAACGCTGGAACCTGCTACTCACCGCCACCGCGGTGGCGTTGTTGGCTGTGGCCGGTTGGCTGCTGTTGGATAATCGCCGCCAGGCCGCCGACGATCTGCGCGCGCAGGTGCAGGCCAATGCCGCGCGCGCGCGCCAGGTGGCTGCGGAACGCCAGCAGCTGATGGATCTGGTCGAAGGCGCTACCTTCTTCCAGAAGCAACGCGCCACGCGCCCGACCTCGGTGGAAATCTGGGACGAGTTGAGCCGGCGTCTGCCGGGCGGCACCTATCTGGAAAAATTCTCGGTCGAAGGCGGGCAATTGCAGCTGATCGGTTTGAGCAACGAAGCCTCGTCGCTGGTGCGTCGCCTGGAAGGTTCGCCGCTATGGCGTACGCCGTCGCTGACCGGCGTGCTGCAGAGCGATGCCGGTCGCAACGTCGACCGTTTCACCATCACCGCCGAGCTGGCTGGCCCCGATGGGAAGGAGGGGGCCGATGCCACGCAGCGTTAAGCGCGATCGCTGGATCGCTTTGGGTCTGCTGCTGCTGGTGCTCGGCGTGGCGTATCTGGTGCTGGTGCACCCGTGGTTCACCCAGCCGATGATCGCCATGCAGGACGAACTGCAATCGCTGCGCGAGCGCGAGCTGCGCGTGCGCGTGCAATTGCAGCAGGCGCCGCAGGTCAGCCAGCGGCTGCGCCAGGCGCGGCAGACGCTGGAAAGCCGCCCTGGCTTTTTGCCGGAAACCTCCGCCGAGCTGGCCTCGGCCGGACTGGTGCAGCGGCTGGAACGCGCAGTGGTGGAAGCCAGCCCCGGCAACCGCAGCTGTGCCATCAGCAACCGCTCGCCGCTGCAGCCGGAGAGCAAGGGCCGCTTCACCCGCGTGGCGGTGCAGGTGCGCTTGCGCTGCGGCACGCCGGAACTGGCTTCGGTGTTGTACAGCCTGGAAAACGGCACTCCGCGGCTGTTCGTGGACAACCTCAACGTGATGGCGCAGCGCTACCAACTCTCGCCCAACGAAAGCGGCAACGGCCTGGACATCGCGTTCGAACTGGCCGGCTATCTGCGCCCCGGCGCCAGCGCTGCGCCGTTGAACACCGATGCCGCGCCCGCCGCCGCAGCCGCCGCCGGGGAGGCCAGCAATGCGCCTTGACCTGATCGGTTTGCGCACCTGGTTGCTGGCCACCGTGGTCGGCTGGGCGCTGCTGGTGTGCATCCTGGCCGTGGCTGGCTTAGGCAAGCGCGTGGAACTGCTGCCGGACGACCCGGCACTGGTGCAGCGCCTGCCCACGCTACCGGCGCCCGCGCCGGAACGGTTGGGCGCCTTCGAAAAATATTCGGAGATCGCCGCGCATCCCGCATTCGCCGAAGACCGCTTGCCGCATCCGTTCTTCCTGTCCGGCACCGACGGTAGCGGCGCGGCTTCGACGGTGCGCCTGACCGGCGTGCTGCTGACCGAGAACTTCAAGATGGCCACGCTGACCCTGGACCCGCAGGATTCGGTGCGCGTGCAGCTGGGCGGCGACGCGGTCAAGGGCTGGCGCCTGCTGGCCCTGCAGCCGCGCAGTGCCACCATCGAAGGCCCCGGCGGCACCCAGACGCTGGAGCTGCACGTGTTCAATGGCCAGGGCGGTCAACCGCCGACCGCCAATGCCGCCGCGCGTGGTGCGCCGGGCACGCTGCCGCCATTGCCGCCGGTGCCGCCGTCGCCCGATGCTGCTGCGGTCGCGCAACCGCAGCCGCAGCCTGCCACCCCGCCGGCGCAACAACCTGGCGGGCAAGCCCCGCCGACGGTGCCGCCGCAGCGCAGCGATGGCGCGCAGGAAGCTCCACGCCCCTCCGACGATCAGATGCGTGCCATCCGCGAACGTATCGAAGCCCGACGCCGCCAGCTGCAACAGCAGCGCCAGAGCGGCTCTACCCCCGGTCAGACCCAATGAGTGAACGCATGACGCCGCGCCTGTTTCCCGTGTCCCTGCTGATTGGCCTGTTGGCCGGTTGCGCCACCACTCCGCCGCCGGACGTGCGCCGCGACGCGCGCCTGGATCCACAAGTCGGCGCTGCCGGCGCCACCCAGACCGTTGCCGACCAACGCGCCGACGGCAATGCCGCCACCAGCGCCAAGCCCAGCCCGGTGATCCGGCGCGGCAGCGGCACTATGATCAACCAGAGCGCGGCGTCGTCGCCGTCGCCCACGCTGGGCATGGCCAGCAGCGGCAGCGCCACCTTCAACTTCGAAGGCGAGTCGGTACAGGCGGTGGTCAAGGCAATCCTGGGCGACATGCTCGGCCAGAACTACGTCATCGCGCCCGGCGTGCAGGGCACCGTGACCCTGGCCACGCCCAATCCAGTTTCGCCGGCGCAAGCCTTGAACCTGCTGGAAATGGTGCTGGGCTGGAACAACGCGCGCATGGTGTTCAGCGGTGGCCGCTACAACATCGTGCCGGCCGACCAGGCGCTGGCCGGCACCGTCGCGCCCAGCACCGCCTCGCCGTCTGCCGCACGCGGTTTTGAAGTGCGCGTGGTGCCGTTGAAGTTCATTTCCGCCAGTGAAATGAAAAAGGTGCTGGAGCCGTACGCACGGCCCAACGCCATCGTCGGCACCGACAACGCGCGCAACGTGATCACCCTTGGCGGCACCCGCGCCGAACTCGAAAACTACCTGCGCACCGTGCAAATCTTCGACGTGGACTGGTTGTCGGGCATGTCGGTGGGCGTGTTCCCGATCCAGTCCGGCAAGGCCGAAAAGGTCAGCGCCGATCTGGAAAAGGTCTTCGGCGAACAGAGCAAGACGCCCAGCGCCGGCATGTTCCGTTTCATGCCGCTGGAAAACGCCAATGCGGTGCTGGTGATCACTCCGCAGCCGCGCTATCTGGATCAGATCCAGCAGTGGCTGGACCGCATCGACAGCGCCGGCGGCGGCGTGCGCTTGTTCTCGTATGAATTGAAGTACATCAAGGCCAAGGACCTGGCCGATCGGTTGTCGGAAGTGTTCGGTGGGCGCGGTGGTGGCGGCGATTCCAACGCCTCGCTGGCGCCGGGTGCCGAGAGCAGCGTGCTCGGCGGCGCGCTGGGCAATCGCGACAGCAGCATGGGCGCCAGCTCCGGCATGACCGGAGGCAGCCTCGGCGAAAGCGGCGACAGCAGTGGCTCGGGCAGCAGTTTCGGTGGAAGCAGCGGCGTCGGTGGAAGCAGTGGTAGCAGCAGCGGTGGCCTGGGCAACGGCAGCTTGCAGCTCTCGCCGCGCAGCAACGGCAACGGCGCAGTGACACTGGAGGTGGAAGGCGACAAGGTCGGCGTGTCGGCTGTGGCCGAAACCAACACCTTGCTGGTGCGCTCCACGCCGCAATCGTGGGCGTCCATCCGCGACGTCATCGAAAAGCTCGACGTGATGCCGATGCAGGTGCATATCGAAGCGCAGGTGGCTGAGGTGAATTTGACCGGTGACCTGAGCTACGGCGTCAATTGGTATTTCGAAAACGCTGTGAATGCTTCGAGAGATCCAGCGACTGCATTAGCGAATGCGACTGGTATCGGTGTTGGCGCTGGCCTTACCAACGCTGCAGGTCGGAACATCTGGGGAGATATTGCCGGAAGCGTTACTAGTAATGGGTTGGGTTGGACATTTCTTGGAAAGAATGCCGCGGCCATCATCACAGCCTTGGATCGGGTGACAAATGTGCGACTGCTCCAAACGCCGTCGGTGTTTGTGCGAAACAATGCAGAAGCAACGCTCAACGTCGGCTCGCGTATCGCAATCAATTCAACCTCGATCAACACCGGTCTTGGGAGCGACAGTAGTTTCTCTTCTGTGCAATACATTGATACCGGCGTGATTTTGAAGGTGCGTCCTCGTGTGACCAAGGACGGGATGGTGTTTTTGGATATCGTCCAGGAAGTAAGTAGCCCGGGTGATCGGCCTGCGGCATGTACGTCCGCGACCGCAACGGTGAACGCAGCGGCCTGTAACGTCGACATCAATACCCGTCGTGTCAAAACAGAGGCCGCTGTGCAAAGTGGCGATACGATCATGCTGGCCGGTTTGATTGATGACACAACCACCGATACGAGCGATGGTGTGCCCTTCCTGAGCAAGCTTCCTGTAGTGGGTGCGTTGTTCGGAACCAAGGGAAAGAGCAACACCCGCCGCGAAGTCATCGTGCTGATCACTCCATCGATCGTGCGCAACCCGCAGGAAGCGCGCAACCTCACCGACGAATACGGTCAGAAGTTCAAGGTCATGGAGCCGCTGAAACCCAGCCAGAAGCCGCAATGAGTGCGGCACTGCCCGTCGTGCTGGTGCCGGTCGGCACCGACGACGAGGCGCTGGATGCGTGCCTGGGCGCATTGGATGCGGCCACGCCTGCGGGCACGCGGGTGTGGCTGGCCGACGATGCGCAGGCCGGCCCGCGCGGCCGCGCGGTGATCGATCACTGGCTGGCGCGGACGCAGCTGCAGGCGCATCACACCCGGCGCCAGCGCATGCTCGGCGAGGTGGCGCATCTGGATGAAATGCTCGCCGCCTGCGGCGATGCCGACGTGGTGGTGCTGGGGGTGGATGCCTGCCCGCTGCCCGGTTGGTTGCGGCAGCTCACCGCGTGTTTTGCGCGCGATGCGGCGATTGCCACGGCCACGCCCTGGAGCAATGTGGGCGAAGCCTGCAGCTGGCCGCGGCTGGGCGAACTCAACCCACTGCCGGACGCGCCGGAGCGGTTGGCCGCTGCCTGTGCGGCGATGCCGCCGCTGCATCCGGAGTTGCCATCGGCGGTCGGGCACGCGGTGCTGCTGCGGGGCGCCGCACGCCGCAAGGCCGGTGGGCTGGATGCCAGTAGTTATGGCTCCTGGTATGCCGCGCTGGTGGACCTCAGCCTACGCATGGGCGGGCTGGGATGGCGCAATGTGTTGTGCGACACAGCCTTCGTCGCCTCGCCGCACGAAGGTCGCCCGGCCGATGGCGACATGGATGCACTGGCCACACGCTGGCCGGCCTGGCACGCGCGGCTGGCCAACTTTCTGATGCACGACCCCTTGCGTGCGCAACGCGACCAGTTAGGTCAGTTGCTCGCCGACCTGCCACCGCCGGACCCGCAGCGCATGCTGTTCGACGCGTAGCGCAGCTGCCAAGTGGCATGCTCATCGCTAGGCGGGCGCAGCCGGTGTTCGGTGCGGCATGTAGCACGCGTGCAGTGCGGTTCCTTGAGCGCTGTCCCTTGCAAGCTGACGACTGCTCGCCGTGCGCTGATTGCAGGGGTGTTGTCGGCCGCATCCTGGTGGATGCCGTCGGAAGTTAGGTCAAACGCATCGGAAGTCTGGATCAAACGCTGAGTGGGTCGAGTGCGCGGTGCGCTCGCCGCTCGCGGGACACGCCGTAAATCCGTCCGTGGACGCTCGGTGGCGGCATCCATGCCGCCACACGGTCCCGCAAGCGGCGAGGACACCGCACCAGGACGTTGGTCGGTAGCTGCATAAAAGAGCTGGTCGTCTCGCGAGTCGCAGTGGCCTGCTGATGCGGATCGCACACACATGTGAGCTAGCAAAGTAGAGGCACATCACGCATTGCTTGCACCATGCACACCGACCATCTCGACTGGTCCTTGCCTGCCCACCGTCGCGTGAGCTTACAAGGACGTACTTGCAGCGTGTCCCGCGAGGGTTGGCGGGCAAGGGGCCTGCAGCCAGGCAGCAGATCAGCCGGCCTGCAGTAGACCGGCGTGACGTAGTTTTGTTAGCCCCTCTTAAGAAGCCGACCGCATCGGCGCATCGGTGCGCACCACCACGTCCAGTGCGTCGTGACGCCAGGATTCGATATCCAGTTCCACCGCGCGGCCGTCTTCGGCAAAGCTGATCCGCTGCAGGCGGAAACACGGCGTGCCGGTGGTGGACTGCAGCAGGATCGCCTGGGTGGCATCCAGGCCGGCCGGATGCATCGACACCTGTGCGCGGCTCAGGAATAGCCCCAACTTTTGGTTGAACACGCTCGACAGCGAGCCGGCCATGTCGTGTTCGAGCAGGCCCGGTGCCCACGCTGCCAGCACGACGTTGGTTTCCAGCAGCACGGCGCGGCGGTCGATCCAGCGTCGGCGTTGCAGCACGAAGACGTCTTCATACGGCGTGTCCAGTCGCAGCGCCGCTGCAAACGCGGCGCCCGCGGCCTGGCGGGTGGCGCTCAATAACTCGGTGCGCGGCTTGCGCCCTTGCGCGGCCACGTACTGCATGAAGCCGGCGATGCTGGTGGGGTCGTAGCGCACGCGTGGTGCGCTGACGAACCAGCCACGGCGGTTTTCGCGGTAGATGCGGCCTTCGGCTTCAAGGTGCTGCAAGGCTTCGCGCAGGGTGATGCGGGTGCAGTCGAAGCGCTCGGCAAGCGCGCGCTCCACCGGCAGGCGCTGGTCCGGGCCCCATTCGCCGGCGGCAATCTGCGCGGCGATGATTTCAGTGATGGCGTGCTGGCGCGACGCAGTCATACGGCGCACCGCCAATCGGAGATGCGGGCCATGGGCGAGACAATGAGAGGAAGATCGTGCATGCCGCGATGGTAAAGAAGAACGCGCACGCAAACTGCGCCGGGCTTAGCGTGGCGTTGTCAGGTTCCGGTTCTGTTGGGTTTTCCAACTGCGCCATCCGTAGATCGCCAACGCCACGAAGCCGGCGTAGAGCAGGGCGGTGGGATACAACTCCTTGCTGACGAACACGCCGACATAAATGCAATCGAGCACGATCCATAGCACCCAGTTAGCGAGGCGTTTGCGCGCGGCCCACACGCTGGCGACCAGGCTGAAGCTGGCCAGCGCCGCGTCCAGCCATGGCAGTGCGGCATCGGTGCGGTGATGCATGTATGCGCCCAGCGCAGCAGCGAATGCAGCGCCGATAGAGAGTGAGAGCCACAGTTCACGCTGCGGCATCGGCAAGGGGCGGATGCGCGCGTCCACGCTGTTGCCGCGTTGCCACTGCCACCACCCGTAGAGTTGGGTCAGCACATACACGCCTTGCAGCAGCATGTCCGAGTACAGCTTCCACTGATAGAACAGCCACGCATACAGCGCGACCGCCACGATGCCGACCGGCCAGCACCAGCGGATGCGCTGTGCGGTCAGCCACACGCCCAGCAGGTTGATCACAACGGCGATGGATTCGAGCAAGGACATGCAAGGCCTGATGGAAAGTGGAGAGCGTTGTGAGAGGCGCAACTGGTGCAAAGCGAGTGGTGCAGTTGGGAGTGGATGCTGCGCGGTGCCCCGTACCGACGTGCACTGCAAGCGCGGCAGCGCCCGCACCGCTGAGCCCCTGCCTTCAGCTGGTGCCTGCGGCCTTCAGTCAGTGCCTGAAACACGCACAAGCACAGGTAATTTCGCTTCGACGTCCTTCTCCCTCCTGCGGACGTTTCGATGTCCTGCCCCCCCCCGTTTGCTTACGCTCCGACATCCTTCCCCCGCCTGCGGGGGAAGGTGCCCGAAGGGCGGATGGGGGTTGCAGACCTCAAAAATCCAACTGCACGCTCAGGCGCGCAGTGCGCGGCGCACCCGGAAACAGATACGCATCGCCCTGGTATTCGCCCGAATCGCGCCAATAGCGTTTGTCGAACACGTTGTCCACGTTCAAACGCCAGGTGGTCGCCAGGCCGCCCAGCGCGGTGGCGTAGCGCGCCCCCAGGTTGGCCACGGTGTATGCCGGCACGCTGGCATTGCCGAGCCGGTCGGCGAACTTGCGCCCGCTGTATTGCACACCGGCCAGCACCGCCAGGCCATCGACGCCGGGCACGCTGTAGTCGGCCTGCACGCTGGCACGCAGCTTGGGCACATTGATCGCCTGATGGCCTTCGTATTCGGCAATGTCGGTCTCTTCTGCGCGCGCGCGGATGGCGGCGACACTGGCGAACAGGCGCAGTTGCTCGGTGGCCGCGCCGTCGGCCGACAGTTCCAGCCCGCGGTTGTGCAACCGGCCTTGTTGCACGAACAACAGACCTCCATCGGCCTGCGGTTGGGTGAATTGATAGGCCTGGCGGATGTCGAACAGCGCCGCGCCCAGGCGCAGGCCATCCAGCTCAAGCTTGGCGCCGGTTTCCAGCTGGTAGGCCTTGGTCGGCGGCAGGATTTCATCGGCGTTGTCGGCAAACCATGGGGCCGTGCCACCGGCGGCAAGACTCTTGGCGTAGCTGGCATACAGCGACACGTTTTGCTGCGGCTTGAACAACAGCGCGGCCTGCGGCAACACCGCATCCTTGCGGGTGCGTCGTTCCAGCAGCCCGTCGCGGTCGAAGGCGCGCTCGTCCAAGCGGACAGCGCGTGCGCCGAGCGACAGTTCCCACAGGGCACCCAGGCCGATGCGGTCGGTCAGCACCAACGCGCGTTGGCGACTATCCAGGCGGCGTTGCTTGGGGTCCAGCGCCACATCGGTCTGTGCGAAAACCTCCGGGTCGCGATCGATGCTGCCGCTGCCGATGAATTCGTTGACCGAGCCAAAGCGGTCGATGGTGCGGCGTAGCCAGTCGCCGCCGATGCTCAGATGATGCTCCAGCGCGCCGGTGACCACGTGGCCTTCGACGGTGGCGCGCAGTTGATCGTGCACGCGGGTGTCGTCGGGGCTGCGGTAGTCGTAAACGTCGTACTCGCCTTGCGCACTGAAGAAGTTGGGCGTGAAGATCTCGGCACAGCTCGCGGCGCCATAGCAGCCCCAGGCGAATGTGGAGAAATCGTTGATCACTGCGCGGCTGCGCGAGGCCTCGACAGTAGCGCGCCAGTCGTCGTTGAACTGATACGCATAGCGCAGCTGCGCGTTGAGCGAATCCATCTCCACCGGCCGCGCCCACGGCTGGTAACCGAGCAGGCGGTGCACATCGATTTCGCGCGGCACCTGCGTGCCATCGAGCAATTGGTAGCCGGGCACCGAGCGCTGTTGCCGATGCTGATACTCCACATCCAGCTGCAACAACGATTGCGCGGTGATCTTCCAGTCACCGGCCAGCGACAGAAAGTTGCGGTAACCATCGGCGTGATCGACATAGCTGTTGATGTCTTCGCGCGCGGCATTCACGCGCAGGCCCAGCGTGCGCTCGGCGCCGAACCAGTCGCCTAAATCGGCGGCGACATAGCGCGAGCCCTGCTCGTCGGTGCCCAGGGTCACGCTGCGCACATGCTCGGGGCGTTTGGTGCGGTAGTCGATCAACCCGGCCGGTTCGTTGATGCCCGACTGCAGCCCGGTCAGGCCCTTGAGAATCTGCACCTGCTGCTTGTTTTCCAGCGCAATCGACTGCTCGCCCACCGCGCTCAGCCCGTTGATGCGATAGCTGTTGGCGGCATTGAGCGAGTAGCCGCGGACCACGAAGTTTTCGTAATAGCCGATCGGTGCATACGCATCGCCGGCGGAGGCATCGGCGCGCAGCACCTCGCTAAGCACGCGCGCCTGGCGATCGAGCAATTGCTGGCGCTCGATCACCGCGATGGAGGCCGGCGCATCGAGCAGGGGCGTTGCGCCGAAGCCGGTCAGCGCCGTGTTGCTATCGCTGCGCTCGCCCAGCACATTGACCGTATCCAGCTGCACGGCGGATTCGCCGGGTTGCTGCTGTTGCGCCAATGCAGGGGCGGCCAGGCTCAGCGCCAGGGCAAGCGTCAGCGGGCGATGGGGACGTGCGGCTAACGACAGACGGGACATGCAAGCAACTCGTAAAGAAGGGAAGAGGAAAGACACGGTGTTGCCGCTCATCGCAGCAGGGCTGCGCGCGCATGCAGATGCGCCAGCAGCGCTTGACCATCGGTGCTGGCAAACCAGTCCGCATGACCCAGCAGATAGCGGTGATAGGCGATGTCCACGTTGTCGGGCGAACGCGTGATGCCGGCGAAGTACTCGATCTCGCTCAAGGCGAAATCGGCATGCACGATCGGCAACAGGGCGGCCAGGCAGCGCAGTTGTGTGGCGCTGATTGGGCGATACAGCGCATAGCCATCCAGTAAGGCATCAAGTTGTTGCAGGTCCGCCTGCGCACGCGCGCCGGTATCCAGCTGCAGCCACGGGATCAGGTTGCGTTCGATGGCGGTGGCCAGATCGAACAAGGCGCTGCTGCGATCGCTCAATCCGAAATCGAAGATCGCGCTGACGTCGGTGTCGCCGTGATCGGTGTTCCAGAGCAGATTGGACGCATGCCAGTCGCCATGCGTCCACAGCGGCGGCATCGCACCTGGCGCAGACAGCAACGGCCAGGCGCGCGCATGCCAGGGCAGCACGTGGGTGGCCAGATCGTGCTGCCAGGAAAACTCCTTCAACGCTGCGGCCAGATGCGGCCGCGCGGGTAACGCGCGCTGCAGCGCCTGCACCGGGTCTTGCTGTGCAAACAGCCGTAGATTGGCGACCAGCACCGTGGTGGAGCGTGGTGGTGCATCGAAGCCCTGCGCGGCGTGATGCAGTCGCGCGAGCGCAGCCCCTGCGGCCTGCGCGTGCGCAACGTTGTTAAACGGTGTCCACGACAAGGCATCGCGATACAGGTCGCGCCCCGCGCCGACGCGTTGCACCTCGTAGACCCACTGGTCCTGCGCGAGTGCGGTCTGGCCGCCAGCCGCGTACAGCACCTCCACCACCGGCGCGCCGGCCCAGCGCAGATGGGCCATGAAGCTATGTTCTTCGCGCAAGGCAGCGACACTGCGCACGCTGCGGTGATGGCGCTTGACGATCACCGGGCCGGACGCGGTCTGCACGCAGGCGGCGGCGGAGAACGGACGCGCGCTGTGCCAGTGCACGCCGTGGTCAGACCCGAGCCCGGAGAACCGCTGCAGCACGTGGCGGATTTCATCCACGGTCAGTGCCGGCCAGTCGGGCAGCGCCAACTCCAGGCTCATGCCATGGACCTGATGCGTCGCGCTCATGCGCACACCCTCTGCAGACATGTCGAGGAGAGGATGAGTGGTATAGACCAATTGCGCGCAGCCGATTCAACGGGGCCGGTACGCAGGCCGGTAACAACACAGACGGCGCTGCCGGGCCGTCGTTGTCGCGCTGACGCCATCAGGCGGTCGCGCGACATGGAGTGGAAGGGCAGCGCGAAACCGAAAGGTCGCTGGCCGTCATCTCAAGAATCAAGTGTGGGAGTGCCGCAGGCGGCGCCGACCTAGGCCGCGTGGCGGCCGTCGGGCGCGCAGTATGCCCCGTGCCGCCGTCGGCCGCCATGCCGGGCCGTCGCTGCGATGGCGCTGCGTGGTCCCGGCACCGGATAATGGCCGGATGACTCCAGTCCAGATCGCCGCCGTCGTCGTCACCTATCAGAGCAGCAGCACCATCGATGCCTGCCTGTCGCGGCTGCGTGCGGCCGATGGCATCAGCGAGATCCGGGTGGTCGACAACGCGTCCAGCGACGACACCCTGGACGTGGTGCAACGGCATGCGCTGGCCGATGCCCGGGTGCACTTCATCGCCAACCCGGACAACCCCGGCTTTGCTACTGCCTGCAATCAGGGCGCGCGCGACTCGCAGGCGCCCTGGCTGGTCTTCATCAACCCGGATCTGATGGTCGAAGCCGACACCCTGGTGCAGCTGTGCGCGCGCGCCACCGGGCATGCCGCAGTGCTGCTGGGGGTGGAGCAGGTGGACGAGCAGGGCCGGCCGGATGCGGCCGTGCGCCGCCGCGACCCGGACTTTGCCGCGATGCTGCGCGCCCCGCGTGCCGCTGCCCAGCTGGCGGTGCCCGCCAATCCGTCGGTTGCCCTGCAGCCGGTGGATGCGATCTCCGGTGCCTTGATGCTGATGCAGCGCAGCCTGTTCGATCGGCTGGACGGCTGGGACGGCAGGTATCGCCTGCACGCCGAGGACCTGGACCTGTGCCGGCGCGCCCGCCAGGCCGGCGCACTGGTGGCGGTGGCCAACGATCTGCAAGTGGTGCACGTGCGCGGCGTGTCCAGCCGCTCGCGCCCGTTCTTCGTGGAATGGCACAAGCACCGCGGGTTATGGCGCTATTTCCGCAAGTTCGAGGCCGGCCAGCGCGGGCCGTTGACCCAGCTCGGGGTATGGCTGGCGATCTGGACCCATGCAGCTGCCCAGGTGCCGCGATTGTTGCGCCGGAAATAGTGGTCGCTAGTGTTAAATTAGTGATAAATCCGTGATGTGGAACTGTCCGGAACTGTGATACGTTTCGCAGTGAAGTGTGACCTAGCCCGTGCTTCCTGTCCCTAACGGGTCCCCCATCAGGAATCGTACAAATGTCTTTACAGAACGACCCGCGCTCGCGGGTACGTCCGTCGTGCCTTACCTCCGTGCAGTCCAGCCCGGTTGCCAGATCGTCTACCCCGTCCAGTAACGCCCGCCGCACGCCGGTGGCCGCGCTGTCTGCGCTCGCCTTGAGTTGCGCGCTGGCTGCGTTGCCGGGTAGCGCCATTGCCGGTGCCTGGACCCAGCCGCAGGGCGATACGTTAGTGATCGTCAAGGCGCTGCATAGCGATGGCCGTGGCTGGTTCGACGACAGTCACCGCCGCACGACCTTTGGCGATGGCCAGCAATTCGATGGCAACGGCCGCAGTCGCCAGGACCAGCTCAACGTCTATGTCGAGCATGGTGTGACTGACACGCTCAGCGTGATCGGCAATTTCTATTTCACCGACGTCGGTTTCAGCAATTACGGCGGAAGTGGCCGTACGCGCACTAGCACGACCGGCTTTGCCGATCAGGAAATCGGGCTGCGTTATGCCCTGCCGAGTGCTGCTGACGATGTCTGGCGGAGTTCGGTGCAAGCGCTGGTCAGCATCCCGGCTTATGGCCGCAGCAAGACCTACCACCCGAGCAATCCTGGACGCGACCCGGCACTCGGTCTCGGCGATTACGGACTGGAGCTGCGTTACAGCCGTGGCCGTGGTTACACGCTGGGCGGGCGCAACGGCTACGTCGATTTGGGTGGCGCGGTGCGTCTGCGTGGCAGCGCTGCCTCCGATGAAGTGCGAGTGGATGCGTCCACCGGTCTGAGCCTGACCTCGAGCTGGCTGTTGCTGGGCGAACTCAATGTGATCCAGGGGCTGGGCAACGGGCGTAACGACGCGTTTGTCAACGGCGAGACACCTAGCGATTCCGGCTTCGTTGCCACCGGCACCAACTACGACCTCACCAAGCTGCAGCTGTCGACGCTGTACACCGCGCCGGGCGGCAGCCAGTGGCAGCTGGGTTACCAGCAGCCGGTGATGGGCCGCAACACCGGTGCCGCAGGCGGGCCGTTCGTGGCCGCCTGGTGGCGGTTCTAAGGACGCCACGACAATGACGGTCACCTGCGAAATGGAGGCGCTGGGACGGGCGCCAGACATCGGCCGCGAACGCGGTCTGTTGGGTCGTGCGTTGGTGACGGCAGGCGTCATCACCGACGAACAGCTGCGCTCGGCGCTGGCGTTGCAGCAGCGCTGGAACTCGCGCCTGGGCGATGTGATCCTGGCCCAGCGCGGCGTGCCGGCGCAGCGCTTTTACGCCATCGTTGCCGCGCACTTCGGGCTGGAGTTCATCGATCTGGTGCAGCAGCCGCCGGACGCCGAGCTGCTCACCGCCGCCGACCTGGACAGCTATGCGCAGCGTCTGCTGCTGCCGTGGCGTCGCGAGGACGGTGTGCTGGTGTTGGCGGTGGCCGACCCCGACCCGGCGGTGTTTGCCTGGGCGCGCGCGCACTACGGCGAAGACGTGCGCTTTGTCGGCACCGCCAAGTTCGACGTGATCTGGAGCCTGCAGCGCTACGCCGACGAGCAGCTCACCGACAACGCCTTGAACCTGCTCGCCTCGCACGCACCGACCTACTCGGCGCGCCAGGTGGTCACGCGCGGGCAGAAATTCACCTTGTGGGCGATCGCGGCGGTGTTGCTGATCGCGATGGTGCTGTTCCCGGTGCCTGCGCTGATCACCGTCAACGTGCTGGTGGCGCTGGGCTTTTTGGCGACGTTCGGTTTGAAGCTGTTGCTGGTGTGGTTCGGCTCGCGCCACCGCATCGACATCAAGGTCACCGAAGACGAAGTGGCCGCGCTGCGCGACGACGACCTGCCGGTCTATACCGTGCTGGTGCCGATGTACAAGGAACCGGAGGTGTTGCCGATCCTGGCCAACGCGCTGCGCAAGCTGGATTACCCGATCAGCAAGCTCGACGTGAAGCTGGTGCTGGAAGCCGACGACTTCGAGACCATCGACGCGGCCAAGAAACTTGGTCTGGAAGCGTTCTTCGAAATCATCCGGGTGCCGCCGTCGCAGCCCAAGACCAAGCCCAAGGCCTGCAACTACGCGCTGCATTTTGCGCGTGGCGAACTGCTCACCATCTACGACGCCGAAGACAAGCCCGAGCCGGATCAGCTCAAGCGCGTGGTGGCCGCCTTCCGCAAGGCAGAAAAGGATGTGGTGTGCATCCAGGCGCGGCTGAACTACTACAACGCCGACGAAAACTGGCTGACGCGGATGTTCACGCTGGAGTACACGCTCTGGTTCGACTTCTACCTGCCGGCGCTGGAATACCTGCGTATCCCGATTCCGCTGGGCGGCACCTCCAATCACTTCCGTTTGGACGTGTTGCGCCAGGTGCGCGCGTGGGACCCGTACAACGTCACCGAAGACGCCGATTTGGGCGTGCGGCTGATCCAGAACGGCTACCGCGTCAACGTAGTCAATTCCACCACGTTCGAAGAGGCCAACGTCAGCATTCCCAACTGGATCCGGCAGCGCTCGCGCTGGCTCAAGGGCTACATGCAGACCTGGCTGGTGCATATGCGCGACCCGGTGCATCTGTATCGCAGCACCGGGTTCAAGGGGTTCTGGGGCTTTCAGTTTTTTATCGGCGGCAATTTCTTCATCGCACTGGGTGTGCCGGTGATGTGGACGTTGTGCCTGGTCAGTGTGCTGAGCGGCGCGCGCGTGTTCGATGCCATCTTTCCGCCGTGGCTCGCCGCGGTCTCGATGGTCAATCTACTGCTGGCCAATGCGTTCTTCATCTACATCACACTGGTGGCCGCGTTCAAGCGCGACTACTTCAAGTTGGCGCCGTACGCGCTGACGGTGCCGTTTTACTGGGTGCTGCAATCGATCGCCGCCTACAAGGGTCTTTGGCAGCTGATCCACAATCCGTTCTATTGGGAGAAGACCACGCATGGCATCAGCAAGCATTCGGAAAACGAACGCCGCGCCGCACTCGAAGAGTGAGCCGGCAGCGCGTCGCGACAGCGGCTTGCCGGCGTTTCTGGTGGCCGTGGTGGCGCTGTCGCTGCTGAGCCAGCCGTTGTTGGTGCAGTCGATGGGCGGTGTTGCGCCGACCAGCGCGCCCGGCATCGGTGTGCCGGCCAGCGGCCTGCTGGCGTGGGCCGTCGATCTGGCGTTGCATCGTTGGGATCTGCCGTTTCAGGTATGGCCGTTTTTGGCGGTGGCTGCCAACGCCTTGTTCCTGTCGCTGCTGTGGCGCGATCTGGCCGGCGTGTTCGGGCGTGGCTGGGCCAGCGGGCTGACCCTGCTGGTGGGCTGCAACCCGCTGTTCCTGCTGCCGATCGCCGCTGGCGGCAGCCAGGCGGTGGGCCTGCTGGCGTTCTACGGCTTGTGCCGCACGCTGCGCCGCCTGCAGGCGCCGGTGGAAGCCTTCACCTATCTGCGTATCGCCGGGTGGCTGTGCATTTTGCTGTGCCTGGATCTGCAGACATTGGCGTTGTCGACCATGGTCGCGCCGTGGCTGCTGCTGGTGATGCCGCCGCAGATGCTGCGCAAGGCGCCGGGCTCGTTCTACCTGGTGTGCTATCTGCCGTTCGCGTTTCTGGTCGGCATGTGGGCCTACGTCAATCTGACCGTGTTCAATGCGCCGTGGCCGACCCTGTCGAGCATCTCGCAAGGGGCCAGTCCGCTGCCGTTGCCGCTGGCTGCACAGGCCGAAGGCTGGTTGCCGGCGGTGCGTTGGGGTGTGGCGGCGCTGGCCTGCTTCCCGGTATTGGCGTTGGTGATGCGTGCGCGTAATGGTGCGCTTGCGCGTGGTGTGGTGACCAGCGTCGGCACGGTGATCTGCGCGGCCGCGCTGTCGTTTGCGTTCGGCTGGGCGGGCTTCGATGCCTTGTTGTTGCTGTGGGTGCCGGCGGCGCTGTTGCTGCGCGCCTTGCAGGCCGATCAGCGCAGCCAGGCCGCTGGACTATTGCTGCTCGGCCTGATCGGCGCGGCCTGGGTGCAACCGCAGGGTTGGGGCAGCTGGATGCGTGCGGCGCCTGCCGATGCGCAGCCGCTGCTGCAGGGCGAGGCGGTGGTCATGGCCGCACCGGTGGCGCTGCCGGTCGCGGGTGTGGCGACCCCTGCGGCGGCGGACACGCTGACGCCGTTGGTTGAGGCTGATGCCGCGATCAAGACGCACGTGCCCGCGCAGATGAGCGCCGCCGCCACGTCAACCGGCCCTGCAACCGCGACCGCGCTGCAGCCGGGCGTGAGTAACGCAGCGCTGCGTACCGGCACCTGCGTGCCGGGCACGGCAGCGTCGACCACCGAGGTGTCTGGCGCATGTGCAAACGCGTTCTAATCCTCGCAGCGTTGCTTGCCGTGTGCCTGCTGGCCAATGGATGCAATGCGGCCGCGCCGATGTGGATGGGTGCCAACGTCAAGGTCTCGGCCAATGCGCCGTGGGAAAGCGCTGCCGCTGCGCAGTCGCTGGATGCGTTGGCCGGCACCGGTGCGCGCAAGGCGCTGCTGGTGGCCTTCGTCTGGCAGGCGAACCCGCAATCGACCGACCCGGTGCTGGGTAGCGACAGCAGCCTGGAGGCCATGCGCGCTGCGCTGCGTCAGAGTCATCGGTCCGGTCTGCAGCCCACGCTCAAGGTGCATGTCTGGATTCCCGGCCACTGGGCCGGCGAGGTGGCGCCCGCCGACCAGGCGGCCTGGTTTGCCGCATATCAAAAGGCACTGCTGCCGCTGGCGCAGCTGGCCGAAGACGAACACGCCGAAGCGTTGGTGGTCGGCACCGAACTACGCAAGCTGCAGGACGCGCCGCAATGGCCCGAGCTGGTCGCGGCGGTGCGCAAGGTCTATCGCGGCAAACTGTTGTATGTGGCCGATGGGATGGAGCATGCGGAAACCTTCCGTTACTGGTCGCTGTTCGATGCGGTCGGCACCAGCCTGTATCCGCGTCTGTCCGACGCTGCCGGCGCGCGCGCTACCGAGATGAACGCTGCCGCGCAGCGCCTGCAGGACCTGGGGCAGCGCGTGGGCAAGCCGGTGTGGGTGGCCGAGCTGGGCCTGCGCTCGGCACGCGGCAGCCTGGCCGCACCGTGGGAAAGCCCGGAGCAACGCACCGCCGCAGTCGATACCCGCCTGCAACTGCAGGTGCTGCAGCAGTGGCGAAAGGTGTTGCAGGCGCACGGCGTGGACGGCATCGCGCTGTGGTGCTGGTACACCGACCCCGCCGCCGGCGGCCCGGGCGACAGCGACTTCACCGTGCAGGGCAAACCGGCGCAGCAGGTGCTGGCGCGTTGAGGCACTGATGCGCGACCTCGCTCGGCGACAGGCCGGCGCGGCCTTTGTGTGGTCGCCCCAGCTTTAGCAGCTGCTCAGGTTGTGGATCTGCGATCCGCGAGCTGCAGCCTTGTGGATCTGACTGGCGCCGCGGGTGCCTGACACGAAGCGCTGCGCACAAAACGTAGCGAGCAGTCGTCAGGAGGGTGTAGACGGCGCGCTCAGAACCGGCATGTACATGCCGCACCAGCACCAGCACCGGCACCGGCACCGGCACCGCCCGCGCCCGCCTGGCGGTGAGCACCGTCCTTTTCTTAGCTGCTCTAAGTGACCGCAAGCCCCATGCGGCTTCGCAGACGCCCAGGGAAATTCGATAGGGCCTCCGCGCTGGAGCGTGCGCCCTTAACGCAGGGCGGGGAGCCGCGGCCGGCGGTCGGGTCATGCCCAATGCAGGCGCGGCCACTGCCGCTGCGGGCATAATCCGGCAGCATGATCATCCATTCGTTGCTCGACACCGACCTGTACAAATTCACCATGATGCAGGCGGTGCTGCATCAGCACCCGGCCGCGCAGGTCGATTACCGCTTCAAGTGCCGCACGCCCGGCGTGGATCTGGCGCAGTTCATCGATGAGATCTCGCGCGAGATCGATGCCTTATGCCGGCTACGCCTGCGCGAGGACGAGGTGGACTACCTGCGCAGCCTGCGCTTCATCAAGCCGGATTTCGCCGACTTTCTGGCGTTGTTCCATCTGGACCGCAAGTACGTACAGCTGTCGGCGTCGACCACCCACCCAGGTGAGATCGAGCTGACCATCCGCGGCCCGTGGCTGCACACCATTCTGTTTGAAGTGCCGTTGCTGGCGATCATCAACGAGGTGTGGTTCCGCAACACCTCCGAGCCGGATTTTGAAGAGGGCCGCAGCCGCCTGCGCGCCAAGGTGAGCAGCCTGCGCAACATGCCGGCCGGCTGCAAGATCGCCGACTACGGCACCCGTCGCCGCTATTCGCGGCACTGGCATGGCGAGCTGCTGCCGCTGCTGCGCGATGGCCTGGGCGAGCAGTTCGTGGGCACCAGCAACGTGTATTTCGCCAAGCACTACGGGCTGACCCCGCTGGGCACCATGGCGCACGAATACCTGCAGGCGTTCCAGGCGCTGGGGCCGCGGCTACGCGACAGCCAGGTCGCCGCGCTGGACTCGTGGGCGCGCGAATACCGCGGCGATCTGGGCATTGCGCTGTCGGACATCGTGGGGCTGGACGCGTTTTTGCGCGACTTCGATCTGTATTTCTGCAAGCTGTTCGACGGCATGCGGCACGACTCCGGCGACCCGTTCGAATGGGGCGAGCGGGTGATCGCGCACCTGGAAGCCCACCGCATCGATCCCAAGACCAAGGTGCTGGTCTTCAGTGACGGCCTCAACATCGACAAGGTGATGCGCCTGTACGCGCACTTCCATACCCGTTGCCGGCTGGCCTTCGGGGTGGGCACCAGCCTCACCAACGACCTGGGGCCGACGCCGCTGCAGATCGTCATCAAGATGGTCCGCTGCAACGATCAACCGGTGGCCAAGCTCAGCGATTCGCCGGGCAAGAGCATGTGCGAAGACGCCGGCTACCTGCGTTACCTGCGCGACGTATTCGGTCTGCCGCCGATGCCCGAAGGGGCCTGACCAGCGGCGGCAATGACTGACGCAGGCCGGCATGAACTGCCGAAACGGGCGGCCTGCTGTCGGGGAATGCCCGGAAAAGTGAGATGCATCTCTCAATCGCTGGTTGGCAAACGTTAACATTGGCATCACGCTTGCATCACTTTTAGTGCAACCGTCGTATGTGATGTCCCTTTCCTTGCGAAGCCTGTTGAATGCCTGCACTCGACCCCTTGTCGCTGTACCGCACGCGGAGCTGCTCCCGGCAGTGGCTGGGCTTTGTGCGGGCGATGGCCGAGGAGTTTGGCGCCGAGCTGCCCGAGCACGACCTGGCCACCTTGATGGCCCGGATCGGCCGCCGCTTCGCGCGTGAGCACAGGCTGGCGTCCTGCGCCGCGCTGGACGAGGTGCAACAGGCCGCCAATGCGATCTGGGACAGCTGCGACTGGGGCCAGTGCGCAATGGACGAATACCCCGACCACGTGCAGATCCGGCACGGCGGTGCGCCGTTGAGCGTGGCGCTGGACGGGGCTGGCTGGAGCGATGGGTTCCTGCAAGGGGTCTACGAAGGATGGTTCCAGCAATTGGGGATGCTGGCAGGCCTGGCGGTGCAGACCGTGCCGGCCGATTCCGTCGATCTGCGCCTGTTTGTGTTGGCGCGGACGGCATGAGCATGTGCGATCAGGCAAGGGGAGTGTGATGGCACCGAAGAACACCAAGAACACGCCGGGACACGACGACGTATCGGGTCTGTTCGCGCGTTTGGGGACGCAGGCGAGCGAGGGCTATCACGATTTCGCCTACACCCAGCTGCCGCCGCGCAAGCCGGGCGTGGCGCCTGTCGAGGCGCCGGAAGCTGCGCAGACAGCGCCGGTTGCGACGGAGGCTGCGGTCGCGCCGGTACACGTGCCGACAGCGCGTTCGCCCGCAGTGTCGGCGGCAGTGGCACCGCCGGTCGCGCCGCTCGTGGCCCCGTCGCCCGTGATGCAGGCAACGGCGCCTGCCGACCAGACGGTTGGCGTATCGCCCGGCGATGCGCTGGCACCGCTGCGCAAATTGCGGCAACGCGATGAGCCTGGCGCGCGCGGCCTGTCGTCGCTGGAGCGGCCGGCGCAGACGCCGTTGGAACAGCTGTTCCAGCGTTTGCTGCAGGCCGACGCGCGCGCCTCTGCGCACAGCCCGCTCCAGCGCCTGCGCTCGCGTTGAGCGCTCCCTTCCGTGATGCCCGGCAAGCGCGTGATGCGTTTGTCGCCGCGTTGCCGTACGTCTGCCACGTTTCCAGGATTGCCCGATGACCACTGCCAGCCTTCGTTCCGCATCACCGTTGCCCACGCTGGCAACCTGGGCGCTGTGGCTGCTGGGCGCGTTGTTGCTGGTGTTCGTGGTCGCAGTCCCGATGGATGTCACCCAGCAGCTGGTGTTCTCCGGCGTGCTGTTCGCAGTGGCGCTGGCGGTGCGCAACCGTGGTGGGCGTGTGGTCATCCTGATGATGATGGGGATGTCGCTGGCAGTGTCGTGCCGCTACATCTGGTGGCGCATGACCCAGACCATGGGCGTGGGCAGCGCGGTGGATTTCATCCTCGGCCTGGGCCTGCTTGGTGCGGAGCTGTACGCGTTCGTGATCCTGGTGCTGGGCTATTTTCAGGTGCTGTGGCCGCTCAATCGCAAGCCGGTCCCATTGCCCGCCGATCAGAGCCTGTGGCCGAGCGTGGATGTGTTCATTCCCACTTACAACGAGCCGTTGTCGGTGGTGCGCACCACGGTGCTGGCCGCCAGCGTGATCGATTGGCCGGCCGGCAAGATCAACATCTATCTGCTCGATGACGGCCGCCGCGACGAGTTCCGCGAGTTCTGTGCCGAGGTCGGCATCAACTACGTCACCCGCACCAACAACGCGCACGCCAAGGCCGGCAACATCAACGCCGCCTTGAAAAAATGCAGCGGCGAATACGTGGCCATCTTCGATTGCGACCACATCCCGACCCGCTCGTTTCTGCAGGTGGCGATGGGCTGGTTTCTGCGCGACACCAAGCTGGCGCTGGTGCAGATGCCGCACTATTTCTTTTCGCCGGACCCGTTCGAGCGCAACCTCGATACGCATGGCAAGGTGCCCAACGAAGGCGAGCTGTTCTACGGTTTGTTGCAGGATGGCAACGACCAATGGAATGCCACGTTCTTCTGCGGTTCGTGCGCGGTGATCAAGCGCACTGCGTTGGAAGAGGTTGGCGGGGTGGCAGTGGAAACCGTCACCGAAGATGCGCACACCGCGCTCAAGTTGCAGCGTCGCGGCTATCGCACGGCGTATCTGGCGGTGCCGCAGGCGGCGGGACTGGCCACCGAGAGCCTGTCCGGGCACGTGGCGCAGCGTATCCGCTGGGCGCGCGGCATGGCGCAGATCGCACGCATCGACAATCCGTTGCTCGGCCGCGGGCTCAAGCTGTCGCAGCGGCTGTGCTATCTCAACGCGATGCTGCATTTTTTCTACGGCTTGCCGCGCATCATCTATCTCACCGCACCGCTGGCGTATCTGTTCTTCGGCGCGCATGTGATCCAGGCGTCGGCATTGATGATCCTGGCCTACGCGCTGCCGCACATCCTGCAGGCCAATCTGACCAATCTGCGTGTGCAGAGCCGCTTCCGGCATCTGCTGTGGAACGAGGTCTACGAGACCACGCTGGCCTGGTACATCTTCCGCCCGACGCTGGTGGCCTTGCTCAATCCCAAGCTCGGCAAGTTCAACGTCACGCCCAAGGGCGGGCTGGTGGCGCGCGGTTATTTCGATGCGCAGATCGCCAAGCCGTATCTGTTCCTGCTGCTGCTCAACGTGGCCGGCGTGGTCGCCGGCGTGCTGCGGCTGGTCTATGTCGGCGGCAGCGGCGAGCAGCAGACGATCTGGTTCAACCTGGCCTGGACGCTCTACAACATGGTGCTGCTGGGCGCCACGATCGCCACCGCCAGCGAAACCCGCCAGGTGCGTAGCGCGCACCGGGTGCCGCTGGATGTCCCGGTCAATCTGTACCTGCCCGACGGCGGCGTGCTGGCCTGCCGCTCGGTGAATTTTTCCACCGGCGGCATGGCGATCAAGCTCGCGCAACCGCAGCCGATCGAGCCCGGCTCGACGGTGCAGATCGGGCTCAGTCATCGCGGTGTGGAGCAGACCTTGCCGGCCGTGGTGCGTCAGGATCGCGATGGTCAGGTCAGCATCCAGTTCACCGAGATGTCGATGGAACAGGAACGCTGGCTGGTGGCATCGACCTTTGCGCGTGCCGATATCTGGTTGTCGCAATGGGGCCAGCACGATCGCGATTCGTTCTGGTGCTCGATGGGCCAGGTGCTGGCCGCCAGTGCGCGCGGATTCGGGCGCCTGGGTCGGCATATGGTGGACAGCACGCGCCAGGGCTTCCGCCCGGCGCGCGCGGATCTGGAGTCGTGAGCGTGATGCGTGGTGTTTCCCTTTCCCCTGCCAAGAAGCAACTGATGCGAATGTCCCCGGCCGTGTTGACCTGCGCGTTCACGCTTCTGGCCGGTCTGGCACAGGCGCAACAGACCGCACCGACGGCGCCTGCCGCGCAGACAGGCGCCGATGCGCAAAGTGCCAGCGCCGCAGCGGTCGCGCCTACCGCGGCCACACCGCCCGCCGGCAGCGCGCGCGCGGCCACGCTGCGCGATCTGGGCATTGATTACGAAATCACCTTGCGTGGTGTGCAGGGCAGTGCCGGCGTGCCCTTCAGCGTGCGTAGCGACGAGATCGTCACCGCTGCCACGCTCAATCTGAAATACAGCTACTCGCCGTCGCTGCTGCCGGACCTGTCGCACGTCAAGGTCACCATCAACGGCGTGACCGTTGCGAGCTTGCCCACCGACAAGGCCAACGCCGGCAAGTTGCTGTCGGCCGATCTGCCGATCGACCCGCGGCTGATCACCGACTACAACCAGCTCAACCTGCAACTCATCGGGCATTACACCCGTGAGTGCGAAGACCCCGACCACAGCAGCCTGTGGGCGAATGTGGATGCGGCCACCAGCCTGTCGCTGACCACCACGCCGCTGGCGCTGGCCAACAACCTGGCGCTGTTGCCGGTGCCGTTTTTCGATGTGCGCGATACGCGGCGTCTGGAGCTGCCGTTCTATTTCCCGCAGCAGCCGGACATGGCCACGCTGCAGGCGGCCGGCACCGTGGCGTCGTGGTTCGGCACCCTGGCCGGCTATCGCGGCGCGGTATTCCCGGCCTCGACCAGCAGCTTGCCGGCGAGCGGCAACGCGGTGGTGTTCGCCACACCCAACACCTTGCCTGCGCAGTTCGCCACCGCCGACAGCGGCGTGGCCGATATCCGCGGGCCGACGGTTGCCATCGTGGTCAACCCGACCGATCCCAACGGCAAGCTGCTGCTGGTGCTCGGTCGCAACACCGAGGATCTGCAACGCGCGGCCACCGCGCTGGCGTTGCGCGCACCGCTGACCGGTGCGGTGGCGCGGATCGGCGAGATGTCCGCGCCGACGCCGCGTCGGCCGTACGACGCGCCCAAATGGATTTCGAGCGAGCATCCGGTGCGTTTCGGCGATCTGGTCACCCAGCCCGGCGCGCTCAACGTCACCGGCTATCACCCGGACCTGATCCGGGTCGGTCTGCAGCTGCCGCCGGACTTGTTCGTGTGGGAGCGCGACGGCATTCCGGTGGCGCTGAAGTACCGCTATACGCTGCCGGAAGAGGACAACAAGTCCGCGCTCAACGTCAGTATCAACGAGTCGTTCGTGACCACCTTGCCGTTGACTGGCCGCCCATTCGCCGAGTCCACGCCGGTGCGCTGGTGGAACAGCCTGGGCACGCGCGGCAACATGCCGGTGCATCAGGATCTGACACTGCCGGTGGGCGCGTTTTCGGCCAATAGCCAGCTGCGCTTCCACTTCTTTTTCGATCGCCCGCAAGGCGAGGCCTGCAAGAACACCTTCCCGGATGTCTCCGGCGCCATCGATGCCGATTCCACCATCGACCTGAGCGGTTTCGACCACTACATGGCGATGCCGAATCTGGCCGCGTTCGCCAATGCCGGCTATCCGTTCACGCGGCTGGCCGATCTATCCGAATCGGCGATCGTGCTGCCCAATAATCCGGGCGACCAGGATCTGGGCAATGTGCTGACCTTGCTCGGCAGGTTCGGTGCGTCCACCGGCTACCCGGCACTGCATGCGCAGATCATCGCCGCCAGCGCGGTGCAGCAGCACGCCGATCGCGATCTGTTGCTGCTGGGCAGCGCCGAATCGCAACCGCTGTTCAAGCAATGGCGTGCGCAGCTGCCGGTGGGCCAGGACGGGCAGAACCGCCGTATCGGCCTGACCGATTGGCTGTTCGAAAAACTACCCGGCTTCTTGTCCTTCGACGCGCGCCGCACCGATCTGCCGACCACCACCGACATCGCGTTGCAGCCACAGCCGGACGACGTATTGCTGATGGGCTTCGAATCGCCGTTGAAATCCGGCCGCAGTGTGGTCGCGTTTCAGACCGAAGACCCGGCCAACATGAATCGTCTGTTCGATGCCTGGTTCGACCCGGCCTTGCTCAAGGATTTCCAGGGCAGCGTGGTGTTGCTGCAGCAAAAGAAGGTCACCAGCCTGGTCGGCAATCAGACCTACTACGTGGGTCACTTGCCGCTGCCGACCTGGTTGCGCTGGTACTTCTCGCATCACCCGGTGTGGCTGGCCCTGACCGTGGTGCTGCTGGCGCTGCTGCTGGCGCTGGCCGCGCGCGTGCTGCTGCGCCGGCATACCGCCGAGCGCCTCAACGACGGCCACGGCGCATGAACGCGGCCGCGCGCGGCAGTGCCATGACGCGCCGCGGCCTGCTGCGCGCCGGTGCGCTGGCCTCACTGTCCGCGCTGTTGCCGGCCGGCGCGATGGCAGCGCCCGCACAGTGCGGCGCCTGGCCATTGTGGAACGCGTTCGTGTCCAAGCACATCCAGCCCGATGGCCGGGTGGTGGACTTTCTCAACGCCGATCAACGCTCCACCTCCGAAGGCCAGTCGTACGCGCTGTTCTTCGCGCTGGTGGCCAACGACCAGGTGCTATTCGACAAGGTGCTGGGCTGGACCCGGCACAACCTGTGCGGCGGCCGCCCGGATCTGAATCTGCCGGCCTGGTTGTGGGGCCGCGATGGCAGCGGCGAGTGGCGCGTGCTCGATGCCAATACCGCCAGCGATGGCGAGCTGTGGATCGCCTATGCCTTGCTGGAAGCCGGCCGGCTGTGGAACCGCCCCGGTTACGGCAAGGCCGGCCAGCAGATCCTGCAACTGATGCGCACCCAGGAAGTGGCCACGCTGCCCGGGCTGGGGCCGATGTTGTTGCCCGGCCGCAGCGGCTTTGTCGAGCCGGGCCGCTGGACGCTCAATCCCAGTTATCTGCCGATCCAGGTACTGCGGCGCTGCGCCAACGCCGACCCCAAGGGGCCATGGGCGGCGATCGCCGCCAACGCTGCGCGCGTGCTGCACGACAGTGCGCCGGTCGGCTTTGCACCGGATTGGACGGTGTGGGACGGCAAGGCCTTCGGCGCCGATCCTAAACGCGGCAATCTCGGCAGTTACGATGCCATTCGCGTGTATCTGTGGGCCGGCATGCTGGATGCCGGCGAGCCGCTGCGCGCGAAGTTGCTGCAGGATTTGTCCGGCCCGGCCGATCTGCTGGCCGCAGGCACCGCGTTCGCCGAAAAGATCGACACCGCCCGCGGCGTGGGCACCGGCGCCGTGCCGGTGGGGTTTTCCGCCGCGTTGCTGCCTTACCTGAGCGCGCTGCGTCAGCCCACCCTGCTCAAGGCACAGGCGCAGCGGATTCCGCTCGCCGCCACACCGGCCGCCGCCGCGCTGCCGTACTTCGAACGCACGCTGGCCCTGTTTGGACAGGGCTGGCTTGAGAACCGCTACCGCTTTGCCGCAGACGGGCGCCTGCTGCCCGCCTGGAGAACGCCTGCATGCTCCGCAAAAACCTGACCCCGCTCTACCTCGCCGGCATGATCGACCTGTGCCTGCTCGTCTCACCGGTGCACGCGCAGACCAGCGCGACCCAGCAACTGGTCGGGCAGGGCAACTACTGGCACGACCAGGGACGCGACGATCTGGCCGCCGACACCTGGAAAAAGCTGCTCGGCATCGATCCGGACCAGCCAGACGCCTTGCTCGGCCTGGCGCAGATCGATCTGGCGCAGGGCCGTCAGTCGGAGGCGCGCAAGCGTCTGCAGCAGCTCGAAGCCGCGCATCCGCAATCGCCACAGGCGCAGCGCCTGCGCGTGGCGATCGGTGCGCGCGGTAGCGCCACTGCCGGCGAAGACCCCAATCTGCGCAACGCACGCCGCGCCGCCGCGGCCGGGCGCTATGTGGAAGCTGCGCGCAGCTACGAGGCCGTGTTCGCCGGCAAGGCGCCGCCGCCGACGCTTGCGCTGGAGTACTACCAATCGCTGGCCGGCACGCCGACCGGTTGGGAGCGTGCGCGCGATGGTCTGCGCACGCTGCAGGCCAGCGACCCGGCCAACCCGTCCGTGCAGATGGCGCTGGCCCAGGTATTGAGTTATCGCGAACCCACCCGTCGCGAAGGCATCGCGCAATTGCGCACGCTTGCCCAACGCGCCGATGTGGGCGGCCCGGCGCGCACCAGCTGGCGCCAGGCGCTGCTGTGGCTCAACGCCAGCACCGCCGATGCACCGCTGTATCAGGCATTTCTGGCCGGCAGCCCGGCCGATGCGGAAGTGACCGCCAAACTCGGTCAATTGCGCGAACAACGCACGGCGGCTGCCGCTGCGCCCGCCGATCCCAACGGCATCGCGCTGGCCGAGGGCTTTCGCGCGCTCAACGCCGGCAATCTGAGCGCCGCCGAACAACGCTTCACCCAGGTGCTACGCGCCCGTGCGCGCGACCCGGAAGCATTGGGTGGCCTGGGTTCGGTGCGGCTGCGTCAGCAACGCTTTGCCGAAGCGCAGGAACTGCTGCGCCCGGCCGCGGCCAGCAATGGCAAATGGAAAGGTGCGCTGGACAGCGCGCGCTACTGGCAACAGCTGCAGCAGGCCGAGGCCGCACGCGCACGCGGTGACATCGCGCAGGCACGTCAGCTGGTGGAGCAGTCGGTGCAGTTGCTGCCCAACGAGCCGGCCGGCCATGTCGCGCTGGGCGGTCTGCAAAGCGCCAGCGACCCGGTTGCGGCCGAAGCCAGTTATCGCAAGGCGCTGTCGCGCGATGCCGATAATGCCGGCGCCTTGCAGGGCCTGGTCGGGCTGTACAGCCGCCAGGGGCGCATGTCCGAAGCCAGCGAATTGTTCAATCGCCTGCCGGCCGCCGAGCGCGCCAAATCCGGTGGCGAAGCCTTGTTGCGTTCCAATGTGCAGCGCGCCCGCGCGCGGCAATCGCTGGAGGCCGGCGATACGGTCAGCGCGCAGGCCGAGCTGGAAGCGGCCATGGTCGAACGCCCCGGCGATGCCTGGATTCGCCTGGATCTGGCCCGCCTGTACCAACAGGCCGGCCGCCCCGATCAGGCGCGCAGCGTCATGGATGGCCTGCTTGCCGTGCACGGCGACCAACCCGAAGCGCTGCACGCCAACGCCTTGCTCGCACAGGAAAGCGGCGATTGGCAGGGCGCGTACGACAGTCTGGATCGCATTCCTGCCGCAGCGCGCACGCCGGAGATGACCCAACTGCGCACCACTGCCTGGATCGAACTGCAGGCGCGTCAGGCGCGGCTGCTGGTGGAGCAGGGCAGGGTGGGCGAGGCGCAGCAGTTGCTCGCACGTACCGAAACCGCGCTGGGCAACCAGCTCGACGATCCGCAATTGCTGGCCGCCCTGGCCGGCGCGCATGCCGACGCCGGCAATGCCTCGCGCGCGCTGGTGCTGGCGCAGCGGCTGGTCACCGGCGCCAATCCGCGCACCGAAGACCGCCTGCAATATGCCGGCGTGCTGCTGCGTGCGCGTCAGGACGCCGAGTTGTCGGCGGTGCTGCGCCAGCTGCAGTCCACCACCATGACGCCGGAACAATTGCGTCGCTATCAAAACTTGCGCAGCGCCTACACGCTGCGCCAGGTGGATGCCTTGCGCGAGCTCGGCAATCTGGAAGGCGCCTACGACGCGTTGTCGCCGATCCTGGCCCAGCAACCGGACAACCGCGACGCTCAGGCGGCATTGGCACGGCTGTATGCCGCCGCCGGCGATCAGCGCCAGGCGCTGGCGATCTATCAGCAGATCCTGCAGCGCCACCCCAACGATCTGGACACGCTCACCGCTGCCGCCAACAGCGCCGCCGCGCAGTCGGATCTGCGCAACGCCGAGACTTATCTGCAGCGCGCGCTGGCGCAGGCGCCGGAATCGCCGGACGTGCTCGCCGCCGCCGGCCGCGTGTATCGCAGCGCCGGCAAGAACCGCAAGGCCGAGCAGTATTTCCGCGCATCGCTGGCCGCGCAGCAGCGCCAGGCCGGTCAGCTCGACAACGGCCTGCCGGGCGCACGTGGCCCGGCGGCAGTCGCCTCGGCCGGCCGTCCGCTCAATCCGTTCTCTGGCATGACCGGCGCCATGCCGCGCTCGCCGGCAGTGCTGTCCGAGCGCATGCCGGCGGGTAACGCGTTTGCCGATGTCGCACTGGAGCCGCCGGCCGCCACCCAACCGGCAACTGCACGCTTCGCCACCGCCGCAGCCGTCGATGCCTACGCCGGCAACACGGTCGATACGCTGCCGCAGCCGGTGAGCGCCAGCGCCGCACCCTCGTTCTTGCCGGCGCCCAACAGCCGCAGCCGCCTGCCCACGCGCAGCGCTACCGCGTTCGTGCCGGACAACACGGCTCCTTCGCGCAGCGTTGCCGCGCAAGAAACGCGTGCGCCCAGCAGCGGCAACGGCGTGCTCGACGAGTTACGCGCCGTGCAATCGGAAAACAGCGACAACCTCGCCGGTGGCGCGCTGTATCGTTCGCGCGATGGCGAGGACGGCCTTGGCCGACTGGACGACATCGAAATGCCGGTGCAGGCCGACTTTGCGGTGGGCGAAGGCAAGCTCGGCGTCACGCTGACGCCCACCGTGGTGGATGCCGGCACGCTGACCACCGATTACGCCACTGCCAGCCGTTTCGGCGCCGGCCCGCAGACGGCAGTCAACGATGCGCTTGCCGCCGACCGCAGCCCGATCGACACGCTGACCAACTCGTCGGTGTATCAGTTGCTCGCCACCCAGGGCGATAACGTCGCCACACGCGAACGCCTGCGCCGTTACGCCTTGAATACCGGCTTGTTCGGCGAACTGCTGACCGAAAATAACAACAGCACGCCGGCGGCATTGGCCGCGTTGGTCAACGAGCCGCTGCCGGCATATCTGCTCAGTGTCAACGCGTCCAGCACGCCGATTGCGCAGCTGGCGCGCGACATCCTCAGCAATACCGCAATCAGCGAACAGCTGGCCGCCGGCGACGGTGCCGCGTTGCAGGCATTGGCCAGCAGCACCGCTGCCGCGCGGCAGACGCCCACTTCGCTGGCCGCCACGCTCAACAGCATGGCCGCCACCGGCAATGGTGCGCGCCGGCTCAGCCAGGACGACACCGGCGTGGGTATCGGCGTGCGCTATCGCAATGGCGGTTTCAGCGCCGATGTGGGCAGCACGCCGATCGGGTTCCAGGAGCAGAACGTCGTCGGTGGCGTCGGCTATCGCGGCGAGATCGGCGACACGGTGAGCTGGTCGGCCGATGCCTCGCGGCGCGCGGTCACCGACAGCGTGCTGTCGTTCGCCGGTGCGCAGGATGCACGCAGCGGCCGCGAATGGGGCGGCGTCACCAGCAACGGCTTTGTGCTCTCTGCCACCGCCGACAACGGCCTGCTCGGTGGGTATGCCAACCTTGCCGCGCACCGCTTGATCGGTAACAACGTGGCCGACAACGACCACCGCCAGGCCGACCTGGGCTTCTACGTACATGCGTTGGAAACCCAGCATCAGTCGCTGACCGCCGGCGTCAATCTGACCGCCATGCAGTACGACAAGAACCTCAGTGGATTTACGTACGGCCACGGCGGGTACTTCAGCCCGCAGGAATATGTGGACCTCGGTTTCCCGGTGCATTGGAGCGGGCGCAGCGCCGGGCAGAGCGTCAACTGGAAGGTCGATGCCAGCGTCGGCGTGCAGCATTTCAAGACCGACCCCACGCCGTATTTCCCCACCGACCCGACGCTGCAGCAGGCCGCCTACGACGCCGCATCGCTGGCGGCGCTGCTCGGCCTGGTCGACCGCTACACCGACCCGGTGTATGCGGGCGAAAGCCGCACCGGCGTGTCGTACAACCTCAGTGGCGCAGCCGAATGGCAGGTGGCGCCGCAATTGTTCCTGGGCGGGCGCATGACCTTCAACAATGCACGCGACTACAACCAGTTCAGCAGCAATCTCTATCTGCGCTTTGTGATGGATCGCCTGGGCGCCGCGTTGGGGCGCGCACCGCAGGTGCTGACCTCGCCGTATGCCGCAGATCGGTGAGGCACGGCAACGCGTGGTGTGAGCGAAGGAAGGGCTGAACAACGCGCGGCATGAGGGGGGAACCTGGGATGTCGCTCACACGCGGCGGCCTCCACTGCTGAACATCTAGCAGTTGTGCGTAGTGAACATTGCCAGCGGTGTTGATCGAAAACACGCGGACGCGTTGTGCAGCGCCTCCCTAACGAGGCCAGCGTGTGTAGCCGTTGCGCAGACGCAGTGCATCGTTCTGCGCTACATCGAGGTGCGATGGCGCGGATTGCATCGACGCACATTGCTGCATGCAGTACACAGTTGATGCGGTTGTAGCCGTTGCGCAGACGCAGTGCATCGCTCTGCGCCTTGTCGATGTGCGATGGCGCGCATTGCATCGACGCACAGGGCTGCATCCAGTACACAGCTGATTACGCATAAACGAACGGCGCCTCGCGGCGCCGTTCGCATCACATCTGACCGTCTACGCCTGGGTTACGGGCGTACTTTGGTCGCGCAGATAAACGTGGCGGCCTGCTGCAGACGACTGATCGCACCCTGGTCTTCCAGTTCGCGGATGTGATCGTTCATGCAGGTCAGATAACCGAAGCGGTTACCGGCATTCTGCGTCTTGCACAGGCTGCTCTCGGCGGTCAGGTTCGCACCGACGATCAGACCGCCGGTTTCCACCGTCGGCACCAGCGTGCTGCAGTTGCCCAGCCGGGTCAGGCCACGGTTCAAGGTCCAACCGATATCGGCAAACATCGCCGGGGTCAGGTCGATGTTCAGATGCGCCTGCACTTCCGGCGTATCGAACGGTTCCATCAACGCGTTGGGCTGCAGGTCGGTATCGAAGTGCGAGAACGTCGAACCACCGGCCACCACGCTGGGTGCATACAACCGCGTGCGGCCTGCGCTGTCGGTGCCTTGCAGCAGCTCGGGATCTTCGTAAAGCGCCGCCACCACGCCGGTGCTGCTCTTCAACCGTGCGCCATCGGCCTGCGACACCATGATCGCCGGGATGGTGATGTCGGTGATCGGCGGCGCCGCATTGCCCATGGTCTGCACGCCGCCGGCGTTGTTGGCCACGATCACGCCCACCGCACCGTTGAGCTGTGCGTTCTTGACCTTGATGGCGAAGGCGCAGGTGCCGCGGTCGATCAGCGCCACCTTGCCGGCCACCTCGGCCGCGTTGACGAACGGGGTTTCGCAGCCGTCGGTGGCCGATGCGGCGGCAACGCCGTCATTGATGGTCACCACTGCGCGCGCCGGGAAGTTACCGGCGCTGGCCAGCGGCCCGAAGCTGGCAAAGCCCACTTCGAACTTGCCGGCCGCAGTGGCCGGCGCGCTGACCTGCAGCAGCGTGCGCGGGTCCAGGATCAACGCCGCCTCGCGGTTGACGCGGGTGCCGGCCCACACCGTGCGACCAGGCGTGCGCATCGCCTCGGCGCGCAAGGCGTTGGTCATGGTCGGGTCGTCGAAACGCTTGTTCTGCACGTTATCGAAGGCCTGCGAGGTGTAGACGTCGGTCAGGCCGCTGCCCGAACCGAGCACGCCGGTGGTCTTGTTGAGGAAGCCGGCAGCGCCCAACCCGTGGCCGATCTCGTGCATCACCACGTTGAGGAAGTTGATCTGGCCTGCCGGAGTCTTGCCGTCCAGGCCCAGATACCAGCCCGAACCGGCCAGGCAGTCGTCCTTGCCCAGATCGCCGTTGAACTGCGAAAACACGTCGGCCGGATCGGCCGGATCGGGCACCAGGTCCTGCCCGGCGATCGCATCGCCCAGCGCGGACGGATACAGCGTATTGGCCTTGGCGCCGGGGAAGTCGTTGACGATCCAGTTCGGGCCGGCCTGGCCCAACGTGCCGCCGGTGGCGGTGCAGGTCAGCCGTGCGAACGAGGCATACACCTTGATTTCGACGTTGCTCTGCAGCACCGCGCCCCACAGATCCATGGCGTATTGGTAGGCGATGCGACGCTGTTCGCCGACCGACCGCCCGGGATTGCCGCCCAACGGTGCCGCGGTGGTGGGGTCGTTCAACCCGACCACGGTGCCGGCATCGCCATTGATCAGCGTGACGTTGGCAGCGGATGCATGCAGCGGCGCCAACGCCGCGCCCACGGCCAGGGATAACAGCAACAAGGGCTTATTCATGCGGCAGCGCTCCGTGCTCGGCGTGGGCGGGTTGGGTGTCTGCATCGTCGCTGTGCTCGATCACGATGCGGCCATCGGCCTGGCGGGTCGCGGTCAGCGAGCTCATTTGCGTGGCCGGCAACTTGCGCACCACGGTGCCGTTGGGCAGGCGACGCTCGGTGGCGCGTGCGGCCGCCTCGGTCTGCGGCACGGTCGTGCGGGTCACCCCACTGCGGGCGGCGGAGCCGGCCTGCTGGTCCAGCGCCGCACTCTCGGCGTCGGTCAGCGGACGCAGCTTGCCGGTGACGGGATCGATGCCGACCTTGGAACTGGCGGCGACGTCCTGCGCCCCCGCAACAGCGGGCAGGCAGGCAACACACAGCACACCGGACAGCATCCATCCGGGCTTGCGAAAGCTCATCATCGTTGGGATTTCCTTAAGTCCAACCGCAGAAAGAACGCCGTGCGACACACCGGAGTTCGAGAGATACTTCCGTTTCAGTCTGTTCATGACTGAACCATGAATCCGTGATGTGTGTCAATCTTTTGACAGTTGGCGCGCTGAATGCGAACAGATGTCCTGAAAACGTCAGCCTCGCGCTTGCGTAACGATGTTTTTCTGAAACCGGTGGCGGTCCTGGGGCGTTCTAGTCAGAAATCTGACGCCCTGGCGACGGTGTGCGGCAGATCGCCGAGCTTCCTGTTTCCCAGCGAGAAAGCGCGCGGGAGGGGGCATTGGCGGCCGCGCCTAATGGACCTCACTTCACCAAGGTGGCTGCGCACACAGCTCCATGCCGCTCCTCGCCCCGGCCCGTGCAGCTGGCGCGGACGCACCAAGGCAAGACGCGTCAGTCGCGCGCGAACTGTGCCTTGCTGCTCCGCAGGAGGGGGTCTGGATTTCGCCGCGACGACGCAGTCGACACCGCCGACCAATGCCTGCGAGCGGCAAGCAGCAGCCACCAACCAGCCGTCAGAAACCAACAACCAGCACAGCGATAGGCCGAAGCGGGCAAGCAGACAGATCCGCAGGAAAACGCGGGCGCGCGTGTACGGACTAGACACGTCCACTCGTACACTGCGCGTCCTGCAGAGCGCTTCGATCGTCAGCGATTGCAGCGACACACGCATCCATCGAACCGAACAGGTCACGCATGCACGCCGTCATCTACCACAACCCCGCCTGCGGCACGTCGCGCAACACGCTGGCGCTGATTCGGCATGTCGGCATCGAACCGCAGATTGTCGACTACCTGCAGCACCCGCCCAGCCGACAGACGTTGCAATCGCTGATTGCCGATGCCGGTCTGTCGGTGCGCGATGCCATGCGTCAGAAGGGCACGCCGTATCTGGAGCTGGGACTGGACAATCCCGCGCTGGAGGACGCCGCACTGTTGAGCGCGATGATTGCGCACCCGATCCTGATCAATCGCCCGTTCGTGCAGACGCCGTTGGGTACGCGCCTGTGTCGTCCATCCGAGCAGGTGCTCGACCTGTTGCCACCGGCCACCAGCGCATTCGCCAAGGAAGACGGCGAAGCCGTGCTGGACGAGAGCGGGCAGCGGATCGGCGCTTGAGCGCTGCAGCGGATCGCAGTCCTGCACTGCATCGCTAACCACTCTGCGGCTGCTGCGCTAAAAGCAAGCAATAAAACGGTTGCGCGACTACCCAGCCGGACGGATTGGCAGCTTGGCGCCATGGCAGTCTTTACCGCAAATCGCACTGCGTTTGCCGCGCTGAGAGCGACCAGCAAAGTGACCGTTTAACCGCAGGCATGTTGACCACAGGCAGGCGAGGCCGGTGCCAGGAAGTGTTATGCAGCACTCGTACACTCCGGTTGGCGCCACCCATGCCCGCCCGGCAGCCGCTCGCTAGCGTGTGTTGGCCGTTCTAAAATCGCTGTCGTGTTTTTGAGGAGCATCGATATGATTCGCGAAATTATCCGCATGGGCGACAAGCGCCTGCTGCGCGTGGCGCCGCCGGTGAGCAACCTGGGCAGTGCCGAGTTGCATGCCTTGGTGGCCGACATGTTCGAGACCATGGATCATGCGCACGGCGTCGGTCTTGCGGCTCCGCAGATCGCGGTGGACCTGCAACTGATGGTGTTCGGCTTCGAAGTCAGCGAGCGGTATCCGGACGCGCCCACGGTACCGCGCACGGCCTTGGCGAATGCGCAGATCGAGCCGCTGTCGGACGAGATGGAAAACGGCTGGGAAGGGTGCCTGTCGATTCCCGGCCTGCGCGCGGTGATCCCGCGTTACCGCCACATCCGTTACCGCGGCTTCGCCCCCGACGGCAGCCCGATCGAGCGCGAGGCCGAAGGTTTCCATGCCCGCGTGGTGCAACACGAATACGACCATCTGGTCGGCCGCCTGTATCCCTCGCGCATCGAAAATTTCGACACCTTCGGCTTCGAAGACGTGCTGTCCTACGATCTGTAACGCGTTACTTCATCCGGGCACGGTCGCGTGTGCAAACGCGGCCGTGCCGAAGCGATCGCGCACCAAGTGTGGCGATGGCTGCCGGCCGCGCAGAGTTGGACAGGTGTAGCTCTGTAGCTACTGCACGTTCTGTAGCGCATGCATACCGTCCAGCCGTGGTCGACGTCGCACCCGATCAACTCGTACCTCGTGCCCTGTCCCTCGTCCCCCGCAACGCAGCACCACTCGATTCCATCAGTGCTCGATCAACGCAACAGGCGCGATGTCCTTGCCGGTTTCGGGACCCTGTGGCGGCATGGATGCCGCTACGGAGCCTCCACGGACGGATTCACGGCGTGTCCCGGAAGCGGCAAGGGCATCGCGCCCTCGACCACCAGTGATGCCCAAATCATGGCAAGCCCACCTTCAATCGCCCAGACGCGCCGTAACCCCCAAACGTTGCGTGCACTAACGCATACCGCATCCACACGCCATGCGACACATTCACACCTGCCGCCCCCAGCCCCACAAACAAAAAGGGCGCCTAGCGGCGCCCTGATCGTGACAAGTTGAACGCGCTTACTTCAGCGCCTTGAAGCGCAGACGCTTCGGGCCCGCGTCATCGCCCATACGGCGACGCTTGTCTTCTTCGTACTCGCGGTAGTTGCCCTGGAAGAACTCCACATGCGAGTCGCCTTCGAACGACAGGATGTGCGTGGCGATACGGTCGAGGAACCAGCGGTCATGCGAAATCACGAAGGTGTTGCCCGGGAACTCCAGCAACGCATCTTCCAGCGCACGCAGCGTTTCGATGTCCAGATCGTTGGACGGTTCGTCGAGCAGTAGCACGTTGCCGCCCTGCAGTAGCGTCTTGGCCATGTGCAGACGACCGCGCTCACCACCGGAGAGTGCCCCGACCATCTTCTGCTGGTCCTGGCCCTTGAAGTTGAAGCGGCCGATGTAGGCGCGCGACTGAATCTCCACACCGTTGATGTTGAGGATATCCAGGCCGCCAGCGATTTCCTGGAACACGTTGTGGTTGCCTTCCAGTGCATCGCGGCTCTGGTCCACGTAGGACAGCTGCACGGTGGGGCCGACCACGATTTCGCCGGAATCGGGCTTTTCCTGGCCGGTGATCATCTTGAACAGGGTCGACTTACCGGCACCGTTGGGGCCGATGATGCCGACGATGGCGCCGGGCGGCACGATCATCGACAGGTTGTCGATCAGCAGACGGTCGCCGAACTTCTTGGACACGTTCTTGAACTCCATCACCGAGTTGCCCAGGCGCTCGCCCGGCGGGATGAAGATCTCGTTGGTCTCGTTGCGGCGCTGGTAATCGACCGACTGCAGCTCTTCCAGGCGCGCCAGACGCGCCTTGCCCTTGGTGCGGCCGCCCTTGGCGTTCTGCCGCGACCATTCCAGTTCCTTCTGGATCGCCTTCTGGCGTGACTTTTCCTGGTTGTCTTCCTGCTTGAGGCGCTCGTCCTTCTGGGTCAGCCAGTCGGTGTAGTTGCCCTTCCACGGAATGCCGCGGCCGCGGTCCAGTTCCAGGATCCACTCGGCGGCGTTGTCCAGGAAGTAGCGATCATGCGTCACCGCCACCACGGTGCCGGTGTAGCGCGCCAGGAACTGTTCCAGCCACTCCACCGATTCGGCGTCCAAATGGTTGGTCGGTTCGTCGAGCAGCAGCATGTCCGGCTTCTGCAGCAGCAGGCGGCACAGCGCCACGCGGCGCTTTTCACCACCGGACAGCTTGCCCACGATGGCTTCCCACGGCGGCAGGCGCAGCGCATCGGCGGCCACGTCCAGCTGGTTTTCCAGGGTGTGCGCATCGCCGGCGGCCAGGATCGCTTCCAGGCGTTCCTGTTCCTTGGCCAGCGCGTCGAAATCGGCGCCTTCTTCGGCATAAGCCACATACACCGCATCCAGCGCGGCCTGGGCCTGCAGCACATCGCCCACGCCTTCTTCCACCGCCTCGCGCACGGTGTGCTCGGGGTTGAGCTGCGGTTCCTGGGCCAGATAACCGACCTTGATGCCGGCCTGTGGACGGGCTTCGCCCTCGAAGTCGGTGTCCACGCCGGCCATGATCTTCAGCACCGTCGACTTGCCCGCGCCGTTCAGGCCCAGCAGGCCGATCTTGGCGCCCGGGAAGAAGCTCAGCGAGATGTCCTTGATGATCTGCCGCTTGGGCGGGACCACCTTGCTGACGCGGTTCATGGTGTAGATATATTGCGACATGGGTGCTCCGTGGACGCAGGCAGCCCGCCGGCCGAGGCCGGAGGCGGCGGAAAAGGGATTGCGGCAATTATACGGGCAAGTGCCCGGGGCCGCGGCAGACGGGCGTGTAGCTAAACGGCAGCCTACCTATTACCTGAATAGGCGTTTTCGTAATCGATTCCAGCAAGAATGCGTTAAGGCGAGCAACGTCTTAATGAAATTGCGACATCGCAAACAGGAGCTGGTCATGAACCGCAATCGCATCGTCACTGTTGTGCTTTCTTCCATCCTGGCGTTGGGCTCCATGGCCCCGGCTGCGTTCGCCGGCGACTGGGACCGCGACCACGACCGCCGCGGGCATGACCGCGACGATCGCCACGACCGCGGCCGCGATCATCGCGGCAACTGGGGCAACGACCGTCGCGACTGGCGCGATGACCGCCGGGCCGAACGTCGCGACGACCGCCGCTATTACAGCAATGGTTACCGCGAGGGCTATCGCGATGCCCGCTATCAGGACCGTCGCTACGACCGCAACCGGGTCTATGTCTACGATCGCCCCACCTACTACCGCGCTGGCCCGCCGCCGCGCCCGTATTGGGCCCGTGGCCAGCGTTATCACGGACCGGTCTATGTTGTGAACGACTATGACCGCTACAACCTGCGTCGCCCGCCGTATGGCTACCGTTGGCAGCGCGACAACACCGGCAATCTGCTGCTGGTCGCCATCGCCACCGGCGTCATCGCCGACCTGGTTCTCAACAACTGAGCAGGCACCGGGTTGCTCGTCGAGCAATCGGGCCGGTCATCACGCAAAGGCGCACTTCGGTGCGCCTTTGTCGTTTGCGCCGCGCGCCGGCCGACCGGGCGCATTGCCCGCACCAGCAGCGCGATTGGTCACCCGTGCGGCGGGGGCTTACAATCGGCGGCCCTACTGGCTGCAGCTGCCCCCGGAGCTTCGAATGTTCTCGCGCGACGTCCGACTGGAAACCTACGACCCCGAACTGGCCAAGGCCATCGCCGCTGAAGTTGGCCGCCAGGAGGATCACGTCGAACTGATCGCCAGCGAGAACTACTGCAGCGCGCTGGTGATGGAGGCCCAGGGCAGCCAGCTGACCAACAAATACGCCGAAGGCTATCCGGGCAAGCGCTATTACGGCGGTTGCGAGTTTGTCGACATCGCCGAGCAACTGGCGATCGACCGCATCAAACAGGTATTTGGTGCCGACTACGCAAACGTGCAGCCGCACAGCGGCTCGCAGGCCAACCAGGCGGTGTATCTGGCGCTGCTGCAGCCCGGCGACACCATCCTGGGCATGAGTCTGGCCCATGGTGGCCACCTGACCCACGGCGCCAAGGTCAATGTCTCCGGCAAGCTGTTCAAGGCGGTGCAGTACGGCGTCGACGAGCAGGGCCTGATCGATTACGACGAGGTCCAGCGCCTGGCCACCGAGCACACGCCGAAGATGGTCGTGGCCGGTTTCTCAGCCTACTCGCAGAAGATCGACTGGGCGCGCTTCCGCGCCATCGCCGACAGTGTGGGTGCGTATCTATTTGTCGACATGGCGCACGTCGCCGGCCTGGTTGCCGCCGGCGTTTATCCGAGTCCGATGGAGCATGCGCACGTGGTCACCTCGACCACCCACAAGACCCTGCGCGGCCCGCGCGGCGGAATCATCGTGGCCAAGGGCGCCAGCGAGGAGCTGCAGAAGAAGCTGCAGTCGATCGTGTTCCCCGGCATCCAGGGTGGTCCACTGATGCACGTGATCGCGGCGAAAGCGGTCGCGTTCAAGGAAGCGCTGGAACCAGCCTTCAAGACCTACCAGCAGCAGGTGGTCAAGAACGCCCAGGCCATGGCCAACACGCTGATCGCGCGCGGCTACAAGATCGTCTCCGGCGGTACCGAGAACCACCTGATGCTGGTCGACATGATCGGCCGCGATGTCTCCGGCAAGGATGCAGAGGCCGCGCTCGGCAAGGCCCACATCACCGTCAACAAAAATGCAGTACCCAACGACCCGCGTTCGCCGTTCGTGACCTCGGGCCTGCGCCTGGGCACCCCGGCCATCACCACGCGCGGTTACAAGGAGCAGGACAGCATCGACCTGGCCAACTGGATCGCCGACGTGCTGGACGCACCGGCCGACGAAGCCGTGCTGGCCAAGGTGCGCGATGCAGTAACTGCGCAGTGCAAGAAGTATCCGGTGTATGGCTGAGGTGCCGGGATTGGTGATTCGGGATTGGGGATGCGCGGCAAGCGCGTCCTTGTTCCTGCTGTTGCCAATCCCTAATCCCCACTCACCAATCTCGGCAACCTGATGCACTGCCCCTTTTGCCAGCACAACGACACCCGCGTGATCGATTCGCGAGTGTCCGAAGACGGCACGACGATTCGTCGGCGCCGTGAGTGCGAGGCGTGCGGCGAGCGTTTCAGCACCCTGGAAACCATCGAACTGAAACTGCCGACGGTGGTCAAGAGCGATGGCGGGCGCGAGGGGTTCGACGCGCGCAAGCTGCGTACCAGCTTCGACCGCGCGCTGCAGAAACGCCCGGTGTCCGAGGAACAGATCGAAGCGGCGGTGCGCGCGGTGGTGCATCAGCTGCGCATGTCCGGCGAGCGCGAAGTGGGTTCGCTGCGCGTGGGCGAATACGTGATGGTCGAGCTGCGCAAACTCGACCATGTGGGCTATGTGCGCTTCGCCTCGGTGTATCGCAGTTTTCAGGACGTAGCCGACTTCCGCGAAGAAATCGAAAAGCTCGAACGCGAGCTCCCGGTCGGCAGCGAGCAACTGCCGCTGCTGGAAGCGGCGTTGGAACGTGCCGGCAAACCCGGTAAGCGCTGAGCGCATGCGCATCGCCTGCGTGGCGGACACGCCAGAACATTTGCCTGCCATCGCGCACGCGCATCTGCAGGCCTTCGGCAGCCTGTTGCCGGACTGGAACATCGACGAAGCGTTGAGCGAACTGCGCAGCCATACCCGCGATGGCGTGATTCCCACCACCTGGGTCGCGCTCGATCAATCGCACTGGCTCGGCTCGGTCAGCCTGCTGGAGAACGACGATGGCCGCATCCGGCAATGGTCGCCATGGCTGGCATCGCTGTACGTGCAGCCGCAGGCGCGCGGGCATGGCATCGGCGAAGCACTGGTGGCGCACTGCGTGCGGGCCGCCGCGCAATTGAAGGTGCCGCTGCTGTATCTGTATTGCCAACCGGCGCTGGTGCCGTTTTATCAGCGGCTTGGCTGGCACGCGCATGCCGAGCTGTTGCTTGGCCCGATGCAGATCGTGGTGATGGCCATCGCGCCGGAGGGAGCAACGCAATGAACGTGACGGCCGACGACCACCGCTGGATGGCGCAGGCACTTCGCCTGGCAGAACGCGGTGCCTACACCACGCGCCCCAATCCAATGGTGGGCTGCGTGATCGTGCGCGATGGCATGTGCGTGGGCGAAGGCTTCCATCAACGTGCCGGTGGCCCGCATGCCGAAGTGTTTGCGCTGCGCGCTGCCGGCGAGCGTGCACGCGGAGCGACCGCGTATGTGACGTTGGAGCCGTGCGCACATTATGGGCGCACGCCGCCGTGCGCATTGGCCTTGATCGAGGCTGGTGTGGCGCGCGTGGTCGCGGCGATGGCCGACCCGTTTCCGCAGGTCAACGGCGGTGGTTTCGCGCTGCTGCGCGAGGCGGGGATCGAGGTGATCAGTGGCGTGCTGCAGGCGCAGGCGCGCGAGCTCAATCGTGGATTTCTGTCGCGGGTGGAGCGTGGCCGTCCGTGGCTGCGGGTCAAGCTGGGCGCCAGCCTGGATGGGCGCACTGCGCTGGCCAGCGGCGAGTCCAAGTGGATCACCGGTGCAGACGCACGTGCCGACGTGCAACGCTGGCGCGCGCGTGCCGGTGCCATCCTGACCGGTGCCGGCACGGTGCTGGCCGACGATCCGGCGATGACGGTGCGGCTGGGCGATGACACACCTTTCGTGCCGCCGTTGCGGGTCGTACTGGATGCGCGCTTGCGCACCGTGGGGTGCGAGAAGATTCGCCAGGGCGACGCACCGACTCTCTATCTGCATGGCAACGCCGCATCAGCGACGCCGCTGCACAACGCCGAGTTCGTCGGGATGCCACTGCACGACGGTCGCTTCGATCTGGGAGCGGTGTTGGCGCTGCTGGCCGAGCGCGGCATCAACGAAGTGCATGCAGAAGCCGGCGCAACCCTGAGCGGCGCGCTGCTGCAAGCTGGTCTGGTCGACGAACTGCTGGTCTATCTGGCGCCGGTGGTGCTGGGCGATGCCGCCAGACCGTTGTTGGCCGGGCTTGGCATCGACACCATGGTGCAGCGTCGCACGCTGCATTTGGCCGATGTGCGCCAACTTGGCCAAGACCTGCGGCTGCGCTATCTGCCTGATGCCGTTGAATGAGCGGTAGCCCTGGTGCAAGAGAATGTTGCAGGCTGCTGATTCTGTAACTCACGTGTTCTGTAAGCCTTGAGGCCTGATGATGACCGTATCGAATGCGTTGCCTGCCTTGGGGCAGGGCAGGTCCGAAGGGACCAGCGATGCAGGCGACCGTTAGACACTGCTGACCAACACGTGCTCTTAAGCCTCTTTAGATGAATCTCACTTTTCTTCTTGTCATCGGATTTCTCACTATGACCATGGACACTGCCCAAGCCCGGCAGTTTGCGGAAGGGCAAGTTTGGGAGTACCACAACAGGGCCGAAGAGCCGGGATCGACGCTGCAGATCAACAGGATCGAGATCGAACCGAAGATTGGCGAAGTGTTCCATATCAGCATTCGCGACGTTCGGGTAAAAAATGCGCATGCGCCCAACGCCATCTCAACGGAGTTGCCGCATTCTCCGGTGTCCAGAACGACACTCGAAAGCTCCGTGACGACGCTTGTCGGCCAGGCCGCGGTGAACCCGGAGTATCTGGAGGGCTACACAACCTGGCGGACTGCTTTTGAAGAAGGCAACGCTGGAGTTTTCACGATCCCCGTCAGTGAGATCGTCGATGTCATCGAAACCACGATCAATCAGTAGCAGGATGTGGCGTTGGTGTCGTGGTCGACGGCATGCTCCGGCTTCTGGACGTTCCCAGATGCAAATCGCAGCAAGCGTGCGTGCGATGTTGCAGGTGCTAGAGACGCGGGTTCCACCGCCCATTCTGCTGGTGGTGCTTGCAGCCGTGGTGTGGCTATTGCCCGGAGCGTTCTACTCGCGTGTGTGCATTACCGTTGGCGTGCTGTGTCTTGCGCTTGGCCTTTCAATCAATGCATGGTCGAAAGTCATGTTTCGGACTGCGCATACCACGGTCAATCCACTGCACCCGGAACGGTCCTCTGCGTTGGTGACATCCGGGCTGTATCGCTACTCGCGTAACCCGATGTACCTAGGCTATGCCCTGGTATTGCTGGGCTGGGTCATGTGCCGTGGTCAGGTGCTTGGCCTGTTCGCAGTTGCGCTGTTTATCGGCTACATAACGGTTTTTCAGATACTGCCCGAGGAGCGCTGCCTGTCGGCACGCTTCCAGGCTCAGTATGCGGTGTACCGCGCGGAGGTACGCCGCTGGCTCTGAATCGCTTCCCGCAAGTCGATGGATGGTGTACTTGGCCTGGTGCCCTCTGATTTGCCGTATGTGTCCTGCCTGCGTTGGACATTGGCGAGTGCGTCGGCTGAGGTGTTGGTGAGTGCTTCAGCCGCGAACCTGATTTGTGGAGTTCCGTCGGGGTGCACGGTCCAGACTGCGAATGGTGCGCAAGCGGCATTTCGATTTGTAAGCAATCTACGGGTATGGATCTACCTTGGCGAAACGCATTTGCCTTCAGGGATACCCTAATCGCGCCAGGAGTGGCCGGACACAAAAAAGGCTCCGCAAGCGGAGCCTTTTTTGTAGCTGCAGCGCGTCGATCAGAAGCTTGCGCGCACGCCGACACGGTACTGATTGGCGTTGTCGATGAACTGGACTTCGCCGACCAGGCCCCAGGTCGGGGTGAAGTTCACCTGGCCGCCGAGGGTGCCGACGAATTCGCCTTCGTCCACGTCGCTGCCGTCGATGTAGCCGGCCTTGATCCATGCTTCGGTCCGCGGCGAGGGCTTGCCACGCAGGCCGAGGTTACCGAAGCCCAGGCTGCTGGTGTCGGAGGAGTCGTCGATCGCACGGCCACGCAGGCGCAGGTCGGATTCGACCTTGGAGCGCAGCACGCTGATGTCGGCGATGAACTCGACGCGCTCGGTCATTTCCTGGCGATAGCCGATACCGAAGCTGGCCTGCTGCAAGGTGCCTTCGAGCACAAAGCCAGAGCCGAGGTTGAAATCCTTGCTGGCGCGCTGGTAGCCGGCGAGCAGGTAGACCGGCTCGGCAATCTTCCACGAACCGCGCAGGTAGCCGCCGTCGAGATCGTCCGAATCGCCGTTCACGGTGATTTCGGTGCGGTTCCAGCCGCCTTCGACGTAGCTGTAGCTCAGGCCTTCAGCAGCGGCGGCAAACGGGGTGGCGGCCAGCAGGGCAGCCAGAATCAGGGTGGTGCGCATAAGTGTTCTCTCTGAGTTGATGTCCGTGTCTTCCGGCCTGTTGCAGGCTGGAAAAAAGCGCGACGTCTCCCGCCGCGGCGCGCAATTTAACAGACTCTTCACAAAACTGGCTATGGGGAAATTCCTGACACGACACAGCGTCCTGTTGGCCTTAGCTGGTGGTCAGCAATGGCGCCGATGTGCGCTGTTAAACTGCGCCGGCCGGTTCGCCGGTACTTACGAACGTCTTCAGGGCGGGGTGCGATTCCCCACCGGCGGTAGGCACGTGCAAGCGTGCGAGCCCGCGAGCGCTTCGCAGCGGTGTCCGGGGCGTTATGTGCCGGGCGTGGTGCGAAGGTCAGCAGATCCGGTCCGATGCCGGAGCCGACGGTATAGTCCGGATGAAAGAAGACGGCCAACGCGCAGCCCTTGCGGCTGTGCGCGCGCCTGTTTGCTTTGCCTTGCGGCGTTTTTCGCTCAACTTCTGCGAGAAACGACTATGTATTTGCATCACCTGTCGCGTTGCATCGCGACCTTCCATCGCGCCAACTCACCCCGATCGCTACTGCAAACGGGGGTGCGCTGATGTTTACCGGAATCATTGAAGGCGTGGGCCGTCTGGCGGCGCGCCAACCGCAGGGTGGCGATATGCGGTTTACCTTCGCTGTCGGCAGCTTGCCGTTCGACGCGGTCCAATTGGGTGAAAGCATCGCGGTCAATGGCGTTTGCCTGACCGTGATCGCGTTCGACGCGAGCAGTTTTCAGGCCGATGCGTCCACCGAAACCCTGTCGCTGACCACCTTGGGCGCGTTGCCGGAAGGCGCGGTGATCAATCTGGAACGTGCGATGCGCCCGACCGACCGCCTTGGCGGGCATCTGGTCAGTGGCCACGTCGATGGTCTGGGTCAGGTGCAATCGGTGCACGAGGATGCGCGCGCGCAGCGCTGGCGGTTTGCGGCGCCACCGGCGGTGCTGCGCTACGTGGCCAAGAAGGGCTCGATCTGCGTGGATGGTGTCAGCCTCACCGTCAACGAAGTGGACCAGGACGGCTTTGAAGTGGCGTTGATTCCGCACACGGTCGCCAATACCGCGTTTGCGGCCACTGCGGTAGGCGCTGCGGTGAATCTGGAAATCGATCTGGTCGCGCGCTATGTCGAACGTTTGCTCGGCACGCGGGGTGAGGCATGAATTTTGCGCCGGTTCCCGAGCTGATCGAAGAGTTGCGTGCCGGGCGCATGGTGGTGATCGTCGATGATGAAGACCGCGAAAACGAGGGCGATCTGATCATGGCCGCCGAGCTGGTCAAGCCGTCGGACATCAATTTCATGGTGACCCACGCGCGCGGGCTGGTGTGTCTGTCGCTGACCCGCGAGCGGTGCGCGCAACTCGGTTTGGCGCCGATGGTGCGCAATAACACCGCGCAGTTTCAGACCAACTTCACCGTCAGCATCGAGGCGGCCGAGGGCGTCACCACCGGTATTTCGGCGTACGACCGTGCGCACACGGTGCGGACCGCGGTGCGCCCGGATGCCAAGCCGCAGGACCTGAGTCAGCCGGGTCACATCTTCCCGCTGATTTCCCAGCCCGGTGGCGTGCTGACCCGTGCCGGGCACACCGAAGCCGCCAGCGATCTGCCGATGCTGGCGGGGCTGGAACCTGCCGGTGTGCTGGTGGAAGTGCTCAACCCGGATGGCAGCATGGCGCGCCGCCCGCAGCTGGAAGTGTTCGCCCGCGAGCATGGGCTGAAGATGGGCTCGATCGCCGATCTGATCGCGTACCGCTTGGCCAACGAGCACACCGTCGAGCGTGTGGACGAGCGCGACATCACCACCGAGTTCGGGCCGTTCAAACTGGTGACTTACCGCGACCGCATCGCGCACGACCTGCACTTTGCGCTGGTGCGCGGCGCGGCCGATCCGCACACCCCCACGCTGGTGCGCGTGCAGGTGGAAAACCCGCTGGCCGATCTGCTGCATTGGCAGCGCGATGATTTCGGCGTGGCCGCCACCGATGCCTTGCGTGCGATCGCTGCCGAAGGGCAGGGCGTGATGGTGGTGCTGTCGGCCCCGCGCGACAGCGAATCGCTGTTGGCGCGGCTGCGTCAGCAGCCCGAGGCCGCCACCAATGCCAAGGATGTCAGCCAGTGGCGTCGCAACGGTGCCGGCGCGCAGATCCTGGCCGAACTGGGCCTGGGCAAGCTGCGCGTGCTGGGCACCCCGCGCCGCCAGGTCGGCCTGGCCGGCTTCGGGCTGGAAGTGGTGGAGTATCTGGAATGCCACGCGGGCGAAGCGGTGCGTTCGGTGCCGCCGACCGCAGTGCCGTAGCGCATCCAGTTCAGCCAGCGCGTGGTGGCTAGCGGGTGCGGGCGTCGAAGGAGCGGGTGGCGGTGATGTCGCCCGTGGCCCGTCGACAACCGCATGCCGCTGGCACAACGCGCTGCAGCTGGTACACCAGGGCGTCCAGGACGCCCGGCAGTGCCTGCTTCGGCGGGCCGCTGCCTCAGATGTCGGCCGGGCCTGGGCCCGGCAGCTGTTAAACTTCCCGCCCCCTCGAGTTGCCGACCCGCATGACCCACTACGAAGGCGATCTTCGCCCCACCACCGCGCGCTTTGCGATCATCGCCAGCCGCTGGAATGCCCGTATCACCGACGTGCTGGTTGCCGGTGCACGCCAGAGCCTGGCCGGCAACGGCGTCGGCGAGGACGCCATCGACGTGATCCGCGTGCCGGGCGCCTGGGAAATTCCGATCGCTGCCAACCGCGTGGCGCAGTCCGGCCAGCACGGCGCGATCATCGCGCTGGGCTGCGTGATCCGTGGCGATACCCGCCACTACGAACATGTGGCCGACCTGTGTGCCGAAGGCCTGATGAGCGTGCAATTGCAGACCGGCGTGCCGGTGCTCAATGGCGTGCTGGCGGTCGAGCGGGTGGAAGATGCCGAGGCGCGTGCCGGCGGCAGCCATGGCAACAAGGGCGAGGAATGCGCGCTTGCCGCACTGGAACTGGTGAATTTGATGGAGTTGTTGCCATGAGCAAGTCCGGTGGACATGCCCGCCACGGCCGTCGCGACGGTATCGACCCGGTGCTGCGCTCGCGCGCGCGCCGCCGCGCCTTGCAGGCGGTGTATGCCTGGCAGATCTCGGGTGGTTTCGCCAAGCAGGTGATCGGCCAGTTTGCGCATGAGCAGGCGCACGAAGTGGCCGACCTGGCGTACTTCGAAAGCCTGGTGGAAGGCGTGCTCACCCATCGCGCCGAGCTGGATACCGCGTTGACGCCGTATCTGGATCGCGGCGTGGAAGAGGTCGATGCGATCGAGCGTGCGGTGCTGCGTCTGGCCGCCTTTGAGCTGCTGCATCGGCAGGACGTGCCATACCGCGTGGTGATCAACGAAGCGATCGAAACCGCCAAGCGCTTCGGCTCCGAACACGGGCACACCTACGTCAACGGCGTGCTGGATCGCGCTGCAGTGGAGTGGCGCAAGGTCGAGTCGGGCGGCGTCAGCGGCGCCTGAGCCGCGGGAATCGGGAGTCGGGAATGGGGAATCGTGAAGAGCCCCACTGCTCGCGACCACCCGCCGCATTTGCGATTCTCCATTCTCCATTCCCGATTCCCGTTGCCATGCCCGAATTTGATCTGATTGCGCGTCTGCGCGCGCGCATTGCCGTGCGTGCCGATGTGCCGCTGGGCATCGGCGACGACGCGGCGTTGCTGCAGCCGCCGGCCGGCGAGCAGTTGGCCATCACTGCCGACACGCTCAATGCCGGTGTGCATTTTCCGCACGAAACGCTTGCCGACGATCTGGGCTGGAAGACGCTGGCGGTCAACCTGTCCGACCTTGCCGCGATGGGCGCGCAGCCACGCTGGTGCACCTTGTCGCTGTCATTGCCGCACGACGATCTGGCGTGGGTGGACGCATTTGCCGATGGATTCTTCGCGCTTGCCGATGCGCATGGCATCGCGTTGGTCGGCGGTGACACCACGCGCGGGCCATTGTCGTGCGCGGTCACCGCGATCGGCAGCGTGCCGCCGGGGGCTGCGCTGCGTCGCGATGGCGCGCGTGTGGGCGATGACGTGTGGGTGACCGGCCAGCTCGGCGAAGCGGCGGCGGCGTTGTCGCTGTGGCAGGCCGGCGCGTTGGATGTCACGCGTGTGGCGGCGGATCCGCTGCATGAAGCATGGCGCAGCCGTTTGCTGCGTCCGCAGCCGCGTGTGCAGGCAGGATTGCGGCTGCGTGGGCTTGCCCATGCCTGCGTGGATGTCTCCGACGGCCTGTTGGCCGATCTGGGCCATCTGTGCGAACGCAGTGGTGTGGGCGCGCACCTGGCACTGACTGATCTGCCGCAGATGCCGCGCGGCGACGGAATCAGCGCGTTGCAGTGCATCGGCTGGCAATTGGGCGGCGGCGACGACTACGAACTGTGTTTCACCGCTGCCCCACAGCACCGTGATGCGGTGCTGCAGGCAATAGCATTTGCCGGCGTGGCTGCCACGCGCATCGGCCAGATCGTTGCTGCACCAGGCGTGGTGGTGCACGACGCCGACGGCCATCCCTGGCAACCCCCACAGCGTGGGTATCAGCACTTCGTCGGTTGAGGGAGTGGCGGCTGGTGCTGCTGCGCTGACGGGTCACGAAAGCTAGCGCTGGGCGGTGTGTCCGCTGTGGCGGTGCCAGCCGGGCGATGCGCATCGGCGAGCGTGGTAGGCCGCGTCCCCGAACTGCCTGCGTTGCCGAGTGCGGTGCTGCGGGGCGGCGTTCTAGGTCTCACCCGTCCTGCCGATGTGTTTCGCGAAGACAAAACGGCCACGCGATATCGCGATGGTTGCAGCACGGCTATGCCTCTGAAAAATTCGGGTCGCAGTGGCGCCATGAGGGCGTGTGTCGACTGGGGCGGTTGTGGCTGCGGCGGGGCGGCTCAACGCCCGTGCCTCAGTGGCGGTATTAGATTCCCGCCTCTCGCCTCTCGCCCCTCGCCCCCCAATTCCCAATTCCCAATTCCCAATTCCCAATTCCCAATTCCCAATTCCCAATTCCCAATTCCCAATTCCCAATTCCCAATT